>CAZELR010000042.1:0-35814 GCA_964513075.1 uncultured Anaerolineales bacterium
GGCGGTTGAAACCGCGGCCACCGTTGCCAAGTCCACCTGCGTGGACTGGCAACCCTTATCCACTCAGTCGGCGTAGGCCGACTTTGCAAGGGTTGCTGCGACCTCGGTCGCCCGCCCTCCCCCGCCAGTCCCCGGCGGTTGAAACCGCGGCCACCGTTGCCAAGTCCACCTGCGTGGACTGGCAACCCCTATCCACTCAGTCGGCGCAGGCCGACTTCGCAAGGGTTGCTGCGACCTCGGTCGCCCGTCCCTCACCCCATACACACAAACGGCGGCCACCTCGCGGTGACCGCCGTCATTCAGCGTTATGGGTTGTCGAGCCGGAGCTGCTTACCGCAGCGCCCGCCGCCGCGAGATCGTCACGCCGGCCACGGCCAGCAGCGCCAGGGCGCCCAAGCCCGCGTAGAGCGGCCACGTGGGAGCGGCGTTGTCGGTGGCGAAGTCGGTGAGCGTGACGGAGTTGGGCTTGGTGCCACTAACAGTGAGCGTGGCCGGAATCCCATTGGCTCCGGTAGTCTCCATTGAAGCGAAGTATTGTCGAGAGATCCCGCTATTGCACTCTATTGCTTGAATGGCAATCGTAGCGATTCCGTCTCCATTCAGTTGCGTGTTCAGAAAGCTGACCAACTGGGGGGTGGATGGGAAGACGATGTTACCGCCCGTAGCTACTACGCCTGTAACAGTGGCAGCGAGGTCGCTGTCGAGGGATGGTTTGCTTTCCCATGGTATCTGCCCTGCGCCTTGGCTCCAGCCATCGTTCAGAGAACCGAACAGCTTGAGTGTGAGGGTACTGCTACCACCAGGAAAGCCCATACTGCGCAAAGTTAAGACTGCACTTGTGAGCGTGCTTCCAACCGGTATTGATGCAGGCCGTTCATACTTCAGGAATGTCTCAAACTGGGATATGCAGACGGCACCCGTAGCCGAAGACCCCCCCGCGACCAAGGGCGACTCTGTATTCAGAGCTGAGTTATCAAAGACAGCAATGTCATCGGCAATGGGTGTCAGACTCACCGACTCAGGCGCAGCGTGCGCTGCAGATAACGTGCTCAAAACAAGAAACACCAAAATCAGAACGATCAGCCTTTTGTGTGTCATCTTTTTTCTCCTTAGGTTCAGCATTCTCCAGGACTCATCAGTAGGAAGCGGCTCAAGGCGCAGGCCAGGTCTTGCTTGCCGTCAGACAAACAAAATAGGGATATCCGATTCGCACAGAGAAGTCCACGCTGAAAGGATCGGCCGGATCATACATCGTGTACCCATTTGTGGGATCCCAAACCAGGATCTGACTCACATCGCCGATAGCAGTGGCTAATCCTGAAGCATGCGTAATCGCGCCCTGGTCAAGAGGGATGGAGATCCAGTTATACTTGCAAGTAGGACTTGCTCCGACAAGGGCAAAGTGCACGCTGCCTTGAGCCGGCACGTCACCTACCATGCTATATACAGGACTACCCGTTCCCTCCACCACCACAAACACAGCGTCTCCTACCGCGAGCGTGAAGTCGACACTGAACGGGTCCGTCGGGTCGTAGAGTGTGTATCCGAAGTTAGCATTCCATTTAAGTGCTTGCACGGCCGTCGCACCGGACGTAGCATTGATGTCACTGACGAGCGCGGAAGCCAGGGTGATGCCATTATCCAGCGGAAGTGCTATGGCATTGTACTTGCCTCCAGTCGTCGGCGCTTCCGGCGCAGCCAAAGGTGCGGCCATCACGACCGATGCGGGGTTCACGGCGACCTGTGCCCCCGGCAGCGCCAGCACCGCCAGCGCACCCAATCCGAGAAGCAATGCAACCGCAACCATGGTGGAAAGTGCTCGTTTCATTTGTTTTCTCCCTGTCGGAAAGGCGGTCCGCCGGTTATTGCTGGTCGAAGAGGTCAAGGGGGTCGGGGAGGCCCAGCGGGCTGCCCGCGCGCACTTCAAGTTCCGATTCGTACACGACGGCGGGCGACTCATACACTGGGCGATCCTGGTTCTGTTCCATGAAATTCCTCCTAAAAAATCGCAATTGCGATGTATGTCGATAACGGTGGAAGATGCTGCTGGTTCTGCTACGGGCAAGTAGCGACGCGCTGTGTGGATCGTGAGCAGTCACCGTTCGATTTTGATTTTACCATTGTTTTGACTCTTGTCAAGTGCATCTTTCGGGTGAATTACGCGCGGCAGGGGCGATTTTTTGCGGTCGCCCTGCTCGGCAGGCGCCAGGCCGGCCCTTATTGGCGCCAGGCCATCACACCGCGGGCGACCAGGTCCGTGCAGAACGCGACGACGTCAGCCTGCGCCTGGGCCAACGGCACGTCGTACTCGACTGCCACCGTTTGGGCCAGGGCCGCTACATCCCGGCGGCCGTCAGCCAGCTCCCAGATGGCTGCGCCCACGGCGTTCAGCACGCGTATCTTGCCCTGCGCTGGGCTCACTAACACCGCTTCGCCGTCCATCAGCCGGCTGATCACGCCCGGCGCGTGGGCCGGGATGGCGTTGAGTTGCATGGATTGAGCCTCCACCATCGGGTCAGATCAATACGTCCCAGAAAGCGGCATCCTTCCGAAAGTGCAGCCGCTGCACCGGCACGGCGGCTGCCAGGCTGCGGCACCGGGCCAACAGCGCGGGCAGCAGCTCGGGCCGGCCATTGATCACCGGGCAGTTGGCCGCCAGCTCGGCCGCGGCCGCGGCCGGCGACAACGCTTCCGCGTACACAGCCCGGTCCTTGACCAGCCTGTAGATGCCGGCGATCGGCCCGCTGGCGGTCTGACCGGCGCGGGCTGCGGTCTCAGGATTCCAGAATGGCGTGCCATGCGCGGTCCAGCCTGCTGCGCCGCCGGGCCGCAGCAGCACCAGGTCATCGCTCAGCGCAGTTGCCTGGGGCGATAGAGCGACCACCGTACTCTTGCCGCTGCCGCTGACGCCGGTGAATAGGGTGGCCCGGCCGGCGGTCAGGAGCCCGGCTGCGTGCAGCAGCAGTCCGCCGTCCCGGAACGCCAGCAGCGCAGCCGCGATGCGCAGGAAGAGTTCCAGGTGGCCCAGGGGCTCGGCCGCGTCGACCTGCAGCGCGGCCTGGCCCGCGGCGGTGCAGATGCTGCCGGCAACGCCGCGCGCGGCCACCCGGTAGCCCGTTCCGTCAGGCGTCAGCGCCGCGTCCAACAGGTCCTGCGGGATGGCCGCGCTGGCCGCTGGCTCAGCACTGACCGTCACGACCAGATCGCACGGCTCATTCCCGGCCGCCACAAAGGGCGCGTAACGGGCGGCTGCTGCCTCGGCCAAGGCGGCCGGCGTGCACAGCAGATAGATATGCCAGCCCGCGATGACCAGATGTGTCATGGGCTCTTGCTGCCAGGCGGCGGCCCCACCTTCACGTTTCGGCCCCCGCGCAGCCAGGCAAACAGCACCGCTGTCCCCAGAACTGCCAGGATGGCGGCGTGCCACCATGTCAGCCCGCCGGCCCGGACGCTGATGGGGCCGAAGGTGTTCATCTGGCCGCCCTGCTCGATTTCCTGCAACTGGTAGTAGTAGGTGACCCCTGCCTGGGCGGTCTTGTCGATATAGGTGTACGACTTGCCGGTCAGGGGGTCGGCTGACGGTGGGATGAGCTGTTCGTTCACCTTGATGTCGAACGGACCGTCGGGCGATGTGCCCCGGAACAGATTGAATCCCGCGGTGTTCATCTCTGTCTCGGTGCGCCATTCCACACGGACCGGCGCGGTGCAGGCCGAGAGTGCGAGCAGTAGGAAGAGCAGCAGAGGAGCAAGGGAGCGGGGGAGCAGGGGAGCAGCGATGCCAGGCAGCCTGCGCGGCATCGTGTCGTTGCGGTTCAGTGTCTCAGTATCTCGCGTAATGGCCGTTGGATCGTCCATTTCCCAGGCTCCAGCTCTTTATTTCTTGGCGTCATTCTTCGGACAAGAATCTGTCTCATTATGGCACAGGTGGCGCCTCACACACAAACGCGCGGTCTTGCGCCAAAGTGGTTTCCCACCGGCAGCCGGGGGCTTCCACTCGCAGGGGGGGCGCCAGGGTGCCGGCTTGCTTGCGTACGAACAGGCGATAGGGCGCCGGCGTCGACGCTGGCGTTTGCAGATCGGCCGGCAGGCGGTAGCGCAAGGTGACGACGTGCTGTTCGGTCGGCCGCAGGACGAAATCGCCGGCAAACACCGCGGTCCCGCGTTCGCCCAGATCGGTCTCCGTGCGGGTCAGGCCGGTTGCGTCCAGCAGCTCGCTGCCCCCCGGTGCATAGACGCGCAGGTAGCCCCAATAGCAGCGCTGGATCATTTCGTCGTATGAATTGCCATAGCGCGGTGAGCGGTCGCACACCTCCTCGCTGCCCAGCGCCGCAGTATGGGTGTAGGTCAGCGTCAGGGTGGCAGTCAGGCCGCCGTCCACTGGCTCGACGCGGTAAGCGATCTGTTGGCCGACGGCCGCGTTGGCCTTGTTGAAGCCGACGTTGCTGTCGATCACGGCCAGGAAATCGCTAGCTGCCGGCGGCCGCAGCCCCCCATCCCAGCCGCGTTCCGCCAGCACCTTTGCCAGCACCGGATCGTCTACTGCCACTTGCAGGTGCCGACCGTTCAACATGGTATACACTGCGCGCCCCAGTGCGGTCATGTCCAGGTCGCCTCCGCCTTCCAGTTTTGCCAGCGCCGCGGCCACCAGCTCGCTCATGAAGTCCTTGCGTTTGGCGAACCACTCGGCCAGGTCGGCATCTTGGATGGTGCTTTCGGTGGTGGGGGGCGCTTGCCAGGCCCGCTGCATCCAGGTGATCGCATTCTCCCCTGTTACCGGCTCATCGATGCCTGGCACCTGCAGGGGGCCCAGCGCGCCGACCAGCAGCCGCACTGCCTCCAGATCCAGCGCAACGGCTCCATCTGTCGCCGCACCCTGGTCCTGTGCGTACAGCGCGCGTGCCACCTCTGCGGACTGCGGGAAGTCGGGCGACCAATTGCTATCCCTCAGCAGCAGCATTTGGGCGCCCATCTGGCTGGCCAACGCCGCGGGCGGAGCGGGATGGGGCTGACTGAGGTCATCTACTGCATAACTGTCGGCCAGCTTCAGCTCGACGATGTTGCCTTGGTCGATACGGATCAGCCCGGCGCCGCTGATGAAGCCTCCGGTGGCGCGCAGCTCGTGGCTGTTCTGTGCCAGGATCAAGTAGGCGACCGGCTTATCCGCGCCCAACAAGCCGGGTGCGGCCTGCGCAGCCTGTAAGCCGGCCTGCGCCAGCGGCAGCAGCGGATCGACTCGGGCCAGCAAGGCCGCCAGCCGGGGGTGCAGCGATCCTGAGATGCTCTGACGCGCTGCGCTGGCTTTTGCTAGGCCTTGCTCAGCATCGACCAGTTGCGGGGCCGCGGCGCGCAGCGCCGCCACTGCCTGGGGCAGCGCCGCAGTGCCCGCGTTGGCCGACACGACCTGCAGGGCCGGCAGCAGCGCATCTACGGCCTGCCGGCCTGCGGTCGATCCTTGTACGGCCATCTCCAGCAGCGCGGGTGCGGCAGCCGCACTGTCGCCGACTTTGGGCAGCCAGCCGAGCCGGGGCGCTAACCACAGGAAGGGACGCGCGGCCTGCTGTGCGCTGCGTAACTGTATCTCCAGCGCAGCCAGGTCGCCGCGCAGCAGCGGCACTGCATCCAACGACGGCGCGGCGGCCGCGTTTTGCAGGCGGTCCAGGGTGGCGAGCGCGGCTCGGGCCTGGGTGGCCGCGGCCACGGCCGACCAGCCCAGCCAGCTCACGATGGCCAGCAGCGCGACCAGAAGTCCAATAAGCAGCCAGGTTCGTGGTTTCATGCGTCCTCAGAAAGTGTCCTCCCCGCACCTCCGCATATCACTGACTCGGTTCGATGCGGACCAGGTTGCCGGCCGGAGTCTCTTGCAGGCCAGGCAGAGTCAAATCCAACGGCTCGGCGCGGTAGAGCGGGTAGCGCCCGGCCAGCTCCTGGATCAGGCGTTCCGGGCTCAGCCCGCCAGACACATCTGCAGCCGGCATTTGTTCAGGATGGCGCCGGCGCAAACTGGCGCGGTACCAGTCGAAATTGTACAGATTCACGTTCAGCGGAACAACGTCTGGCCGCTGGCCCAGCCCGTAAACTGCATACCACAGCGCAAAGGTCGGCCGGTCGGTGGCAACCAGGATGACTGCGCTGGGCTCTGCTGCCGCCAGGGTCGCAGCGACGAAATCGCGTGCTGCGCGGTCGCGGCTCAGGTCGTTGGCTTGCCAGGAATGCAGGACGGCCGCCCCAGGCAGCAGGATGAGCGCGGCCGCTGTCACAAACCAGGCAAGACGCAATGGTCCGCGTCTTGCCTTGAGGTTCGTCGTTTGCTCCGGACTCGAGGCTTCAGCCGGTTTCCGGCATCGATTCCCAGGCCGGCCAAAGCCTCCAATCCAGCCGGGCAGCTCCTTATCGACCAGGGCATTGATCCACCCCAGCCCGGCGGCCAGCCACAACGCAGCCATGGCCCAAACCGGCAGTAGATAGACGTAAGAATCAGCCGTGCGGTAGACCAGGCTGGTGGCGGTGTACGCCAGTGCGACCAGGCCGGTGGTCCGCCACCAGATCGGCTGGCGCCGATCGGTCCACCACAGGCCCGCCAGTGCAATCAGCAGCCCCCATGGTCCGCCGCCAAGCTGGCTCAACGCCATCTGTCCCCAGGCCGCGACCCGCGCCAGAAATGCCATCGGCGCCAGCCCCGAGAACAGCTCGGCATAAGGCCGTCCTGAGATCACCCACCAGAAGCCGGCCAGCGTGCTCGCATCGCCCCAGTTTACCGGTCCGTCTCTGGCGGCGGCCAGCGGCAGATAGGCGTAGACGCTGAGCCCCAGCGCCAGCGCCGCGGCCGGCGCCAGCCAAACCCCGAACGCTGTTTTTTGCCCCGGATGCCTCAGCTGGCGGCGGTTGCCCCACAACCAGGCAGCCGCGGCGGGCAGCAGCAGCGCCAGCGATAGATGATTGCCTGATCCAAGCCCCAGCGCCAAGCCGGCGGCGCTCAACCAGCGGCCGGCCGGTCTGCCTGCCTGTGCGGCCTCGCGCCAACGCCACAGCAGCCAGAGCACCAGCAGCACGGCCAGCATGTGCAGCGTGTAGACCTCGGTGATGACCGCCTGGCTCCACAGCAGGGGTGAGGCGGCCCAGGTCAGCGCGGCTGTCAGTGCGATCGCGGCCTGGCCCGGCGCGTGCGGCCAACTTTCTGCCAGAACACGCTGCGCCAGGTCAGCCAACAGTCCCACGGCGCACGCGGCGGCCAGGGCCGAAAGCCAGTTGCCGGCCCTGGCCGGCTCGCCCGGATAGAGCTTGCTGGCCGCAAGGAGCAGAAGCTGGTAGGTGGGATAACCGGTAGGGTGAGGCACGCCTCCGGTCAACGCTGCGGCCAGCAGGTCGCCGCCGTCAGCTCCGTGGTGCGCCCAGGTGAGGCCCGGCGCTAACGTCCGGGCGTAGAGCGCCAGCGCAGCCAGTCCGGCCCCTGGCCCCAGCCAGCCGCGGTGCACCGTTTCGGCCAAAGATGGCACGGCTTTCCCCCGTTCTCTCCCCCATTATGGAGTTGAGCTCGCCCCAGTGGAGGGCAACTCGGCGGGCGGCAGCACCAACACGACTCCGGCTACCGCGCGTTGGCTGCCAATTGCGGTCGCCGCCGCCTGATTCACGATGATGCCGCCGGCCGCCGGATCGTCTCGCACCCGAGCCGTGAAAGTGACTACGAATCGCCCGCCGGGAGGCAGCACCGCCGTGCGGGCGCGCAGCGTACGGTCATTCCAGGCTGCGTTGGTGCTTTGCACGCTCCCAGCGACAAGTTCGGCAGGCAGCGCATCCTCCACCACGACATCGCGCACCGAGCTCGCGCCTCGGTTGGTGAGCACCAGGGTGAATGTGACATCGAGGCCGGGCCAGACCGCGCTGCGGTCGGCTTCCTTGGTCAGCAGCAGAACGGCCGGCGCTGAGGTGTTCGCGGCGGTCGGAACGGCTGTCGGCACTGCGGTGGCGTCAGGCGCCGCCGTTGCACCAGGTAGCGGAGTTGCGGTCGGTCGCGCCACCGGCGGTTCCGTGGCAGGCGGCCGCTCCGTCGGCGCTTCAGTCGGTGCAAAGGTCACTGCAAAAGTCGGCGTCGGCCTGCGGGTGGGCACGGTCTGGCCGAGGGTTCGCTGTGCCGGTGCAGCCCATACCGCGGGTATGGCCAGCATCACCCCCAAAAGCGTCAGCCCGATCCCGATATACGCTGCCAGACGTAAATTAGTTTTCATTCTATTGCTCCCAACCCGCGGCCGCGCGGGCCAGCCGGCGCAGGTTCAGGCTGCGCTGCCACAGCGCCAGCGCAGCCCAAGCGGTGATGCCGCCCACCACCAGCACATGCAACACCAGCCCATAGGCCAGGCCAGTCGCCTCGGGCACGCCGAAGACTGATAACGCCAGCACGCACAGCAGTTGAAACACCCCGATCTTGCCCGGGGTGGATGGTAAGGCCACACCGCCCTGAAGCATTGCCAGGACTAGCAGCGCCATCACGACCGAGGGCGGCAGGTCGAACGCCAGCAGCAGCACCAGGTTTGTGCCGGCGGCCATCAGCCAGAACAACAGCGTCCATCCCCAAATAGCCGCGGCGGCCCGCCGATTGCCCAGCGCAGCCAGCCCATCCAGCCCCGCTTCGATGCGCCTGCGCCAGCGCGCGGCCGCCGCGGGCGGCAGGATGCGCAGCGCTCGCGCAGCCAGCCGCAACCAGGCCGCGCGGCCGCCCAATAGCGCAAGCGCGGCGAGGGTCACAGCCAACGCTGCCAGGACGACTGCATCCACGCGCGCAGCCAAAGCCTCGGGCAGCACAACAAACGGAATCAACGCCACCACCAGGACCGCCAGCACGATCAGATCAAGTAACTTCTCGGCGGCCAGTGTGCCCAACACAAACCATTTGCTGATCTGAGCCTCCTCGCCCGCGAGGTAGGCCCGAACCAATTCGCCCCACCGGCCCGGGATGAGGAAGTTGGTAGCCTGACCGATGACGATCAGGCCGGCCAGACGGGCAGTGCTCAGCGCCGGGCGCTCGGGATAGAACAGCCAGCGCCAGCGGACGGTCTTCAGCACGGGCGTCAACAGGCTGGCAACGAATGTAAGAGCTACCAGCGGAAGCCGAACCTCGCCGAGCGCCCTGCCGAGCGCCTTGAAGTCGAAGCTGCGCGCTGAAAAGTAGAGCGCGGCCAGACCAAGCATCAGCCCCAACCAGATCTGCGCCTGAAAAAGCCAGCGCCGTTGCGTTTCGCCCTCCCTGCTGATGCTCACTGCACCGGCGCCGCGACGACGATCAGCCGGTGGGTGTTGTTTGTGGGCGGCCAGCATGTGATCAGCGTCAGCCGTTGGTCGCCGGTCGGCTCCATGAAGCGGGCGTTGACGATGCGCTGCTCCAGCGGGACACCGGTGTCCTTCAAGCGATAGAACTCGGTGATGACATAGTTGTACGCGGTGCCGGCTGCGTCGAAGAGCTGAATCTGGCGACCGTTCAGGATGTCCGAGCGGTCGGTGAAGTCGTCAACCTTGATGCGCTTGTCGTCATCCCAGGCGTAGCTGATGGGTCTGAAGACCTTGCCGTAGATGTTGTTGTGGCCTGAAATCACCAGGTTGCCTTGCTGGCCGAGCAAGACGCTGTCGACATGATGCCCGGCTTCGTTGTCCGGGACCACCCACTCCGAGCGCGGACCGTCCGCCGTCTGCACGACTTTCCAGGACATCGGCACAACGCCAACATCGATCTTGAGATCTGGGATCACCAAACGCACCGGCGCGGCTGGGGCGAGTGTCGCAGCCGCCGGAGGTGCCGGCGCGGCCGGTTGGCTCACGGTGGGCTGGGCAACGGTCGTTGCGGTGGCCGCTGTGGGCGATGTCGTCGCCCCTGGCGATGCCGTAGCGGTGGCGGCGGCGACCGCAGTCGCTGTGACAGGGGTGGACCTTGTCGGCGCGGTCGTCGTCGCGGGCGCAGCAGCAGGGACGGTGGTGGGGTTGACCGTCGCCTGTTGGAGCTGAGCGCGCAGTCCTGCGGCCTGGAACTGAGTCCAGCCGAAGAAGCTGGCGACGCCGAGCAGAATGACCAAGCCGCCGGCGAGCAGCAGATTGCTCGCCGTGCGGCGTGACTTGCTTGAATTCGGCATAGCACTCCTCGTGTCAAGTGCAGGGTGCCCGCGCCCCGTGGCCAGCACGCGGCGACAGAGAGTAGTGTCCGGATTATAGCACAAGCCAGGGACCGTCGCAACGCCGGCGGGACCAGCGCACTGCGCTCTGAGACACCTGCGCATCCTGACCTCCGTGTCGGCAACATCTATGGAGAGAAATTCGTCATTTGGGGGCTTGACATTTGCACAAATGTTCAGTACAATTGTTCCGAACATTTGTACAACGATCTTAGGGGTGCGCGATGGGAGCAAAGCAACAGACCTATGAGCTGCAAGCGGCGCGAATCGAGTCCGTGTTGACCGCGCATAAGGTGGCAGGCCGCGTCTGGCAGGCGACGGTGACCCCGCGTTTCGTTCGCTACGATATCACGACAGCGTTGGGCACCAAGGTGAACAAGGTCAGCGCGCTGGCAGAGGAACTGGCGCTTTCGTTGGGGGTACAATCCGCCAGGGTATTTCGTGACGGCGGCGTGATGCACGTCGAGGTGCCGCGCGAGACATCGCGCGGGGTGGAGCTCGTCGAGTTGTGCGCCAGGTTGAGCACCATTCCGCCCTGCTGCGCAGTGCTCGGGGTAGAAGAGGGTGGCGGACCGCTTCTGCTGCGGCTCGACAGCCCCGACGTTGCGCACGTCCTCGTTGCCGGGACAACGGGCAGTGGAAAGACCGCACTGCTGCGTACGCTGCTGCTGTCGCTGGCGATGCATAACCACCCCGGGTATCTGCAGCTCATGCTGATCGACCCGAAGGGCCGCGGCCTGGCCGGGCTGGCCGGGTTGCCGCACATTTGGCGGCGCATGGGGATCGTCCAAGAGCAGGACACTGCCGGTTCGGCGCTGGCGGCAGTGGTGAAGGAGATGGAGCGCCGTGATCGAGCGGGGGTGCGTCTGCCGCGGCTGGTGGTGGGGATTGATGAGCTGGCCGATCTGCTTCAGGTGGGCGGCCGCGCCGTGGCCGATTCATTGCAGCGGTTGACTCAGCGGGGTCGCGAGGCTGGGATTCACATCGTGGCGGCAACACAGCGTCCTGCGGCAGCCCAGGTGGACGGCTCAGTGAAGGCGAACTTCCCGGTGCGGTTGGTGGGCAGTGTCACCTCAGCGGAGGACGCCCGTGTCGCTGCGGGGGTGGCTGGCACCGGGGCCGAAAGGCTGCTGGGGCGCGGCGATTTCCTCGTGATCGCCAAAGGACAGGTGCTGAGGTTCCAGGCAGCATACGCGGATGGCGCGGCGCTAGCGTCGGTGGTTGAGCAGATTCGAGCAGGCGGCCGGCGACGCCGGACATGGACGGGCGCGGCATTGACCGCGCAGAGGAGTGATGGATGAAGAAGATCATCGTGCCGGTCATGCTCGGCTTCGGTGTCGTGCTGGCGGTGATCATCGGGCAACGGATGAGTACGGATGCAATGGCGGTGGTGATCGGCGTGGCCGTTGGGGTGGCCGCCAGCGTTCCAACCAGCCTGCTGTTGGTGACGATGTTGCGCCGGCAGCGGGTGGATGAGCGCAGCGGCTGGCGCCCGGAGACGGGGCCTGCTTACCCGCAGTTGCAGCAGCCGCCGGTGATCGTGGTGAATCCGGGGCAATGGATGGGGCAGAACGGGACGCAGCAGTACATGCCGCTGCCGCCACCTCAGATGGCCCAGGATGGCGGCCTCCGCCACCTGCGCGTGGTGGGGGATGACGACGCATGGACGGCGGGCAGTTGGTGATCCAGGACGGTCAGGTGCGGGTTCCTGGGAGGTTATATCTTTCGAAATGGAGAAAGTGTGATGGCGACTCATAACGTACAAGTGACTCTGACCCCAGACGGGTTCTACCCCCGTTCGTTGAGGTGGAACGGGCGCGGCGTGCGGGTGTTGTATGTGGTGGACACCTATACGTGTGGCCTGGAGCGGCGCTACCGTCTGCAAACGCCGGAGGGACGCTACGAGGTGGGCTTGGATATCGGCACAGGCGCGTGGCGGATGCGCCGGGCGCCATCCCGGCTCGAGCGGTTGTTCATGCGCATCCAGGACATGCCGCGCTATCCTGTCTCGCCGGGCCGGCGCCGCACACCGCTCAGACTATTTTCGACTGGGTGAGTGTTCGGGAGGGGACGATAACTGATTACGGACCTTCGATCAGCTCGGCCAGCAGGACATCCATCGCTTCACGATCGCTGAGTTTGCCGGTCTTGATGGCCTCATCGGCGGCCAGGATGCGCTCCATGGCGCGCTCCAGCCGGGGAAAGCTGTGACGGTTTGCTTGGTTGATGAAGCGCGGCACTGTCCACTCCCCGACGTTTAGGGTGCGGGCGATTTCCGGCGGCCGCGCGCCTTGGGCTTGCAGCGCCTTGATTTGGATCAGCAGGCGATATTGCCGGGCGATCATGGCCAGCAGTCGCAGGGGCGGTTCGCCATCCATATCCAGGGCGTGTTGCATCAGCCTGCCGGCGGACAAGCCGTTCCCCAGGCCCAGCGCATCCACCATCTCGAAAACGTTCGCCGCGCGGGTGGCGGGCACGAGCGCGCGCACATCCTCGCGTGTGACGATCCGTTCGCCTGCATAGTCCGCGAGCTTGATCAGTTCTTGGTCCAACTGGCGCAGGTCCTCGCCGACGAATTCGGCCAGGTCCTGGATCGCGGCCGCATCAAGCTTGACCTTGCGGCCGCGTGCCCGGTGGCGGATCCATTCGGGAAGGTCGTTCTTGCGCGGCTTCTCGCACAGGATGATACGTGCCTGGCCGTCACGCGTTAACTCCTGCATCCGTCGCAGCCCCGGACCGCTGGCGGTATCGGCCTCCAGTAGCACCAACTCGGTGCTGGGGGGCACTTGGTCGAAGATGGTCAGGAGCGCCTTCCCCTGGGTCTTGGTATCCTCAGGCTCGGGCTCCGGCTCGGCAGCTTCGCCCTCGTCGGCTGCGGGAGCCGCCTCCTTGTTTTTGCGCTTGCCCGGCGCGGCTAACCGCGCCAGAAGATTCTCCACAATAACCAGGCGTCGCTCGGCAAGAAATGGGAGGGTATCGGCTGCATTGTGTAATTCGGCCAGGGTCACCGTGCGGCCGTCCAGGCGGTTGGTGTTAAGCGCTGCCAACTCGGGATCGGTGGCGACGCCAGCTGTCAATTCCGCCAATGCCTCTGTGCGCAGCAGCTCGGCCGGGCCGTGAATCAGGGTGATCATCGGCCCGCCGGCTCCGCAGCTTTCGCCCTCACGGTCACCCGGTGCTTCATGACCGGGGCGTCGGCCAGCTTTTTCACTGAGGCGATGCACAAGCCGGCGGCATCGGCGCTGGTGGTGATGTTGGCCTGCACCCATTGGCCGGCAGGCATGGCAACGGTGAGGGCCAGGGTGGCGCCCAAGATCGCGCTCAGGGCCCGGTCTAACCTGGAGCGATCGCGCCCGTGGGTCATCAGCAGCGCGCCCAGCCCGGTCAGCGCGCCGGCAGTAACCAGGTTGGTGCCGCAATTGGGATGGATTGCCAGGCCGGCCTCGCCGCGCTGCAGGCGCGTGAGCGCTTCTTCTGCAACGATGTGGAGCATCGCCGTGTCGACCTCACCGAGGACGATGAAGCCATCCGGGTCGCTGTGCGCTATCACGCGCGTTCCCGGCAAGCGGCGGCTCAACAGCGTTATCGTTGCGTGTTCGATGCCGTGATGCTGGCGCAGCCTTTGCGTGATGGATCGTGAGTCCATGGGATCCTCTTTAACGTTGGGTGAGCTTGGCGACGGTCACACCCTCGCCACCTTCGCTGGCATCGCCGGCCCGAAAATCGCTGACCAGGGAATGGCCGCGCAGCTCGTCTCGCACGGCTTGGCGCAGCGCGCCGGTGCCCTTGCCGTGGATAATGCGCACAAAGGGCAGGCCGGCCAGGTAGGCCGTGTTGAGATAGCGGTCCAGCTCGATCAGCATGTCGTCCACGGTCAGGCCGCGCAGATCGAGTTCCATGCCCGGGCTGGGTGGCCGCGGCTGAGCGCCGCTGGCCTGGACGGCGAGCTGAGCGCCGCGCTGGCGCAGCGTCACGCGGTTTTGGCCCAGGCGTATGCGGAAGGAGCCGATTTTGACGTCGACCTCGTTGCCGCTGACGCCCACGATTTCTCCGGTGGCTTGCAGCGAGGCCACCCAGACCTGGTCGCCGGGCTGAAGCGGCCCATCGATGACAACCGGTTCGGGCGTCTGGACGGTGGGCAATGGCTGCGCCTGGCTGGCGCGCCGCTCCAGGACGCTGGCGGCCTCGGCTAACCACTGCTCATGGAGGTTCTTGCCGATGGCTGGACCGCCCTCGCGCGGCATGCCGGCCGTTTGCTCGCGCGATGCAAGCATTGCGAGATGCTCCATTTCCGCACGCAGGGCGGCCAGTTCTGCCTCAGCCTGGGACCGTGCTTCGGCCAACACCTCGCGCCGGGCCTCCTCGGTCTTGGCCAATCGATAGCTCAGGTCCGCATTCAAGGCTTCGGCCCGGCGCTGAGCTGCCTTGGCCTCCGACTCGGCGGTCAGGGCAACTTCGCGCGCGCGCTTGATCTCGGCCAGCATCGCCTCGGTTTCCAGTGACTGCGGCGAGACTAGCGCCTCGGCCTGGGTTACGATCTCCGGCATCAGGCCCAACCGCCGGGCAATGGCAAAGGCGTTGGATCGTCCGGGCAACCCGATGCTGAGCTTGTAGGTGGGGCTCAGGGTTTGGATGTCGAACTCTACGCTGGCGTTGGCGATAAACGGCGTAGTGTGCGCAAACACCTTCAGCTCTGAGTAGTGCGTGGTGGCCAGGGTGGTGATGCTGCGAGCCAACAGCGTCCGCAGCAGTGCCTGGGCCAAAGCCGCGCCCTCCTCTGGGTCGGTGCCGGCGCCCAGCTCATCCAGCAAGACCAGGCTGCGCATGTCGGCCTGGTCCAGGATATCCACGATGTGGGTCATGTGCGACGAGAAGGTCGAGAGGCTCTGTTCGATGCTTTGCTCGTCGCCGATATCGGCGAAGATGTTTTCAAATACCGATACCCTCGAGCCTTCTGCCGCCGGGATGGCTAGCCCAGACTGGGCCATCAATGTGAGCAAGCCGGTGGTCTTGAGTGAGACCGTCTTGCCGCCGGTGTTTGGTCCGGTGATGACCACGATGAAGTAGTCGTCTTCGAGGTAAATATCGACGGGCACCACGGTCAGCGGGTCCAACAGGGGGTGCCGGGCCTTGATGAACGCCAGGGTGCTACCGGGGTGCTGATAGCTAGGAGGCTCTGGAACTTCTGCCGGTGGGCTGGAAGCATGTTTGCGGTCTTTTGCAGAGCGGCCGCTTGGCTGCGCGCGCACAAACTCCACAAGCTCAGGCTCGGTCGCGCGCATCTCACTGGCGTAGCGCGCCTTGGCAAAGATCAGGTCGAGGTCGCCTAGCGCCTCGACTGTATGCACGATGACTGCAGCGTTTGCAGCAACCAATCCGGTGAGCGCGGCCAGGATGCGCTGGATCTCTTCCTGCTCTGCCAGCTGGGCCTCGCGCCATCGGTTGTTCAACTCCACGACTGCCAGTGGCTCGATAAAAAAGGTGGCGCCGCTGCCCGATTGATCGTGTATCAAGCCGGGGATGCGGCCTTTAAATTCAGCGCGCAACGGAATGACATAACGCCCCTGGCGCTGTGTAATGATCGGTTCTTGCAACAGCGGCTGGTTGGCGGCTGTGCTGATGATGCGCTGCAGGCGTTCCATCAGTCGTGCGTGCGCTTCGCGCAGCTCGCGTCGGATGCGCGCAAGGGTGTCGCTGGCGCTATCCATCACCTCGCCGCGTTCATCGATGCACCGGGCGATTTCTTCAATCAGATTGAGAGGCGCCACGATCCGGCCGGCTACGTCGGTCACGTGGGGATACTGATCGGCCAGGCGGGCCAGCATCCGTTGCAGGGTGCGGGCACGGGTCAGGGTGCTGCGAATGTTCAGCAGATCGCTCGGCAGCAGCGTGCTGCCGCGGGCGGCCTGCTCGGCCAAGGGGCGCAAATCGTGTACGCCGCCCAGGTGGACGTCACTCTTTTCCTCCAGCAGGCGACGAGCCTCGCGCATCTCCGCCTGCCAATCCCGCGCCTCGCGGATGTCATCAGTCGGCGTCAATGCCAGCGCCCGCTCCCGCCCAAGCGAAAAGGAGGTGTGTTCTGCCAGCCGCTCACGAATCCGGTCGAATTCAAGCACACGTAGCGTTCTTGCATCCATGATTGCTAGTATAGCATACGAGAGAAGGTGACTAAAATTGCGCCCGAACTTTTGGCGCCCTCCGGTGTTGTGATATGATACTTTGCGCGGGATAGATACGATCATCATTGCGAATTGAGGAAATTTGTTATGAAAGCGGTCGTCATGGCCGGCGGCGAGGGCTCACGTTTGCGGCCACTTACCCTGATGCGTCCTAAACCCATGTTGCGGGTGGTCCATCGACCGTTGTTGGGCCACATCCTTCATCTGCTGAAGCAGCATGACATCATCGATGTCATCATCACTCTGCAATACATGCCGTCTGCGATCCAGGATTACTTTGGTGACGGCAAGGCGCTGGGTATGAATATCGAGTATGTCATCGAGGAGTCGCCGCTCGGCACCGCTGGCGGCGTGAAGAACGCGCAGGCCCATCTCGATGCCAATGAGCCTTTCTTGGTGATCAGCGGCGATGCCCTTACCGATTTTGACCTGACTGCACTGATTGCCTATCACCGCGAGCGCCACGCTTTGCTGACGATGGCGTTGTATCAGGTGGCTGATCCCTTGGAGTTCGGTGTTATCAATGTCCGGGAGGATGGGCGGGTCGTTCAGTTCTTGGAGAAGCCGAGCTGGGGCGCTGTGACGTCCGATACGGTGAACACGGGCATCTACGTGATCCAGCCGGAGCTGCTCGACCGCGTCCCGAGCGGTCAAGCAGTGGACTGGAGCCGGAATGTCTTTCCGCGGCTTTTGGCCAGGGGTGAGCCGCTATACGGGTATGTGGCCAACGGTTACTGGTGTGATATCGGCACGTTGGGTGAGTACCAGCGCGCCAATGCCGACCTGCTCAACCGCCGGCTGGACCTGGGCGAGATGGGCGAGCACATCGGGGGGGGCATTTGGACCGGCGGCCCGGTGGAGATTGCGCCTGATGCGCAGCTTTTTGGTCCTATCTACTTGGGTGAAGAGGTCAAGATTAAGGGCGGGGTAGTGATCCACGGTCCGTCGGTGGTGCAGGACTATACCATCCTGGACAACCGGGTGCGGGTGGACCGGAGCGTGATCTGGCGCAACTGCTATATCGGTGAAGGCGCAGAGGTGCACGGTGCGGTGGTGGGGCGGCAGTGCAGCCTGAAGGCCCGGTGTGTGGTCTTCGAAGGCGCGGTCGTGGGCGATAACACGATCATCGGCGAGAACGCGATGATCCAGCCGAGCGTTAAGATTTGGCCCAACAAGGAGGTTGAATCCGGTGCGACGCTGAGCCATAGCTTGATCTGGGGCTCTCAGGGGCGCAGGGTGCTTTTCGGCCGCTATGGCGTCACCGGCATGGTGAATATCGACCTGACGCCGGACTTTGTCGCGCGTCTGGGCGCTGCGTTCGGGTCCGTGTTGCCCAAAAGCAGCACGGTAACCATCAACCGCGACCCCCATCGCGGCTCGCGCATGATCAAACGCGCCCTTGTGTCGGGCCTCCCCTCTGCCAGCAACAACGTCTGCGATTTGGGATCTGTGCCTATCCCCGTGGCACGTTATTACACGCGCGTCAGCGGGGCCGCGGGCGGCGTTCACGTGCGCCTGTCACCCTACGATCCGCGTGTCGTGGATATCCGGTTCTTCGATAGTGACGGACTGAGCCTGACGCGCGAACAAGAGCGCAGCGTCGAGCGGATCTTTTTTCGGGAGGATTTTCGCCGCGCGTACATGGGAGACATCGGCAACATCGAATATGCCCAGGATGCGGTGGGAGTGTACAGTAAGGGATATTTGGCTGCGCTGGACGTACCAGCCATCCGCGCTTCGAACGTCAAGATGGTTGTTGATTATGCCCATGCACCTGTGGCCGATGTCCTGCCGCAATTGCTGGATGCGCTCAATGTTGAGGTCGTGCCGCTCAATGCGCGCATTGATCCCAATCGCGTATCGATCCTGCAAGAGGAATTTCGCAGCGAGCGCGCGCAACTGGCGACGATCGTGGGGGCTTTACACAGTGTGGTGTTGGGCGTGCGGCTGGATGTGGGCGGCGAGAAGATCTTCCTGGTGGATGACACCGGCGCCAGCGTCCCCGATCCGTTGATGTGTGCGGCGATGGCTTCACTGGTGTTCCGCGCGCACCCTGGCAGCACTATCGTTGTCACAGCGGATCAATCTCAGATATTCGAGCACCTGGCTCAACAATATGGCGGCCAGGTGCGGCGTTGCCCGGTGGATCCGCAATCACTCATGTTGGCTGCGGCGCCCGGCGGCGATGGTCGCAACGAAGATGGCTGCGTCATGGCGGGCGATGGAACGGGCAGCTTCGTCTTCCCTGTCCTGCACCTCGCGGTCGATGGTCTGTTGGCAGTGGGCAAGCTGTTGGAGTTGTTAGCACACCAACAGATGACTCTGTCCCAGGTGTTAGCTGATCTGCCGCCAATCCACATGGCCGACATGGTGGTGGAGGTAAATTGGGAGTCTAAGGGTCGGGTGATGCGGTGTCTCAGCGAACACTTCGCCGGGTTCCGGCATGAGATGGTGGACGGTATCAGGGTGTTCATGAACGACGATGAATGGGTGCTGATTCGACCTGATGCCGATGCACCGACTTTTCATGTTGTTGCCGAGGGGCGTTCACTCCAGACGGCACAGGAATTGGTGGCGGACTATGGCGGACTGGTGCGCCAGATGATGTAGGGGCCTTGCGGCAGCAAGAGTTTAGATTTTTGAAACGAGGCATGAACTGAGCATGGCGATCACATTCGGTACAGACGGCTGGCGTGCCGTCATCAGTGATGAGTTTACTTTTGCTAACGTGCGGCATGTGGCGCAGGCCATCGCCGAAGTATTGCTGGAGGACAGCGCGGCGAGCGCAGTGGACCGGCCAGGTGAACGACCCCTGACCGTGGTGGGGTTTGATACGCGTTTCTTGTCCGATCGTTACGCCGCAGCGGTTAGTGAAGTCCTGGCCGCAAACGGGCTGAAGGTTGCGTTGGCCCGCGCTGATGCACCTACCCCGGCCATCTCCTTTGCCATTCCGGCACTGCACGGCGTGGGTGGTGTCATGATCACTGCCAGCCACAACCCACCGCGCTACAACGGAATTAAGCTCAAATCTGCGTTCGGAGGCAGCGCGACTGTTGCAGATACCAGGCGCGTTGAGGCCAAAATTGAAGCAAATTTGGCTGCCGGCCGCCAGCCTGCACATATCGATTTGGACGCAGCTCTCGAACAGGGAATAGTGGTTCGTTTTGATCCGTATCCGGCCTATGCCGACCATCTGCGCGGGTTAATCGACTTTCGCGCCATCGGTCGTGCCAAACTGCGCGTTGCGGTTGATGCCATGTACGGCGCAGGCCGCGGTTATCTGCGCGACCTGTTGATCGAGGCTGGCGCAGAGGTCACCGAAATCCATGGGGAGATGAATCCGGGATTTAATGGCATTCACCCCGAGCCGATCGCCATGCACCTGGAGCAGTTGATGAAAATGGTGCCCGAAGGTCGATTCGACCTGGGCTTGGCCAACGATGGCGATGCCGACCGAATCGGCGCCGTGGGACCTACGGGGCGTTTCATCGATCCGCACTGCATCATGACGCTGGCGTTGCGCTACCTGGTCGAGCACCGCCACCTGCGCGGCTCGGTCGTGAAGACTGTCTCCACCACGCAGATGCTCAATCGGCTGGCAGGTCGCTATGGTTTATGCTTACATGAAACCCCTGTGGGTTTCAACCATATCGGCGACCTGATGATGAGCGACGATGTGCTGATCGGCGGTGAGGAATCGGGTGGAATTAGTATCAAGGGACACATACCCGAGGGCGATGGCGTGCTGATGGGTTTGCTGCTTACCGAGATTGTAGCGCGCTATGGCAGATCGCCTGAGGCGTTGCTTGCCGATGTCATGGTAGAGATCGGCCAATTCGACTATGCGCGTAACGATTTCAGGGTTCGGCCGTTCGACAAGAAGGGTTTGGTAGCCAGCCTGGTGGCTTTGGCGCCGACGGAGTTGGCTGGTGTTCCGCTGGCCAGCATCAACACCCGGGACGGCGTGAAGTACTTGCTGGCCGATGATAGCTGGCTATTGATTCGTCCATCCGGAACGGAGCCTGTTCTCCGGGTCTATGCTGAGGCACACTCTCCGCAGGCAGTGCAGCTGTTATTGGCCACAGGGCGCGCCTTGGCTGATGCCGTTGGGGCATGAACGGGATAGTCAAAAGGGCCTGGCATCTCAAATGGTGCCAGGCCCTTTTTCATGTGCCGACCGGTTGGTTTTTAGTACTCGATCAGTCTGCCCAGGCTCTTGGCCTGCTGTACCCAATCCGTGACCTGCGCCAAGGTTGGTGCGCGGCGGGCATCACCTGTCAAGGTCTGCTCCACGAGCTTCGCGTGCAGATTAGCAGCTACGCGGCGTGAGAGTTCCACCACGGTATCAACGCCGGCGTTTTCCAATAGATTGCTGTAGACTTCACCGATGCCGCGCACGCGGGCCAGGTCGGCACGGTTGACCAACTCCAGGATTTCCTTCGGGTCAACGCCAACTTTGGCAGCTAACTCTTTGCGTCCAGCGGGAGTCTTCCCCGCTTCTACCAAAGCGTCAGCGGTCGTTATCGCGGCAGCGACCAGCTTTTCGGCCGTGCTCATCTGAATACCTCGAATTTGACTTACGCGCATGGTGCCTCCTCGTAAAGATGGTGATAGATTGTCGACTGAATGAACGATATGCTGTCTGCTAAACAGCCAACATAAGCATAACACGAAATTGCCTGGTTGGCAATAGGTTTGGTCGAATCATCTAACGCAACGTTAACACCCTACTTGCACTAATCTAACGCCAGCGCCTTACACTTTACATTACGGAAGATGTTAGCATAAGGAGTGTGTGGAATGAGTAAGGTAGTTGGTATCGATCTGGGCACTACAAATAGCGTTATCGCTGTCATGGAGGGCGGCGATCCGGTGGTTGTTCCAACTGCCGAGGGCGCGCGATTGTGTCCTTCGGTAGTGGCATTCACGAAGGCCGGGGAGCGGCTTGTCGGTCAGACGGCAAAACGACAAGCCGTGGTGAACCCGGAGAACACTGTGTTTTCGATCAAGCGCTTCATGGGCCGGCGTTATGATGAGACCGGCGCTGAGCGGGCTATCGTACCTTATCAGGTGGTCGGCGGCTCAGCGGGCGATGCGCGCGTGCGCATCCCCATGACCGGAAAAGAATATTCGCCGCAGGAGATCTCGGCCATGATTCTGGGCAAGCTCAAGGCCGACGCCGAAGCTTATCTCGGCGAGCCGGTGACCCAGGCCGTGATTACCGTGCCGGCCTATTTCAACGACAGCCAGCGCCAGGCCACCAAAGATGCAGGCAAGATCGCCGGCCTGGAAGTGCTGCGGATCATCAATGAGCCCACGGCGGCTGCCTTGGCTTACGGACTTGACAAGCAGGGCAGCGAGACGATCCTTGTGTTTGACCTGGGCGGTGGCACCTTTGATGTGTCGATCCTGGACGTGGGCGATGGCGTCGTCGAGGTGAAAGCTACCAACGGCGACACCCACTTAGGCGGCGATGACTGGGATCAGCGCATCGTAAACTATATCGCAGATGAGTTCAAGCGCGAGCATGGCATCGATCTGCGCAGTGATCGCCAGGCATTGCAGCGGCTAAAGGAAGCGGCAGAGAAGGGCAAGATCGAGCTCTCCAGCGTTATGGAGACTGAGATCAACTTACCGTTCATCACGGCCGATGCCAGCGGTCCCAAACACCTCATGGTGAAGGTCAGCCGGGCTAAATTTGAGCAGCTCACCGAAGACCTGCTTCAACGTTGTCGCGGCCCGTTCGAGCAGGCGCTGCGCGATGCCAAGCTGAACGCTGCCGATATCGATGAGGTTGTCCTGGTGGGCGGTTCCACTCGCATGCCGATGGTGCTGGATCTGGCCCGTAAGCTGACAGGGGGTAAGGAGCCTCACCGGGGGGTCAATCCGGACGAGGTGGTGGCGGTTGGTGCGGCTTTGCAGGGGGGTGTGTTGTCGGGCGATGTGAAGGATGTCTTGTTACTGGATGTGACGCCATTGACTTTGGGCGTGGAGACGCTCGGCGGCGTCATGACCCCGATCATCGAGCGCAACACCACAATTCCGGTCAAGAAGAGCCAGGTGTTCAGCACGGCTGATGACAATCAGCCCGCCGTAACGATCCATGTGCTGCAGGGCGAGCGTCCCATGGCGGCCGATAATATGTCGCTGGGTCAATTCAACCTGGAGGGAATCCCGCCTGCCCCGCGCGGTTTGCCGCAGGTAGAGGTAACGTTCGATATCGACGCCAATGGCATTCTGCATGTCAGCGCGCAGGACAAGGCCAGCAGCAAGGCCCAGCAGATTACGATCACGGCCTCCACGAACCTGAACAAGGAAGATATTGATCGGATGGTGCGTCAGGCCGAGATCAACAAAGCCTCGGATCAGCGCCGTAAGGAGTTGATTGAGACGCGCAACCAGGCGGATCAGATCGCATACGTCTCTGAGAAGAGCTTGCGCGATTCATCCGATAAGGGCGACGTGCGGATCGAAGACCGTCGCGCGTTGGAGCAGTTGATCGCTGAAGTGCGCAAGGCCGCGCAAGGCGAGGATATCACAGCGATTCGTGATGCTATGAATCGCCTTCAGCAAGCCAGCTATCGCACGTCCCAGGACACGCCTGGCGCCAACGCGAACAGTCGCCGCGGCAACGGGAGCGACCATGGTCAGGCTCAGTCCAGTGAAGGGGAAGACGTCGTCGAGGGCGAGTTCCGACGAGTATAAGGCGCCGCTCGGCCGGCGTGAGTCATTCCGGATCCTGGCAAATTCGAAATGACTCACGCCGCGTGTCAGGGAATTGTCGGCGTTGTAACACGCTTCGTAAACGGTTTGTGCTATAATATCATTCTAGTTGACAGGTGTGCGGCTTGTGAAGTGAGCCGTTTTGTCCGAGGGAGGATAAATGTATTTTGATCCGACATACTTTCTGTTCGTGGCGCCGGCCTTGCTGTTGGCGTTTTATGCCCAGATCAAAGTCAAGAGCGCGTATGGCAAATGGACGAAAGTAGCGAATGCGCGTGGCTACACGGGACTTGACGCGGCCCGGGCGATCCTGGGACCCGAAGGGCTGAACGAAGTTTCCATCACGGGTATCCCCGGTGAGTTGACCGATCATTACGATCCGCGTGCTAAGAAGCTGGGGCTTTCCGCCGGCGTGGCGCGGCAGCCCAGCGTGGCGGCCCTGGCCATTGTAGCCCACGAGATCGGCCACGCGCTGCAGGATCATCAGGGGTATGCACCGTTGAAGCTGCGTGGGGCCATTGTGCCGGCGGTGTAGGTCAGTTCGTGGGTAGCCCCGGTTTTGTTGATGATTGGCTTGCTTCTTAATTTGACGCAACTCGCCTGGCTGGGCGTGGCGTTTTTTGGCGCCAGCGTGTTGTTCTCGCTGATCACCTTGCCCGTGGAGTTCGATGCCAGCCGCCGTGCGCTGCGCCTGTTGCAGACCTACCAGTTGGCTGATGGCAGTGAGCTGAAAGGGGCTAAGTCGGTATTGGATGCCGCCGCGTTGACGTACGTCGCCGCGCTGGCGCAGACGTTGATGACCATGCTCTACTACATTACGCTGCTCAACCGCCGCCGCGACTAACCAAGAGGTGTTATCATGAAATCTTCCCGACTTGTTCCACTCATCTTAGCTATGCTGGCGTTGAGTCTGGCCTCGATGGGGTGTGGACTGCTCACCCCTGCCGTCAGGCTGTTGACGGACCCGACTTCGACCCCGATGGCGCGACCCACCGTGCGGGCCGTGGTGGCCACTCCCAGAGCGGCAGTCGCGACACCTGTTCGGCCGTCGGCCGCAGCCCCGAGCATCGAAATTGCGCCCGGCGCCGATGTTGAGACCCAGATCTACACGGCGGTCTATCAGAAGGTGAATCCTTCGGTGGTCTACATCGAGAACCTGACCCAGGTGAGTATGGGCTCGCAGGGGCAAGGCTCCGATGAGACGTTGGCTGAGAGTTCGGGCTCTGGCTTTGTATGGGACTCGGCAGGTTACATCGTTACCAACCAGCACGTGGTGGAGGGCGCTTCTGCCCTGCGTGTGATCTTTTCTGACGGCATCGTGCTGGAGGCTGAACTGATCGGAACGGATGCCGACAGCGATGTGGCGGTCGTCAAGGTCGACCCGAGCCTGGTGGAGTTGGTTCCGGTGGAGCAAGGACGGATCGAGGATGTCGCGGTTGGCCAGCGAGCCATCGCGATCGGCAACCCGTTCGGCCTGGTAGGCTCCATGACGACCGGCATTGTCAGCGCAGTTGGCCGCAGCGTGGCGGGACAGACGCAATACAGCATTCCGCTGGCCATCCAAACCGACGCCGCCATCAACCCTGGCAACTCCGGCGGCCCGTTGCTCAATGAAAAGGGCCAGGTCATCGGCATCAATTTCCTGATTGCTTCGGCGAGCGGCAGCAACTCAGGGGTTGGCTTCGCCATCCCCATCAACATCGTGCAGCGCGTGGCGCCAGCGCTGATTGAGAATGGTGTCTATAAGCACGCCTATTTGGGCCTCAGCGGTCAGACGTACAGCCCGGCTTGGGCAGAGGCGCTGGGATTCCCGCAGGAGGCGCGCGGGGCATACATCATGACTGTTGTATCGGGCGGTCCGTCGGCGCGTGGCGGCGTGCGCGCCGGCTCCCAGAATACCGACGTGCTGCTCGGCATGGACATGAACGGGCCGGTCTACCTCCCGAGCGGCGGCGATTTGATCGTTGCCATCGATGATCAGCCGGTCAAGACCTTCGATGATCTGCTGATCTATCTTGAGAGTTACAAATCGCCTGGCGAACAGGTGACCTTAACTGTGCTGCGCTCGACCGGCGAGCAGCGGTTGCAGATTACACTGGGTGAGCGCCCGCGCCAGACACAATGAGGATCGCGTAATTTGACAGGCGCCTGGATGCACCAGGCGCCTGTTTTTTTGAGGATTGGCCATGAAGCGTTCCTTGGTTGCTTGTTGGATCATCTTGACTGCCGTGCTGGTGCTGGCCGCCAGTTGCAGCAGCTTACCGGATGCCCTGGTCGTTAAGGCAACGCCCACTCCGGGCGTCTTTCAAACACCCCAGGTCATTGTGGTGGTGGCCACTCCCACGCCAGGACCACCCTTGGTATCCGATAGCGCCGACACGATTGAGGCACGGCGCATTGCAGTGTACGAACGTGTAGCGCCTGCGGTGGTCAACATCACGACCCAGGTGCTGCGTTCTAACTTTTTCTGGAGTGCGGTCCCCGAGGAGGGCAGTGGGTCCGGCTTCCTGTGGGATGAGGCGGGACACATCGTCACCAACAACCACGTGGTCGAGGGTGCCGAGAGCATCGAGGTCAGCTTCGGCGGCGATGCCAACTTGACTGCGACCGTCGTAGGCACCGATCCGATCAACGATCTGGCCGTCCTCAAGGTGGACGCCGTCCCGCAGGGTGTCCGCCCTCTGGATCTCGGCGCTTCAGCCGGCCTCAAGGTGGGGCAAACGGCCATCGTCATCGGCAACCCGTTTGGCCAATTTGAGCGCACCATGACCGAGGGCATCATCAGCGCCATCAATCGCACTATCGAAACCGACAGCACTGTGCTGCGTGGAGTGATTCAGACCGACGCCGCAATCAACCGCGGCAACTCCGGTGGCCCGCTCCTGGACTCCAGCGGCCGGCTGATTGGCGTCAACAGCGCGATCTACTCGCCCACAGGCACCTCCGCAGGCGTCGGGTTGGCGATTCCGGTGGACAAGGTTGCAGAGGTGGTCCCGGTGCTGATCGAGAAGGGCCGGTATCCGCATCCCTGGCTGGGTATCGAGGAGCTGGGCTACGAACTGTCGCCGAGTCTCGCCAAGGCGTTGCGGCTATCGGTCAACAGCGGCCTGTTAATTGCGCAGATGTATCAGCACAGCCCGGCGGATAAGGCCGGCCTGCGCAGTGCGACCGGTCAAGTCGTTCTCGGCAATCGGCGTTACCTGGTGGGCGGTGATGTCGTAACCGCTATCAACGGCCAGCAGCTCGCGACGTGGGAGGACCTGAGCGTGTATCTGGAGGATAACACCGCGGTTGACCAGCAGGTGTCGCTTACCATTGTCCGAGATGGTAGGGAGTTGACCGTACAGGTGACGCTGGAGGACACGCCGGCGTCGCTTCAGGGGCAATAACGCGCTGGGGGACAAACCGGGTTTCTCGAAGAAACCCGGTTTGTCCCCCAGCGGGGTTTGTCTCCCCCCAGTATCACTTCTTCATGAATGCGTCCACTGCCGCGCGGCCCGGCAGGGCTGGGATCGCGCCGCGCTGAGTGGTGGTCAGCGCGCCGACCGCGTTGCCTAAGCGCAGGGCGGCTTCGATGTTCTTCTGTTCGAACTGCAGGCCGCCATCCAAGAGGCCGGCGAGCAGGCCCGCCAGGAACCCATCCCCAGCACCGGTGGTATCCAACGCTTTGACCCGGAACCCCGGCACTTCACCGTATGCGTCTTGTGTGAAGTAGGCCGAGCCCGCTGCGCCGCGCGTGATCGTCAATAGCTTGAGGCGCTCGTGCCACAGCTTGTGCACCGCGCGCGCCTCGTCTGTCTCACCGGTCAGGAATTCCAGCTCTTCCTCGCTCACCTTGGCCAGGTCAGCGTGCTGCCAGCCGGCCAGCATGCCAGCGCGCGCCGCGTCCGCCGAGGGCCAGAGCGCCAGCCGTAGATTAGGATCGTACGAGATCAGCGCGCCGCCGCGGCGGGCGTGATCCAGTGCAGCGAACGTGGCGCTGCGGCTCGGTTCGCCGATGAGGGAGATGGAGCCGTAGTGGAAGATACGGGCGCTGGCCGCGTAGGCTGCATCTACGTCTTCGGGCCGCCACAGCATGTCTGCGCTGGGATGGCGGTAGAACATGAAGCTGCGTTCGCCGTCGGCGCGCAGCGAGACGAACGCCAAGGCAGTGCGCGCCTCAGATGAAAACCGGAGGCCGGCCACATCGACGCCGCTCTGGGCCAGGGTGTCAGCCAGGAAGTGACCGAAAGCATCCTCTCCCACCTGGCCCAGGAACCCGGCACGATAGCCCAGCCGGGCTACACCCACGGCCACGTTAGCCGGCGCGCCGCCGGCTGCCTTCTTGAACGCCGGCGCCTCTATCAGCGTGACGCCGGATTCAGTGGGTACGAAATCGATCAGCAACTCGCCACAAGCGATGACGTCAAACATGTGTTACTCCTGGCATGTTACTCGTGGCTCGGTCAGGAAACCGGCCACAGCTTGGGTTCATCCCGTGCGCTGGGTTTGATTCATTTTTCGGGGCCGTTCAGGTTCACCGGCTTCATCGGTTTCCACGCGTGGCAAATCGCGCATCGCGATGCTGTTTTCCTCGTTCGGTTTGCCGGTACTGACGCGGGCGAATTCTACGCTGACACCCAACGCGCCGGCAATGCGTGCAGCCACGGCCTCCAACTGCTCTACCTCGTCGGCGTATGCAGCCAGGCGGACGCCGTCGTTGGACGCGGACAGGATAGGCTTGTCGTTGATCAGCAGCCGGGTCTCCTCGCGGCCGTCGGCCGTGCGCGGCGAACGCACCAGCTTGACCGCAGCCGTGGCTGACGGCGGCGACGGCTCGGAACGGCCGAAGACGCGGGTAAGCACGACGGCGAGCACGATGCCGGCCAGCAAAAACAGCAGCGACTCGATGGCGATGACCATGCGTGACCTCCTCAGACGGCAACCAGCCAGACGAGACGATAGGGTTCCAGTATTAGGTTTTCGCCTAACGCTATTGTATCGCCACTGATCAAATCATGGAAGTCGTAGCTGAGGCCGTGATTGCGCACCAGGTTAGCTGAGATCGGCTGCTCGTACTCGCTGAAGTTGGCTAAGACCATGACGCGCGCGCCTGCGTGCTGGCGCAGGTAGCCGAAGACGTGGGAATTGCCGGTGTCGATGACCGTCAGCTCGCCATCGGCGAAGGCGCGCGTTTCTCGCCGTACGGCGATTAGCTGCCGTAAACCGCTATAAACGCGGCCTGCCGGTGTCTCCGCGTTCCCGCGTTGGCCATAGTTGGCCGCGTTGGCGAAGGGACGATGCACCCAGCGGCTGTCGGCTGCCTTGGCTGGATCGTCGCGGTAGCTATAGTCGTTGACCGTTGCCACTTCGTCGCCCAGGTAGATCAGCGGAATGCCGCCTGCGGAGAGGATGATGCCGTGGATCAACAGGATGCGGCGAATGGCCAGTTCAACTTCGTAGGTGGTCTCTTCGCGCCGTCCTTTTTCGAGCCCCGACAACGACGCACATGTTCCGGAGATGCGGCAGTCGCCGGTCTGCGGGTTCTCTTGGAATGGCAGGCCGCGGGCAAAGCTGCCGGGGAAGCGGCCGGTATAGAAATCGTTCAGAAAGCGGCGATGGCCGAAACCGTTGATGCCCACCCGGGCCGCGTCCCCGTCATCGAAGGTCCACCCGATATCGTCGTGGCAGCGCACGTAGTTGACCCAGGCACAGCGCGGGTCGATGCGGTATCGATGGCTCATTGAGGCCTGGAGCAGCTTGACCTCGCGCGTGGCAAGTGTCTCCCAAAGCAAGGCCATGAGGAGCGGGTTGTACGAGATCTGGCACTCTTCGGGGCTGATGTATTTGGCCACATCGTCGGGATGGACGATGGCTTCTGATTTGAAGAGGAGCGTCGGCGCAGCGATGCGGATCAAAGCGTTGAACGCCTGGATCAACATGTGCGCCTCAGGCAAGTTCTCGCATGAGGTGCCCAGTTGCTTCCAGATGAACGCCACCGCATCCAGGCGCATCACCTCGACCCCGGCATTGGCCAGGAAGAGCAGTTCCTCAGCCATGGCCCGAAAGACCGCCGGGTTGCCATAATTCAGGTCCCACTGAAAGCTATTGAACGTGGTCCACACCCAGCGCTTGGCGTCGGGCCGCCAGGTGAAGCTGCCGCGCCGCACCTCCGGAAAGATCTCCCGCAGCGTGCGCTCGTACGCATCCGGCATCTGCCGGTCGGGGAACATGTAGTAGAAATCCCGGTAGGCGGGATCATCGGCCAGCGCAGCTACGGCCCAGCGGTGTTCATCGGAGGTGTGGTTGAAGACGAAATCCACCACCAGGCTGATGCCCTCCGCCCGGAGTTCCCGCGCCAACTCGGACAGCTCGGCCATGGAGCCCAGGGCCGGGTTAACGGCGCGGTAATCACTCACCGCGTAACCACCGTCGTTTTCACCTTCGGGGCAGGCGAACAACGGCATCAGATGCAGGTAGCTGAGGCCCAGCTCCTTGAAGTAGGGGATCTTGGCGCGGACGCCCGCCAGATTGCCTGCGAATAAATCCACGTAACAGACACCGCCGAGCATCTTCTCGGATTGGAACCACCCCAGGTCAGCCTCGCGTCGGGCATCCAGCGCCTTCAGGTCGGCCGGGCGGGCCAACCACATGCTGGCCGCACTCTCCAGGATTTGCTCCAGGTGATAGAAGAAGTCGTAGCGGCTGCCGTAGAGGTGCAGGAGCAGGCGGAAGAGCCGCGGGAAGTGAGCGCGCAGCCGGGTTGCATACGCGTCCCAGGCTTCTGGTTTTGCCCCGACAAAGCGCGCCTCCAGTCGGGGCAAGAGACGCTCAAGCGAGAGTTGGGCTTGCTGTTCCAACCAGGCGGGAGAGGGTGTATCGGCCATAGTTTTCGGACTCCCGATCAGGGTATAGGTAGGCGCAAATCTGAAATCGAGCCTTTAGGCGGTCTGTGGTGGGCGGGAGACCGGATAAAGGCTCGATTCCGGGGCACTTTGATTTCCTATTCGCGCAGGCGCAGCCACCGATAGCCGTAGCGCGGCAGTTCCAGGTGATACGGCGCCTCTGTCACCGCAGCTAACGCCTGTCCCGTAAATAGATCGACCGGCTGCACGCCGGAAAATGCCGCCAGATCCAGATCCACGGTCTGAGTTTCGTCCGCCAGATTGTTCACCACCAGGATCGTCTCACCATCGTAGACCCGTAGATAGGCCAAGATCGCATTCCTGGACGGCGTCAGGAGGTGCAGCTCGCCGCGGCCGAAGGCGAGGGCTGTCTTGCGTACGGCCATCATCTCCCGCATCCGATTCAGCAGCGAACCGGGGTCGTTGCGTTGCGCCGCAACATTGACGCGGCGATAGCCGAATGTCGCGTCGTCGATAACCGGGTCGCCAAGGGCTGATGGATCGGCGGCCGAGAAGCCGGCGTTTACCGTGTCATCCCACTGCATCGGTGTGCGAACGCCATCGCGGTCTTCCAACCAGATGTTGTCGCCCATGCCGATCTCGTCGCCGTAGTAGAGCACCGGTGAGCCAACCAGGGTGAGGAAGATCGAATTGGCTACTTCGATGCGGTCGCGATCGTTGCCCAGCAGCGGCGCCAGTCGGCGGCGGATGCCCATGTTGAGGCGCATGCGCGGCTCGGGCGCGTAGAAGTCCCACATGAAGCGGCGTTCGTCGAGGGTCACCATCTCCAGCGTCAGCTCATCGTGGCAGCGTAAGAAGGTGCCCCACTGGCAGTTGGCCGGGATGGGCGGGGTGCGGCCCAGGATCTCCAGGATGGGGGTCCGATCGGCTTTCGCCAGCGCCATGAAGATGCGCGGCATGAGCGGGAAGTGGAAATTCATCTGGAACTCGTCGCCGGGTACGCTGGGATCATCCGGGTCACCACCCAAATAGGGGCGCACGTCCTCGGGCCACATGTTGGCCTCGGATAGGAGCATCGTCCCGGGTGCATACGCATCTACGAACGCGCGCAGGCGCTTGAGATAGGCGTGCGTCTCGGGCAGGTTCTCGCAGTTGGTGCCCTCGCGCTCGACCAGATAAGGGGTCGCGTCCACCCGGAAGGCGTCGGCCCCAATGTCGAGCCAAAATTGAACGACGCGCAGCATAGCCCGCTGCACGTGAGGGTTGTCATAGTTGAGATCGGGCTGGTGGTTGAAGAAGCGGTGCCAGAAATACTGGCCGCGCACCGGGTCGTAGGTCCAGTTGGACGGCTCAGTGTCCAGGAAAATGATGCGCGTTCCCTGGTACTTTTGATCGGTGTCGCTCCACACGTACCAGTCGCGATATTTGGCGTGCTCAGGATGATTGGGGTCGCGCGAGGCCTGGAACCAGTAGTTTTGATCGGAGGTGTGATTCGGGATCAGCTCTACGATGATGCGCAAGCCCCGCTTGTGAGCCTCTGCGATCAGCGTGCGCACATCGTCCACTGTGCCGTAATCGGGGTGGACGGCAAAGTAATCGGCCACATCGTAACCGTCATCGCGCAGCGGTGACGGGAAGATCGGCAGCATCCAAATGGCATCCACGCCCAACCACTCAAGATAATCGAGCTTGGACGTCAACCCGGCCAGGTCGCCGATGCCGTCGCCGTTTGCATCGGCGTAGGCGCGGACAAAGACTTCGTAGAAGATGGCGTCGCGGTACCAGAAAGGGCTTGTATTCATGATGGTTTTACCCTCACACTACTGCGTATTGCAGCGTGCCATAGCGTAGTAACTTGCGTAAGGAGACGGTGATAAGTATATCATATCTTGATGGCAAGCCGTCATCTTCACGGATCGGGCCCCACCGCGACCACGATCCCATCGGATGTGGCGACATAGAGTCGGTTGGGGACCAGTGCGCCTCCCACCGGCCTGCCGGCCGCGGGCAGCTCAAGCGTCCAGAGTGGCCGGCCGCGGCCGATTACAAGTGCACGACACTCGACCTGGCTTTCCCGAAGGCTGGGCTGGAGCGTGCCGCATGTGAAGGCCGTGCCATTCTGGTCCATCCCGACAAGCAGTACTGTGCCCATCCGATCCGGTAAATCGTTCATCGACAATACCTGGCCGGAGCGATCTAGCCAGGCCAGACGACCGTACTGATACTGGTTGGCATACAGCACCCAGACCCGGCCACCCGGCGCAACACCAAACCATCCGGGCACCCGCAAGCCCAGGCTGCTGGATACCAGATCCCATTGTGTGTAGGAACTCGCTTTGAGTGAGCCGTCTGCGATTGTGATTTGGCGGATTTCGCCCTGGAGCCCCTGGTAAAGTTGACCGTCGGCGCCGATCAGGTAGGCATCCATCATCTCCGGGGTTGAACGCTGAACGGTCTCGCCGTTTGCGGCATCCACCAGGGTATCCTCGAAGAGCAACCATCTGTCATCGTATGACAGCTTAACGTTGGCAGTGACATAGCTATATGTCGGCAGCCTCGCTTCCCAGAGGATGCGTCCCATCGATTGTATCGCTACCAGGCTTTCCTCCGTTGCATAGTAGGCTGTGCCGTCCTTGCCGACTGCCGGGGCAGACAAGGGCGGGCTGGCGGCAGCGGGGGCCACATGCCAGAGCAGCGCACCCGCAGGTGAGACGGCGGATAGGCTGCCAGCCTCTCCCAAGATGTAGATCTCGCCAACGGCGTTCAGCGCGGGCGAGAAGACGGCCGGTTCCGGTAGCGCCGCCCGCCACCGTTCCCCGCCCTCCGGATTCAGGGCGACCAACACACCCTGGCTTGTGGTGATGTAAAGTGTGCGATCGCTGGCGATGACGGGACCTCCGGCCAGTTCCCCGCCCAGATCAAGGGCCCATAACAGGTTGCCCTTGGTTGGTCCCGGCCCCGATGACCAGAATGTACGCTGGCTGTCGCGGCCCTGGGCGGCCCATAGATGGCCGCCTGGCACTGCCACCGACGTCGTAGGCAGGGGAGTATGAGTGGCGCGCCAGAGCACAAAGCCGCCCCCGAGCATGAGTATCAGCAGGCCACCGAGACCTGCCCAGGCGGGGATCCGGCGTCGGATCCCCGCCAACCGATCGCCTCCCTCGCTGCCGAGCCACGCGCCCGCGCTTTGCAGGGCATGACCGATGCGCCCGCGTGGCCGGCGCGTGAGACCCACCGACACCTGGCGGCGCAGCCCTTCACCAAGCAGGTTGAAGCCCAAGACGATCATCAGGACTGCCAGACCGGCGACCATCACCAGCCACGGCTGGCGCAACACGATCGCTGCGCCGCTGGCCAGCATTTGTCCCAGCTCGGGCCGGCCGCTGCCGCGTACGGCCGACCAGTCGCCATCGGGCACCCAGATCGAGTAAACGAAGTAGCCCAGGAACCCCAGGCTGGCGGAAGTCATAACGGCGCTGCTGATTTCAAAGGCGAGCTGGGTCCAGACCAGGGGCATGATGTGGGGCAACAGATGTTTGCTTAGCATGCTGCCCCCGGATGCGCCCATGGCGCGCGCGGATTCCACATAAGGCTGTCCTCGAATCAGCCGTGTTTGCCCGGCAATCAAACGTGCCGACTCGGCCCAGCCGTTGATTGACAACCCGATGATGAAAGCCCACAGACCCAACCCGGAGCCTAGCGCGGCAATGGCGCCCAGCGCGACGAACAGGACCGGCACTCCCAGCAGCACCGATGTCAGAGTCTCCGCGGCGCGGCCGGGCCAGCGCGGGGACCAACCGGCCAGGAGTCCGATAGCGACACCCAGCACCAACCGCAAGGCGCCGACCACGATGACCAGGATCAGGGTGGGCTGGATCGCCCACAGCAACTGGCTGAGCGTGTCACGACCGAGTGCATCGGTGCCCAAGAGAAAACCGGGCATAGTAAACGCGGGGAAGGGCGGTTTCACGAATTTCCCGGTGAGAGGGTCTTGCACGATATAGTTGGGCTTGAGGGGGTCGCGGGGTGCGAGATCGGGTCCGAACCAGGCCAGTAGTGAAATCAGCACGACTAGCGCGGCGCCGATGGTCAGGGGCCAGTTGCGATCGTTGGCGCGCGGCGCGACGTCGCAGGGTTGCGCGTCAGTCATAGTTGGCCTCAAGCTCAGACTTGCGCAGACGCGGGTCGACGGCCCTGGCTGCGCAGGCGGCAGCGGTATCGGCGCCCAGGAACAGCAAGCCGAACGTAGTGAGTAGGGCGGCCACCAGTGGTGGGTAGAGGAATACCGGCTTCGCTCCGATCAATCCGACCACCGTTGCGGAAGACGGAGGCAGCAGCGTGAAGGCCAGTAGGCGGCCCAGCCCGGGCCACGCGAACAGCCATTCCACGAGCACCAATTCACCCACGATCAGCCGGAACGAAGCTGCCAGGGCCAGGATAGCGGGGGCCAGGAAGTTGCGCAGGACGTGCCGCCAGCGGATGATGCGCCAGGGCGTGCCGCGGCTGCGCGCGGCCACCACGTATTGCATCTGCAACTCGTCCAGCAACAGCCCCGACACAAGCTGCGCGATTTGCGCCGCGGGACGCGCGACGAGCGCCAAAAGCGGCAAGATCAGGTGCGCGTCCCAACCGTAGCCCTGCAGCGGAAGGAGCGGCTGGCTATCAGGCCCGCTGCGGAGCATGATCGCCAGCAAGATGCCGATGCTGATTGCGCCGATGAAGAAGCCGGGACTCGCCAGCCCAAGCGCCGTCACCGGCAGCAGCCAGCGCGCCACTGCTGGTGGGTTATGCCGGACGGCGGTAAAGCTGAGCGTCACGCCGATCAGGACGCTGAGCAGGAAGGCGAGCGCCAGCAGACCCAGGCTGGCGCCGCTGGCCTTGAGGATGGCGCCGCCCACGGGCTCCCGAGCGATGGTCGGCAAAACGCCCAGGTCGCCCTGCAGGGTGGCCTTGAGGTAGACGCTATAGAGCTGCCAGATAGAGTCAGTTTGTTGCGTGGCGGCGCCGAACGGATTAAGCGCGGCTTGCGCAAGCCGTGCGAAGTGGGCGTACGCGAACCCCGCGAAGTTGATGAGCAACAACGCGACTGGGAGGAGCAGTAGCCGGCGTAAGATGAAGCGAAGCATGGATAGGCTCTATTTGGAGGAAAGCTGCGTATCTATTGCAAGACCAGTTTATTCCGCCGGATCATCCATTTTTCCGGCGCGGGCAGGCTGTCAAAGCCGCCGTACTGCCGGTAAAGCCCATGAGCATCCCGAGTGGCGAGGAGGATCTGTTTCAGCCCCTGCAGACCGGGATGCGTCACGACGCATTCGATCAACCACTTGCTGAGCCCGCGCCCGCGGTGCGGCTCGGCGATGAAGACATCGCACACCCAGGCAAAGGTGGCGTAGTCCGTCACGACGCGGGCCAGCCCTACCTGCTCTGCGCCGGCATAGACGCCGAAGCAGAGGGAGTGCGTCAGTGACTTTTCAACGACCGCCAGCGGCCGGCCCTCCGCCCAATATGATGAGCGAGCCAGGAAGCCATGGATGAACTCAAGGTCCAGCCTGGCCGGGTCGGTGCTGATAACATAGTCACCGCGGCGATGGGACACTGCAACGTAGCGATAAACGTGCATGCCGAAGTAGTCGGCTTCGCCAATGCGGGCCAGCCCTGCCTTTTCCAGCACGCGTTGGGAAGCAACATTCTCAGGGTGTACGATGCCGACGATGCGGTTCAGCGCAAGGGTCTCGAAGCCGAAACGCAGGACGGCCTGAGCGCCTTCAGTCGTAAGTCCTTGGCCCCAGTAGTGCCGGTTCAAGAGGTAGCCGACCTCCACCTCATCCGTTTCCGGCAGGTATTGCAGGCCGTTCCAGCCTAGTACCTTACCAAATTGATTATGATGGATAGAGCCGCTCCAGCTTGGAGCGT
>CAZELR010000043.1:0-34804 GCA_964513075.1 uncultured Anaerolineales bacterium
CAACAGACCAGCCACGATCTCATTCGCCGACATAGGCAACGTGGTCTCCTGAAAGCTGAGGACATCCCGCAGCGGCATATCCATCAGGAACCCCATGGCATCCATATTGATGCCCCCTTCTTCTTCCACGCCACCAAAGGCAGCCATTATCGACCCTATCAGTTGCTTAAAGTGTGGCTGGAAGACGACCTTGCCGCGCGGATCCTCCAACCATTCCCGCAGAGTCGATTCACGATTTAGGACGCACGGCAGTTCGAGCGTCGACTTCAGCATAACGGTGCGAACACATCGGATATCGGCCGAAGAAGCACCGATCAAGATGTCGAACGCACCGTCCTCCGTGATCCACTGTCCGTAGGCAGGATGATAGTAGGCGAAAGCGCGCAAATCAAGCGTTACCGAAATCGTCTTCGTCTCGCCCGGCAGGAGCGCGACCTTAGCGAACCCCTTCAGTTCCTTGAGCGGCCGCACCAGGCTCGCTTTTTGATCCCGCACGTAAACCTGAACGATCTCCTTGCCCGCCACCGGTCCAATGTTAGTCACGTCCACCGAGACCGTCAGGCCATCAACATCCCGGAACGTCTCGGCGGAAACCTGCGGTGCGCTGTACGCGAAGGTGGTGTAGCTCTTGCCATAGCCAAAGGGGAAGAGCACCGGCTGCTCCCTGGCGTCGTAGTAGCGGTAGCCGATAAAAATGCCCTCGCCATAGCGCACCTTGCCGTTCTCGCCGGGGTAGTTGATGTAGGCTGGCGTGTCGGTTAGCTTGAGCGGGAAGGTCTCAGCCAGTTTGCCCGATGGATTAACTACGCCAAACAGTACATCGGCAATCGCGCCGCCACCGGCCTGCCCCATCATCCACGCCTCAAGCACCGCAGCCGCGCCGTCGATCCAGGCGCTCATTGTCACTGCAGAGCCATTATTGAGAATGACCACACTCTTAGGCTGGACAGCCGTCACAGCCTGGATCAGCGCCATCTGCTGGGCGGTCAGGTCGAGGTCCGCCCGGTCATAACCTTCCGATTCCTTATAGGTCGGCAGGGCAATGTAAAGCAACGCTACGTCAGCCACACGCGCGGCTGCAACGGCCTCCTCGATCAGGGCCGGTTGGCTGCTGTCATCAGCAGGATAGCCCTCGCAAAAAGTTATTTGGGCGCCGCCGGCCAACTTCTCCAGCTCGGCCAACGGCACATCCACCTGCGTCGGGTTGATATGCGAGCTGCCGCCGCCCTGGAAATGCGCTTCCTTAGCCGCGTGGCCGATCACTGCAATGCGGCGTAGCCCCTTGAGCGGCAAAATGCCATCATTCTTGAGCAAGACCATCCCTTCCGCGGCAATCTTGCGCGCCAGGGTATGATGGCTGGCCGCATCAAACGCGGCGCCTTTGGGGGTCTCTGCAGCCTTGAAGACGATGCCCAAGATACGGCGGACGGACTCATCAAGCAAAGCCTCGTCAAGTTCGCCGCTGCGCACGGCCTCCACCACTGCCTGTACGCGGCGCCCCCTGGGGCCCGGCATTTCCAGGTCCAAACCGCTCCGTAGGGCGGTGACCCGGTCATGCACTGCGCCCCAGTCGGAGACGACGAATCCCTCCAGGCCCCACTCATCCTTGAGGATTTCTGTCAGCAGCTTGTGGTGCTCGGAGCCATAAGTGCCGTTGACCTTGTTATAGCAGCACATCACAGTCCAGGGCTGCGCCTTCTTGACAACAGCCTCAAAGGCGGGCAGGTAAATCTCGCGCAAGGTGCGCTCGTCTACCTCCGAGCTGATGGTCATGCGCTGGTATTCCTGATTATTCGTTGCGTAGTGCTTGAGCGACGTTCCGACGCCTCGGCTCTGCACCCCGTTGACGAAGCTCGCTGCCAGCTCCCCTGCCAGATAGGGATCCTCGGAGAAGTACTCGAAGTTGCGGCCGCAGGCCGGCATCCGCTTCATGTTGACGCCAGGCCCCAGCACCACGCCCACGCCCAAGGCAATAGCCTCCTCGGCCAACGCCTCGCCCAACTGGCGGAGCAAATCGGTGTCCCACGAAGATGCGGTGCTAGACGCGGTTGGGAAGCAGGTCGCCGGCAGAGCGTCTATCGCCATCGAGTTCGCATCCGGGACACGCCGCACGCCGTGCGGCCCGTCCGAAACGAATAATTCAGGCACACCCAGGCGCTCTACCGGCGTGGTGGTCCAGGCAGTGGCCCCAGTGCACAACGCGGCCTTTTCTTCAAGGGTCATTTGTGCAATCATCGCGCGAATGTCTGTCATGAGTGGTTCATCCTCCAGTCTAGTAGATGGCCATTTCTAGATGGCGCGCCATCTAGGGATGGCGTTATGCGTACGAATCATACACCGACCGTACTTTGAGGGCCTCGCGCACCTTTGTCAACGTCCACCCGGCCGGCAGCGGACAAGACACGGTGACGATTCGCCCCGCAGGCAGATCGAAGTAATTGTCACTGAAAACGACATCTGCGCCTTCCATCCACAACTCCACCAAACGCGCCAGGGAGCGGGCCGCCAGCGTCACCGTTAATTGACCCTGCTCAACTTGCGCGTCCGCGGTCACAACCGGGTCGACCAGGGAAAGATGCTTGGTCGGCACAAAGGTCGCCACCTGGGTGGCGACGTGTTGATCCTGCTGCCAAAGCTCGGCAACGAAGATCACCTGGCGTTGGTTGTCGTCAGTCACACGGTCGCTGAAGTCGAGGGTGGCTACATGGGTTGCGGTCTGGGGGGCAGCATCCACGGTCTCCCGACCTGAGGCCAGCACGATGCCATCCAGCGTTTCCAACGACCAGCGAATGCCCCCCTTCCAGCGCTCGCGCAGGTCATTGGTGATATAAAGGCTCTGGCTGGGCGGTCGATCCTCGATAGAGAGCATGACCGGCGCATAGAAGCGCCGCGCGACGTAGTGCAACGCCTTCCAGCGGCCGAAGTAGTCCAGGCTGGACCACGAGGCCACCGGCCAACAATCGTTGAGCTGCCAGTAGAGGGTACCTGCAACGCGATCCGGATGGCGCCGCCAGTGCTCCACCCCGTAACGGATGCCCTCGGCTTGGAGCGCCATGCTCAGGTACACCAGGGACGGAAAGTCTTTGGGCAGCCGGAAGGTGTCAAGCATCTGGCCAACCATCAGGCTGTTGCCGCTGGCATTCTTCTGATGCTGCTCCATGATGTAGGAAGTCATGTTCCAGTCAGCTTCATCTGCGTAGGTGCGAATGGTAGCCAACGGCGGCAGCGCCTGGAAGCCGAACTCGCTCATGAAACGCGGATGCTGGCTCCGATAGGCCGTGAACGGCTTGCGGCCATGCCAGACGTCCCAGTAGTGGGCGTCGCCCTGGAGCTGGCCGTTAGGATCTTCAAAGGGCGTATCGGAAGAGGGCGAGCTAGGCCAATAGGCGTGATCTCCATCCTCGGCAGCGCACCAGGCGGGCAGAGTATGGTGGAAGAAGCGGTCGTACGCGTCCTTCAGTGCTTGCATTTCGGGCTGGTTCCAACCCCAGTCGCGCCAGCCCCATTCCATCTCGTTGTTGCCACACCAGAGGACCAGGCTGGCCCGATGGCGCAGCCGCCGGATATTCTCCACTGCCTCATGGCGCACGTTTTCGACGAACGCGGGGTCGTCCAGGGGATAGATGCTGCACGAGAAGATGAACTCCTGCCAGACCAGGATGCCGTAACGGTCGCATAAATCGTAGAAGCGTTCCTCCTCATAGAGGCCGCCTCCCCAAATGCGCAGCATGTTCTGATGCGTCTCGGCCGCTGAACGGATCAGACCTTCCAGATATGCATCGGTGATACGGGTAGGAAAGGAGTCGGCGGGGATCCAGTTCGAGCCCTTAGCGAAGATCGGGACGCCATTCACCACAAACACGAACGAGCGCCCCCATTGATCGGGGTCCTGGCGCAACTCCACCGTGCGCAGGCCCACCTGATAAATGCGCCGATCGAGCAGCCGCGGGGCGCTCAATACCCCGCCGTGGGTTCCTGTCGTTGCGTACAGGGAGATTGACACTTCGTACAAAGGCTGGGACCCGTAACCGTTGGGCCACCAAAGCTGCGGGTCAGGGATGGGGATAGAGACGGTTGGGGTGTCTGAGGCCTCAAAGGTCTTCTCGACGATGGAACCATCCGGCGCGGTGATGGTCACGGCCAGCGCTAACGCCCCGGCAATCGTCCCAAGGGTCTCGATCTCAGTCTTGATCTTAACCTTGACCTTACCGTCGGTATGCTCTTGTTGCAGATGGACATCGACCAGGCGGGCTGTGCTGCATCCTTCCAGCCGGATGTCCTTCCAGATGCCGATGGGGGGAAGCTGCGGTCCCCAGTCCCAGCCGAACTGACACGGCGCCTTGCGCAGGTGCGGTCCGCCGGGGATGGCCTGGGAGACGCCAGCCAAAGGCCGCTCGGCTTGCCGTGCGCGGGCGTACTGTACGGGCGAAGCAAAGGCAATGCGCAGATCGTTCGCACCGGCTTGCAGAACCGACTTCACGTTCCAACGGTACTGCCGAAACATGTTTTCGGTGCGGCCCATTGTCTGGCCGTTCAATTCGACAGTAGCCAACGTATCCAGGCCGTCACAAATCAGGAAGATGCGTTCCTCGGCCAGCAGGTCGGCCGTGACAGAGAAGCTGCATCGATACTCCCAATCTGCCTCCGCGACCCACTGCACTCGTTTCTCGTTGTCGCCGATGAATGGGTCCGGAATAAGACCAGCGGCCATCAGATCGGTGTGGACGCCGCCAGGCACATTGGCCGGCAGCCAGTCATCAGCGCCCGCCTGGCGGAACTGCCAGGCGCCAGTCAACGCTTGAATTTGCATCCGTAACACCCCCAAGTCTGTAGTATGAAAAAACTTAACGCGCCAATCGCCAAGGACGGACGCGCCCAGCACGGATCTCCTGAACGAGTTCAACTTCATTGGTCACCGGCCGCGCAAACTCGGTGGCAGTGACACCCACCATGTCAACCGCGTGAGCATCCGAGCCGCCAACGGCAGGCAGGCCCAGAATGCGTGCCAGATCCTCGGCCTGGGCCAACTCACCCGGGTTGACCTGACCGTTGAAGGTCTCCACCGCATGCAGATGACGAAACTCCGGCCGGGCAGTCAGCCTCCGATCCAGCACCAGGCCGTTTTTCTCCAGCCAATACCACAACGCCCATCCGCCGCCGTGACGAAACGGATGCGCCAGCACCGACGCACCGCCATGCGCGTCCACATAGCGCAACAACTCAACGCCGTCGATGCCCTGGGGAAAATCCTCATCCAGTCCGTACACCAACACGTCACCCAACGTCGTGCGCGCCTCAACCCCGCGAAAGACCATGAAGCCGTAACGCTCACGGGCCAAGGCCTGCGCGTCACGCGCGCCATGGATGAACAAGTGATCGGTGACACAGATCGCATCCAGCTCGCGCTGCTGTGCCGCGCGGAGCAGCTCATCTGCGGACATGCCGGAGCATGGAGAGCAAGGGTAGGTGTGAGTATGAAGGTCAATCAGCATACGGAAAGATCACTCTCGTTTCACCAGAATGAGTGTAAAGTCGTCGTACTGCGGCGAATCGGCAGCGAACGCCCGGACGGCCGCATCGATCGCGTCGGCAATCGTCTCAGCCGGCTGATCGCGCTGCGCATGCAGCAGCTTGATCAAGCTCTCCTCGCCGAAAGCCTCGCCCCCCGCATTCAGCGCATCCACCGCGCCGTCGGTGTAAAACAGAACCACGTCGCCAGGAGCCAACGCCAGCGTCTTCTCTTCGATCTCAGCTTCGTCGATAATACCCAGGGCGATGCCGCCGGTGATCATCGGCTCGGGCGGGCGGCCATCCGCTGGGCTATAGAACGCCAGGTTGTGGCCCGCGCTGGCGTAAGTCAGCTCGTGACGTTCACTGTCAAGGATGCTGTAGTAGGCCGTCACGAACATATCGGAGGTGCTGTCGGCGATGATCAGTTCATTCGTACGCGCTAACGTGGCAGCAGGCGCGCGATCGCTAAAAGCAACAGCGCGCAGCAGCGTACGGGCGAACATCATGTAAAGCGCAGCCGGAATCCCCTTGTCCGAAACATCCGCTATCACCAACCCTAACCGGCCTGGCGCTAAGGCGATAAAATCGAAGAAGTCGCCGCCCACTTCATGGGCTGACCGCCAGCGATATACGATCTGGTAGCCGGGCACCGCGGGTGCCTGCATGGGCAACAGCCGGCGCTGGATATCTTCAGCCAACTCCAGCTCGCGACCCAGGCGGGCCTGTTCAGCCTCCTGTGCCTGCAACCGCGCGTTCTCGATGGCAATCGCGGCCTGCCCGGCGATGCCGCTGAGAATGCGTACACGACGCGGACTGAACATGTGCGTCGCATCCACGTCATCCGCTACCAGCGCGCCGATAGGCTCATCGGCTACCAGCAACGGCACCACCAAGAGCGTACGACTACCGAATCGCTGGCGCCAGGCATCCGGCACGCGGGGGTTGCCCGCAGTATCATTGACCACCAGTGGCTGACCCAGCCGGCATGCGTCGTCCAGCAGCGGCAGGTCGCCCGGTCGAATCAACGTATCCTGGTATGCCTCAACCAGGCCATCCCGCACGGCGTGCACGGTGCGCACGCGATAATCACCGAAGGCATCCAACAAAAGCGCTGCACAACGATCCACGCCAGTCAATGCAGGCGCCAGGCGCGCCACCTGTTCTAAGGTAACATCCACCGGCTGCAGGCGCCGGATCGCATCAGCTACCTGGAGCAACACGGTAGAGGTCCACGCCTCCTCTTCACGCGCGACGGCCAGACGACTATTATCTACTGCCGCGGCCACCTGGTGCGCAATGCCGGCAAGCATCGCCAAGCGACGCTCATCCAGTCCCGACGCCAGATCAGAGCCTAGGCCTGCGCCCAGAACGCCAAACACCTCGCCTTGATTGAGCATCGGCAGCAGTGCCATGGTGTTAACCGAGCACGTCTCGGCAAGCACTGCCGGCACATCTTCAGCGCCCGGAGTGGTGACCACCGCGGAACGTTGTGCACGCAGCGTGTCCAACGCCGGCCAATCGCCCATCCGAAAACGCAGCGCCACCGCCAAGTCATACCGCTCGTTGAGACACAGACCAAAGGAGGCGCCGTAGTCAAATACCTCGAGCTCTTCATTCCAGAGCCAGATAATGATTGCCTCGACCCCGGCCAACATTGCAGTGACGCGTACTGCAGCTTCCAGCACATCGGTCATACCGGTTGCCTGGCTGGTCGCCTCGGCCACTTGCAGCATGACGGTGGTAACCCACGCCTCTTCTCGCCGTGCCTGATAGGCGCGGGCTGAGTTCACCGCCACAGCTACCTGATCGGCCAGGGTGCGCAACACAAATAAATCTTCCTGGCCAAAGGCGTCCTGTTGGTTGCTCTGCACATCGAGCACGCCAACCACAATGCTATCGACGACTAACGGCACAGCCAACTCGGCCCGGGTATCCGGTAACAGACGCGGGTCATCAGGAATGTAGCGCGGCTCAGCCGAAACGTCGTTGACCAGCAGCGCTTCACCGCGCTCCGCCACCCAGCCGATAATGCCCTCATGGCCGATGTTCATGGCGCGTCTTTCCTGACGCCACTTCTCGTTGAGATAGTGACCGCTGGATGCCTGGAACATGGCCTGATTGCTGTCCTGCTCTACCAGAAAGATCTGCACATGGTAATAGCCAAAACGCTCCTGGATCAGCTTGACAACCTGGATCAATAACTGATCCAGATCCAGGATACTGGCCAATTTGCGACCCACCTCAGCAACGGCCAGGAGATCATTGAGCCGACTTTGGCCTTGGGCGTAGAGCCACGCGCTATGCAGCACCGATGCAGACTGGTTGACGAGAATGGCAAGCAAGCGCAGGTGGCCGGGATCGAACGCGTTGGGTTGAGAGTCCTGAATAGAGACTGCGCCGATAACAGTTTCGCCATTCAGCATCGGCAAAAAGATCGCAGAACGCGGAGGATTGTCTGAGATATAGGTTGGGCGGGCCGGCAGGCTCTCCATCTCCACCAGAAAATCGTGCACGAGGAGCGGCTGCCCGGAGGCGCGCAACCAGCCGACGATGCCTTGTCCCGGCAGCGCGGTAAAGATGGCAGGCGATTGGCGCTGGCCATCCTTGACCCAGATTTTGATGTGGTAACGGTCGCCGTCGAACAAGCCCAATTGGAAGTTCTCGGTGGGGACGATCCGGCCGGCAAGTTGATAGACCAGTTCGCACAACTCATCCTGATCGAACTTCGATTGCAGGAGTGCTCGGCCAATCTCAACCAGCCTGGCAAGCTCAGCCTGCCGGCGCTGCGGGCGCCGGCCCGCAGCCGATCGGGCGCGCGCGGTGGAAGAGCTGACTGCTTTTACGTCAGCCATCGCGCTCCACAGACGGGGACCCGGAGGGTGTTCCGCGGCCCGCAGTATGTTTGATCATGGTCAATGTGTTACCGTCAAGCTCGAAGGAAAACCCAATCTCGTCCATCAACTGGTACATGAGATGCAGGCCCAACCCGCCGATGGGACGCTTCGTAAGCGGCATAGAAGTGTCAGGGCAAGCAATCGACGTGGGATCGAATGCCTGGCCGTGATCACGCAACGTGATCACAATATCGTCGTTGCGGGTCTCAAAGCATATGCTAAGTTCGCCTCCATGACCCTGGTAGGCGTGTTCGATCACGTTTGTACAGGCCTCTTCAACGGCCAATTGCAGATCAAAGCAAAGGTCCGGGCCCATCCCTACCTGTTGACATGCACTATCCACAAAAGCCAGAATCTCCGGCAGATCCGCAATGGTCACGTTTAATGCTAACGTGCTCTCAAAAGATGTCATTCCGCCTCACCCAACAACGCTGGCCGCGCCAGTCACGCCCCGGCCCTCGCGCCTCCCTGCCCTTCGATATAAACAAGAAGCTGGGCCAGAATACACCAGCGCCAGCTTCAAATAACACATATCCTAGTCACATCGGCCTAAAAGCTGCCGACGGCCTCTGCCTCGGTATCGAACAGTTGGAATTGTGTCATCAGGCCCGTCAGGTCCAACACCTTCCTGATGTTTGGGTTGACCTCAGCCAGGCGCATGTCACCCCGATTCCAACGACGACAGCTCTTCCAGGTGCTGATCAACTCTCGAAGCGCCGCGCTCGATGTATAGTTAACATCTTTCATGTTCAAAACTAGCTTGTAGCGGCCCGAGTCGGTCAAGGCGCGCAGTTGCGTCCCGAGTTCCGGCGCCACACTGCCATCTATGCGTCCACTTAGACGGACAAGTGTGGCCCGCTTCAAATCAACACTTGAGAACTCCATGCTAACCACCTCCTTCAGCGGAACGAGCCTTCAACAATGATGAACAAGTTGCAGTCATGCAGCCTGCATAAACATACAGGTGCATAACCACTATACCACAAGGTCGATCATGACACAACTTCAGTTTAGGCAAAACTGATAAACCTCCGCTTTTGTCGCTACCCCTTTACAATGCATTGCGCGCCAACCCTGCAGTAGCCATGCCCAGACCAATATAGGTCCATAGCATCACCGACATGTGCGGGTAAACCAGATTAAACAGGTAATGGTCGAAGATACCGCCAACCAGCACACCGACCACTGCACTACCCAACCCAAGCAATAATGCCTCCAGACCCGGGTCCGTCACCCGACGCCAGGCGCGCCATAGGCTGCCCAGGTAGCCGACCATCACAACCAGGAATACTGTCACACCGACCAGCCCCATGATCTCGGCCATCAGCAGGTAGAGGTTGGAAACCCCCACGTAAAGGTCGGCGTCGGGCGAGCCGGCGAAACCCACGCCGAGCACAGGGTAGCGGCTGATGAGGGAAAGCGCGTCTTTGTACTCGCCCAAGCGCATCAGCGTCGCTCGATCCTGGAGCTGAATGCCCTCGATGAAATGCGCCACATAAGCCTGAGCCGGCGGCAAAAGCAGCAGAAACGCTGCGCCGATGACCCCCACCACTAGCAGCTTGCGATAGCGCAGCACACCGATAACCGCGATGCCTGCCGCCAACCCGACCAGCGAACCGCGACTATAGGTGAGATAGAGCGCCAAAAGCTCGCAGAACAGAAACAACACCACCCAGCGACGTCGAAACAATGGGACGATGCTGACAACTTGTGGCGCAGTCAGGCCGGCCACCAAAATCAAGAACCCCCCAAGCACATTGGGATCGATCATGGTGCCGATGGCACGCATGGGATTCGCGGAATCGTCCTCAATGAAGCGCAGTGCGCCTGCGCCGCCCGGGTAATTGAAGCGAGCCAGTGCGTCCAACACGCGTATGGTCCAGGTTTGGGGGATCACATACAAGAAAATAGCGATCGCCGCGGCTGCAGCGCCGGCCAACATCACCAAGCGCGCCATCAGGTTCACATCAGCGCGGCGGCGCAGCGTGTTGACCAACACGAAGAAGAAGGAAATCGCCATCAGCAACTCGACGAAGTTGCGGATGGTGGTGCTGGTGGGCCGGCTGTAGCGCAGGCCGCTGGCAAAAGAGAAGATGGCGGTGAGAAGGAAGACCAGCACCGCCGCGCCTAAAGGCGTACCAATGATCTCGCGGTCACGCCGCGTCGCCACCCTCAAGATCCAGACCAAGTAGATGGCCAACAACGCGACATCCAGAAAAGTCGGTGTAAAGCCAATCTTGAACGGCAACGCAGCAAACGGCAGCAGGCCAATCACGCCGAACAGCACGACCAATCCCCAACGGATGTTGCGCAGAATGAACAGACCGCCGATGACCACTAACACGAAAGCAGGCGCGTAAATCGGTCCCAGGAGCATCACCAGTAGCGCCACTACCAACGCACCCAGGAAGAACAAGCCCACCCGCGTAATGGTGGCCACGCGCCGGTCCGGGCTGAAGAATGCCGATTCCAAGTGAGAAAGCGCTGGTTTAATCATAACACCACTATTATAACATGGCTGGCATCGTTACTTAACTACATCAACCGTACCCAACGGCGTCTCATCAGGGAAGGCGTAAACCCGAGCCTCGACCTTCGCGGCCCGTTCCAGCGCATCCAACGGTATGCGATACGTATCAGCTGCCACCCAGCCGGCCGGCCAACGGTCGGTGCTGTAGCGACCGGCGCCAGGCGAGCGCTTCCACTCCCACACCAGATCACCCGCGCTATCCTCAAGCCGGAAAGCGACCCGCAGGTCAGCAGAAACCTGGTCAGCCGCACGCCAGTACAGCGTCACCACGCGATAAGTGGGGCCGTCCTGAGACGCTGGATCATCCCAGTGCAAGGCCACCAGCTCTAACGGCCCCGCCATCTCCCCAGCAGGGGTTGCTGCTGCCAACTCGGACAATGCCACGGCTGCCGGAGGGCTGAACGGCCGCAGGATGCCCAAATAGAGCGCCAGGATGCCGGCCGCGGCCATGGTTCCAATCATAACCGGCGCCAGCCAACGCCGGCCAAACTGCGGCGACCAGGCGGCCAGGCCACCCGCCACTCCCAGCCCTATCGGCGCCAGCGCCGGAAAGAGCAGACGTCCCTGATCAGTGCCCAACGCAATCCGGCTGTATGATATCATGGAAAGCATCACAAGTGCGGGCACTCCCACCAGCACCAACCAGCCAACCACCGAGGTCTCGGCCACCAGCGCAGGAGATACTTCGCTGGTCACTCGCCGCTCCTGGCGTTGAGCCGCCAACCTGCTCCGTATGAAAAACGAGCAGATTCTTGTCCTACGCACCCAACCGGCAACACTTCCCGCCAACAGCAGGCCCCAGGTCACATAGAATGGCCACGGCAACGATAGGTGCCCGGCCCCGCCAAACTTGCCCCAAAAGCTTAGGAACCACCCGCGGACCAGCCAACCCAGATCGGCCAGCGTCAATGGGGCCTGCCGGCGATCGATGGTGCCCAGCATTACCTGCGTGCCCAACGGATCGCCATAGAGCTGCCAGTTGCGTGCCAGCCACGGCGCAGCCACAGCCAGAGCAATCAACCCGGCCAGGACTCCGAGACCCAGATGATGCAGGATCGCCTGCTTGGAACGACCGCCAGCCAACACAATCGCTAACCCGGCAATCGGCCACACGGCGACGAAACTCACCTTGGTCACGAAGCCTAAGCCCAAGCATAAGCCAGTCAGCACGGCGCCCCGCCATCCGCGCCCCGCGATGGCCGCCCACAGAGCCAGCGCCGAGAACATCGCCGCCAACATATCGTTGCTTACCGCGCCGCCAATGAACAGCGACTCGGGCAGAAACGCCACGAACGCAGCGGCAGCCAACGCCACACCAGAGTGCGCAGGCCACAGCGCCCGGCCCAGTCCAAAGGTAGCCAGCACCAATACGCCTCCAGCCAACACCGAGACCAACCGGCCCAGGTGCATCGCCAACGCGCCTCCGCGCCACGGCCACCCCTCCAACGCAGTGTGAACGAAGAAATTGGGAGCCTGCGCCTCAGCCGTCACACCCACATCGGGATTGGCGCGCAGGAAAGCAAAATCCAAGCCGGTTGACCCCACCACCGTCATGGCCACCGCGGCAGCCAGCAAATGATACAAGGGCGGGTGTTTCGCCTGGGTAATCGTCGTCCCCTCAGGCAGGCGTCCCTCCTGGCCGATATAGGCTGCGTACGCATAGTGATCAGCCTCGTCCGGCGCCTCGCCCAAAGGATTCAAAATACTGTAGGTGAGACTAAGCAGCAGTCGCGCGGCCATAACCGCGATCAACAAGGCGGTTGTTGTCCTGGCAGAGAGTGACGCTTTCCCTTTCGCAGGCGCCATCATGGACGCACCTCCAACACGCCAACGTCGACCCGTGAGGCAGCCGAGTCCGCACCGACGGGAATCAGCGGCGTTGCGGATTGCCCGGGGCGATAGAGACCAGCCTTCAGCAGGTAAGTGCCAGGCGGCAGATCCGCAGGCAACGCGAGCGTACGGACGTCCCGAAGCATTTCACCGATAAGCCAGCGGCTTGCAGGTGTATAGAGACCGCCTAAAGGTGCATCGTCACCCAAGACCATCCGCCCATCGGGCGCGCCGTCGGACGCAACCACGTGAACAAACGCGGTCAGCGGCTCTGGCGTGGCGGTTACCAGCCAGTGCAGCGTCACCTGCACCGTCTCCCCAACGCGGCCAGGGATCACCACGGCCGATTCCAGACGCACGCTTTCATAGTCGGCAATGACGGGTGCGGCAGGCTGCTCCTGAGCCAGCCAACCGCTGCTACCAACTACTGCCAGGCCGGCAGCCAGCAGCCACAGGCCAATCGAAAGCGAAAAACGACGATCTCGCGCCAGCATCAGGAGTCCCAAGAGCAGCCAGCCCATCACCCCTACTGCCCGGCCGGCCCAAACCGCTGGCGTCGCGCCCCAACGCCGTGTGACCTCGTGCTGACCCGCAGGCAGATCAACGGCCAACAACCCCAAATCCCCCACCGGATAAGTCGATAGCGGCTGACCATCCACCTCGACGCGCCATGCAGGGTAGTAGAACACATGAAAAATGAGCTGACTGGACGTCGAAGCATCATAGCTCAGCCGTTCACCTAAATAACTCTGTGCGAACACATGCCCAGAACGACCAACAGACAAAACTTGATCTGCGGTCGTAGCGGTCGGCCCACTGCTTGACTCCTGCCCGATGGCCCAGCGCTGCTCCGATACCCAACGCGGCAGAAATTCCCCAGCCCACGTGGCCCCTATCTGACCATGCTCAGCATCAAAGGCCCACATTTGCCCGGTCGTTAAATCACCAGCCAAGTAGGGTGCGGGCAGATAATCCAGCCCGGCGCAAGCCTGGAAAACCAAGTATGCCCCCAGAACCACCGCAAAAGCCTGTCCGACACGCGGCACGCGCGCGGCAGCAAGCCAGCCTCCTCCTATGTCGAGAGTCAACCCCAAGGTGCATGCTAACGCGAGGGCGACAATCGTCTGCCAGCGCCACGGAAACTGTAGCCTGCCCAACACTTCTGCGAGCCCATCCCACAGGAACGCGCTGCTCGCGGTGCTGAGCCACAAGGCAAAGACGGCTAACCCCACGGTGCTGCCCAGGACAGCGCTCCTGCCTCTGGCCGGCGGCAGCAAAAGCACGACCACAGCCAGGATGAGTATAACTACAACATAGCTGGGGACCGGAACCGTTGGCTGAGCCGCATCAGGGTACTGATAGACCAGTGCATGATCAAACAGCGCACGCAAGGCAGCGAAGTGGGCGGCATACCCGTGCCCCTCGGCAGTCATCCCGATTCCGACCCAGCCCGTTTCGAGCAACGCCGGCAGCATATACGGTGCGCTGAGCCCAGCGCCCAAGACTGGCGGCAGCAACAACGCCGCGCTGCCGTAACCGCAGCAGCGCGGCACAGCACGTTTTATGTCCCCTCGTGTGCCACGCACCCATGCAAAAACACTCAGTCCGGCCAGGAGTCCGGCGAAAAACAGCGCCGCCACCCCGGCCATCAACGCGGTCAGATTATGGGTCAAGATCAGCCCGGCCCAACTGAGAACGATCGGAACCAACCCATCGAGCCGGCGCGACGCCGACCGGTCAGACCGCGTCCGGGCAAGGACCTCCAGCCAACGGACAGTTGTCAACGCGATCAATGGCAGCCAGAAAAAAGCGGCAAACTCCGGCAGCGCACCGCGCACGAAGAGGTCATAGAAGCGGTACGGATAGACCAGGTAGAGCACGGCGCCCAGGATTGCAGGCAGCGGACGAGTCCAGCGGCGTAGCAAGGCATACGCGGCCAGGCCTGACAAGGCATAGGAGACAGACAGGATGACACCGATCGACGCAATCAGATCAAGTCCGGCCAAGTGCAGTAACGCCGCAGGATAATAAAAGGCTGGCGCGTAGAAGTTCAACACTGGGTAGCCATAGCCGAAGGCAAAATCCGGAAACCAGCGGGGATAAAGAACGCCCATGCGCAACGCCTCAGCCAGCGCCCGCACCCGATGCAGATGGAATAGCCCATCGGGCGTGTCGGGCCACGATGAGGTCAGCATGTAGAGAACTGCGGCCGAGGCCAGAACCAACGTGGCGATGGTCCATGGCTGCCAGCCAGCGAAGCGCTGTCGCATATGCATCAGAGGATCCTAGTGCATATCAAAAATGCTTGGCTCGCGATATCCGAACGATTCTCTGGCACGCACAACCTCCCGATCACCCCGTGCGTCTTCACCGAAGAACAGGCAAAACCAAGGTGTACCCATCGGGCATGGCTGAACCCGCAGCGGCGGTACTCAGCGGCAACTTCTGCAGAGTCTCTGCATCGTACATCTGCAGACTGAGGTACTGCTCTCCAGACGCCTCGTTTGGAAGCGGAAGGACGGAGGTGTATTCGCGTACTATTGTCCCCGGCGCCCACACTGTGGTAGGCAGAAGTCCATCGTATGGCTCCTTCTCAGTTGCGCCCAGCACTTGTTCTGTCCCATCTTGTCCGCGCGCGTTCCAGCGCAGAATGTACTTGTAACGCCGGTCCATCTGTTGATTTACCTGCCAGTAGAGGGTGATCGGCACTGCGCGTCCCGACTCAAAAGGCCGACCGGCTTCGTAACCACTTAGCATAATCCCCGGTCCAAAAGCTGTATCGGCCAGCCGCTGCGCCGTTTCCGGCACACGATCGACGACAGGTGGGTTTACCTGAAACAGTTCCAGGTGAAGGAAGGCAAGCGGGCTTTCGAATCCCCAGTCCTGTGTGCGGAAAGTGCTGTCCTGCAACAGCGCGGCGGTCTCGCTCCCCGGCTCCGTCCGAGCCAACCAGATGCGCGGGTATTGGTTGCCAAGTTCTGCCAGTATCACTTTCAAATCTCCGGACGGGCCCTGAGCCAATGGAGGTACGGCCCGCCAACCCGTGATTTGGCCTTCTTTCCGCCAGCGTTCGATCGCATCAATCGGCAGGTAATAGCGAAAAAGACGAGTCCAGGTCGGCGGTTCTATCAACAAAAAATCTCCCGGCAGGATCCTGTCGTCCAAACACTCGCCCATCCCTGCCATATCGCCTTTATCATACCGAGGCGACACGTAATAATTAGCAGTACTATACAGCATGCCGCCTAATAGCACGCTAACAACCAACGCGCCCAGCCACCGCTGCTTGCGCCATAACCAGGCCAGGCCGCTGCTCATGAGCAACAGGTAGGCGCCGCTTACCAAGCTCATATGCCGCGCATTCATGTAGGCGGGCCGGATAAGATTAATGCCAATGAGCAGCAGGACCGGCAACACCAGGTAGGCCGGCAACAGCCAGGCGTAGCGCGCTGCAGTGCGGCGCGCCAGCAGCCCCCACGTCACACCCAGCAGCATTACCAGCACCGAAAGCACATCGATGGGCCATACGTCTGCCAAGTCGACGCTGAGACCAAGGGTAAATGCGTTAACGAGGTCAGGTATCAGAACGCCCAGGGACACAGAGACAAAGTTCGTTCCAGCACCCGGCTGATTGACAAATTGGAGAGCCGCAGGAATGATGGTTAACAGACCAAGCGCCAGCATGACTGCAACCGCCCACAGCGCCAAGCGCCGGTTTGTCATCATCAGCCGGGCAAAAACGATAGCGGCGTGTACAGGGAGAATGAAGACGCTATAATAATGGGCCGTCAGCAAGAGACTTATCGAGATGAAATAACCCAATATGTAGCGATACCGGCGTGAACTGCGATCCTGCGACCAACCCAGCACCATGTAGGTGCTGAGTAACGCCATGAGCGCTACAAACACATACATGCGTACTTCCTGTCCATACCACAAGTAGAAGGGGCTAATCGCTGCCAGGATAGCCGCCCACGCTGGCGCCCCCGGAGGAAGCACACCACAACGCTTAAGACGCCTGGCTAAACTCCAAACAACCGGCACGATCAGTGTAGACGCCATCACTGATGGGAAACGCAACGCGAACTCACTAGTTCCAGCCCTCCGCAACATCAGGCCGAGCAAGGCGAAGTATCCAAATGGGTGCTGGTCGATAGTTTCGACCGCGTCAACACCGTCAGCAATACGTACAGTGCCGCGCATCAGAGCTGACCAGTCCGACTCGGCCCGTTGCAGGGAGAAGCTCTCGTCAAGCCACAGATCTTTGGCATCCAGGCTGATGATCAGGCGAGCAAACGTCAGGAGAAGCAGCAGCAACAGGCCTAAAGACTGACGCCTCTGCGCAAGCAGTGCGCGAGAGCTGTTCTTAATCATAATGCGCCATTATGCCCGATAGATGACTGAGGAGCAAAAAGCCTAACGCTTCCTATCTGTAAGTGGAAGATTTCCACAGAGTCCAGTGCTGGGCGCAGTCTGTGGGATGATCAAAAGTCAAACTCGGCCAACAACACCTGGTCGCCGCTTACGGCGCCATCAGGGCCCAACACCGGCAAACGATCCCCGGTCATCGGGTCATACAGGCCTACGCGAAGCTGGTAACGCCCCGGCGGCGGCTCATCCGTCCACGTCAATATGTGCCGGTCCTCGACAATCTCGCCGCGTTGCCAACGCGTTGTCGGCGAAAAGAAGAAGCCCGGTTCACCATCATGCTGTGCCCACAACTTGCCGTTCAGGTCGACCAGATGCACAAAAACCTTGTAATCGGCGATAGGTCGACGCAGCGCCAACCATGTCAGAACAACCTCAGAAGCTGCACCCGGACGCAACTGAGCAGGAGGCGCGTAGAAGCCGGCGAGTTGGGCCTGACCGCCCAAGTTGGCGGAGATAGCTGTCGGTGTGATATCTGCCGGAGATGTCAACCGTGTGACGAAGGCCGATCCACCATACATGATTATGACCGAAGCCAAAACCACCAGCCAACGCCAACGCCGCAGCCAGATCGCAACAAGACACCAGCTTACCAAACCCGCGAGTGTACACGCCCAGCCGATACGTCGCGCCGGTGTGGAACCAAAACGAAAGACCACCTCGTGCTCGCCAGCCGGCACCTCAACTCCAGCTAATGCCAGCGATCCGGTCGGAGACGCAGGGATCGTGCGGCCATCCACCTGGGCTTGCCAGCCCGGGAAGTAAAACTGATGGAGTTGCAGCATCCACGGTGCATCTGACACGGCTATAAAGTGTCGCTCCGACAGCGCCTGCCGACCGGGCGTCAGTTGCACGGCCAGCGGCGCTTCTGAGGTCTGGGCAGGACCTGCAGACAGAAAGAACTGGTCTCGCGGCGTCTGCACCCAGATCGGCATATATTCAAACAGCCACGGATTGCCGTGCTCGCGCAACCACAGACCGCGGCCAAAATCATAGAGCACCATAGTCTGCTGGTTGACCTTGTCATCCATGACAACGGTGTCAGTAGTCGGGAATTGGGCCCTCTGCCAAGGGATGCCAGGCAGCGCGCTGCTCATAAGCAGGGCACCCACCACGAGCACCAGGGCAAGGCATGCAACCCAATGCCACCGCACGGAGGGATGATTGAGAGATAGGCCTTCTGCGTCAGCAGTCCAAGGAAAGATGTAGGCCAGGGAACCGCTCAACAATGCGGTTGACACCACACCCAATGACTGCCAACGCCACGGAAATTGCAAAAGCAGTAGATCTGGAATGCCGCGCCACACCTGTGCCGACCACTCAGACTGCATGAACAGCCCAAACAGCCAAAGCCCTGCCCAGAGCGGTAAGGCCATGCGCGTGACGCGGCTCAGCCGCCGCCACCGCCAGATGCCAACGATGAACCCCAGCAGCGCAATCAACGCCTGCGCCAAGCCCAAGGCGTGTTCGATGCGGCGGTCCTGAATCGTATAAGGCTGACGCCAGGATTCGGCCAGCAGGAATTGCGGCCGAACCAGGCGCGCTGCCAAGTCAACGAAACGCTCAGGTGACTGACCAGCAAGCACGTATTTCGATTCAGCGATCGCCGGCAACCAGAAAGCAGCACTCACCGCCACCCCAAGGATCACCATCAGGGCGAACCCACCCAGGCCGCGCCAGCGCGCAGCCGGGTCGTGCACCTCAATCAACAGGACGAACACTCCCCACCCCGCCAACAGCGGCGCCGCCAACACAAGGCTCAGGTTGTGCGTCACAATCAAACCGCCCAACGCAGCGCCACCCCACAACACCGGAAGCAGCATGGCTTGGCCGCGCTGTCGGACGATCTCCCACAGCGCCAGCATCAGGATCGGAAACCAGATGAACGCCCACAGCTCAGCCAACGCGCCGCGCGTCCAGGCATCGGCAAGATGATACGGCGCCCAGGTGTAAGCTACGGCAGCCAGGACGCCACCCCAGGGACCGAGTAATCGCCGGGCAAAGAGGAACATCGCCAGGGCCGAAAGCACCAATCCAGTAGCAAACGTCCACTCCAAGCTCGTGGCAAGTCCTGAGCCCAGCCAATGCCACACCAGTCCTACGTAATAGGTGAGCGGCGCGTAAAAGTTTAGCACCGGAAATCCATAACCGAAGCCCTCTTCAGAAAACCAGCGCGCGCCCGGATGCCCGGCTCGTATGGCCTGGTCGAGGCTAAAAAAGCGGAAAAGGTGGTGCAGGCCATCGTCGGTCTGTTGCAAGCCCGGCTGCCACAGTGGCTGAAAAGCGGGCAGAGTCAACAGAACGATCAACAGCGGCAACCAGAGCACCCTGACAAATCGCTTCATAACACCCAATCTGAGAACCGTATCGCCAACCGTATTAACGTCGTCAGTCACAAAGCTACTCGGGAATTCTAACGCCTGCAAGCCATGGGACAAAGAACAGCTGCTGTCTTCCTGACTCGTTCATGGCATCTTGACGGTCGCCAAACGCAAGAGCTCGCCGACCGGTACGGCGTCTGCACCCGTCACAGACAGTGGACCCGTTTCCGGGTCATATAACTTCACAACGACGGTGTAGGAACCCGCAGGCAGATCGGCCGGCAGTACCACGCGATACGCATCGGTCAGCACTTCGCCCGCCACCCAGCCGGTGGTCGGAAACGCGCCATCCCCGGGTTGCTGATCGCGCTGGGCGCGCAACACACCGCCTGCATCCAACAGTTGAACCGAAACCGCGTAGGGGGCCATGCTGGCCGCATCCGCACGCCAATAGAGGATCATGTCCAACACGCCGGGCCGTGTCGCCGGCGCAACGAGATCGTAACCAAGCAAAGTGGCCAGTTCGCCGAAGCGCGCGCCTGAGCGCTGCGCCATCCGTGCCGGTGGTTCAAAAACGTGCGACCGGCCGGTCACGACTACCTGGCCCAATACCACCTGAGGTGAAGTTGCAGCCTCTGCGGTATCAACCAGGCGCAGCATGAGCAGATAAGTGCCGGCAGGTGTGTTGTTGTCGAGTCGCCGGTACTGGCGACCGCGCGCCACCTCGCCAACGGCCCAGGCGCTGGTAGCGTAATCTTTGACCACCGGGGCTTGCCATGCCGGACCCTCGGCCGCGGCCAGCTCAACTGGACTCAATGCAAACCGGGCCTGCAGTTCCGGGAGGGTCTCCTGTTCGGCCTGCCAGAACAGGTCAAAGGCCAACCGGTCGCCAGGCGCAAGTTCAATAGGCAGTGAACCGCGACCCAGCAGCCGAAGGCCCTGCCACGCGAATGTGAGAGGCGTCTCGATAGGCAGTTGCGCCATGTCAGGCGCGCGGGTCGCTTGCGTCAGTGTCACCTGGCCTAATGTAACAAAGGTGCCATCCGCTGCGGCCAGCGGAAGTTGTGCCATCCCCGCCGGATCATAGACGGCCAGCCTCAAGGTGTAGGTTCCAGGCGACGTAGCCGGCTCCGGCCGGATCTGGTAGACGCCCAGCGAACGATCGACCTCCGACCACTCCGACGGCGCCAAATGCCGATCGTTGAGGATCGGACGATCATCGCGCCCCACCACAACCCCGTCGACATCTTCCAATACCACCGTAGCCTTCAAGCCGCGCGGCAGCGCTTTCCCCGGCTCAACTGCGCCAGCCAGCCGAGACCAGCGCCCCACCACCCAGATCGATTTGTTGGCTGGAGCCAGGGGTGCACGCGTCTCAGCGATGGTGCTTGTAATACCAGGCCCGCGTCCGCCAAACGCGTACTCGTCCAGTCGCACCTGATCACCGAACTCGACAGCCGACCCTTCGAACCCCGGCGCCAACTCAAAGTCCGCCTCCGACGGCACCTCGTACCACACCACCTGATAGCCTCGGAAACTCCGCTCGCCCAATTGGGTGCCGAACTTCTCCAACACCCACGCCGTGGCCCCGCGCGGGTCAGTGTCAGACTCGAACCAGCGCACCAGAAAGACGCGCTGCCGGCCGCGGGCTAACGACGCCAACCGTTCCGCCACCGTGTTGATATCCACAAACAGATACTGCGCGGGCGCCAGACCGGCCGGTTCTGCCGGCGGGAAGCCGTCGGCAGAGGAGTTCCAGCGCGGCCAGTAGAGGCCAAAGGGGTAGCGCTGATCAACCAGGATCACATCCCGCACCGGATCGACTTCTTGCTGTAACCAGGCTACCATGCCGCGCGTGTCTTCTCGAAAATAGGTTGGGTTGGTCAGGTCACCGATCAGCCCTGGCACAAAGACGATGCCTACTGCAAGCGCAGCCACGCCCCCGGCAACACGCTGGAATCGGGCCCATCCCGCCACCGCCAGACCAACCAGCAACAGCCACCCCGGCAATGCGCCAGCGATGTAGCGCGCGGCAAAGGTGCTGCGATCGGTGATGACCAGATAGTAGACCAGCAGCGGTAGGAAGGCCCAAAGAATAGCAAATAGAAAATGGCGAGTGGCGAAGGGCAAACGGCGAACGGTAGGGTGCGTCGATGCATTGGGTCGCCGATTCATCATCCACAGCAGCCAACCAATAATCAACAAACCGGCGAGCCCCCAGGCCCACGGCCGCGCAGCCGTTGTGTCGATGTGCTCGCCCAGACCATAAACGCGAGCCAACTCGGCCAGATAGACCCCCACCGACGGGATGACCAGGTTGGGATTACGGTAGGAGGGAATCTGACGCAACGCCACCGGCAGCCCCGGCAGGCAGAAAAGCGCAGCAGCTAACCCAGCCAGCAGCACCGCGCGCAGCCGCCGCCAGAGCCCAGCTCGACCACCCCACAATGCCTGTAGCCCCGCCCAGCCCCACAACGCCACCAATGCAAACACGGCCGCGTAATGCGTGAGCAGCGCAAGGGCCGAGAAGCAAGCGAACAGCAACCAATAGCCAAGGTTCGAGGCTTTAGCCGGTCTGGAGGCCGACGCAAGAAACCGGCTAAAGCCTCGAGCCCAGTCTACCTGCTTTTCCTGGGACGCGATATCGCTTGCCGCGTGGGCAGTTGCCATCCACACTGCCAATCCGGCCGCGGCCAGCCAGACCAATACCATCGTGTACATGCGCGCTTCTTGCGCCTCACCCAACAAGAACGGCAGGAAAACTGCGCCTACGGCCACGCCCAAGCCGGTCCAGAAGCGGCCGACACGACGGCCCAACGCGTACATCAACGCGACGAACAGCACCCCGAACCAGAGCGACAGGAAACGGGCCACAAAGGCAAGGCGACCCACATCTTGCGCAGCATCCTGCCCGCTGGGCGCCGCGCCCCCACTGAGTTCCAGCCAGCCATGCAGTATAAAAAAGTAGAGTGGCGGGTGGATATCCAGTTCGCCCGCATTAGCAATCTGCGTCACCGGCCGCGCGGCGACGTCGAGGTTGCGCGCCTCATCCCACCAGATGTCCTGCGCGTCCAGGCGATAGACGCGTATGGCAAACGCGCCCATGACCAGCATCATCAACAGCCACCGCTGAAGCGTTCGCTGGTTCGGCGTTCTCATGGCAAACGCACCTCTGTCACAATCATCGCGGCATCAGCCACGCGACCCGCTGGCCCCTGCACCGGCAAACGCCAGCCATCAGCCAGCCGATAGAGGCCGGCACGGATCACGTAATCACCTGCTGACAGTGCTGAGGGCAGTTGAAATACGTAGGTATCTGCAAACGTCTGACCGGGCTCCCAAGCGGACGTAGGCCAGTTGCCATCTAGTGGGGCTTTGTCCGCCTGAGCCACTGTCACACCATCCGATCCCGTCAAATGGGCAAACACCTGGAAATCCTCAGTCAGGCGTTCTTGCGCCTGCCAGTAAAGAGTCAAAGTCACAGTCTCGCCGGAACGGAGCGCCGCGGGCGTCAGGTCGTAGCCCAACATAGCAGCTTGACCGCCCAGATCAAAACGCGCCGGCTGGGAAATCTCGAAATTGGGCGGCACACGCGGGAGCAGTCGCACGGCGCCGAGGGGGCCGTCTGCCGGACGATCGGCCGCAGCCACCGCGGGCAAGCCTACCTCCTCGGCCGCTCCATAGAGATAAAGCCCGACGTCTACTCGCAACAGGCTCGGCACATCCGCGTCTCCGGCCACCGGCACCCAGTACTGATCCCGAATCACCTCACCCGGGTGCAGCTGGCTGGTGGGATACGCCCCGTTACCTGGGTAAGTGCCGATCTGCCCCACCGGCGCGCCATTTCGGCCCAGCAAATGCACGTAGACGCTCCAGTTTTCCTCAATGGGGCCCGCCGCCGACCAATATACGACAAGGGGCAGCCGCTGACCGGGACTTACAGTGGACTGCGGCAGCTCATAAGCCAGCAAACGCATTTGGCCGCCATACACCCAATCCACCCGCACGGCCGATTCGGGCACTTGATCAGCGGTCAGGATCGCTGGTCGGGCGTAAGCTGGCGCGATGATCGCAAACGGCATTACGGCAGCCAAGGCTGCAGAAATTGCCACGACGATCACCAATCCTCGTTCTTGCCTACGACGGTCCGGCAGCCAGCCAGCCCAACCAAGCACCGTTAGTATCGCAACCGCGGCGATGGCAGGAAAGAGCAACCGCCCCTGCGACGCGTAGGTCTGGCTCGTCCACCGGATCAGCGCAACTCCGACTAAAAGCACCCAAGCCGCCAGGATGAGCATGACGCCTGCATTGGGCCGTTCGTCTCGGCGCCAGCCGCGCACGAGGCGCCACGCCCAGCCCCCCAGCGCCGCCACAATCAATCCATCATACAACCAATAAACCCAACGCCAGGCGATGATGTTAAACCCACCGAACACCCCCCAGTATGACATCCGAAAACCTTCAAATTCACCCAACAGATCGCGCAGGCCAAACTTATCAGGCCGCCGTCCGGCGATATCCAACATGAAGTTGAGACCTGTCGGATCGCCGTAGAGCTGCCAGTTGCGCACATACCACCAGCCAGCGATGACTGCCACAAACGCGGCCAACGTCACTCCCCAGCCGACCCAAGCGCGCCAAGCGCGCCGGCGGGCGGCTAAAACCGTCAGCACACCGGCAGCCAACGCCGACAGTGTCAGTCCACTGAGTTTGGTCAGCGCGGCCAGGCCCAGGGCAAGGCCAAGCACCGTGATCTCCCACCGCTTCGGCCAACCGCGACGCCAGATCGCTGCCAATCGCCACAAAACAAAGGCGGCCAGAGGGACCACCAGATTATCATTGTTAACCGAAGCGGCGATGAAGAGGAACATGGGGTTAAATGCGACAACAGCCGCCGCAGCCAGTGCGAGAGCTCGCCGCCCAGGCGCCACCTCCGCAGCCAACAGGTAAGTCAGCAGTACGGTAACCGCCTGCATCAACACCGACAGAAAGCGGATCAAATGTACTGCCAGAGCGGTGCCCCGCCACGGAAACTCCTCCCGCGCAGTGTGCACCACCAGGTTCTTGTTGCCGGGTTCAAGTGGATTGCCGATATTGACGTGCGGGTTGTGCCACAACAGAGTCTTCATATCGTCGGTGTCAATCCAGGATGTGACGAGCGCAGCCACGGCGTAGTAGAGCGGCGGCTGGCTGCCTTCCTGCCGCCACAGCGTTTCCACGGCCGGATCCTGGACCGGAAGGCCCTTGCCATCGGCGATGTATTTGACAACAGGATAATGTAGAAACTCGTCGGAGGCTTCAAAGATCGGCGTGACCAAGCTGTAGGTCACGCCGAGGATCAGAAAGACTAGGATCAGAACAGTCAACGGAGCAACATTATAGCGGGCGTTGTAACGCATGCGCAAACTCATCGCAACTCGCCGTACATCTCCAAATGCCGTTGCGCCAGGGTCTCCCACTCGAAATAGTGGGAGAGCTCCCGCGCAGCGGTCGCCAGGCGCTGTCGCAAGTCAGAATCGGTCATCACATGCGTTACAGCCGCAGCCAGGCGCTCAGGATCGTCAGGCGGCGCCAGCAGGGCGTTCTGGCCATCGACCAACATGGGGAAGAGCCCAGCGCCGGCCCGCACCTCAACTGGCACCTCGGTGCTGATGATGGGCAGGCCATGGACAAGCGCAGCCATCAGGCTGCCATGCCGCAGCGACGCGCCCTCGCGATATGGCAAAACTGCACAGTCGGTAGCCAGCAGGTTAGCCGACACATCCTCCGGAGCGGTAAAACCGGTCCATTGCACCTGGTCGGCCACGCCCAGCTCGGCGATCAGCGCCTCCACCTTGGCCAGGTACGCCGAGTTTGTTGGGTCGCTGGCGCCCACCTTGCCACCAACCATCAAGAGACGCGCGGAACGCCCAGCACGCACCAACTCAGCCAGGCAACGGATCAGCGTCTCGCCTCCCTTGCCTGCGTTGAGAAAGCCGAAATAAGCCAACAGCCAGGTAGCCGGCCCCGCACCCCATTTCTCCCGTTGAGCCGTGCGCTCGTAACCGGGTGGCGGCTCACACTGGATGTTGCTTCCGATGGGAATGGGGTGCAGACGATCGCGCAGTCCCGTTTGGGCCAGGCGCAGCCAATCAGCGGGGTTGGTAATCACTGCTGCGTCGCTGTGTTTAGCCAGCGCCAACACCGTCTGCCAGCGCAAGGGCCCGGCCTTAGGAAACAGGTAAGGGAAGCGAAGGTCATGAAATGTCGTCACGACGCGCGGACGACCAGGCAACATATGCAACCAAAGCGGCAAATAATTGACCGCGGGGTGTAAGCCATAGGCAGCCGATTGATATTGGATATGCACGACATCCGGCTGCAGGCCGCGCACCGCCCGCTGCGCATGCGCCCATAACGCCCAACCTGGATGCGCCATTACCGGATGAACGGTTGGCTCAAATGCAGCGGCAGGCGCTTGGCGCAGATGATCGCCACCTGCATCAACGTCGGTCACCACATGCACGTCTGCGCCCAGAGCACCCAGCGCCTGGCTGAGGCGTCGGGTGTAGTCACCCACACCGCCTTGCATGGCCGGATATTCGCCGGTAATAAAGAGGATGCGCATGGCGTGCCTCCAACGGTTATGTAGATGAGCGCAGGCCGGACCGCAGCAGCTGCAGGTATGCAGCCATGCGCTCCTGCCGCAGCGGGCGCTTGGAACCCAGCAACCACTTGCCAGCTTCAAGAAGCCATTCTACGGCAAACATACCCCCTATAGCAAGCCGCAGGAATTCAGCAGTCAAGAGACCATGGAATTTGCGAAAATAGCGAATCTTGCTGGTTTGGAAACGGATGTGACGAGATGCAGCAACCTGTTCCGACGATTTGCCCTCATAGTGCATGACCTCCGCCGCCGGCAGGTAAATGACGCGCCAGCCGGCATCCCTTGCCCGGCGACACCAATCCAGCTCCTCAGAGTACATGAAGTAACCTTCGTCAAATCCGCCTATTTGTTCCAAAGCCTCCCGGCGCACCAGCAGCGCCGCACCGACCAGCCAGTCTACTTCCTCTCCCTCATCTATAGTCTTTGGGGTCTCCCTGACCTCAACGGCCGGCTCGTCTTCCATGCGATAACGCCGCGCCCAGCGGTTGAGCGAGGCCGGCCAATGCCAGGCCAGGGGAGTGCTCTCGAAGAGCGCCGTAGCCAGGGTTGGAAAACGGCGACGGGAGGATTGGGGTGTCCCATCCGCGTAAAACAGGCGCGGCCCCAACGCGCCGGCCTGTGGATGTTCGTCCATATAGGCCACCATCGTCGTCAAGGCCTCGCCTAGGATCACGGTATCGGGATTCAAGAAGAGGATGTAGCGACCGTGGACCACCGCCAGCCCTTGGTTGTTGCCGCGCGTGAAACCGAGGTTCTCTGAGTTAACGATAAGCTTGATACCCGGAAACTCGTCCGCTACCATCGCCGCACTGCCATCAGAAGAAGCGTTGTCGACGACGATGATCTCAAGGGACAGGGGGCAGGGGACAGGCGTCAGGCCTTCGGGCGTCTGATTCCTGACTCCTGACTCCTGACCACTGACTACTGACCGCAAACACGCGCGCAACAGGTCGCGCACGTTCCAACTGACAATGATGATCGAGAGATCGGGCTTCTGCTGGTCAAGCATGGGTTAACCATGGCTATCAAAAGCTAAAATCCGTTGTTTCTGCGAAGTATCGCCTGGCTCAGCGCCTGCTTGGCTGCCCAAAGGCTCACACGCGCCGGGCAACCACAAAGTCAGACAACTCCAACAGAGCATGACGGTAGGTGCTATCGGGGAAGATGGCCAGGGCGGCCTTAGCGCGCTCGCTGAAAGCCCTGGCCTCGGCTGCCGCCCGGTGCATCGCATCGGACGCGCGCACCTGGGCCACGATCTCACCAACCGGGTCCGAATCGCCGCCATTGGCGCCTTGAGACGCGGCCTGCTGATCGAGCTTGGCGATGATCTGCTCCGGGTGCGGGCTCATCTGCAGAAAATAGAAGAAGGGCAGCGTCACAATGCCTTGACGCAGGTCACCCCCCACCGGCTTTCCCAGGGTCGCTTCGTTGCTCGAGTAATCCAATAGATCATCCACGATCTGGAACGCCATGCCAAGGTCTTTGCCGTAGTCGTACAACGCCTGCTCTTGACTGGGCGTGGCGCCCGCCAAGAGCGCGCCGGAGCGGGTCGCGGCAGCAAAGAGCGATGCTGTCTTGGCAAAGATACGCGGATAGTAAGCATCCTGCGGCTGATTCCACTGGCGGCTAGAGAAAAGCTGGCGCAACTCGCCCTCGACAATGATGCGCAAGGTGTCAGCGAAGAGCTGCACCACAGGTACATTTTCGGTCTCGGCAGCAAAAGCGGCCGCGCGCGCAAACAAGTAATCACCGGCCAGCACGGTCGCGCCCTTGTTCCACACCGCATTAAGCGTGGTGTTACCGCGGCGGACCAGCGCGTTATCGATGAGATCGTCGTGAACCAGCGTGGCGTTGTGCAACGTCTCCACCGCGGCCGCCATCGCAATCACCTTGTCTGAGGGCGAATCGGCAAAGAGGCCGTGAGCAGCGATGGCCAACGCCGGGCGCAATCGCTTACCGCCACTGCTGAGCAGTTGCAGAAACGCCTCGGCCAAGGGCGCATAGGTGCCGGCGCCGCCAATAGAGCGCATCTTCTCTTCGACCCTTTGCAGGTCGTGCTGTACCAGATCGAGCAAAGTCACTTCTTTGATCATGAGCCCTTTGGCTGCGCGCACGCTGAGTTGCCTCGCTGGGATGGGCGTGCTTAACGCTTATCGAGAGTGAAACACTGCATAGCTGCCGCCGTCGTTTGTATGGCGACTGCCGCCGCCGTTATCCCCATGAGCTGCGCCAGGTCAGCAGCAATCAAAGGCACATACGCGGGTTCATTGCGCTGGCCCCTATACGGATGGGGCGACAAGTAAGGCGCATCGGTCTCTAGCAGCAGCCGATCTCCCTGCAACCGGGGGACCAAGGCGTGCAACCGGCGGGCATTCTGAAATGTGACCGGCCCGCCCAAGCCCAGCATCAGCCCGGCCGCATAAGCCTGCTCGGCATCCTCCAGAGTGCCCGAGAAGGCATGCCAGACACCCACCGTTGCCTGCTCACCGCCAACAAGCATAGCACCCTGATCCCGGTGCTTCCGTATCTCAGGCCACCATTGTGTCACTTGGTACAGCAGATCGGCCGTGCAGGTCGTCGCACCGCTGGCTGGGTTGCGCGCGTGCAAAATAACCGGCAGGCCCAGCTCCGTAGCCAGGCTCAACTGGGCGCGAAATGCCCGCATTTGTTGATCGTGCGATACACGCTCCCAATAATAGTCCAGGCCGATCTCCCCGATAGCAACAACCTTGGGATGCTGAGCCAGGTCGTGCAAGGCTGCGACAGTTTTCTCATCGAAATCGCCACAGTCGTTGGGATGCACCCCTATCGCCGCGTAAACTCCATGGTAATGCTCGGCCAGAGCGAGCACCCGGCGGCACGAATCCAGATCGATAGCCGGGTTGATGATGCGCGTAACCCCGGCCGCCGCGGCGCGCTCGATCACCGAATTACGATCGGCATCAAACTGATGCAGGTCGAGATGACAGTGGGTGTCAATCAGAGACGTAGGACTGAGGACGAAGGACGACTGAGCTTCTTCCGTCTTCAGTCTTTCGTCTTTCATCATCACTTTAGCCCTGCCAGCCGCATCCCGTCATGCAAGATCGCTTGCACCTTATCCCCGTGCATCGTCTCGCAATAAACGCGAATGAGCGGCTCAGTACCCGAAAAGCGGATCAATACCCAACCGCCGTCTTCCATTATGAACTGATAGCCGTCCAGGGTGCGCTTTTCAACCACCTGCAAGCCGGCGATGGACGCGGGCATAGCTGCGTCAAGTTTGGCCTTGGCGGCTGCCTTCAAAGCGTTATCCTTCACGCGGGTATCGATCCGGTCGTAGTAGTGCGGACCGCCCACCAGATCAAATAGCATGGCCAGCAACTCGGTCGGCTTCTTGCCAGTGCGACACATCATGTCCAACAAATAGAGGTTGCCCAGAATGCCATCGCGCTCGGGAACATGGCCGCGGAATGCGTAGCCGCCGCTCTCCTCGCCGCCGATAAGACCATCGTATTGCATCATGGCAGGCGCTACGTACTTGAAACCGACCCCGGTATTGATCACCTGTACGCCGTAGCGCACGCCCAGCTTGTCCAGCATCGACGTCGTGCTGAGGGTCTTGACGATGGGGCCGCGTTCGCCGCGAATCTCCAGAAAATACATGGCCAACATGCCAAAGACGCGCAACTGATCCACAAACTGGCCGTTCTCATCGCCCAGGCCACAGCGGTCAGCATCACCGTCGAGGATACAGACCACGTCCGCGCCCAGCTCCCGCGCCTTAGCGAGTCCCGCGTTCACATTCGGCGGGATCGGCTCCGGGCGGTTCATCTCGGGGAAAACCGGATTGCGCTCAGCATGATGCTCGATAACGCGCGTCTTGCCCCCAGCAATGAAGCGCGAGATATGGCCGGCGCCGTTGCCCCACATATTATCGACCAGGACCGTGAGGCCGGCATCCCGGATGCGCTCCACATCTACCAACGAACGGATTCGCACGTCGTACGCCGGCACCGGATCATAACGCCGAATCAAACCTGCCTTGAGGGCCGCATCGAAGTCCATACGCTGCACGCCCTTAACCGTCGCGGGGATACACGCCTCGATGGCCTGCAACCCATCGGGATCGATCGCGCCACCGTTGGGATCCCGCACCTTAAACCCATTATCCTGGGGCGGGTTGTGGCTGGCTGTGATGTTGATCGCGCCCAGGGCACCCGCATCAGTCACGCCGAAAGAAATGATCGGCGTAGGCACACCGCCGCCGCAAAAATAGACAGGGATGCCGTTGCCAGCCAACACCTCGGCCGCGGCCGCGGCAAAATCCTCGGAACGGAACCGTTTGTCGCCGCCGATGACTGCCCCGCGGGCCAGCTCGTTGGGATAGGTAGCCTTCAGATAAGCGGCAAAGCCCTGTGCACAACGGCGGACGTTGTCGAAGGTGTAGTCCTCAGCGATGCTGGCGCGCCAGCCATCGGTGCCAAAAATGATGTCAGACATGGTATATGCTCCTCACCCCACACGCGGCGTGTGATTCCCCAGCTGTTGCAACCCTAGCAGATCAGCATCCACCATGATGCGCACCAACTGCTGAAAAGTAACGCTCGGCTTCCAACCCAGCACGCGTCCAGCCTTGCCAGGATCGCCCACCAGCATATCCACTTCAGCTGGGCGATAGAACTTGGGATCGACAATCACATACTTTTCCCAGTCCAAGCCCACATGATCGAACGCGACCTGGCAGAATTCGCGTACAGAATGCGTTTCGCCGGTAGCGACGACGTAATCGTCCGGGCGCTCCTGCTGAAGCATCAGCCACATCGCATGCACGTAGTCGGGCGCATAGCCCCAATCGCGGCGCGCGTCCAGGTTGCCCAGACGGAGCTCGTCTTGCAGCCCCAGCTTGATGCGGGCAACTGCGTGCGTGATCTTACGCGTGACGAATTCCAGCCCGCGACGAGGGGATTCATGGTTGAATAGGATACCCGAGCAGGCAAAAAGGTTGTAACTTTCACGATAGTTTACGGTGATCCAATGGCCGTAGACTTTGGCTGCGCCGTAGGGGCTGCGCGGATAGAACGGTGTGGTCTCGCGCTGCGGCACCTCTTGCACCTTACCGAACATCTCCGAGCTGGATGCCTGGTAAAAGCGGATCGTGCGATCCACGATGCGAACGGCATCCAGAATGCGGGTCACGCCTAGCGCTGTAAACTCCCCGGTAAGCACGGGCTGCGTGAAGCTGGTCGGAACAAAGCTCTGCGCTGCCAGGTTGTAAACCTCGTCCGGACGGTGTTCCTGGAGAAGGTTGATCAAGCTGACCTGATCGAGTAAGTCGCCCTGAGCAACGACGATGCGATCCTGAAAGTCACGGATGCGATCGAAGTTGGTCGTGCTGGTGCGCCGCACCATTCCGATCACGTCATAGCCGCGCGCCAATAAGAACTCAGCCAGATACGAGCCGTCCTGGCCGGTAACACCTGTGATAAGCGCTTTAGGCATCGAAGTAATTCTCCTCAAATTGCTGCATCTTACGCGTTACGCTTGATCCGCAAGCCCAACGGTGTTGGATCGCTGGCGCCGGTCCGCACCTGTTCCCGCCAATAGTCCAGCACATCTCGAAGACTTTGCTCAAGCGGGATCGTGGTGTCCCAACCAGTGCGGGCTCGCAGCCTGGATGAATCAGCAACCATGACCGGGACCTCGACCGGACGTAGTCGGCTGGCATCCTGTTCGATCTTGATCTTCGTCCCCGATAGGTGAAGCAGCATATCCAACATCTGTCCGGCCGAACATGCGATCCCCGAACCCATGTTATACACTTCGCCTGGCTCACCCTGGGTGATCGCAAGATAGTAGCCGCGCACGATATCCCGTACATCGCTGAAATCGCGTGCGGCGGTCAATTCTCCAACCGAAATGATGGGCGGACGATGGCCGGCTTCGACCTCAGCGATTTGGCTGGCGAAATCCGAAGCCACGAAACCCTGTCGTTGACGAGGCCCGGTATGATTGAACGGCCGAACCCGGATCGCCGGGATGCCATAGCTAAGAAAATACTGCAAACCTAAAAAATCTTGCGTCACTTTGCTGACACCGTACTGCGAGGTAGGACGCAAGGGCGTCTTCTCATCGATAGGTAGATCTTCAGCGGAAACGCGGCCGTACTCTTCCCCAGAACCGACCACCAGCACCCGGCTGGACAAGCCTAACTGCACGACAGCCTCCAGCACGTTGAGCTGGGACCGAATGTTGTTCTCCAGGGTAAACCACGGATCCTGCCTGGACATCCAGGAGATGGGCTGCGCCGCCAAATGGAAGATGTAGTCAGGGTGCGCTTCTTCCACGATGAAGCGAACAACTTCCAAACGCGACAATTCAGCCGGGTACAACTTCAGCTGATCCTGGATGTGGACGATATTATCTACTTTGCCATAGACAGTACCCGCCACTTGCCAGTCCGTGTGGGCCAGCAGATACTCGGCCAAATGACTGCCAACGAAGCCAGAAATCCCAGTGATAAGCGCTCGCAAGGGCGTCCTCGTATTGCATGTTGCGTGTTACATGTAGACACGCCATGTCATAACAACAATGCGATTATAACGCAGGATGATAGTCAGGGCAAAGGTGAACGCCACGGGAATGAGCAGGGGAGAGACGGGCCGAAACCACGTCTCTCCCCAGGACAACTGTCAATTCAGCGGCGACGCGTTACCGGCTGTTCGTCACGCCAAACCCGCCGCCTTCTTCAAGGCAGCCACCTTATCCAGGCGCTCCCACGGCGCATCGATGTCGGTGCGTCCGAAGTGACCATAAGCAGCCGTTGCCTGGTAGATGGGCCGACGCAGGTTCAGGTCGCGGATGATCGCGGCTGGGCGCAGGTCGAAGTTATCATGGATGAGCTGAACGATCTTCTCATCGCTGATCTTACCGGTTCCGAATGTTTCGACTGCGATGCTCACAGGACGGGCCACGCCGATCGCGTAGCTGACCTGAATCTCCAAGCGGTCCGCCGTACCGGCGGCAACCAGGTTCTTGGCCACGTAACGCATCATATAAGATGCGGAACGGTCAACCTTCGTCGGGTCCTTGCCTGAAAAGCAGCCGCCGCCGTGGCGGGCAACGCCGCCGTAGGTGTCCACGATGATCTTGCGGCCGGTCAAGCCGGTGTCACCGGCAGGACCGCCGACCACAAACCGGCCGGTCGGATTGACGTAGATCTTGGTGGCTTTATCGAGATAGCCGTTGGGCACGACGTACTTGATCACCCGGTCGTACATATCCATCTCGATCTTGGCATGGTCGACGTCGGGGCTGTGCTGCGTCGAGATGACGATCGTATCCACGCGCACGGGCTTGCCGTTGTGATACTCGACCGTGACCTGGCTCTTGCCGTCGGGCCGCAGGTACGGCAGGGTGCCGTCCTTGCGAACGGCTGCCAGACGCCGGCAGAGCTTGTGCGCGAGGTCGATCGAAAGCGGCATGTGGTTTTCGGTTTCGTTGCACGCGAACCCGAACATCATGCCCTGATCGCCCGCGCCGGTTGCCTCGATCAACGCATCGGCCGTCTCACCATGCTTGCTTTCCCAGTTTTGGTCTACGCCAAGCGCGATGTCGGCGCTCTGCTCTTTGATGCTCACCATCACCCCACAGGTGTCGGCATCAAAACCATACTTGGCGCGGGTGTAGCCGATCTCGCGCACGGTTTCGCGCACAACGGACGGGATGTCCACGTACGTCTTGGTCGTGATCTCGCCCATCACGACGACCATGCCGGTTGTCGCGAAGGTCTCGCACGCCACGCGGGCGTTCGGGTCGTCTTTGATGATAGAATCCAGGACGGCATCCGAGATCTGGTCGCACATCTTGTCGGGATGCCCTTCAGTAACCGATTCCGAAGTGAAGTAAAACTTCGGAGAAGAGGCGAAAGTAGTTGTCATGGTATCTTTTCTCCTTGATCCAATCTATTCGAACACATGAATGAAAGACGCAGGACGAAAGGGCGCCTGACCCCGAACCTCGTCATCCGTCGTTGGTCATTCGTCTCCCTCAGGTGCCCATCCGCCACTCGTTCAAATACGCTTCTTGCTGAGGGGTCAGAATGTCGATCTTTACACCCATCGCGGCAAGCTTGAGAAGGGCGATGTTTTGGTCGATCTCCTCAGGCACACTGTAGACAGCGCGCTTCAGGCTGGCGTGATTCTTGACCATGTACTCGGCGGCCAGGGCCTGGTTGGCGAAGCTCATGTCCATGACCGCGCTGGGGTGGCCTTCGGCCGCGGCCAGGTTGACCAGGCGACCCTCGCCGGCCAGGTACAGACGCCGGCCATCGGACAGGATGTACTCGTCCAGGAAATCGCGCACGCGGCGCACTTCCACAGCCATCTTTTCCAGTTCGGGGATATTGATCTCGACGTTGAAGTGGCCGGAGTTGGCCATGATCGCGCCAGACTTCATCGCCGCGAAATGCTGCTTGTCCAAGACGTTGATATCGCCCGTGGACGTGATGAAGATATCTCCGACCGCCGCGGCCTGCGCCATCGGCATGACCCGGAACCCATCCATGACCGCTTCCAACGCCTTCATGGGGTCGATCTCCGTCACGATGATGTTGCCGCCCAGGCCCTGGGCCCGGCTGGCGATGCCGCGGCTGCACCAGCCGTAG
>CAZELR010000044.1:0-34638 GCA_964513075.1 uncultured Anaerolineales bacterium
CCTGAGCCTCGTCGGCCTGGCCCAGGGCATCCCCTTCATCCAGATGGGCTCCGACATCCTGCGCTCGAAGTCGCTGGACCGCAACTCCTACGACTCGGGCGACTGGTTCAACAAGGTCTATTGGGACAGGAGCAGCAACAACTTCGGCGTGGGGCTGCCGCCCGCGTGGGACAACAGCGGCCGCTGGACGATCATGGGCCCGCTGCTGGCCAACACGGCGCTGGACCCGGCCGCGTCCGACATGAACGCGGCGGCCGCGCATCTGCGCGAGATCCTGCGCCTGCGCAACAGCAGCCCGCTGTTCCGGCTGACTACCGAGGCCGACGCCAATGCCCGCGTCTTCTTCTACAACACCGACAACAGCAAGGACGCGCTGATCGTGATGGCGCTGTCGGATGAGCCGGCGCCCGACCTGGACGCCAGCTACGAGACGATCCTGGTCTTCTTCAACGCCAACAAGATCCAGCAGACCTTCACCGTGGCCGGCGCCAACGGCTTCACCCTGCACCCGCTCCAGGCCGACGCGACGGACGCGGATCCGGTGGTGCAGACCGCCGGCTTCAACGATGCGACCGACACCTTCACCATTCCGGCCCGCACCACCGCGGTCTTCGTTTCGACGCAGGTCATCACGCCGCCGCTGGCGCCCACGACCATCGATTGGGTGGGCAAGATGTACCCGCGCGGCGGGGTGGCCAACCAGATCAACCAGGGCGCTTTCGCGCCGGCCGGCTTCGACATCTTCGTGCGGGTGTATGACGCGGATGTCACCGAGCCGGCGGGCGCGCCGGCCGGCATCGCCTGCACGCTGCACTGGGGCCGGTACGGCTCGGCCTGGTCCGATCTCGCGATGACCTGGAACACCCAATACGGCAACGACGATGAGTTCAAGGTCACCATCCCCCAGGCCACGCTGAACGGCCTGGCGCCGGGCACGTACGGCTTCACCGCCTACTGTCAGAAGCCGGGCGAAGACAAGAAGTGGAAGGTCGATCAATATGACATCGACAACGCGCTGGATGACGACCAGGGGGATGGGCTGATCACCGTGGTCCCGGCCGCGGACCCCGTGCCCGCGCCGGCCGGCGGCGTGTTCGTGCACCTGTTCGAGTGGCGCTGGGCCGACATCGAGAAGGAGTGCAGCTACCTGGCCGCCAAGGGCTACAGCGCGGTGCAGGTGTCGCCGCCCAACGAGCACGTGGTGCCCACGGCCAACCAGGGCGGGGACGCCAACGCGCAGTATCCCTGGTGGGTGCGCTACCAGCCGGTGACCCATAACACGACCAACTTCACCTCGCGCAGCGGCACGTGGGCCGAGTTCCAGAGCATGGTGAACACCTGCAATGGGCTCGGCGTGGGCGTCTACGTGGACGCGGTGATCAACCACATGGCCGCCATCGAGGTGCCGGACGGGGTGGGCACGGGCACGGCGGGCACGCAGTACGACGCGACCGCGGCCACGCGCCGTTACGGCAGCCAGTACCAGGCCGACGACTTCCACACCCCCGACACCAACATTGCGGACTACGGCGACCGCCTCCAGGTGCAGACGTACAAGCTCAGCGGCCTGCCCGACCTGAACACCGGCAAGAGCGACGTGCAGGCCGAGCTGCGCGGCTACCTGCAGGCGCTGATCAACGCGGGGGTCAAGGGGTTCCGCATCGACGGCGCCAAGCACATGGCGGCCCAGGAGATCGCGGCGATCTTCAACGGCCTCACCGGGACTTTCTACGTGTTCCAGGAGGTGATCGACCAGAGCAGCAGCGAGCGCGTGCGCGACTGGGAGTATACGCCGACCGGCGACGTGACCGAGTTCGCGTATCCGTTTGCGCTGGGCGCGGCGTTCGACGACGCGTGCGGCGGCAGCTTGAGCGATCTGCAGACGCGGTTCTCAGCCGCGGACATGCTGCCCTCCCGCTTCGCGCAGGTGTTCACCGACAACCACGACAACCAGCGCGGGCACGGCGTGGGCGCGGGCTGCGTGGTGGATCACCGCGACGGCCAGGAGCACGTGCTGGCCAACATCTTCGCCCTGGCCTATCCCTACGGCTACCCGTCGGTGATGTCCAGCTACTACTGGCAGAGCAGCTCGACCGTCAACACCAACGACAGCTACGGCCCGCCCACCGTCAGCGGCGGCCCGGGCAGCAGCGGCGCCACCCTGCCGGTCTACGTGGATGGGGACGACATCCCCGATAACTGCGCCGGCAGCTACACCTGGGGCAAGTGGGCCTGCGAGCACCGGCGCACCGCCACGGCCAACATGGTGCGCTTCCGCCAGAAGACCGCGGGCCAGACGGTCAACAACTGGCAGAACATCGGCGGGACCCCGTCCGACCACATCGCGTTCGGGCTGGGCAGCAAGGGCTTCGTGGCCATCAACCGCACCGGGTCGGCCGCGACGACAACCTATCAGACCGCGCTGCCGGCCGGCACCTACTGCGACGTCGTCCACTTCGACTTCATCCCGGCCACCGGCAAGTGCGTCGTGCCGGGCACGACGACCGAGGCGGGGCCCGGCGACCTGATCACCGTGGAGGCCAACGGGCAGATCGTGGGCCGGACGGTGGGCAGCATGGACGCGTTCGCCATCTACGCGGGCGCAGGCCCCCTGGCGGTCGACCTGGCGAGCTTCACGGCCACGGCCGCGGCCCAGGGCGTGACGCTGGCGTGGGAGACGGTCTCCGAGACCGACAACATGGGGTTCAATGTGTACCGGGCTGGCTCGGTCGGAGACCGGCCAGAGCAAGAAGACCCGCTCAGAATGACAGGTTGGGTGCGCCTCAACGATGCGCTGATCGCGGCCGCGGCGCCGGGGTCGAGCGAGGGGCACAGCTACACCTGGACCGACGCGACCGCGGCTCCGGGCGCGACGTACTGGTACGCGCTGGAGGACGTGGCGCTGAACGGGACGGCCACGCTGCATGCGCCGGTGAGCGTGACGGTGGTCGAGCCGAACGCGGTGGGGCTGGCGTCGTTTGGGGCCGCGGCGGGGTATAACAGCGGATGGGCAGGATTGTACGGATTGCTCTCCCTGGCGGCGCTTGCGGTCGCAGGGTGGCTGCGACGAAGAATGTGAAATGTGAAATGTGAAATGTGAAATGTGCTCCGGAATCGAGGCTTTAGCCGGTCAGGTGCGGGACGCGCGTGATGCGGGAAACCGGCTGACGGCATGTATGCCGCAGCCTCGAGTCCAGGCCGTGTAACTGTGGAACTTCCGGAATCGAGGCTTTAGCCGGTCAGGTGCAATAGGCGCGTGATGCGGGAAACCGGCTGAAGCCTCGAGTCCAGGACATGTTTCAACCGCCAAGATGGTTACCCCTAATCCCCTCATCCCGGCTGCGCTCGGAACGGTTAGCGGGGATTGGGGGATTAGGGGAAAGGCTTATGGTTACCCCTCATCTCCTAATCCCGGCAATGCACAGGATAGAACAACGAATCAACGGGATTGAACGAATCGGCTCGGGGCATTCGATGAATCCTTGAGATTCGTTGTTCTATCATGTATCGCGAGATTCTTCGCTGGTGTCTCGCCGCAACGAGCGTTGAGTGGTTGACCCGCTCAGAATGACAGAGTGGCACGCACCACGCAACGACCCGCAGGTCGCCGCACCACGCAACGACCCGCAGGTCGCCGCAGTACGCACCACGCACCACGCCCCCCCCCGAACGGCTTGCACGATTTGGCACGCGCATGGCGAAGTGATACAATCGGATCGTTCAATCCGCTCTCATATTCGTTCTGCAGGGGCCGCGCCCCGCTGAATCGCGCCCCCTGGCAAGAGAGGTCCGATGCGATCCCGTCTGTCGTTCCCGATCGTGACATTGCTGCTGCTGGCCCTGGTTTTGTCGCCCGGCCTGGCCGCCGGGGCCGGCGCCATGCCGGCTCATCCCGCGGCGCCAACCCCCGACGGCGTCTTCGTGGTCCGCATCTATTACAACACCGTCGAAGACAGCAAGCTCCTGCATGGCTTCGACCTCTTCGAGTACAACAACCAGGTGGAGCGCTACTTCCTGGCCGCAGTCGACCGCGCGGGCCTGGCGCGGCTGGAGGGGTTGGGCTTCCGGGCCGTTTTGGACCCGGAGGAGACGGCCAACTTCGCGCGGCTGAGCGTGCCGTGGGCGGAGGCGCCCGATGCGATTCCCGGCTACTCCTGCTATCGCACGGTGGAAGAGACCTACGCGGCCGCGCAGGCGTTGGTGACCGCCCATCCCACCCTGGCGACCTGGACCGACGTGGGCAACTCCTGGACCAAACAGCAGGGCGCGGGCGGCTACGACATGATGGTGCTTAAGCTGACCAACTCGGCCATCACCGGCGCCAAGCCCAAGCTGTTCATCACCGCGTCGATCCACGCGCGCGAATACACGACGGCCGAGACGGCCACCCGCTTCGCCGAGTACCTGGTCAACAACTACGGCACGGACGCGGATGCCACCTGGATCCTGGACCACCACGAGATCCACCTGCTGCTGCAGATGAACCCCGATGGCCGCAAAAAGGCCGAGGGGGGGCTCTCCTGGCGCAAGAACGTCGACAACAACGACGGCTGCAGCAACCCGAGCACGTGGGGCACGGACCTGAACCGGAACTATACCTTCAAGTGGGGCTGCTGCGGCGGGTCAAGCGGGAGCGCGTGCAACGAAGAATATCGCGGCCCGACGGCCAGCTCGGAGCCCGAGACCCAGGCCGTGCAGACCTACATGGCCGCGATCTTCCCCGACCAGCGTGGGCCGCTCGACACCGACGCGGCGCCCGCGGATGCTACGGGCGTCTACATCGACCTCCACTCGTGGAGCGAGCTGGTGCTGTGGCCGTGGGGCTGGACGAGCACGCTCTCGCCCAACGCCACGCAGCTCCAGACGCTGGGGCGCAAGATGGCCTTCTTCAACAGCTACACGCCGGAGAAATCATATACGCTGTACGCCACCGACGGCACGACGGACGATCATGCCTACGGCGTCTACGGCGTGGCCGCCTACACCATCGAGATGGGCACCGCCTTCTTCCAGGACTGCACGACCTTCGAGGGCACCATCTATCCCAACAACCTCCAGACGCTGCTCTACGCGGCCAAGGTGGTGCGCACGCCCTACATGACGCCGCTCGGGCCGGATGCGCTGAGCCTGGCGGTCGCACCTGCCTCCGTCACCAGCGGCGCCTCGACGACGCTGACTGCGACCATCAACGACACGCGCTATCGGACCGGGACCGGCGAGCCGACGCAGAACATCGCCGCGGCCGAATACTACATCGACACGCCGCCGTGGCAGGCGGGCGCGGCCGCCCGCGCCATGGCCGCCGCGGACGGCAGCTTCAACAGCACGATCGAGAACGTGACCGCGACCGTGAGCACGACGGGCCTGGCGGCCGGCAGGCACATCCTCTTCGTGCGCGGCAAGGATGCCAACGGCAACTGGGGCGCGTTCAGCGCGGTCTTCCTGACGGTGGCGCCGTGCGCTGCGCCGGGCGCGGTGACGAACCTGACGATTGCGCGCTTCAGCGACACCCAGGTGCGGCTGACCTGGTTCGTGGCGACCAAGGTGGACCACTACGAGGTGTGGTCCTCGGCCGCCGAGCCGTACTTCACGGCCGGCGCGGACTGCGCCCATCCTGCGCCGTACGCGTGCACGTCCGTGCCGACCGCCAGCTTCACCGATGCGTCGCTGGGCAGCCCGGAGACGCACACCGTCTATCTCGTGCGCGCTGCCAGCAGCTGCGGCACGGTGTCGGCCCCCGGGCCCAGACTCGGCGAGTTCGAGACCAGGCTGATCCCGGGCAGCGAATGAGCAACAAGGAGCATCCATGAAACCCTATCCCGCACCGCGCGTGCGCATCTTTGTCTCCCTGCTGTTGGTGGGGATCTTGTTGAGCGCGTCGACCCTGCCCCTGCTGGCGGCCGGCCCGGCGGAAAGTGACACGCCGGAAACGGCGCCGGCCGCGCCCTGGCAGGACAAGGTCGATCCCTGGGTGCTGGCGACCGCATCCGCCACGGCCGGCGGTGAGACCGAGTTTCTGGTCTTCCTGGCCGATCAGGCCGACCTGAGCGCGGCCGCGGGGCTGTCCACCAAGCTGGAGAAGGGCCGCTACGTCTACGAGACGCTGACGCGGAAGGCGGACGCCACCCAGGGGCCGCTGATCGCGGCGCTGAAGGCGCGCGGGGTGGACTACCAGCCCTATTGGGTGGCGAACATGATCTGGGTGCGCGGCAACCTGGCCGACATCGAGGCGCTGGCGGCGCGGCCCGACGTGGCGCACCTCTACGCCAACCCGACCGTGCACATGGCCGAGCCGGCCCGCGAGCCCGAAGCCGGGCCGGCGGCGCCCGCGGCCATCGAGTGGAACATCGCCAAGGTCAACGCGCCGGCGGTGTGGGCGGCCGGGTTCACGGGCCAGGGCGCGGTGATCGGGGGGCAGGACACCGGCTACCAGTGGGATCATCCGGCGCTGAAGGGCAAGTATCGCGGCTGGAACGGGACGACTGCCAGCCACGACTACAACTGGCACGATGCGATCCACACCACCGGCAGCTCCTGCGGCCCCAATTCAGCCGTCCCCTGCGACGACTACGGTCACGGCACCCACACCATGGGGACGATGGCCGGCGACGACGGCGCGGGCAACCAGATCGGCATGGCCCCGGGCGCGAAGTGGATCGGCTGCCGGAACATGAACAATGGCGACGGCACGCCGGCCACCTACTCGGAATGCTACCAATGGTTCATCGCGCCGACCCCGGTGGGCACCATGACAGGCGGCGATCCCTCCAAGGCCCCCGACGTGATCAATAACTCGTGGGGCTGCCCGGCCAGCGAAGGGTGCACCAGCCCCAACGTGCTGCTGGCCGTGGTGCAGGCGGTGCGGGCGGCCGGCATCGTCACGGTCCACTCCGCGGGCAACAGCGGCTCGTCGTGCAGCACCGTCAACGAGCCGGCCGCGATCTACGCCGAGTCGTTCAGCGTGGGCGCAACCAGGAACACCATTAACGATGATATTGCCGATTACAGCAGCCGCGGCCCGGTCACCGTGGACGGCAGCGGCCGGCTCAAGCCGAACGTCTCCGCGCCGGGAAGCAGTGTTCGTTCTTCCATACGGGGAGGGGGGTATGGCAGCATGAGCGGCACCAGCATGGCCGGGCCGCACGTGGCGGGCGCGGTCGCGCTGCTGATCTCGGCCTATCCGTGGCTGGCGGGCAACGTGGACGCGATCGAGAATATCTTCGAGCAATCCGCGGTGCCCCGCTATACGACCGAGGGCTGCGGCGGGGACACCGGCACGTCCCACCCCAACAACACCTTCGGCTGGGGGCGCATCGACGTGCTGGCGGCGTACAACGCGGCCTGCAGCGCGGTCGGCGCGGTGACCGACTTCTCGCTCACGCGGCTCACTTCCACCGCGCTGCGCCTGACCTGGAGCCCGGTGGTGGGCGTGACCAACTATGCCGTGTGGAACTCGGTCAATGCACCGTACTTCGACTTCAGCGCGAGCTACTGCAAGGGCGATATACGCTGCAAGTTGGTTCGGGGCACAACAACGTGGGATGACCCGGCTGGGCTGGGCGACCCGAGCAAGAACCACACGTACGTGGTCGTGCCGTTCCCTCGCTGCGGCCTGCCGTCGAGCCGGATGGGGGAGTTCGATTTTCAGATCGTGCCGGGGCAGTAAGCGGCCTCACCCCCCTGCCCCCTCTCCCGAACTGCGGTTCAGGAGAGGGGGTGAGTTTTTCTCCCTGAACTGCGGTTTGGGAGCTGGGGGTGAGTTTTTCTCCCTGAACTGCGGTTTGGGAGCGGGGGTGAGTTTTTCTCCCCGAACTGCGGTTTGGGAGCGGGGGAGTTGCGTTGGAATCGGGCACACTCCCCCCTCTCCTGACGACATCTTTCCGTCGTCAGGAGAGGGGGGGTAGGGGGGGTGAGGCCGCATCCAGCGCCGCAACCTCGGCTTCGCTCAGGCGCCAGCCCAGCGCGCCGGCGTTGCCTTGGGCCTGGGCCGCGTTCTTGGCGCCCGGGATGGGGAGCGCGTCCTTGCAGATGACCCAGTTCAGCGCGACCTGGCCCGGCGTCCGGTCGCCGTGCGCCTGGCCGATCTCGCGCAGCAGGCCGATCAGCGGCTGCATGCCGGCCAGCGTTTCCCCGCGATAGCGGCGGCCGCGGAAGCCGGGCGGCGGGTTCGCGGGCGTGTATTTGCCGGTGAGCATCCCCTTGGCCAGGGGGCTGTACGCGATCAGGGTGACGCCCAGCTCGCGGCACGCCTGCGCCAGGCCGTTCCGTTCCGGCGCGCGGTGCAGCAGGCTGTATTCGACCTGGTTCGACGCCAGCAGGACGCCGCGGCGGGCCAGGACCGCGTGCACGCGGCGCGTCTGGTCAGCGCTGCAGTTGCTGATGCCGACGGCCCTGGTCAGCCCGGCCGCAACGGCATCGGCCAACGCCTCGGCCCAGGTTTCCAGGGGCACCGGGGGCATGGGAAAGTGAATCTGGTAGAGGTCGACCTGCGCCAGGCCCAGCCGGCCCAGGCTGGCGCGCAGCGCGGCCAGCAGCGCCCTTTTCCCCAGCCGCCACGGCAGCGGCATGAACTTGGTGGCCACAACCGGCCGGGCGCCGCCGGCGATTGCCGCGCCGTCGATGAACCGGCCCAGGAAGCGCTCCGACCGGCCCCGGCCGTAGATCTCGGCGGTGTCGAAGAAATCGACCCCTGCTGCCAAACTGGCATCGAACGCAGCCCTGACCTGCTCCTCCGCGTAGCCCTTGCCGTAGCCCCAGAACGCAGTGTCGCCCCACTGCCAGGTGCCCGCGCCCAGCGGCGGCACGTTGATGCCGGTCCTGCCGAGCTGCACGGTTTCGCGGGATGCTAAATTCATCATTCCAGCCCATCCTTTCATTTTTTGGCACAACTTGACTTTTGGCTCCCGGCGGGTGTCACCAGAAGCGCATTTTTCGTCATGTAGCCAACTTGAGTATAATGGAGCTAACTCACTCTGTCCATTTGATGCGCGCGAGGAACGTAATCCTATGACGACACGACTTTTCCTGATCCGCCACGGCGCGACCATCCTCACGGTCGAAGATCGCTTTGCCGGCTCGACGAACGTGGCGCTATCCGACACCGGCCGCTACCAGGCCGCCTGCCTGGCCCAGCGTCTGGCAGACGATCACATCACTGCGATCTATGCCAGCCCGCTCAGCCGCACGATGGAGACCGCGGCCATCATCGGCCGCCCCTACGGCTTCGCGCCGATCCCGCGCGATGGCCTGCGGGAGATCGACCACGGCCATTGGGAGGAGCTGCGCCGCTCCGAAGTCGAGACGCAGTTCGCGGACGAGTACGCGGCCTGGGCCGAGGATCCCTTCCTCTTTGCGCCCCAGGGCGGCGAGTCCGGGCTCAACGTCATGGCTCGCGCCCTGCCGGTGATCCGCGAGATCGTGACCAAGCACAAGGGCGAGACCGTGGCCGTCGTCTCCCACAAGGCCACGATCCGGTTGATCATCAGCAGCCTGCTCGGCTTCGATGCGCGGGGCTTCCGCGATCGGCTGGATCAATCCCCTGCGTGCCTGAACGTGATGGACTTCAAAGATCCGGTGCGCGCCCGGCTGATGCTGTTCAACGATATCTCCCATTACGCGGATCACCCGGCCCGCTCCGACGCCCGGCTGTCCAAGTGGTGGGACCCGCCCGTTTCGTGAGCGCGCGGCTCACACTACTCTGCAAAGGTGAAGCAACCACATGGCCGAAACCCAACAAGTGATCTACTCCATGGTGCGCGTGGGTCGCGTGCATCCGCCCAACCGGCAGGTCCTGCGCGATATCTCGCTGGGCTTCTTCTACGGCGCCAAGATCGGCGTGCTGGGGCTGAACGGCGCGGGCAAGAGCACTCTGCTGCGCATCATGGCCGGCGTCGACGAGGATTACATCGGCGAGACGATGCTGTCCAAGGGGTACACGCGCGGGCTGCTGGCCCAGGAGCCCGTGTTGGACGGCGCCAAGACGGTCCGCCAGGTGGTGGAGGAGGGGGTCCAGCCCATCGTGGATCTGCTGCGGCAGTACGAGGCGCTCAGCGAGCAGTTCAACGATCCGGACGCGGATTTCGATGCCCTGATCGAGAAACAGGGCCGCGTCCAGGAGGAGCTGGACAAGCACGACGCGTGGAACCTGGACAACCGGCTGGAGCAGGCCATGGACGCGCTGCGCTGCCCGCCCGGCGACACCCCGATCGCGGTGCTCTCCGGCGGCGAGCGGCGCCGCGTGGCGCTGTGCCGGCTGCTGCTCACCGAGCCGGATATCCTGCTGCTGGACGAGCCCACCAATCACCTGGATGCCGAGTCGGTGGCGTGGCTGGAGCGGCACCTGCAAAGCTACCGCGGCACCGTCATCGCGGTCACCCACGACCGCTACTTCCTGGACAACGTGGCGGAGTGGATCCTGGAGCTGGATCGCGGGTACGGCATCCCGTGGCGCGGCAACTACTCATCGTGGCTGGAGCAGAAGCAGGAGCGGCTGCGCAAAGAGGAGAAGGCCGACACCCGGCGCATCCGCACCCTGGAGCGCGAGCTGGAGTGGATCCGCATGTCGGCCAGGGCGCGGCAGGCCAAGGGCAAGGCGCGCGTCACGGCCTACGAGAAGCTGCTGAGCCAGGAAACGGAGCAGCGCCGTGAGGAGATGCAGATCTACATCCCGCCCGGTCCGCGGCTGGGCGACGTGGTGATCGACTTCGCCGGCGTTGCCAAGTCGTATGGCGACCAGCTCTTGTTCGAGAACCTCAGCTTCCAGGCGCCGCCGGGCGCGGTGGTCGGCGTCATCGGTCCCAACGGCGCGGGCAAGACCACGATGCTGCGGCTGATCGCCGGCCAGGAGCAGCCCGACGCGGGCAAGGTGATCATCGGCCAGACCGTGACGCTGGGCTACGTGGACCAGAGCCGCGACACCCTGAACGCGGACAAGACGGTGTGGGAGGAGATCACGGGCGGCGAGGAGACCATCGTGCTGGGGCCCCGGAAGATGAACAGCCGGGCCTACGTCAACGGCTTCAACTTCATCGGCGCGGATCAGCAGAAGCGCGTGGGCGACCTCTCGGGCGGCGAGCGCAACCGGGTGCACCTGGCCAAGGTGCTGAAGCAGGGTGCGAACGTGCTGCTGTTGGACGAGCCCACCAACGACCTGGACATCAACACCCTGCGCGCGCTGGAAGAAGCGCTGGACGAATTCGCGGGCAGCGCCATCGTCGTCAGCCACGACCGCTGGTTCCTCGACCGCATCTGCACCCATATCCTGGCGTTCGAGGAAGACGGCAGCGTGCGCTGGTCGGTGGGCAACTGTGCGGATTACGAGGAGGCGCGGCGCAAGCGCCTGGGCGTCGAGGCGGACACCCCGCACCGGCTGGTGCATCGGCGGCTGACGCAGTAACGCCTGTGGTTGAAACTCCAGATAGTCATCCTGAGCGGATTAACCACCCAAAGTCAGTTGGGCGCGACTCCAGCGAAGGATCTCGTCTGCGCCGGCAGAGATGCTTCGGCCTGATGAACTTAGCTCTACGACGCAGGTCAGGGACTCGGCCTCAGCATGACAGAGTCCAGTCCCATGGAACACTCAGTGTCCCCTCTTTCGCTCTGCGAAAGAGGGGACACTTATTTTCGTAAGTTCTACTTCACCCGATAGATGCCGGCGGATACTGCCGGCAGGCGCACGGACCAGCCCTCGGCCGACGCGCTCAGCGCGTCCTGCGGGCCGTACAACGTCTCAAGCACCTGGCCCGCTGCACCCGGCACAACGGCCGTCGCCTCCGCGGCACTGGGATTGATGGCGACCACGATCCGCTCGCTCCCGTCGACCGCGCGGCGCTCGTAGACGAACGGTAGGCGGCCGGCCTCAGCAGCCAGCGGGATCAACGCCGCGCCCGCGGCCAGGGCCGGGTGCGTCTTGCGCAGCGCGATCAGCGTCCGCACGTGGCTCAGCACCGAATCGGGGACATCCATCTGGTCGGCCACCGCCGGCCGGCCGGCAACCGGATCGATCGGCAGGTAGAGGGCGTCGGCCGCCGCAGTCGAGAAGCCGGCGTTGGGCAGGGCATTGTCCCACTGCATGGGCGTGCGTGCGCCGGTGCGGCCGAAGCCACCCTCTTTGGACGGCAGGCCGTGGACGGTGCGCATGCCGATCTCATCCCCGTAGTAGATGAAAGGCGCGCCCGGCATGGTGAGCAGGAAGGTCCACGCGCAGGCCAGATCGGCCGCGTCGCGGCCCTCGGCCAGGCGCTGGGGCATGTCGTGGTTGCCGCTGGGGATGCAGATCAGGCCGCGGTCGCGCGTTGCCAGGTAATCCGCGAAGTATTCGTCCAGGAACTCCCGGATGTTGCCGTGGCCCGAGCGGTCGAAGAAGCTCCAGCCGTAGCGGCCGCCCCACGGCCCGTCGCCGCCGCCCTTGCGGAAGAGGGAGGTGTAGCCGCCCTGCGCGAAGTGCAGCTCGAAGTCCATGTGGAAGCCGGCGTTCAGCGCCTCGACCGGCCGGCCCCATTCCGAGATGATGGCCGCATCGGGATAGTCCGCGTCGAGCCAGGCGCGCACCTCGCGCCAGAAGGCCGCGGTCGCCCGGCGACTGGTGTCGTTCTTCACCAGCGAGCCGGCCATGTCGACGCGGAAGCCGGCCGCGCCGCGCTCCAGCCAGAAGCGCATGATGTTGATGATCTCGCGGCGCACCGCCTGCGGACCGGGCGCGTCGACCGGCTGCTGCCAGGGGTGGTTGGCCTCGGCGTTGGCGAAGCCGTAGTTGAGCGCGGGCTGGCAGGCAAAGAAGTTGGTGATGAAGCTGCCGTCCCGCTCGCAGATGCCGGTGATCCCCTTGAGACCTTCGGTCGGCGCCCACACCTGGTTGGTCCAGATGAACCAATCGCTGTACTCGTTGCGCTCGTGCCGGGCCGATGCCTGGAACCAGGGGTGCTTCCACGAGGTGTGGCCGGGCACCAGGTCCAGCAGGATGCGGATGCCGCGAGCGCGGGCCGCGGCGAACAGCGCCTCCAGATCGGCGTTGGTCCCGTAACGCGGAGCCACCTGGTAGAAGTCGCTGACGTCGTAGCCGGCATCCTCGAACGGCGACTCGAAGCAGGGGTTCAGCCAGAGGGCGTTGACGCCCAGCGACTGCAGGTAGTCCAGTTTCGCGATGATCCCCGGCAGGTCGCCGATGCCGTCGCCATTGGCATCGTAGAACGTTTGCGGGTAGATCTCGTAAAAAACGGCGCCCTCCAGCCAGGCCGGGTAGGGCCGGGATGCAGGGACAGGTGCAGCAGACATGGAATGCCTCCTCAGAAAAACTTAGTATGCCTTATTTTACATGGGTGCGCAGCTTTCACCAAGCGCGGCCAGGAATTTCGTATGGTAGGGCATGTCATTCTGAGCGGGTCTGCGGCTCAACCACCGTTGCAGCGAGCCTCTAGCGAAGAATCTCGTGCGCCAGACGAGAGAGATTCTTCGCTTTTGCACGCCGTCGCGAGATGTTCGGGGCAGAGCCGCTCAGAATGACACCCCCAGCAACGACCAGATTTGGAATCGCTGCAGCAGGGCCTTTGGCGTTGGGTGCGGAACGGGGTAGAATAGCAGTCTAGCTATTCAACTCACACGTAAGGAAGTATCATGCCAGCCATCACGATTCCCACGTCATTCCCGTCGCAAGCCACTCCGGCGGCGGTGGTGTCAGGCCCGAACGTGCGCTTCACGGTGTTGACCTCGCGGCTGATCCGGATGGAATACAGCCGCGGCCATGCGTTCGAAGATCGCGCCAGCCAGGCATTCTGGCATCGACAGCAGCCCGCACCGTCGTTCAAGGTGGCGCAGACGCCGGAGCAGATCGAGATCGAGACCGGGCACCTGCTGCTGCGCTATCGCGTCACGGAAGAGGGCTTTGCCGCCCGGACGCTGTCGATCCAGATCAAGGAGACCGGCGTCACCTGGCATTACGGCGACCGCGATCGCCGCAACCTGCGCGGCACGGCACGCACCCTCGATAAGGTGGACGGCGAAATCGAGCTGGAGCCGGGCCTGATGTCGCGCGCGGGCTGGGCGCTGGTGGACGACTCGCAGAGCCTGGTGTTCAACCAGGATGGCTGGCCGGAGCAGCGCCCGCCGGCCAAGGCGTCGGAATACCAGGATCTGTACTTCTTCGGCTACGGCAGCGACTACGTCGGCTGCCTGCAGGACTATGCCCGGGTCTCCGGCCCCGTGCCCCTGCTGCCGCGCTATGCGCTGGGCAACTGGTGGAGCCGCTACTGGAACTACCGCCAGGACGAGCTGCGCGAGCTCATGGTCGAGTTTCGCGAGAAGCAGACGCCGCTGTCGGTGTGCATCGTCGACATGGACTGGCACATCACCCAGACGGGCAACGCGTCGTCGGGCTGGACCGGCTACACCTGGAACCGCCAGCAGTGGCCGGACCCCGCCGGCTTCATTGCCTGGCTGCATAGCCAGGGCTTGCGCACCGCGTTGAACCTGCACCCCGCAGACGGCATCTGGCCGCACGAAGCGCAGTACACGGCGATGGCGCGCTTCATGGGTCAGGACCCGGACGCCCAGGAGCCGGTCCACTTCGACCTGGCCGATCCGCGCTTTGTCGAAGGCTACTTCAAGCTCCTGCACCACCCGATGGAGGAACAGGGGGTCGATTTCTGGTGGCTTGACTGGCAGCAGGGCCAGCGCATGATCCACTCCAAGCAGCCCGTGGCCGAGGTGATGGACCCGCTGTGGTGGCTGAACCACCTGCACTTCTACGACCTGGGCCGAGACGGCACGAAACGGCCCTTCATCTTCTCGCGCTGGGGCGGCCTGGGCAGCCAGCGCTACCCCCTCGGCTTCTCGGGAGACAGCGTCGTATCATGGGCGTCCCTGGAGTTTCAGCCCTACTTCACCGCTACGGCGTCCAACGTGGCGTTCGGCTGGTGGAGCCACGACATCGGCGGCCACATGGGCGGCATCGAAGAGCCTGAGCTGTATGCGCGCTGGGTGCAGCTCGGCGTCTTCAGCCCGATCATGCGCCTGCACAGCACCGCCAACCCGTTCCACGAGCGCCGGCCCTGGGGCTATGGCGAAGACGTTTTCCGCGTCGCACGCAACGCCATGCAGTTGCGCCACGCGCTGATCCCGTACATCTACAGCATGGCCTGGCGCGCGACGCAGGAGGCGATCCCGCTGGTGACGCCGCTCTACTACTGGCATGGGGATCGGAACGAAGCGTATCACTGCCGCAACCAGTTCTGGTTCGGCAGCGAGCTGCTGGTCGCGCCCTTCGTGACCCCGCGCGACGCCGAGACCAACCTGAGCCGGCACACCGCCTGGCTGCCTGCAGGGGACTGGTTCGACTTTGTCACCGGCGAGCACTTCGCGGGCGACCGCACGGTGACGCTCTACGGCACGCTGGACGACACGCCGGTGCTGGCGCGTGCGGGCGGCATCGTGCCGCTGGGGCCGCTGGCCGGTTGGGGCGGCGTCGAGAATCCACGGGAGCTGACCGTCTATGCCTTCCCCGGCGCGGATGGTGCGTTCACCCTCTACGAGGACGAGGGCAACTCGACCGCGTATCTCCAGGGCGACTATGCGCTCACGCGGCTGTCGCAGACCTGGGAGGGTTCCAGCCTATCCTTCAAGATCGCCAAGGTCGAGGGCCACACGGGCCATGTTCCGGCCGGGCGCAGCTACCGGCTGGTGTTCCGGGGCGTGCGGAAGCCGGATGCGCTCACGCTGACGGTCAACGGCGTGAGCCAGGAGGCCGCGTGGACCTACGACGAGGCCACTGAGTCGCTGGCGCTGCCTGCGGTGGCCGTCGGCCCGGCGGATGAGCTGGCGCTGACATTTGGCGTGGCGGCAGGCTCGCTGCTCTCGAAGCGCGATCGCCGGCTGGAGACGTGCCGCGCGATGTTGAAGGCGTTCCGCCTCGACACGTGGGTGAAGTGGGAGCTCGACCAGAAGCTGCCTGAGCTCCTATCGGACCTGCGACGGCTGGAGCAGTTCGCCGGCAACATGGATCGGTTGAGCGACGCACAATTGATGGCGCTGCGGAACGTGTTGGAGCGTCGCGCGTGATGAGTTAACGCGCGGCGTTATCGCGCGGGGATAACGCGCGGGGATAACGTGCGGAGTGAGCATCCTCAGATGCGAACGGCGCTATAACGCCCGCTCGCATCTGAGGATGCTCACTCCTCTTTTTGGCTTGCTCGCTATCCCTGCCCCCACAGCGCCGCGAGAAACTTCAGCTTCTCGATGTTCTGGAACGTCTCGCCGCCTTCGTGTCGATTGAAGGGCCAGACCTTGATCTCTTTGCGCCCGGCGTAGTGATTATGGGCCGCGAAGACCGTGGATGGAGGGCAGGTGTCGTCCATCAGGCCCACGGAGAAGAGCGCCGGGGCATTGGCCCGCGCAGCGAAGTTGAGGCCATCGAAGTAGGCCAACGTCGCAAAGGCCGTCTCGGCTTTATCGCGGTGGGTGTGGCAGTAGCGCGTGATCTCGTGATAGGGATCGGTATCGACCAGCTCGACCGCGCGGCGGTAGTGACATAAAAACGGCACGTCGGGCAGCGCTGCGGCCAGGTCCGGAACCAACCCGGCCGCGGCCAGCGTGATGCCGCCGCCCTGGCTGCCGCCGGTGACCGCGATGCGCTGCGCGTCCACCGCGGGGTGCGTGCGCGCAGCTTCCACTGCTCGCACCGCGTCGGTGAAGACGCGGCGGTAGTAGTATGTCTGCGGGCTGAGGATGCCGCGGGTCATGAAGCCGGGAACCTGCGGGTTGCCGCCGTCGACCTCCAGGTCGGGCGTGTCACCGGCGCGCCATCCGCTGCCCTGGCCGCGGGTGTCCATCACCAGGTGCGCGTACCCCGCGTTGCTCCACAACAGCCAGTCCAGCGGCTGGCCGCGGCCGCCGCCGTAGCCGATGTATTCCACCACGCAGGGCAGGGCGCCGGAGCGCACCCGGGGCAGCAGCAGCCAGCCCTTGATGGGCTGGCCGGCATAGCCGCTGAAGGTGACATCGAAGGCCTCCACCAAGGTCAGACCGGTGTGGCAGGGCTCGAAGCGTGCGTTCAGCGGATGGCGCCGCGTCTCGGCCAGCGTCTGCTGCCAGAAAGCATCGAAGTCCGCCGGCTCCGTCCGGGGTGGGCGGTAGGTGCGCAGTTGTTCCAGGGGCAGATCAAAAAGCATCGAAGGTCTCCTCTTATCCGTGTGGTTGGGCGGGCGCCGCCTCATACGCGGCGCGAATTTGGCGGTGCAGCGCGATGTTCTCCAGGAAAGTGCGGCGGAAGGGGCTGTCCGCCGGGATCAGGTTGTGCTTACGCATCATCTCGGCGTAGGCAGACTGGAGCATCTCGCGACCCTCATCAATCCTGCCGTTGGCTGTCAGGGCCAGGCTGTGCCGATACATGAGCTCTTCGCCGGTGCACTCGACGATCTGGGTGAAGCCAAACTGCCGGTAGATGTCCAGCGCGATCCCGGATGCTTCGAGTGCAGCGCGCAGATGTTCCCCGCGCTCGCCGGCATCCTCGATGCACCCTGCCAACCCCAGGTGCGCGGCGGCCGTCTCGCAGGCCGCCACCATCTGATACTGCCGCGACACCTGGCCCTCTGCGACCATCTGCCGAACTTGGGACTGCAGTTCCAGGGCTTGACGCCGGTGTTCCGGGGTTCCTTGTGCATTGTGCAGGATCGCTTCGACCAGGCGCAACCCGGCATGGCCGAGATCGGAGATCACCCGCTCAATCACGATGCGTGTCTGCGCGAGCGTTGCCCACGCCACCTCGAACTGACCCAACTCGCCCTGAATCTGTCCGATCCGCAGCAGGGCGAAAATCCTGTGACCGCTCTCACTCCAGCAATCCAGCGCTTGTTCCAGAAGGGACAGCCCCCCCTCATAATCGCCCAGATAGATGGCCTGAATCTGGCCGCAGAAAACTAAAGCCTGGCCCTCGCCCCTACGGTTGCCCACCTCGCGATAGATCGCGACGCGTTTCTGCTCGAACTCGACCAACTGCCGGTAGTAGTCGCCGCGCCGCTCATGTTCGGGACTCAGCGCGGCCAGCAGCCACGCCTCGGTCTCCTTGTCTTCCAGGCGCTGCGAGATGTTCAGGGCGGCTTGGATGTACTCGGCATTGCGCTCCAAATTGTCGAAGCCGTAAGCGTAGCCCATCCCCAACAACAGCCCCGCTTCCGTGCGCAGGTCTCCCAATTGACGCGACAACTCAAGCGCCTGGGCGCGCAGTTGATGCCAGGCCGGGTCTCTCTGCAATTGCTGCAGGCGACCGACCGCGAGCAGAGCGCGCATCTCATAGTGCTTGTCATCGATCTGCTGAGCCAGGGCCAACGCCTCCTGCGCCATCGCCAGGCCGGTCGCCAGCTCTTCGCGGGTGTTTGGTTCATCGACCACAGGCTGGACCAGCAGCGCGTCTACCATGAAGATCAGATCGTCTGGCATCTGCCGCGCGAGATCCAGCAGCACGTGGGCATCGGTCTGCCCAGCCTCAAGGTTGCCCATGCGCTGGTGCACCTGCCACCGTCCCTCCAGGGCTTCAAAGCGAAGCTTGCGAAGCGTGCGGGGATCCGCTGCCCCTTCCTCGGCCTCAATCTGGTCGAGCAACGCCAGGATGCGCGTGTAAATGTTCAGGGCATCGGTGTTTGCGTAGACCCGTCGCGCTTCTGCTGCAGCGGCAATGGCGTGATACAATTCCTTGTTAAGGTCGCCGGCCTGCTGATAATGATAGGCCAGTAGACCGTGATAGGGCCTGGATGAATCCTGGTCCAGGACGGCTTCGAGTTGGTCCGCGACCTGGCGATGATACGCAGTCCGCTGGGCGCTCAGCAGGCTTTCGTAGGCCACTTCCCGCACCAACGAGGGGGTGAAGGTGTACGCCATCCCCAGCTCGGGATCGATATTCCGCTCATGGATAAGATGGCTCCGTTGAAGCTGCGTCAGGGCCGATTTGAGCAGGCTGGCGTCGCCCACCACCCCCTCCAGCACATTGCGCCAGAACAGCGGGCCAATGACAGAGGCGACCTGGAGCACGCGTCGCGTTTCGGCTGAGAGGCGGTCGATGCGAGCGAGCAGGAGAGCGCGCAGGGTGCCCGGCAGGTTGAACGTCGATACGGCCTGGGTCTGGCGCCAGGCCCCCTCGGCATCCCGTTCCAGCAAGCCCTGATCAATCAGCGCGTAGACGATCTCACGCACGTAATACGGATTGCCTTCGGCCTTGTCGACAACCAACGCGGCCGTCTCTTCGGCCAGGGCGCCAGGGCCCAACATCTGATCGAGCAGCGCCCGGCTTTCGCTCTCGGTCAGCGGCGGCAGGTGGATGAGTGTCAGGCGATGAGCATATTCCGTTTCCACGTGGTGGCGGAATTCCCAGACCGGTGAGGCGCGATCGGGCCGAAAGCTGGCCACCCACAGCACCGGTGCACTTTCGCAAATCGGCAGGCAGATCTTCAGCAGCTCAAGCGAGCTGGCATCGGCAAATTGCAGATCGCTGAGCGCCAACACCAGCGGCCCGTGTTGCGCCAGCGCTTCGACCCAACTGCAGATTGCCTCCGCAAGCTGCTTCTGCAGCCCTTCGGCTCGGAGATTAGCGATCCGCCGGCCCAGCGCACCTTCCAGCGGCAATGAGAGCAGCGTCGCCAGGTAGGGCTGGTAACGCTCCGCCTGGTCACCCCACAGGCGCTCAGCCTGGCGGTGCAGCAAAGCAGGCCAGTCAGGTTCAGCTTCGGTGGCGGCTGCCTCCAGCCAGTTGTGCAACAGGCCAATCCAGGTGGCGTAAGGGAAAGATTGGTCATACGACCGGCAGTGAGAGAACAGCCAGATAACGTCACCCGCGCCTTGCAGCTCAGAACGTTGGCGCACGTAGTTGACGAGTCGCGCCTTCCCCATGCCCTTGGCGCCGGACACCAGAGCGATCCCCCCGCGACCGCTGCGCAATGCCGCCATACACTCCTCAAGGGCGGCCAAAGCCGCACTGCGGCTGGTCTCCAGTGGAAGCACCAGGTCATTCGCCTGCCAGGATTCGTTCGGCGTGCGCAGGCGCAGCGGCCGATAAACGGCGACCGGCTTGCTGAGGCCTTTGACGGCGATCTCACCCAGCGCCTGCCACTCGAACCTGGCTTCAACCAGGTGATAGGTGTCTGCGCTAACCAAGACCGTGCCAGGCTCGGCCGAGGTCTCCATGCGAGCGGCAACTGCGACGCCGCCGCCCATGGCCGTGTCTTCGCTGTGCTGACTGGCCTCCCCGACGCTGGCCACGATTACTTCGCCGGTGTTGACTCCCACGCGCACCTTCAGGTCGATGCCCCGGCGCTCCAGATCGGCAGCCGTGGGACCGATCGCGACATGCATCGCCAGCGCGGCCAGGATGGCCCGCTCCGGGTCGTCTTCATGGGCATCGGTCACGCCGAAAAACGCGACCAGGCCGTCCCCGCGGAACTGGTCCACGCGGCCGCCGAGACGATAGACCTCGGCCGCCAGGAGCTGGAGCACCTGGTTCATCAGCTCCACCCAGGCCTCGGTGCCCAACTGCTCCATCAGATCGGTGGAGCGGTACACGTCGGCCAGGATGCTGGTGGCGATCCGGCGCTCGCCGGCAAGCGGGGTGACGGTGGGGGGGCTGGCGGGCTCGGGCGTCTCCGGCGCGGCTTCCGGCCGGTCCTCCGCGGGCGCAGCACCAGCGCCGGCGGCACTGAGCGCGGGCGCCGCAGGCGCCGGAGGCTCAAGCACAAGGGGCGGCTGTGACAGCACGGGAGGCGCCGCGGCGCCGGCCAAGGGGCTGCCGCACTGGCCGCAGAACCGAAAACCGAACGGATTGACGAAGCCGCAGTTCGGGCATCGCTCGCCCAGGCGTGTGCCGCACTGGCCGCAGAACGTCATCCCGGCGGGACTCTTGAAGCCACAGGACGGACATTTCATCGGTTGTCCTCACGATAGGCTGCTGCGATCTGCCGGTGCAGCGCGATATTCTCCAGAAAGGTGCGGCGGAAGGGGCTGTCTGCTGGGATCAGGTCATGCTTGCGCATCATCTCCCGATAGGCATCCCCAAGCAGGCTGCGAGCCTCTGCGTCTCTGCCGTTGGCCGCCAGCGCCAGGCTGTGCCGATACAAAATCTCTTCGCCCAGGCATTCGACAACCTGGGTGAAGCCAAATTGACGATAGACGTCCAGCGCCATCGCCGAGGCTTCGAGTGCGGCGCGCTGGTGGGCGGCGCGCTCGCCTGCGTCATCGACGCACCCGGCCAGCCCCAAGTGCGCGGCGGCGGCCTGGCAGGCGGCGGCCATCTGGTATTGGCGCGACAACTGATCCTCTGTCACCAACTGCCCAACCTGGGCCCGCAGCTCGAAGACCTTGCGCCAATGTTCCGGTCCGCCCTGGGCGTTGTGCAAAATCGCCTCGACCAGGCTCAGGCCCGCGTGGCCGATGTCCAGGATCACCTGCCCGATGACCGCGTGCGCCGACTCGAGCGTCGACCAGGCCGCTTCGAAGCGGCCGAGGTAGGTCTGAATTTGCGCGATGCGCAACAGGGGAAAGAGCCTGTCGGTTATTTCGCTCCAGCAGTCCAGCGCCTCGACTTCGCGTGCCAGCCCGTTCTCATAGTCGCCCAGGTAGATCGCCTGGATCTGGCCGCAGAACATCAACGCGTGGCCTTCGCCCATCCGGTTGCCGATCTCGCGGTAGATCTCAACCCGCTGCTGTTCAAACTCGGTCAACTGCCGATAGTAGTCGCCGCTCCGCTCGAACTTGGGGCCGAGTGCGGCCAGCAGCCTGGCCTCCGTTTCCTTGTCATCCAGGCGCTGTGCGATCTCCAGGGCTTCGCCAAGGTACCGGTCGCCGTGCTCGAGGTCATCCATGCCCAAGCCGTCGCTGAGCCCCAGCAAGAGACCCACCTGCATGTGCAAATCACCCAGTTGGCGGCTCAGCTCGAAGGCCTGGCCTCCCAGCTCCTGCCAGACAGGGTCTTTGAGCTTGTACTGCAACCCGGTCACCGCGACGAGCGCAACCATCTCCCGACGCTTGTCGCCCGCTTGCCGGGCCAGGGCCAACGCCTCCTGCGCCATGCGCAGGCCCGCTGCCAGATCGTCTTGGGTGTTCGGGTCGTTCACGGCAGGCTGGTTCAGCAGCGCGTCCACCATGAACGCCGGGTCGTCCGCCATCTGCCGGGCAAGCGGCAGCAGCGCACGCGCGTCTGCCTCACCGGCCTCGACGTTGCCCATGCGCAGCTGTGTATCGCGGCGCCCCTCCAGGGCCTCGAAGCGCAGCTCGCGAATCGGGCGGCGCGCGTCCTCATCGGCTGTCTGGCCCTCAAGTTGGTCAAGCAACGCCAGGGCGCGCGTCGTGTGCGTCAGAGCCGCCGCATTGGCGTACACCCTGCGAGCCTCCGCGGCCGCACCCAGCGCGTAGTACAACTCCTTGTGCAGGTCGCCGGCCTGCTGGTAGTGGTACGCCAGCAGGCCGTGGTACGGCCTGGGCGATTCGGAGCCGAAGATGGCTTCGAGTTGTTCCGCCACTTGGCGATGATAGGCGACGCGCTGGGCGCTGAGCAGGCTGTCGTAGGCCACCTCGCGCACCATCGAGGGCGTGAACGTGTACCCCATGCCCAGGTCCGCCTCCTGGCCCTGCTCGTAAATGAGCTGGCTGCGCTGGAGTTGTGTCAACGCAGAACCGGTCTGGCAGGCATCGCCTGCGACTGCTTCCAGCACGCTGCGCCAGAAGAGTGGGCCGATGACAGACGCGATCTGCAGGACGTGCCGCGCCTCGGCCGACAGGCGATCGATGCGCGCAAGCAGCAGGCCGCGCAGGCTGCCCGGCAGATCGAACGACCGGATCGGCTGCGTCTGCCGCCACGTCCCTGCCGGGTCCTGCTGCACCAATCCCTGTTCCATCAGCGCATAAACGATCTCGCGCAGGTAGTAGGGATTGCCTTCGGCCTTCTCGGCCACCAGCAGCGCAGCGGCATCTGTGAGCGCGCCGCGGCCGAGGATCTGATCGATCAAGCCGCGACTTTCGCTTGCGGTCAACGGCGGCAGGTCGATGCTCGTCAGCTTGTGCGGATACTCGGTTTCGACGTGGTGGCGGAATTCCCAGACCGGCGAGGTGCGATCGGGGCGGAAGCTGACAACCCACAGCACGGCTGCACTCTCACAGATCGGCAGGCAGCGCTTCAGCAATTCCAACGAGCTGCTGTCAGCGAACTGGAGATCGCCGAGCGCCAATACCAGTGGCCCCAGCTGCGCTAACGCCTCGACCCAGCTGCAGATCACCTCGGCGACCTGTTTCTGCAGCCCGGCAGCGTCGAGGTAGGCGATGCGCTGGGCGAGAGAGCCTTCCACCGGCAGCGATAGCAGCATCGCCAGGTAGGGACTGTAACGCTCGGCCCGGTCGCCCCAGAGCAGCTCGGTCTGTCTGCGCAGCAGGGCCGCTCGATCGGGTTCGGCTTCCGAAGCCGCCGCCTCCAGCCATTTTTGCAGCAGACCGATCCAGAGCGCGTAGGGAGTCGCTTGGTCATAAGATCGGCAGGCGCTGAGCAGCGAGGTGATCGGCGGCGTCTCGGCCTTATTCTGCGCGACATCCTGGTGCAGGGTGTTCAGCAGCGCCGTCTTGCCCATGCCTTGCACGCCCGACACCAGGGCGATTCCCCCGCGGCCGCCGCGCAACGCGTCGACGCACCCCTTGAGCGCGGCCAGCGCCGCACTGCGAACGGTCGTTATCGGGAGTTCCACGTCATGCGCTGTCCGGGATGTCGCGGCAGCGGCCACGCGCAGCGGTCGATAGACCGCAAGCGGCTTGCTGATGCCCTTGACCGCGATCTGGCCCAGCGGCTGCCACTCGAACCTGGTCTCGACCAGGCGATACGTGTACGCGCTCACCAGGACCGTCCCAGGCTCGGCGGCAGTCTCCATCCGCGCAGCCAGTGCGACGCCGCCGCCCATGGCCGTGTCCTCACGATGTTGGCCGGCCTGGCCCACGCTGCCGACGATCACCTCACCGGTGTTGACGCCCACGCGCACCTTCAGATCGATGTCCCGGCGCTGCACGCTGTCGCACATGGCCGCATCGACGGATCGCTGCATGGCCAACGCCGCCAGGATCGCGCGCTCGGGGTCATCTTCGTGGGCATCGACCGCGCCGAAGAACGCGACCAGGCCATCCCCGCGGAATTGATCCACGCGGCCGCCGAAGCGATAGACTTCGGCCGCGAGGAGCTGGAGCACCCGGTTCATCAGCTCCACCCAGGCCTCGGTGCCCAGTTGCTCCATCAAATCGGTGGATCTGTAGACGTCGGCCAGGATCACAGTGGCGATCCGGCGCTCGCCTGCGAGCGGTGTGACAGCGGGGCGAGCTGCGGGAGACGCCGGAGGAGGCTCGGAAGGCTTGACTGCAAGCGGCGGCGGCAGGGCGGCAGACGCAGGCGTAACGCTCAGCTCCTTGCCGCACTTGCCACAAAAACGGTAGTCGGGCGGATTCTCGAAGCCGCAGTGCGGGCATGCGACGCCGAGCCGCGCGCCGCATCGGCCGCAGAAGCTCATGTCAGGGGGGGCATCGAAGCCGCAGATGCTGCATTTCACTGGGCACGCTCACAGTGTCTGCTTACGACAGAAACCGGGTTTCTCGCAGAAACCCGGTTTCTGTAATGAGTCAGATGAAGATCCGGGCTTCGTGATCCGGAATAGAGGCTTCAGCCGGTTCTTCTGGACAACGGACGCAACCGGCTAAAGCCTCGAGTCCAGGCAATCTGGCTGCCTTGGGGCAGGTGAGGACCCATCGCCTACTGCAGCCGATCCAGCGCGATCCGGAAGCGCTTGGCCAGCTCCTGCAAGACGACGACCGCAATCTCGCCATCTTCCTTGAGCAGTCCGATGAAGTCCTCGTGCCTGAGCACCAGGCAGTCGGTCGGTTCGAGGGCGGTTACCGTGGCCGTGCGTATTCCCGCGTCCAGCAAGGCCATCTCGCCGAAGAAAGATCCTGGGCCGAAGCTGTTGACGACCACCTTCTCGCCGTCCGCACGCGTTCGCACGGCTTCGGCCTTGCCGGACAGGACGACGAAGAACCCTTCACCGCCTGCGCCCTGGATCACCATTTCGTGACCCACAGGATAGTGGCGATCGACGAAACGGCCGGCCAGCTTCTTAAGATGGCGGTTCTCCAGGTCTTGAAACAGCGGAACCTGTTGGAGCGCCTGGACGATTTCAGATGTACCAGTCATGAGGTGCCTCCTGCAATGAGAAAATTTTACTTAGGAGCGCGGCATCTGAGGATGCCGCCGGTTTGCATCTGAGGATGCAAACTCCGCGCTGTTACGACGCTGCAAGCTCTCCGACATAGATCTCGTACGGTCCAATGACAAGATCGGACAGATCGTCAGCCCGGCCAATTTGGGCGCCGGATGCGAAAAGCGGCCGCAGGCCGTAGGCCGGCAGGTTGAAACGCAATGTCTGCGGACGATCGGAGAAGTTCAGGACGACGAGACAGGTCTGTCCGCCATCGATCTGGCGCAAGAAGGCGAAATAGTCTGTCGCCTCCTCGTGCAGCGGGATGTAGCGGCCGGCGATGAGCGCAGGGGTCTGCCGGCGCAGGCGCAGCATCTGCCGATAGAAGCTGAGCAGCGAGCCGGGATCCGCCAGTTGATCCGCGACGTTGACGCCTTCGGCGTAGTTCGGGTTGACCGGCAGCCACGTCTCGACGCCGGCGGGGCTGAAGCCTGCGTTGGCCGCGTTCGCCCATTGGTGCGGCGTGCGGTTCTTGTCGCGCGAGATCTCGGCCGCTCGTTGCACTGCGACCGCCTCCGGCAGCTTGAGCAGGTCGCGCGCGGCGCTGTAGGCCCAGATGCCCAACAGATCACGAAATTGCGCGATGTCGGTCAGCAGCATGTCGGTCATGCCGATCTCTTCGCCGTTGTAGAGGAACGGCGTGCCGCGCAGGGTCATGAGCAACGCCAGGTGCAGGCGGGTCAGTGCATCATCGTGGACGCCATCGCCGAAGCGGTTTTTTACGCGCGGCGAATCATGGTTGCCCAGGGTGTTGCAAGGCCACGCGTCGGGCGAGACCTGCGCCAGCTCAGCCAGGCGTTGCGCCTGGTTGGCTCGGATCGAGGCTGGAGTCAGGCGGACAGGTTTCATCAACGAGAAGTTGAAGACCATGTGCAGCTCGTCGTTGCCATGCCCATGATAACTGATCTCTTCGCTTTCGCCCACCAGAACGCGATCACCATCGTATTCGTCCAGCACGCCGCGCAGCTCTTGCATCAGCTCATGCACACCGGGCTGATCCACCTGGTGCTTGAACAGTGCGTCCCAGTCCTTGACGAGCTCGTCGCCGTCGATCGGGCCCGCGGGGACTTCCCGGTCTGCCATCAGTTCAACCAGCGTCCGCGAGCCCGTGTGATCGGGCAGGTCGGGCCGCTCGAAGATGGTGCCGATGGCGTCCAGCCGGAAGCCGTCGACGCCCATGTCCAGCCAGAACCGCACCGCGTCCCACATGGCTTGCTTGACCTCGGGGTTGCGCCAGTTGAGGTCCGGCTGTTCCTTCAGGAAGAAGTGGTAGTAGTACTGATCGGTCCCGGGATCGTATTCCCAAGCCGAGCCGCCGAAGGACGATTCCCAGTTGTTGGGAGGGCCGCCGGCGCGGCCATCCCGCCAGATGTACCAGTCGCGCTTCGGGTTATTGCGGCTGGATTTCGACTCGATGAACCACTGGTGCTGGTCCGAAGTATGATTTGCTACCAGGTCGAGGATCACCCGGATGCCGCGTCGGTGCGCGCCGTCCAGGAAGTCCCGGAAGTCGGCCAGCGTGCCGTATTCGGGCGCCACGTCCGTGTAGTCGGAGATATCATAGCCGCAGTCGGCCTGCGGCGATGGGAAGTGCGGAGACAGCCAGACCGCGTCGATTCCCAGGTCCTTCAGATAGTCCAGCTTCCGGATCATGCCGCGGAAGTCGCCGATGCCATCGGCATTCCCATCAGCAAAGCTGCGCGGGTAGATCTGGTAGAAGACCGCCCGCTGCCACCATTTGAGTTCGGTCACGCCGAGCCTCCCAGGAGGAGCGCAATGATCGGGATCGCCAGCATCACCGCCAGCGACCAGGCGAACAGCCGCCACGATTTACGTTCGCCGACGTGCTTCCGGTGATACTCGCCGGACGCGATGAGGAACGCGACGAAACCGACCGCTGCCAGCACGACAAGCATGTCGCCCCAAAACAGCGCCGGGGCGTTGTCTTTGGCCAGGCGCGCGTAGACGGCAAAGAAGAGCTCGCGCACGAAGTAGACGTCCGCCAGGCCCAGGGCCGCGGTCACCAGCCACAGGATCACTGCGGCTGCGCTTTGCAGGATGGTTTTGGGTTGCGACATAGGCTTTCTCCGGCATACGATGGGTAGGATAGCGCTGAGCCTTCCTCTCATCATTCTACGCAGAAGTCAGGAGCAGGTTGCGCGGATGCAATGAGACGCCCACACTGTCACCCTGAGCGGGTCTGCAAGGCAAGGTCCGTTGCGGCAAGACGCCAGCGAAGGGTCTCGTTACGCTAAGAGATTCTTCGCTGGCGTCATGCCGTCACATACCTTCAGGGACGTACCCGCTCAGAATGACAAGCCAAACGTCACGCCATCACACATCTGTTTCCGGCGGGTCTCAGACCCGCCGGAAGCAAGATGCATTACACCCCGCGCAGCTTCAGCTCTTCTGCCAGGTGGCAGGCCACGAAGTGATCGTGCTTCAGCTCGCGGAACTCCGGGTTCTTCTCCTTGCAGATGTCCTTGGCATAGCGACAGCGCGGATGGAAGTAGCAGCCCGGGGGCGGGTTGGACGGATCGGCCACGTCGCCCTGCATGACGATGCGTTCCGACACGTGCTTGGGATCGGCCTTGGGAACGGCCGACATCAGGGCCTCGGTGTACGGATGCAGCGGGGACATGTAGAGCTCTTCGGCGTCCGCCATCTCGGCCATCTTGCCCACGTACATCACGGCCACGCGGTTCGAGATGTGCTGCACCACGCTCAGGTCATGCGCGACGAAGAGATACGCCAGGTTGAAGTCTTTTTGCAGGTCCTGGAGCAGGTTCAGCGTTTGGGCCTGGATCGAGACGTCGAGCGCGGAGACCGGCTCGTCGCAGATCACCAGCCGCGGGTTGAGCGACAGCGAGCGCGCAATGCCGATGCGCTGGCGCTGGCCGCCCGAGAACTCGTGCGGGTAGCGGCGCAGGTGGTCCTGTCGCAGGCCGACCCGCTCGAGCAGGTTGGCGATGACCGCGTCGCTCTTGCCCTTCTCGTACTGGCCGTGGATCACCATCGGCTCGGCGATGATGTCGCCGACCGTCATGCGCGGGTTCAGCGAGTTGATCGGGTCCTGGAAGATCATGGCGATCTCCCGGCGGATCAGCTTCATCTGCGCCCGGTCCATCTCGGCCAGGTTGACACGCGTCTCGCCGCCGTCCTTTGCCAGCAGGCGGCTCTTCCAGAACACCTTGCCGCCGGTCGGCTCGTAGAGGCGCAGGATGGTGCGGCCGGCGGTCGTCTTGCCGCAGCCGCTCTCGCCCACCAGGCCCAGCGTCTCGCCTTCGCGGACGTAGAAGCTGACGTCGTCCACGGCCTTGACGTACCCGGCCAGCCGGCGCAGAAAGCCCTTTTTGATCGGGAAGAATTTCTGCAGCCCCTGGACATCCAACAGGTAGTTATCGTTCACGGTTGCTTGCGTTACCATCGGTCATACCTCCTCGTACAGCAGGCAACTGACCCATTGGTCGCCTACGACTTGATGCCAGGTCGGCGCGATCTTGTCGCACTTGCCGGGCATGAACGATGGGCAGCGCGGATGGAAGACGCAACCGGACGGCAGATGGAACGGATCCGGCACCATGCCCGAGATAGAAGCCAGCCGGCCGGCGGTCTTGCGGCCGACCTTCGGGATGGACTGGAGCAGCGAGCGCGTGTAGGGGTGCTTAGGCTCGTAGAAGATGTCGACCGTCGAACCCCGTTCGACCTGCTTGCCCATGTACATCACGACGATCTCTTTGGCCATCTCCGCGATGACGCCCAGGTTGTGGGTGATGAACATGATGGCCATGTTCTCTTCGTCCTGCATCTTGCGCATGATGTCGAGGATCTGCGCTTCGATGGACACATCCAGCGCGGTCGTCGGCTCATCCGCGATCAGCATTTCCGGCCCGCAGGAGAGCGCAATGGCGATCATCACGCGCTGGCGCTGGCCGCCGCTCAGTTGGTGGGGGTAGCTGTCGACGCGCTCGCGAGGCTTGGGGATGCCAACCTTTTGCAGCATATCGATCGCGTACTCGCGCGATTCCTGCTTGGTGAGCTGCTTGTGCGCCGCGACCGTCTCGGCTATCTGGTCGCCCACCTTGACGGTCGGCGTCAGGGCGTGCAGCGACGTGGCTTCGTTGATGTGGACGCCCGCGGTGTAGACCGGCGTCAGCGAGCTCATCGGCTCCTGGAAGATCATGCCGATCTCGCCGCCGCGAATCTCGCGGATCGTCTCGCCGTCGGGGTCCAGCTTGCTGATGTTGATGATATCGGTCTGGGTGGAGCCCTTGGCCCGGCGGTGATACAGCACCTGGCCGTTTGCGATTTTGCCGGGCTTGGGGATCATCTGCAGGATGGCGCGCGCGGTGATCGACTTGCCGCAGCCGCTCTCGCCGATCACGCCCAGCGTCTCGCCGCGGTTGATGTTGAACGAGACCCCGTCGACGCCCCTGACGATGCCCGCACGCAGCTCGAACTCGACGCGGAGGTCTTGGATTTCTACCAGTACGTCTTTATCGCTCATCTTGGTTGCCTCCTACCGTCCACCGTACGGGTCAAGCGCATCGCGCAGGCCGTCGCCCAGCATATTGTAGGCGAGGATGACGAGCAGCAGGAAGGGGATGGTCAACAGCAGCCACGGGTAGAACCTGATCGAAGTGACCGTCGCGCCCTCATTCAAAAGCACGCCCCAGCTCGTCAGTGGTGCGCGCAGCCCCAACCCCAGCCAGCTCAACGAGGTCTCGGCCAGGATCATGCCGGGGATCGACAGCGTGGCGATGACGATGATGTGGCTCAGGGTGCCCGGCAGCAGGTGCCGGAACATCATACGCGAGTCGGTGGCCCCGAAGCTCTTGGCCGCCAGCACGTACTCGCGCTCGCGCAGCGACAGGATCAGGCCGCGCACCTGGCGCGCCAGCCCGCCCCAGCGCACGAACGCCAGGATGACGGTCAGCATGAAGTACACCAGGATGGGGGACCAGAACTTGGGGATGGCGGCCGCCAGCGCCATGAACAGCGGGATGTCGGGAAACGCCTGCAGGAACTCGGTGATGCGCTGGACGATCACATCCACCACGCCGCCGTAGTAGCCTGAGATCGCGCCCGCCACCGCGCCGAAGATCAGCGTCAGGAACTGGCCGATCAAGCCGATCAGCAGCGAGAGCCGGCCGCCATAGATGATGCGCGAGAAGTAGTCTCGGCCCAGCGAATCGGTCCCCATGATGAACACCGACGCCTTCGGGTCGGTCGAGGTCGTGCCGAACAGGTGGATGTTCATCGGGATGAACCCAAGCAGCTTGTAGGCGTCGCCCTTCACGAACAGGCCGACAGGGTACTTCACGGCGGGGTTCTCAACGTAGTAGCGGGTGCGCGTCTTCGTATCCACCTTACGTTCCAGACCGTACACGAACGGCGCCTGCCACTTGCCCTCCGAGTCCACAAAACGGATCGCCTGCGGCTTGGCTCCGGTGTATTCCGAGGAGCGCTCCAGCAGATAGGGCGAGATGAACTCCGGGATGATCACCATCGTGAAATACATCAACAGCAGGATGATGCCGCCGACGATGGCGAGCTTGTTCTTCTTGAATTTCCACCACACCAGGCTCCAGTAGCCCTGGCTGGCGGGTTTCTTCTGGTCTTGCTTTGACTTGGCCATTTTATTCCCTCCCGCCTACTCGAGCCGGATGCGGGGATCAACCCACGCCAATACCAGGTCGGCCAGCAGGTTGCCGATCAGCAGCAGCAAAGTAAAGAAGACGAGGCAGGTGCCGGCCATAAACATGTCCAGCTTCTTCAGCGAATCCACGAACAACGGGCCGATGGTCGGCAGGTTCAGCACGATGGAGACCAGCGCGTTGCCGGTGATGACGCTGGGGATCGCCTCGGACCCCAGGATCACGATCAGGGGGTTGATGGCGATGCGAACGGCATGTTTCCAGATGACGGTGCTGTTCTTCAGGCCGCGCGCGCGCGCCGCCTCGATGAAGGGCTGGCCCAGCGTCTCCAGCAGGTTGCCGCGCATGATGCGGATCAGGCCGCCGGTGCCGGTGATCGCGCTGACCAGGGCCGGAATCCAGAGGTGCTTGAGCAGGTCGATGAACTTGCCGAAACTCCAGGGCGCGTCCACGTACGCTTTTGAGTAGAGACCGGTGGCCTCCTGGCCCAGCACCACGACCGCGAAATAGAGGATGATCAGCGCCAGCAGGAAGCCGGGCATGCCCAGGCCGATGAAGCTGAAGACGGAGATGACCTGGTCTCCCGGCGAGTACTGCTTCACCGCGGAATAGACCCCTAACGGGATCGCCAGGGCCCAGGTGACGATGAGGGTGGCAAAACCCAGGACGATCGTCATCAGCAGGCGCTGGCCCAGCAGGTCCCTGACCGGCTGCTCGTACTCGAACGATTCGCCGAAGTCACCCTTGACGAAGTTTTTTGCCCAGCCCCAGTACTGCTCGATAAAGGGCTTGTCGAGTCCGTAGCGGAGCCGGTATTGGTCGATGCGGGCCTCCGCGCTGCGGTCGCCGCGCGACCGCAACTGTTCCATTTTCTGCGTGAGGAAGTCTCCGGGGGGCAGCTTGATGATCACGAAGCTGACGAACGACACCAGGATCACCATGATCAACGCATAGCCCAGACGCCGGGCAATGTAACTCAGCATGCGTACCTCCTAACCCGGGACGGTCATTGTGAGAAGCGCGATGCCATGAATGGGGAATGTGTTAGGCGTGCGTCCTCGCAAACCGTATACTCTTGAGTGTAGGGGCGCACCCTTGCGGCCGCCCCGGCAGGCGCAAGGCCGTGCCGCTACACTCACAATGTCAAGAGAGGGTGGGGGAGTGGCGGACGGGTCACCCCGTCCGCCACGGTTCCGGTGTCATTCTGAGCGGGTTAGATCGACCCTATCACTGCAGTGAGTAACCAGCGAAGAATCTCTCTGATATGAACCGAGACCCTTCGCTGGGGTCGCGCCACAGTCGCATTCACGGGACAAACCCGCTCAGGGTGACTGCGATTTCCGGTGGTCTTTACTTATCCATCCACCACTGCGAGGCAACGGTGTTGCCCGGGGTGGCGGGGGCCCACGGTCCAACTACGCCGTAGTCCAGGATGTTGCGCATGTAGTCCTTGACGACGATAGGCATCTGCTGGTCGCCGGAGATGCCGATCATGAACGGGCCTTCGTCGATGTTGATCTGAATCGCTTCCCAGACGATCGCGTCGCGCTTCGCGGGGTCGGGCTCGTTCACGCCCTTCTCGTACAGCGCTTGCAGCTTCTGGGCCGGGCTGCCGTCCTCGGGCTTCACACCGCAGTCGTACGGGATCTTGGGATCCGCGACGCAGTTGTCCTTGCCCTTGGCATACCACTTGCCTTCCAGCGGCATGTAGTAGCGGTTCACGATCGGGAACAGCCAGTCCGGGTAGGTCCAGATGTCCAACTCGGAGACGTGCGCGGCGCGCAGCATGAAGAGGCCGTTGTTGTTGCGGATATCCAGGTCGGGCTGGCCCTGCAGGTTCTTGACCTCGACCTTGATGCCCAGGTTGGTCTGCCACTGCTTCTGGGCCTCGGCCGCCGCGTCGGTTTGCACCTTGAGGCTGCCGCCCCAGTCGGAGATGTCGATGGTCAGGAGGAACGGCTCGCCGCTGGGCAGCGTGCGCATACCGTCCGCACCCTTCTTCATGCCGATCTCATCGAGCAGCGCGTTAGCCGCAGCCGCGTCGAACGTGGTATAGGCCGCGGCCCACTTCTTGTAGACTTCCTGGCCTTGGGCGCTGGCGAAATGCGGCGACTGCGGGCTCAGGGTTGCCTGCTTCGCCTCGCCGATGCCGTTCCAGGCCACGTCGATCATGCGGGTGCGATCGATGCCCATGGAGAGCGCCTGGCGGAAGCGCTTGTCGCGCAGCACATCGCGGATCTTCTTCGCCATTTCGGGGGTGTCGTCCGCGTAGTTCTTGCCGCCCTCGACGTAGTAGTCGTTCACGTAGTAGGCGGGCCACGCGCCCGCGCCGTTCATCCAGCCTTCCATCAGGTGATAGCCGCCCGCCTTGGCATTCTCGAGCGCCAACGGGATGTCGTTCGGGTTGCCGATCACGCGGAACGCGGTGTCGTACTTGCCCTGGGTGACGTTCAGCAGGCGGACCTGCTCGTCGGACACGATCTCGACGTCAATGGCGTCGATGTAAGGCAGTTGGTTGCCCTCGGTGTCCACGCGCCAGAAGTAGGGGTTGCGGGTGTAGGTGTAGCGGGTGCTGTCTTCCGCTACAAACGTGTTGCACCAGGCGAAGAGGCAGGGATAGCCCGCCGTCTGCCACCACTTGTCGGCCTTCTCCATGTCCTCCCACTTGGCGGTGGGGGTGTACTTGGGATGGAATTGCTTCAGGTAGTGCGCCGGCTTCATCATGGTCTTGGCGAACTCCCAGTAGCCCTGCGCCATGTAATTGGCGCTGACGCCCAGGGATTTGTCAGCCTTCCAGACAACAGTGTACTCGTCCGGGAACTCCATGGTGAGGGGCTTGCCGTCGGTGTTGCGCAGATAAGCCGCCGGTGAGTAGAGCTTCTGGTCTGGGGCGTTCATCAGGTCTTCCCACATGAACTTCCAGTCCGCCGAGGTGTACGGCTCGCCGTCGGACCACTTCATGCCCTTGCGCAGGTGCATGGTGAAGGTGTGGCCGTCCGCAGAGAATTCGTAGCTCTCGACCAGCGCGGGCTCGTAGCCGGTCAGGTCGGCCTTCCACTTGATGGGCGCATCGGTGGCGAAGTAGAGCTGGACGTTGCCAGCCTCGGGCCACCAGCTCGCGGTGGACAGCGTGCCGCCGTACTTGCCGACTGATTCCACCGGGGTGGTCACGAGCGGAACTTCGGGCAGGCGCTCTTCCACGGGCGGCAGCTTGCCGTCCTTGACCAGTGCGGCCAGGTCGGGCGCTTCGTTGTATTTACTGACCGGTGCGGGAACCGCAGTCGGTTCAACAACCTTCGGCGCTTCGGTGGGGGCTGCTACTTCGGGCGCCTTGGTCGGTTCAGCAGCCTTCGGTGCGGCGGTAGGGGCCGGCGAGGCAGTGGGCGTGGCCTTGGCGCCGCAGCTCGTCAGCACCATCGTGAAGATGATGAGCAGAGCGAAGATCAGGTTTAACTTACGCATGTTTGCCTTTCCTCCAATGGTTGAGTGAGAATCCTAAATCGAGCGTGGAGAATCCGAAACGCGGATGACAGTGGAACACATCACCTCCTCTCATAGGTCTTGAACCTGGCCATACAACCTTGTATACAGATCCGGCGTTGACAACAACGGATCAACCGCCATAGGTGACAATACAGAGCATAGTCTAAATGACTCGACGTCTTTTGTCAAGCGTGAGTAACTGTTCACCGTTCGGGTAAGGGGATTCAGGGCTGGGCGGTGGCGGTGGG
>CAZELR010000045.1:0-34113 GCA_964513075.1 uncultured Anaerolineales bacterium
TGCTCCCCTGCCTGGAGTCGCACCATCCCATCGACCTGGTCGTGCTGATGTTGGGCACCAACGACCTCAAGCATCGCTTCGGTCTGTCGGCGTGGGACATCGCGCGGGCTGCCGGCACGCTGGTGGAGATGATCTTCCTGACCCCCTGGGGGCCGGAGGGGATGCCGCCGCAGGTGCTGCTGCTGGCGCCGCCGCCGACGTGCGTGGCGGGCACGGTCTTCGAGGACATGTTCGCGGGTGCGGACGAGATATCGCGCGACCTGGGACGCTGCTATCGCGCGATCGCGACCGAGTTCGACTGCGAGTTTTTGGACACGGCAGCCGTGATTCATTCCAGCCCGGTAGACGGGATTCATCTCAACGCGTCCGAGCTGCCGAAGCTGGGGGTCGCTGTGGCCGCCAAAGTGCGGGAGGTTTTAGAATGATCCAACATGCATTGGTTCGCCCGCCGGGCGAGAGTTTTGTAAGGGCCATAAGCACGTCGGGCGCGCCGATCGACGTGGCGCTGGCCCGGGCGCAGCACGTCGAATACCGCCAGGCGCTGGCCGCGGCCGGTGTTCAGGTAGAGGTGCTGCCGCCTGACGAGCGCTATCCCGATAGCTGCTTCATGCAGGACCCGGCGCTGGTGATCGCGGGCACGGCGATCATCGCCCGGCCCGGCGCGGCCAGCCGGCGGGGGGAAGAGGACTCGGCTGCGGAGGCGCTGGCCGGCCGTTTTCCGCAGGTGCGCATCGTCCTGCCCGGCACGTTGGAGGGGGGCGACGTGCTGATTCTACCCGATCGAGTGGTGGTAGGGCGCTCCGAACGCACAAATCGGGCCGGCATCGCCCAGTTGGCGGCGGCGTTATCTGCGGCACCAGGTCTTCCCGTGCTGGAGGCAGCCGTGGATGGATACCTGCACCTGCTCAGCGCGGTGACGCATCTGGGCCGGGGGATGCTGCTGGCCGTCGAGGGCTTCGTGCTGCATCCGGGGCTGGCGGCGTGCGAGGTGTTGCGCGTGCCGACAGAGGAGGCGTACGCGTGCAATGCGTTGGGCATCGGCGATAAGGTCATCGTGCCAGCCGGCTATCCCAAGACTGCCGCCATGCTCAGGGCGAACGGCTTTGAGGTGCTACCTGTCCCCACCACCGAGTTCGCGAAGGCGGATGGCGGGGTCACGTGTTTGGCGTTGGGGTGGTAGGGTTACGGGTTCAAGGTTCAAGGTTGAAGGTTCAAGGTCACGGGTGCTCACCTTCAACCTTGAACCTGTAACCTTCAACCTACAGCTCGCCGTGCAACATTCCTAACAACCGATCCAAAAGCCGTTCCCCGTCGGCGCGCAGGGCGTTGTGCTCGTACTCGTTGGTAATCCAGGCCCGCACGCCTGGGATGAAAGTGGCGGTTTCCTGCTGGTAGGCTGACTCCACGTAGATGTCTTCGAGATAGACCGCGGCAGCTACGGGCACGGTGTTGGCGCGCAGGACGTCCAGATCGTAAAGCCGCGGCCAATCCGCCTTCTCGGCCAGGATCTCGGCGCACGCCTGCAGCGGCCGCAGCGCTTCATACTCCTCCGTCATCCACGGGTAGACCATCTCGCCGGTGAAGAGCACCGGCCTGTCCGGCGCCAGGTCGAACTCCGGGAACGCCGCGCGCATCCGCTCGGCCGACCAGCGCGATGCCTCGCCCTGGCAGAACTCCGGCTCGTGCAGCAGGAGGTAGATCGGGTTAGTCTCGAAACCGAAGCGGGCCTCGAACGCGTGCAGGAAGGTATAGCTCAGCTCGCGACCGGCCGGGCCCGCCACGAACGCGTCTTCCAGCAGGTAATGCACCCCCTCGAACCCATCGCTGGCGCCGAATGCGATCCCCAATTGCTGGAACCGCCGCGGGGAGAGCTGACCGCCGCCGGGCAGCCGGACATCGTGGCTGGCGAGATAGTCAACGATCTCCCGCGCCCGCCCGGCGTCGTTGGGGTAACGTTCGAAGTAACGCTGATTCTTCTCCAACAGGCGGCGGTAGGTTGCCCGATAAACGTCGTCCACGGGGCGATCCAGCGGCGGCAGCCCGCCGGTCGTGATCGCCTCACGCAGGCTGCCCGGCGCGGCCGAGAGGTAATGGACCACGCAAAAGCCGCCAAAACTCTGCCCCAGGATGCTCCACTTGCCGTCGGGCCCTAACAGCTCGCGGCGGATGAACTCGGCGTCCCGCACGATGTTGTCTGCGCGGAAATGCGCCGCGTAGTCGGCCTGCGCCTGGGGCGAGCCGCGCCACGCCAGCGTCTGGTGCGTCAGCGGCGTGCTGCGGCCCGTGCCGCGGTCGTCCAGCAGCAGGACGCGGTAGTCCTGGAGCGCCCGCTTCAGCCAGCCGGTGCGGTCGTTGGGCCGCGGGGACGGGAAACCCGGGCCGCCCTGGAAGAAAACCAGCCAGGGCAGGCCGGCGTCCTCCTTGCCCGGCGCGACGATCTCGCGGGCGAAGACCGTGATCTGTTCGCCATCAGGTCGGGCATAGTCAAGGGGGACGGTAAATTCGTGATCGGTCAGGATCAGGCCGGGGATACGGTGCGTGCATAGCTTCATTGGATCACCCGCTTTTTGCTTTCGGCAGAGCCGTTCTGGTTCTCTCCCCTCTCCCGAGTCATCTCTCCGGCTCAGGAGAGGCCCCCCGGGGGAAGGGGTCATCCCAATGCCACATCCAGCAGCATCATCACCGCGAACCCTATCATCGCGCCGATGGTGGACATGTGCGTTTCCTGTCCTTGCTGCGACTCCGGGATCAGCTCCTCGACCACGACATAAATCATGGCGCCGGCGGCGAAGCTCAGCGCGTAGGGCAGGATCGGGCGCATCAGCAGCACGGCGGCCGCGCCGATCACGCCCGCGATGGGTTCCACGATGCCGGACGCCTGCCCGTACATGAAGCTCTTGAAGCGTGAGAAGCCCTCGCGGCGCAGCGGCATCGAGACCGCCAGCCCTTCCGGGAAGTTTTGGAGGCCGATGCCGATGGCCAGTGCGACCGCGCCGGATAGGGAGGCCACCGGCAGTCCCGCGGCCACCGCGCCGAAGCCCACGCCTACGGCCAGCCCTTCGGGGAAGTTATGCAGCGTGATCGCCGTGACCAGCAGCACGCTGCGCTGCCAGGAGGTCTTGATCCCCTCGGCCTCTTCGAGGGGCAGCCCCAGGTGCAGGTGGGGCAGGATGTGGTCCACTCCCCACAGGAACGCACCACCCAACAGGAACCCGATGACAGCCGGAATCCAGCCGGGCACGCCGGTCCCTTCCGACATCGCGATGGCGGGTGCAAGCAGCGACCAGAAGCTGGCCGCAATCATCACGCCAGCCGCGAAGCCGAGCATCGCGTTCAACAGCGAGCGGCTCACGTTGCGGGTCAGGAACACCGTTGCCGCGCCCGCGGCGGTCAAGCCCCAGGTGAACAGGGTGGCGAGAAGTGCTTGCAGAATGGGATTGAGCGTAGAGAGCGTAGACATCTCAACACCTCGGACGGATAATTAAGAAGTATAACCCAGAGGGGGCCTCTGGAAAAATCGGTCCGAGGTGTCTTGCCAGGGTTCTACGGTAGAGTCTTTGGGGGCAGCCTGCGGTGGCTCATCTCAGACCCATATCGCGTGTGTCGTGGAGCTCGGTCTCAGGTTCGACTTCCACCGGCACGGGCGCCAGCGTTCCGCGACCCCAGCCGAGATTCAACCGCTCTGCTGCCAGGCGGCGGAGGGCCGGACCGTACTCTTTGAACAGGTGCGTCATTGCCGGCAGCGCCGAGACCAGGACCACCACCCCGACTACGGCCAGGAAGTAGCGGTCAATGTCGGGGATCACTTGGCCGAGGTAGTAGCCTGCGAGGGTCACGCCGACACCCCACAGCAGCGCCCCCGCGATGTTAAAGGCCAAGAAGCGGCGATAGGGCATCTCCACTGCGCCGGCAACGATGGGCGCGAAGGTGCGGATGAACGGCATGAAGCGCGCCAGCACGATGGTCTTGCCGCCGTGCCGGTCGTAAAACGCGCGTGCCGCCAGCAGGTTCTTGCGACGGAACAGCAGAGACTCGTCGCGGCTGAAGATGCGCGATCCCGTTCGTTTGCCGAACCAATAGCCGACGCCGTCCCCAAGGATTGCCGCGACGGGCAGGATGAGCAGCAGCACAGCGAGCTCCAGCTTACCCTGCGAAGCCAACAACCCGGCCGTGAGCAGTAGGCTATCTCCGGGCAGGAAGAAGCCAAAGAACAGACCCGATTCAGCGAATACGATCGCGAAGAGGCCGATGTATCCGATGGTTTGAATAACCTGTGAAAGGTCAAAGTGCATGGTACCCTCCTATTTCCTGTGCCGAAGCGTTTGCAGGGTCACCCTGCAGACGTCGGCTGTTCAACTGCCTGGTCAGCGCCGACGCCTCGATAGCGGGCGCGCAGCAAAGACGCCATGATTGCAACGATCAATATTGTGGCGATGACGCCCAGCGAAAGACCGACCGGAATCTTGAAGAAGCCAGCGATCAACATCTTGACGCCCACAAAGCCCAATATCGCTGATAGCCCAGCCTTCAGATAGTGAAACTTCGTCATCGCGCCCGCCAACAGGAAGTAGAGTGCTCGTAATCCCAAAATCGCGAAGACATTCGAGGTGTAGACCAGGAAGGGGTCCTGCGTGATGGCCAGCACCGCGGGGATGGAATCCACCGCAAACACCAAGTCGGTGCTTTCAACGATCAGCAGCACCAGGAAGAGCGGAGTTGCCATGAGCACGCCGGCGTGCCGCACGAAGAAACGTTCGCCCTCAAAGTGCTCGGTGACGGGCATGATGCGCCGGAAGAGGCGGATGAGGGGGTTGCGCTCCGGCTTGATCTCCGTCTCACCGCCCAAGGCCAACTTGAAGGCGGTAAAAATCAGGAAGGCGCCGAAAACGTACATCAGCCAATGGAAACGGTGCAGCAGTGCCGCGCCCGCGCCGATAAAAATGCCGCGCATAATCAGCGCACCGAGAACCCCCCAGAGGAGGACGCGGCGCTGGTAGAGCGCAGGAACCCCGAATAGAGAGAAGATCAACACGAAGACGAAGAGGTTGTCGACGCTGAGGGCTTTCTCAATCAGATAGGCGGTGAAGAACTCCAGCGCGGGTTCCGCCCCCCGCCAGAGGTAGATGCCAAGGTTGAACAGGAGCGCCATCCCGATCCAGATAGCTGTCCATAAGGCGGCCGCACGCAGCGGCATCGCCCCTGTCCGGTGTCGCGATACGCCCAAATCGATCGCCAGCATCGCCAACACTAACGCAAAAAAGCCGGCCCACAATCCCAATGAAACGCTGCCCACGGTGCCTCCTGACCATTATGGTCGTTGGCCGTGGGACACAAAAAAGGCGAGCCCCCACGGCTTGAAGTCGTGGTGGTCTCGCCTGTCGTGTCGAAACACTTAGGACAGCCGGGAGCCGATGCTCCGTATTGACGACTGTCCGCCTCAATCCCCATGAAAGAGGTGGGCTACTCCCCAATCAGGATGCGAGTGTACCCGATCATTGGCGGGCTGTCAAATCAAGCGCTCGACGCAATCCGTCGGATTGTGTTACCTGGGCAACCACCCCTGGTTGCGTGCGAGCCGCCAGGCCGCACCGCGCGCGGGTGCAAAGAAGAGCGCCAGCAGGAAGAACGCCGTGCACACCAGCACGATCGCGGCGCCCGACGCCACGTTGATGTAATAGGACAGGTAGATTCCGATGACGCCGGAGAGGGCGCCGATCAGCGCAGCAATCATCATCATCATCGGCAGACGACGGGTCAGCAGCGAAGCGGTTGCGGCCGGGGTGATCAGCATCGCTACCATCAATCCCACCCCCACGGTTTGCAGAGCGATGACGATGGTGACGGCCAACATCACCAGCAGCAGATAGCGGAAGAATTGCGCGGGCAGGCGCAGGATGCTCGCCAGCACCGGATCGAACGAGATGACCAGGAATTCCTTGTAAAAGGCGATCACCAGCAGCACGACCAACGCGCCAAAGATCGCGGTCAGCCGCAGGTCGGCCGATGATACACCCAATACATTGCCGAACATGAAGTGGGTCAGATCGACGCTGAAGTTGCGCACAGTGGAGATTAGCGCGATCCCCAGCGCGAACATCGCGGCGAACAGCACGCCGATGGCCGTGTCCTCCTTGATCTGCCCGCTTTTGCTGATCGCGCCGATGCCCAGCGCTGTGGCGACGCCAGCCACCAGCGCGCCCACGAACAGCGATCCTTGCGCGCCGCCGCCGATCAGATAAGCCACGGCTACCCCGGGCAAAATGGCATGCGCCAACGCGTCGCCGAAGAAGGCCATGCTGCGCAACACTACATAGGTGCCCAGCACTCCGCACACGATGCCGACCGTCACTGCAGCCAGCAGGCCGCGGATCATGAATTGGTATTGCAGCGGGGCCAGCAGCCAATCAATCATGATGATGCTCCTCATCCCCTTCGCAACAGGTGTCGCTCAGCGCCAACGCACCTTCGGGATCGGTGATCACCGTCATGTGCGAGCCATAGGCCAGGCGCAGGTTCGCGGGGGTGAGCACTTGCGCAGCCCTGCCGAAGCCGATGATTTGGCGCCGGAGCAGCATTAGCCGGTCGAAGCGGTCGGCGGCCAACTGGAGGTCGTGGGTGGAGACCAGCACGGTCAGCCCGCGCGCCCGCAGCAGGTCGAGGATATTGAAGATGGCCTCTTGTGATGGCGTGTCCAGCCCGGTGAGCGGCTCATCCATCAGCAGCAGCTCGGCCTCCTGGGCCAGCGCGCGCGCGATGAAGACCCGTTGCTGCTGCCCGCCCGAAAGCTCGCCGATCTGCCGGCCGGCCAGATCGCTCATCCCGACTTGGGCCAGGCTCTCGGCCACCAGCCGGCGGTCGTCTCGTCCGGCCTGGCGCAAGAGGCCGATGCGCGCAACGCGGCCCATCAGCACCACGTCGGCCACGGTGACCGGGAAGTTCCAGTCCACCTGCGAGCGCTGCGGCACGTAGCCGATGCAGATGTGACCGCCGGCTACTGCGCCATACACGTCTACCGTGCCGGCCGAGGGCGCCAGGATGCCGGCAATGGCCTTCAACAGCGAGGTTTTGCCCGCACCGTTGGGCCCAACGATTGCCACCCGCTCGCCGCGCGTCAGCTTGAACGAAGCGTCCTCCAGCGCGGGTTTGCCGTCGCCATAGTGGACGGTGACCCCGCGAAATTCCACCACGGGTGCATCGGGCCGGTGCATTTCCGGTTTGCGGATGAGCGTGCGAAGTGTCATCAGGGTCCTTGTTTCAATGCCTCGACGATCTTGCGCGTATTATAGCGCATCATATCGATGTAGGTCGGCGCATTTCCGCCTGTGGTGGTGATCGAATGGGTGTATAGGTCCGTGACGACCGCAACCCCGATCTCCTGGGACAATTGGTTGGCCAGTTGCGGGTTGGCGCCCGTCTCCAGGAAGATTGCCGGCGCGCCGGTCGCTCGCAAACGATCCACCAGTTGCGCCAACTGCTGGGCGGAGGGGGATGCGCTGGTGCTGACGCTGGGGATCACCGTGCCCACGACGCGAAAGCCGTAGCGGTCGGCGAAGTAACCGAAGCTTTCGTGGTTGGTCACCAACAGACGCCGCTCTTCGGGCACCTGCCGCACCTGCTCCGTGATCCAGGCGTCCAGGTCCCGCAGCTTGGCGATATAGGCGGTTGCGTTGGCTGCATAGATGTCCGCGCCGGCCGGGTCGGCCTGGCTCAGCCCGGCGCGGATATTCTCGACGTAACGGATCACGCTGAGCGGGTCAAGCCAGAAATGCGGATCGCCACCCGCGTCACCGTGTTCATCCTGGCTGACCTCAGCCTCGCCTGGGTGGCGGCTGGTCAACCCCGCCGCGGCTTCGATAACCAGGCGCTCGCCGCCGGCGTTTGCCATGATGTTTTGCAGCCACCCTTCGAAGCCCGCGCCATTGGCGATCAGCACCTGGCTCTCGGCGATGCGGGCCACGTCCTGGGGAGTCGGCTCGAAGGCGTGCGGATCCACGCCGATCGGGATCAGCGCGGCCACCGGCAGCCGGTCGCCGGCTACGTTCTGCGCGATATCGGCCAGGAACGTTTCTACGGCCAGCACATTGGGTGAGCCGTCGGCCCCGACAGCATTGCGTGCTGCCGGCTTTGCCGCCGCCGCACAACCGGCCAGCACAAGGCCGCTCAGCAGCAGGAGAACTGGCGCCAGCACCGATTTGCTGCTTGGGGTTGATCCGCCAATCATTTTTATGTCCTTCCTTGAAATCGAAATTACATTATAGAGGGCCTGTCTGTCTGAGTCAAAGACTCGCGGTGTGTTCGGGACCCGGGGCAAGAGTGACCTGCCGCCGGACTAGAGGCTTCAGCCGGTCTCTCGGTATCCGCACATGGACCGCCTGAAGGCTCGATTCCGAAACTCTTTCCAGATGCGGATACACGACGGCCTCCCGTAGATTGCCTTATACGGGAGGCCGCTCGTTCGACACTAATGCTGCTAATAGAGGCGCGATCTCTTACGCAAACACGATCCTGCCGTTCTCGACGTCTGCTACCACCGTGCTGCCGCGCGGGAACTTGCCCTCCAGCAGCGCCAGCGCCAGCGGATTCTGTAGATGTTCCTGAATCGCGCGCTTGAGGGGCCGCGCACCGTAGGTCGGGTCGTAGCCGGCCTCGGCCAGGAAGCCGCGCGCCCGGTCGGTCAGACGCAGCGTCAGGCCGCGCTCAGCCAGCATCTTGTCCAGGCGCCACAGTTGGATCTCCACGATCTTCGCCAGGTCCGCACGCGTCAGGCTGTGGAAGGTCACGATCTCGTCCACGCGGTTCAGGAACTCGGGCGGGAACGCCTGGCGCAGGGCGTTGAGCGCCCGCTCGGCGCGCAGGGCATCGCTGAGCGCCGGGTCATTGATGTACTGGCTGCCGATGTTCGACGTCATGATCACGACGGTGTTCTTGAAGTCCACCGTACGACCATGCCCGTCGGTCAGCCGGCCGTCGTCCAGGAGCTGGAGCAGTGTGTTGAACACCTCGCGGTGCGCCTTCTCGATCTCATCGAACAGCACTACGCTGTACGGTTTGCGCCTGACGGCTTCGGTGAGCTGGCCCCCCTCGTCGTAGCCCACGTAGCCGGGCGGCGCGCCGATCAGCCGGCTGACGGTGTGGCGCTCCTGGTACTCGCTCATGTCGATGCGGATCATGGCGGCTTCGTCGTCGAACAGGAACTCGGCCAGCGCGCGGGCCAGCTCGGTCTTGCCGACGCCGGTGGGGCCCAGGAAGATGAAGCTGCCGATGGGCCGGTTCGGGTCCTGCAGGCCGGCGCGTGCGCGGCGCACCGCCGCCGCGACCGCGGCCACCGCCTCGTCCTGGCCGACCACCCGTTCGTGCAGGCGATCCTCCATCCGCAGCAGTTTCTCGATCTCACCTTCGAGCAGCTTGCTGACCGGGACATGCGTCCAGGTTGACACCACCTCCGCGACCTCTTCAGCGCCGACTTCTTCCTTCAAGAGCATGCCGCGTCCCTGCATCTCGCCTAGTTGGGCCTCTGCGTCCCGCAGGTTGCGTTCCAGGCCGGTCAACTTGCCGTATTGCAGCTCCGAGGCCCGCGCGTATTCGGCTCGACGCTGCGCCTGGTCGATTTCATTCCGGGTGCCGTCGATCTCTTGTTTGAGGCTCGCCACCCGCTTGATGACCTCGCGTTCGCGCCCCAGCCGGGCGTCCAGGCTGCGTTGATCTTCCTGCAGATCGGCCAGTTCGCGTTCCAAGGCCGTTAATCGCTCCTTGGACGGCGCGTCGCTCTCTTTTTTCAGCGCCTCGCGCTCGATTTCGAGCTGCATCACGCGGCGCTTGATCTCATCCAATTCGGCCGGGTCGGAAGTGATCTCCATGCGCAGCCGACTGGCAGCTTCATCGATCAGATCGATGGCCTTGTCGGGCAGGAAGCGGTCAGCGATGTAACGGTGCGACAGGGTGGCCGCGGCGATGACGGCTGCGTCGGTGATACGCACGTTGTGGTGCACCTCGTAACGCTCCTTCAGCCCGCGCAGGATCGAGATGGTGTCGGCCACCGTCGGCTCATCCACCAGCACCGGCTGGAAGCGCCGCTCCAGCGCCGGGTCCTTTTCGATGTGCTTGCGATACTCATCCAGGGTCGTGGCGCCGATGGCGTGTAGTTCCCCGCGCGCCAGCATCGGCTTGAGCATGTTGGACGCGTCCATCGCGCCCTCGGCCGCGCCCGCGCCGACGACCGTGTGCAGCTCGTCTATGAACAGGATCACCTGTCCGGCTGCGTCGGTGATCTCTTTCAACACCGCCTTGAGCCGTTCCTCGAACTCGCCGCGGTACTTGGCGCCCGCGACCAACGCGCCCATATCCAGCGCGACCACGCGCTTATCTTTGAGTCCTTCGGGGACATCCCCGCGCACGATGCGCTGCGCCAGCCCTTCGACGATGGCGGTCTTGCCCACGCCCGGCTCGCCGATGAGCACGGGGTTGTTCTTGGTGCGCCGGCTGAGGATCTGGATGGTGCGGCGGATCTCCTCGTCGCGGCCGATGACCGGGTCGAGCTTGCCCTGCCGCGCGAGCTGCGTCATGTCGCGGCCGTACTTCTCCAGCGCCTTGTAGGTATCTTCGGGGTTCTGGCTGGTGACGCGCTGGCTGCCGCGGATCGCGGTGAGCGCGGCCAACACCCGATCGCGTGTGATGCCAAGTCGGCCCAGTAGTTTCGCGGCCTCACCGCCGCTGGAGCCGAGCAGCGCCAGCAGCAGGTGCTCGGTGCTAACGTAATCATCGCGCATGGCCTTGGCTTCGTTCTGCGCGTCCTGGATGACGCGTGAAAGCTGGCCGCCCGCGCCTGCCTGCACGTTGCTGCCGTAGGCCTTGGGCCGCCGCGCCAGGTCGGCTTCGAGTTGGCTCTGAATGGCCCGCGGGTCCGCGCCCATCTGGCTGATGATCTCCGGCACAACGCCGTCGGTCTGTTGCAGCAGCGCCAGCAGCAGGTGCTCCGGCTCGATCTGGCTGTGATTATAGCTTTGCGCAAGCTCCTGGGAGGCGACGATGGCCTCCTGCCCGCGCTGGGTGAAGCGTTCTAAGCGCATGAGTTATCCCTCCTGGGATGACTGACGAATGACGAAAGACGAAGGGGCTCTTTGCGCACCCGTCGTTCGTCATTCGTCGTTCGTCTGGGCATCTCTTATCCAGAATACCTGACGCGCGTTAGCACAGCGTTGGCATCTTGTTAGCGAAGTGTGAGAGGTTGGTATGAATGGGGCGGAGGCCAAAAGCTGCTGTTGAGTGCTTAGTACTGAGTGGCAGCAGCAGTTCCGCGCTCGGTTAACACATACGTCGCCGCGGGGAACTTCATGTTGCTGGCAATCAGTCCGTGTCGCTTGAGGGTCTCGATTGCGGCGCGATCCACGATCTCGTCGGGACCGTTGAGCGGATGGAGGGTGTAGGTCTTCTTGCCGTCCAACGTCCGGTGCACCTTAAGGGTCGCACCGTCCAGCATGGCACGGAGGATGTGGTGGTCGGTGATCGGATCGCGGAGGTGGCGCAGGGTACGCAGGCTGCGCAGCACGAAGTGCACGAAGGGTGTTGGCAGTGGGGACAGTCCTCTGATCCTGCGAGGTCTTCGCGCTTCGCCCGCTTCGTGAGTCTTCGTGGCTTCGTGTTCCAAGGCGCTTACCCTAACTCCCGCGCGTACTGCTGCAACTGCCGCTGGTTGATCTTCTGGAACTGGTCCGGGATGATCTCGGCCATCTCCGCTTCGTTGAGACGGATGCGCAGGATGTCGAGCGCGTCCTCGGGCGACTGGCCGTAGGCCAGCTTTTTCCTCCCGTTCGTCATGGCGAACAGGTACATGAAGTGGGGGTTGCTGAAGCTGCTCATAGTGTTAGTGAGTTAGTGAGATTGTGAGTTAGTGCGTTGGTAACATACTGCCGTACTATCTTACTATCGCACTATCGTACTGCTTTACGCTTTCGTCAACGCTCGCGCGTACAAGCCTTGATACCCGCGCTGCTGCTCTTCCGGGCTCAAGCCCTGGTTGACCTCGGCGTCGTATTTGCCGGCCAACAGCTCGCGGTAGAACTGGTAGTTCACGCCCATCACCTTTTCGTCATCCGGGAAGCGGTGGTAGTTGTCCTTGGACATGCGGCTCTTGCCCTCGGCGATGAGCTGGAAGCCCAGGGCCGAACCAGGGTAGGGCGCATAGAAGGAGATGGACGGGAAGACGCGTTTCATTTGTTTAAGCATGCGCATGGTCTTGAATGCGTCTTCGGGCAGCTCGCCGGGGATGCCCAACATGATGTTGGACCAGAAGCGCGCAGGCTGCTTGCCCTGCCGCGCCATGTCGTCGCCGATGCGATTCACCAGGTCGATGGCAAAGGCGTTGTCTTCCTCGGTGCATTCCTTGTTCAGCAGCCGCAGGGTGCGATCGCTGCCCGATTCGAAGCCGATGGAAATCATGTTCCAGTTGGTCTCGCGCACCAGCGCCTCGAACAAGTCCGGCCATTGGCGCACGGTGTCGGCTCGGCCGGCCGCCCAATAGGACCAGCGTTGGTTGGCCTTGCGGGGGTATTTCTCGATCCACTCTTTCAGCCAGCTTGGGTTCTGGAAGAACATTGAATCGTGGATCACCACCGAGCCGATGCCATAGTGGTTGTCCAGGTAGTTGAGCTCATCGATCACCTGATCCACCGGCTTGCGGCCCATGTTGGGCAGGTAGGAGCTCTCGTTGCAGAATACGCACTGCCACGGGCAGGCGCGGCTAGTGATTAAGGTAGCGACGGGCGCCGGGCCCCAACCGCACTCCGGCTCCAGCGGCCAGTTGAAGCGCCGCGCCAACTTACGGTTCGCCGGCTTGGGCCACAGGGTGCGGTCGATCATCGGCCACTCGGCCATGGAGGCCGCGCTCGGCCCCTGAAACAGGCGGGGGAACGCGGCCGGGTCTCGCACCAGGTCAACGATCACCTGCTCGCCCGCGCCTTGGCAGATCTTGTCGAATGCCGGCACTTCCAACATCTCATCCGAGGCGACGGTCGCGTGCATGCCGCCGGCCAGCACCAGCCCGCGCGGGTTGACCTCTTTGAAGATCTCCGCTGCTTTCTTGCCGCTGGGGAAGGTATAGCTGCGGACGTTCATCAACGCCATGTCGTAACCGGCTATCTGGCGGGCCAGTTGATCCCACGCAGTGACCGCGCGGGTAGAAACGACGTCCGTCAGGATCCCGTTACGCTGGAGGATGGTGCGCAGCAGACCCAGCCCGTGGTCCTGCCACTGCTCGTGCGGTCCATCAGGCTGCACCAGGTCGCCCAGGTCGCCCAGGTCGATCCAGACGATCTTTGCTTTTTGTTTGGCCCACGGCCAGGAAGAACTCATCAGTCACGCCTCTTCGGTTCGATCTCTGGGCTATTTTATCCGACTCTTGCTATTTGTGCCAAACCGGCGGCCCGGCGGGTATGTGTACGAGATTGCTTCGCGCTGCGGCGCTGCCTAGAAACTCCCGCGATGAGATCCTTCGCTGAGGTCTCGCCGCAACTGACTTTGGGTGGTTAACCCGCTCAGGATGACTATCTGGAGTTACTTGCCGGGGCGCATGCCGCAGACGGCTTGGGTAACTCGCAATGACAGGGAGGACGCACTACGCACCACGCACCACGCACTACGCAGTACGCAATACGCTTTGCAAAACGCCCCCGTTGCGGTATCATGTCATCCATGGGCCGCGGCGCATATGAGCATAATTACATTCAACTCAACTTGCCCGAATTGGCAGCCGTTGAACTTGACGCCGCGCCGGTCGCGATCCAGCTCAGGCCCGAGCTGACTGGCCCGGGACCGGCTGCGGTCGATCTTTATTGCGCCGAAAACCTGGCCCTCTGCCAATACATGACGAGGGAGTGGGCAGGGCGGTTCCAGGTCATTTATGTCGACCCACCGTTCGGCTCCGGCAAGGCCTACGCGGCACGAGTGGACGGTGGACGCGACCGCAGGGCACGGGCGGTGACCGCGTACCGGGACGACCAGGATTTCGACGGCTATTTGGCCTGGCTGAATGAGCGCCTGGTCGTGTGTCGCGATCTGCTGGCGCCGAGCGGTATGCTCTACGTGCACCTGGATTGGCACGCAGTGCACTACGTCAAGGTGGCATTGGATCGCCTTTTTGGCCGCAAGCGTTTTCTTAACGAGATCATCTGGTGTTACCACGGGCCGTCCCCTATCCGCAGTGCGTTTAAACGCAAACACGACACGATCCTGGTGTACACGCGCTCGGCTGACTACTTCTTTGACGCCGATGCCGTGCGCGTGCCTTATGACGCGTCGACGGTGAAAGCTTTCGCCAGCAGCCCCAAGGCCGGCTTCGGCAAGGTGCCTGATTTGGAGCGCGGCAAAGTGCCTGAGGATTGGTGGTATTTCCCGGTGGTGGCCAGGGTCCACTCGGAGCGCGTCGGCTATGAGACGCAGAAGCCCGAGGCGGTGCTGACGCGCATTCTCAAGGCATCCAGCCGGCCCGGCGACCTGGTGGGCGACTTTTTTGCCGGTTCAGGCACAACGGGGGTGGTGGCCGCGCGGCTGGGACGCAACGCCGTGCTCGCCGATCTCAATCCTGTGGCCGCCGAGAAGTGTCTGCTGCGACTCGCGCGACTGGCGGCGCCGCCGGTCGTGCGGCTTTGGCGCTATTTTACGGTCGTGAATGACGGGACTTGACCTGGCGAAGGGGGATCTATGACAGATCGTAAGCACGGCAAAATTCCCAGCGATCTTCAACATGGCGTCGTGGTTATGTTCAATGCCGAGCGGGGATTCGGATTCATCCGGCCGGACGGTGCCAGGGAGGACGGCAACCAGGATGTGTTTGTGCACATACGCAACGTGGCCGGACGCAAGACCTTGCATGCAGGGCAGCGCGCCAGCTATTTTCTGACGCAGACCGACAAAGGACTGGCGGCAATCAATGTGCAGGCCGGCTCGCCGTTCAGCACACCCTACCTACGCTACGTATTGATTGGCCTCGGCACGGCGCTGCTGTTGTTGTTCGCGTTTGCGTTCGCGTTGGACCGCCCGGCTTCGCTGGTGCTTTGGCTGGTGATGTGGGTCGCAGCGATCAGCATTGCCACGTTCGGCATTTACGGCTATGACAAAGCCCAGGCGCAGGGGAGCGGGGTGCGGGTGCCCGAGGTCGTGTTGCACCTGCTGGGCGCGCTGGGCGGCACGCCGGGTGCATTCGTGGGGATGCGTCTGTTCCGGCATAAGACCAGCAAGGCGCAGTTTCAAGTGATCTTCTGGCTGATCGTGGCTGCGCAGCTCGGCGTGCTGGTCTGGTGGTCGCTGAATCGTCCGGGGAGTTAATACAGGCCGCGCAATTCGTTACGCTTCACCCGGTAGACCTCGCGCGCCATATCTAAAGACTCGCGCAGGTAACGGGCCATATCGCCCTGTTGCCCCTTCGTATCGCTGATGTCGCGGTTTAGCCAGACGACTTCGACCTCTTTGATAGCCAGGCCAGCCTTTTCGAACAGGTAAAGCAGCTCGACGTCATAGGCCGAGACCTTCCATCCGGTCGGTTTGTCTGCCTGTTTGAAGAACTGCAGCTTGGGGAACGCCTCCAGCGCGGCTTCGCGCCGGCAGGTTTTGAAACCACATTGCGTATCGTTGATCCCGCGCAGAAGGAACAGGCTGCGCAGCGTACGGAAGACGAAGCTGCCTAGTTTGCGCACGATGGAGAACCCTTCGCGCGTCCCACCGCGCGAGCCGATCACTACCTGGAACCCCTTATCATACCAGGGCAAGAGGTTATCCAACTCGGCGATGGGCGTTGACTGGTCCATGTCGGTGAAGAGGACGACTTCACCCTGGGCTTGTTGAATGCCAGCCCACACGGCGACCGGTTTTCCTCCGTGGGGGATGCTTTTCAGCGAGAACTGCGGTCGCTGCTGGATGAATGCCTCGATCAGTTGTCGGCTCTCGTCCGTGGATTCATCGTTGACGATGATGACTTCCCAAGGATACGGCTGCCGGATCAAATATTGGTTAACCTCGTCGAGTACTCCCCTTTCGAGGTTCCGGGCCTCGTTGTAGCAGGGGATCACCACAGAGAGATAAGGGGTTTGCGCCTGAATTGTCATGACTGACCGCCTTAAATCAGGATCAGGAGCGCCAGACCGGCCGCCATCGCCGCCCCGGCCGTCGCTGCCAGGAAGTTGACCCAGTCGTTGTTCAGCCACCGTAAGCCGCGCACGCGGCGGGTCGTCTGGCCGCAGCGATGGATGAGGCGCTCCGTCTCCATGTTGCACTGTTCGCACCGGTAGATCGTCTGGAGGGTGGCCCCTAACAGACTATCGACCAGGGCGCCAAAAAGTCCACTCACCGCCGCCACCGGGATCAACACCCAATCGCTCCACAGCCATTTTCCTAGCGTCAATTGCGCGGCCAACTGCACTAGCACGAACGCTGCCAGGCCGATGCAGGTTGCCCCCGTCAATGCTGCCAGGGTGCCCTCGGGCGTCACGCCGCCCGAACTGCCTATCGGCACCGGGCCGCCGCCAGTGATCAGTCTCGGCGGTTTTTTTGCCAGTACACCCAGTTCTGTCGCCCAGGTGTCAGCATTCACTGCTGCCAATGCGCCGATAAAGGCCAAGGACAGGACCGGGTACAGCGGCGTGTTATCGCTCAGCAGGCCGATGATCAACGCCAGAAGTCCCGCCAGCCCGCCGTTAGCCAACGTTTGTCCAAGGTCCCGCCGGCTGCCCTTGGCGAACTTTTCGGCCAGGTGCGCCTTGCGGCGTTCCTTGTAGTGCGATAACAGGCTGGAACCGACGAAGAAGGCGATCAGCAGCAGCCCTCGCACCCAGCCGCCGAAGCCGAAAATTGTCGTGCCCAGGATGACCGCGCCCAGCACGCCGCTGGGGGCCAGGGCACGGCGCCAGTACGCGAGACCTGCAATAGCGCTGCTCAGAATCAAACCCAGCAGCAGGCGGGCGACGAGGCTATCCAACACGTGCCATCTTCTCCTTTACCACTGCATCAAGATGAACAGTGCCAGGCTTGCAAGACCCTGAACAGTGAGCGCGCCGCCCCACAGCAGATATGCCGCGCCCTGCTGCACGTGGCGATAGAGCCAGACGCCGGCCGCAGTGTTCAGCAGCCAGATGAGCAGGCCGATTACCGGCAGCGCAAAGAGATTTGATTTGGGTGCAATGCGATCGGGCAGGCCAGCGGCGTCGAAATGCAACGGCAGATCGGAGGAGAGTGCCGGATAGCGGAAGCAGAGCACTCCGAACATCACCAGCACCGCCAGCAGCCCTGCCCCGATCAGGAATAGGGCGTTGTGATCGCGCCACAGCGGCCAAGTCCAAACGGGCGCGCGGCGCAACTCGGCCTGCAGCGTTCGGCCCGCTCCTAAGGCAAAGCGCTCCTGCAGGGCCTTCAGAAACCCCTGACGATCGGCTGGTGAGAGACTGTAACTCTCGTTAGCAGTGACCAGTACGATCTGCTCGTTCAGCGGCCGGGTGGCGTAGGCGTTAACAACCCCCAATTCGGGGCACTGGATCCGACGTCGGGTCGTACACGGCCAGTGCCAGGGGCGCGCCGGGCGCGTCGATTGAGCAGTGGGACTTTCGATGATGCGTTCGATCTGTGCCAGCGGAATAATCTGGCGCGTCGATCCCCAAACCAGGGTCACCGCATCGCGATCCACCCAATACTCTAGCGCAAAGATGTGGCTAGTGCGCAGGCCGATGTAGCCGATCAGCACCAGGCAGACCAGCCCCGCCAGCACCAGCAAAAAGCTGACGCCATCTACCGGCCGCCCCGGTACTTGCATCAGGAGTAGGCTGGCAAACACGAACAGTCCCAACATGGCAAGTATGCCATGCCAGCGGCCAGGACATGGGAACGGTCGAAAGCTCATGGTTCGCTCAACGGATCAGGCGGCGCAGCAGCTAGTGCTCATAAACTGGCGTACACCAATGCCGGTATTCCTCGACCTCGCCGTTGATAACGCGAGAGTAGAGGTCGCGTATCTGCTTCGTAAGCGGACCGATTTTTCCGTCACCGAGCAGATAATGGTCGATCGTCGTCAATGCGGCAATCTGCACACCGGTGCCGCAGAAAAAGGCTTCATCGGCCAGATAGAGCTCCGAGCGGTCGATGTCGCGGACCTCGATCGTAACGCCCAACTTGGCGCTGGCTAATTCCAGCACGGTGCTGCGCGTGATCCCTTCCAGGATGTTCGCAGTCGTGGGGGGAGTGATCAGTTTTCCATCCCGCACCATGAAGAAATTTTGCGCGCTGCCTTCAGCGATGTGGCCATCCTGGTTCAAGACGATGGCGTCATCGAAGCCTTTGAGCTGAGCATCCGATTTGATAAACGCGGAGTTTACGTAGCCGCCGGCGACTTTGGCACGCGGCGGGAGCGCGTTGTCGTCGTTGCGGCGCCATGATGAGACGCAAACGCTGGCGCCCTCCTCGTTTTCGATGTACCGGCCGAAGGGCGTGGCGAAGATGGTTAGCTTGTCTTTCAGGTCGTGCAGCCGCACGCCAATGATTTCATCGGCTTTGTAGATGAGTGGACGGATATAAGTATTGGTGCGGTAGTTTTCGCGGCGCAGCAGTTCGACGACTAACCCGTCGATGTCGGAGGCGCTGTATGAGATCTGCATGCGCAGCAGGCGGCCGGACCGCAGCAAGCGCTCGCTATGCTCGTGCAGTCGAAAGACATAGAGCTGTTCGTGGGCGGCGTTCCAATAGCCCCGAATGCCCTCAAATACGGCTGTGCCGTAGTTGAAGGCATGGGTCATGACACTGATCTTCGCCTGCTCGATAGGCACAAAGTGGTCATCAAAGAATGCTTGAGTGGGCATGACGCTCTCCTTAAATCCTGCTGCTTAGCGCGCTAATTGTAAACCCCATTCCCGCAACTTGGCTAATTGCACCTGGTCTGTCATATCGAGGTTCAGGGGCGTAATGGAGATGTAGCCCTGTTCCAACGCGCCGATATCGGTGCCTTCCTCCGGCTCGCCCGTAGGCGGATCGCCGCCGATCCAGTAGTAGGGTCGGCCCTTGGGATCGAGGCGCTTGATGAGGCTATCGCGATAAATGCGGCGGCCCAGACGTGTCACCCGGATGCCGCGCACCTGATCAGGGTGCAGTGCAGGGAAGTTTACGTTTAGAAGCAAGTTGGAGGCTGGTCCCAGGGCCCAGAGCCGGCGTGCCAGCATCGTGACCACGTCCGCTGCGGCGCTCAAGTCGCCGCGTTGCCCTGCCAATTCCGCTTGCGATGCCGCAATCGCGGGCAGGCCGGACACGATCCCCTCCATCGCTGCAGCTACGGTGCCGGAATAGGTGACATCGTGCCCTACGTTAGCGCCCTGGTTGATGCCCGACACGACCAGGTCAGGGCGTGCCGGTAGCGCGCCCAGCATCGCCAACGCCACACAATCCGAGGGGGTGCCGGTGGTGACGAAAAGCGGCGTCCCGTCCGGCAGGCTGCTCTCGGCGATGCGCAGCGGCTTGTGCATCGTCTTGGTGTGCCCGGCAGCCGACCAATTGTGGTCGGGCGCGATGACGGTCACCTCGCCAATGGCTTTCAGCGCGTAGGCCAGCACTTGCAAAGCAGGCGCCTGATAGCCGTCATCGTTGGTGACGAGGATATGGGGTCTGGCAGGCAGACGTCCGGCAGGCATGCGCCTGCCAGACGCGGCATCAGCTTCTTCGACGGACATCTGGTATCACTGCCACGGGGTTAGCGGGCCACAGCGCACCGGTCGGTTTTTCTTTCGGTTTGTGAGTGATTAGGATGCGCACTGGCTCGCTCTTAGTCTCATTGCCGGCGCGGTCGAACGCTTTGACGTAGATGGTATGCGTCTCGGTCAGCACGCCTGATTCGTACATGGCGCCGTATCCGGAGGCGGTGGTCATCACGATGCGTTCGCCCTGCGTGCCATCTGCGCGTTTGTAGCGCTCTAACCTGGTCTCGCGCTCCACGTATTCCTCGAGCGTGACCGTGCCATCCGCGTTGGTGATGACGCGCGTGGCCATGATCTTCGGGCCAAGCCTCGGTACAATGTCGCTCATCGTGATGGTCCAACGGATGCTGTAAGGCGCTACGGTGCTCGCGCCCAACTTCTGCTCGTCAAGATAGAACTCGACACGATCCATTTCCCAGGCATCCTGTGCATCAGCGGTGATGCTGACGAGCTCGTCGGTCTCCATTTCGTACTTCTGATCGGGTCCCGGATGCACGATTTTGACCGTTGGCGGGGCATTGTCAACCACCACAGGAGACTCATAGGTCACGACGTTGCCGTTGTTCTCCATGACCACCAGCCGGAGGGTGTAGAGACCGTCAAACCCGGTCGTGTCCCAGAACTCCAGTGGGCCATTGCTGATCTGCTCGCCGTGTTCGGGTCCGATCTGCCGCCATTGATCGGGCGTGGATGCGGATGCGATGTCCAGCCTATAGGCCCGGAAATCGCCTGCCCGGGCGTTGCCGGTGATCTGTACGCCGCCCTTGACGCGTGCGCCGATGGTCGGTTCGCCGATGGCGACATCCCCCGCCAATTCGGAGCCGCCGCACGGCCCGTCCACTTCCAGGGGCGGCTGCGGTATGCCTTGATCGCGCACCCAATCGGCCGTGTAGGAGGGGAACACCTGGTATACCACCCGCCGCAGCTGGTCCGGCGGCGTGCAGGCAGATGCGCGCTTGCCGGTGGCAGCATTGATCTCGAATGCCTGGTAAATGGTATCCTGCTGGGTGGGCACGTGGCCGGCCAGGAACAGGCCAGTCGTTGTTGACGGGCAATCAGCGGTGGGCAGCAAGCCAGAGGGCACGCAGACGCGCGCTTTCTGGATTCCTGCCGGCTCTTCCCACCCCTGCACCGGCAGGCCCTCGACGCCTTTCGCCAGCACGCGGTTGAAGATAGGCGCGGCCGTGATGGAACCGTCCGCCAGCTTCATGGGTGTGTTGTCGCTATTACCGGTCCAGACACCTACGGCAAGTTGCGGGGTGTACCCAACGGTCCAGGCGTCCATCCACAGGTTGGTGGTGCCGGTTTTGGCCGCCACGGGCCGATCCGGCAGCACCAGGTAGCTCGCGTAGCTGCCGAAAGCCGCCGGACGCGGGGTCGGATCGCTCAGGACGTTATTCAAAAGATACATTGGGGCCGGGTCGACGACGCGCTCGGTGCTGGGCGTTGTATACGCTTCCAGGGGTTTGCCGTCTTTGTCTTCCACCTTCAAGATGAACACCGGTTCCAGCTTGCGGTAGCCGGGGCGTTGATCTTCAGTCGGCACCGGCTGGCCGGCCATCACACCGCTGTTGGCGAAGACGCTGAACGCGTAGGTGTGATCCAGCAGCGCTACCTCGCCGCCGCCCAGGGTCAGGCTCAGGCCGTAAGAATTGAGCTCTCTGTTTAGGCTGGACACGCCTACCCGCCGCGCCGTCTTGATGACTTTGCTGACGCCTACCTGGTCCATCAGCCATACGGCGGGGATGTTGTAGGAGCGTTGCAGGGCCTGGCGCAGCGACTGTGGGCCGTGATATCTGCGGTCGTAGTTCTCAGGTGTGTAGGGCGGGTTGCCGGGGTCGGCGAAGACCGTGCGCACATCCATGACCAGGCTTGTCGGCGCGAACGCACCGCTCTCGAACGCGGTGAGATACGTGTAGGGCTTGAACGACGAGCCAGGCTGCCGGGATGCCAGCGCCACATTGACCTGTCCATCGATGCTCTCGTCGAAGTAGTCCAGGCTGCCGACCATTGTCAGCACTTCGCCGGTGTTGGGCCGGATGGCGACGATGGACGCGTTAGTGACCTCATGATCGAATTTCTGCTTCATTGCCTCGGGCACGGGGTCGAGCACCGGCAGGTCGTTTTGACACGGCTTGGGATTTTTCAGCTGCAATGAACCGATGTGGCTGCGCGCAACACACTCGGCATAAACTTGCAGATCCCAATCCAGCGTAGTCGTGACCTTAAGGCCGTTGGCCCAGATAAAGTAGGGATTCTCGGGTGTGTTGTATTTGTCCTGGAGCTGCTGCAACACGTAGAGTGCGAAGTGCGGCGCATCGGGCGGCACTTCAAAACGTTCTTGGGCGGACTCGCGCGTGTATTGCCAGAGTGAGCCCGGCAGTTTTTTGGCCGCGTCGGCCTCTTCTTTCGTCAGTTCATCGGCCTTGACGAGCGCATTGAGCGCGCGTGCCGTGGCCGGCCGGTCGCCTGTGGCCACCAACGGCAGGTCGCCCTGGCTCAATAGTCCTTGCTCGACTAGATCGTTCAGCAACGGTGTATTGAAGTACCGCATCGCGGCGTTGGCTTGTTCCTGCGTCAGGTAGCTGGCCTCTGCCATCGAAGTCAGCACCTTGCGCTGGCGGCGGTAGGCGTCGCCGGGCGCCTGGAAGGGGTTCAGGCCGGGATATTGCGGGATGGCGGCCAGGACGGCGACCTCTTCCAGGGTCAAATCGGCCACGGTCTTGTTATAGTAGACCTGGGCTGCGGCCTCGATGCCGTATGCGGCGTTGCCGTAGAAATTATAGTTGAGATACCACTCCAGGATTTTCTCTTTGCCCTCGCGGCCCGGGTATTTGCGCGTGATCTCGATGGCCAGGATCGCTTCCTTAAGCTTGCGTGCGTAAGACTGCTCATAGCGTTCTTCGGCCGGGATCAGGACGTTCTTAACTAACTGCTGCGTGATGGAGGAGGCGCCCTGCACGCTGCCGCCGCGCAGATTCGAGAGGAAGGCGCGGGCCAGGCCGCGCGGATTCACGCCGATATTGTCATAGAATGAGCGATCTTCCAGCGCTATGGTCGCGTTTTTGATCAACTGCGGGATCTGACCGCTGGTAAGATAGGTGCGGTCGCCGCGGAACGGGCGCGGATCGATCGACTCGTAGAGCAGGTGTTTGCCGGTGCGGTCATAGATCTTGACCGTTTCATAGGTGGCCTGCTCGGTTTGAATGGAGCTGGGATCGGGTAGGTTCTGGGCAAAGAGCGTATAGATGCTGGCGGCTGATGCCACTGTGCCAAAGATCAGCGTGGCTAAGACGATCAGGTTGATCAACAGGAAGCCGGCGCCGATGCGGACGATCCAGCGGCCGTAGTGCGGACCGCTCTGCGCACGACGATAGCGGCGCCAACGTTGGATTTGTTTAGTACGGGTCATAACGCACCAGTTATCTTCATGGCAGCGAGTACCTCAAAGGTCAGACGCTTGCGTTGGGAATCAGTTCCGTCGTATGTTGCGTGCGGACATAAGCAAAAACCACGGGAGGTGGTTCATCCACCCCCCGCGCGTGACGCCATATTAGCAGAAAAAGAAGGTTTTGGCAAACGCATGAAGCGCTCGCGCTATGGCAGCTTTTCTACGATCAGGAGATGGCTAAGACCGAAGGCCTGAAGCGGCGTATGCTCCAGTGTGTACAGGATCCGGCGGAGCACGCGGCCCAAGCTGGGGCGTCGCGCAACGACGTTATCGAATCCCGGGTAGATCACGCTGTGGTGGACGATGCGCACCGGCTGTCCGGCGAACAGGGCACGCAAAGCGGCTGCCGTGTACGTGCGCACGTGGGGCGCCAACCGGTTGCGCAGCGGGTTGGGCAGCCAGTTGATCAGCGGTGTATTGCCGAAGTGATATTTGCCGCGCCAGTAGTGGCCGTGCGTCTCGAAGGGATACAGGCGGTTGGGGCAGAACATGACGATGCGGCCGCCCGGCGCCAGCGCGCGCACCATCTCGGCGGCCGCGCGGCGGTCATCGGCCACGTGCTCGATCACCTCATGCGAGAAGACGACGTCAAAGCTGCTGTCTGCAAAAGGCAGCGCTTCGGCCGGCGCGATCACGATGCCGGGCGCGCGGGCGCCGGCCTGCCGGGCGGCCGCCGGGTCGATCTCCACGCCGGTCACGTGTGGGCTGAAGCGACGGAACTGGTCGGTGTACATTCCCACACCGCAGCCCGCATCCAGGATCCGCGCGCCCTCAAGCCGGGCCCACTGGCGTACTAACGCCAGCCGGCGATCCTGGCCCGCGCGCCAGACATAGGACGGATGGCCGCGATGTGCGGCTTCATCATCGGTGCGCCGGAAATCGTCCCCTGCAATGATGCCCATACGATTCTCCCCGTGCCCAGTTAGCTCCGCTGCGTATAAAGCGTATTTGCAAGCCGCTGTACGCCTTTGATCAGCTTTTCTTCGGACAAAAGGCTGAATGCCAGCCGCAGGTGTTGGCCGCCTTGGCCATCGGTGCAAAATCGCGCGCCGGGCACGAATGATACGCCGTCCAGCTCTGCCGCGGCCAGCAGCGCGGCGCTGTTGCAACCTGCAGGTAATTGCACCCACGCGAAAAAGCCGCCGCCGGGTGCATTCCAAGCGCACTCATCCGGCATGAAACGCGCCAGCGCGGCCAGCAGGGCATCGCGGCGGCTGCGATAGGCCGTCCGCAGCCGGTCGATATGCTCGTCCAGGCGGCCCATCTCGAGATACGCCGCGGCGACGTGCGCGGTGAAGTGGTTCACGCCGCCGCCGCTGTCCAATAGGCCGCTGTCGACACAGCGCTGAATCAGATCAGGCGCGGCCACCAGCCAGCCCAGGCGTAGCCCCGGTGCCAGGATTTTGGAGAATGACCCCAGCCGCGCGACGCCGGTTGGCGCCAGGCTTTGCAGCGAGGGCGGCGAGGGCGCATCGTACCACAGCTCGCGGTAGGCATCGTCTTCCAGGATCAGAAGATCGTGGCCGGCCAGCGACGCGAGGGCGCGGCGCCGCTCGAAGGCCAGGCTGATCCCCGTGGGGTTGCACCAGGTGGGCACTGTGTACAGGAAGCGTGGGCGCCGGCCCTGAGAATGCAACTGGGCCAGCGCAGCCGCGAGCGTCTCAATGCACAGCCCGCGGTCATCGCTGGCCACGGGCACTATATCCAGGCCGTGATCCGAAAAGATGCGCAGAGCCAGGTGATAGACCGGTGTCTGCACCAGCACGGCATCGCCGGGTCGGGTCAGCAGCGTGCAGAGCAGATCCAGACCTTGAGAGATGCCGCCGGTGATCAAGAGTTGCTCCGCGCCGATGGAGATGCTCTCGCGGCGGCTCAACCACGCGGCCAGGGGCAGCAGCAGCCGGCCGGGTCCCTGCTCCGCGCCGTAAGCGAGCGCGGTCCAGCCATCTCGCTCCAGGGCCTGTTCGGCCGCATGAGCGATGTCGCCCACGGGCAAAAGGGCCGGGTCGGGATGGCCCCAGCCCATCTCGATGATACCGGGCCGCAACGCGAGTTGGATATCAGGCAGCATGGCTCGTGCGCAGTAGTTCCAGCAGCTCTATCGGGACCAGGAAGGCGCCGTTTTCAAAGTCGGCCAGAGGCTTCCAGGAGACTGTCAACGGCGTGCCGTCATCCTCTGCGGCGACAAGTGTCGACTGCTGGTAAAAGGCCGGATCGATGAAGCGCGCCTCGTAGACCAGCACGATCTCATGCCCCTGCTTGCCGAGGTGAGTGAAAATGCTCTCGATGGCGCCCAGATAGCGAACATCGGTGATCTCTGCGCCGATTTCCTCGCGCATTTCGCGAGCCAGCGCCTGATGTCCATACTCGCCAAATTCGATGCCGCCGCCGAGTGGCCGATAGAAGGTGATGTCCCTGATGGGGTCATACCCCTCGAATACCAGAAGCCGGCCCTCGTGCTGGAAAATGCCCAGAACGATCGTCCTGATCTGCTCGCTTTTCATATTGGCGCCCACTCCTCCTTGAAGCCAAATCGTACGGTGTTATCTACTAGCCGGAACCAGGTCGGCCGCAGCATCCAAAAGCGCGCGCGGGCCAGCGGCCCAACCAGGACGCCCGGCCCCTGTGCCCCGGTCAGCAGTGCGCCCACAAACGCGAACTTGTTTCCGTAGATCGCCGCGGCATGGGGAAGGTGGGCCACAGAAACCGGCTTTGCTTCGCCGCGCACTTGCACACCCTGAAGCGCGCGCCAATCCTGGTTGTCCGCCTGGATCGTCCCAGCGACGCGCGGGTCAGCCAGCAGGTTGCGGCCGTGCTGCGTCTGGTCCTCCGAGAGAAAGTAAAGATCCAGGTTGCCGTCGGCTGCATAGAACACCGCAGCCGCGGCTGGACCATCCGGCCCGATCGTTGCCAGGGTCAGGGTTGTGTGGCTGGCGAGAAACGCGGCGATGCGGGATCGCACTTCACCGGTTGTCCGGCTATCCGTCGATTGGTTTTTCATCCGATAACGCAGCTTCAGCTTGGAATGTGCGGCGCAAACACAGGGCAATGCCGGTCAGCAAACACATGCCGCCGATTACCTGGCGTGCCGCCAGCGTTTCCCCTAGTAGGGGGATCGAAAGCAGCCCGGTCAGCACCGGCTGGGCCAGGAGCACTACCACGGCGCTCGATGCCGGGAGGTGTCCCAATGCGTAGTTGATGAGCACCCAGCCGCCTGACTGGCAGATAATTCCCATGGCGATCAATGCAAGGTAAGCGCGCTGGCTGTGCCCGAGGAGCGGCAGCCCTTGGGCCACACAGAAAGCTGTTAGGGCGACTGCTGCGGTGGCCGCGACCAGCCACAGGTAGGTCAGGGAACTTAGCTGTTGTCGGGCGCGCTGAGTGTTCAAAAGGTATCCAGCGTAAAAGATCGCACCGCTGAAGGCCAGCGCATCCCCGCCATTCAGCTTTACGCCGCTGGCCAGCCGAAAGCCGGAGACCACCGCAGCACCCGTCAGTGCCAGCGCCAGGCCGGCCCAATAGCGTCTTCCAAGTTTCTCGTGAAAGAAGACCAGTGCACCCAGCCCGACCCAGATCGGCGCAGTGTTGTCCATGAGGGTCGCGTTGGCTGCCGAGGTGAGCATCAGGGCCGAGCTGAGCATGCCCAGGTTGATCGCGAACCATAATCCGCCCAGGATGCCCCACCGTACTCCCGTGCGTGACAGGCCGATTCGGCGCTGATGCAAAGCAAACGGGATCGCCAAGACAACGGTTGCGACCGTCATGCGCACGGCTGCGGCCACTGGCCCAGGAACGCCGGCCCATTTGGTGAAGATGGCGGTGAAGCTGATACCCAAGACACCAGCGGTCAGGGCCAAATACGGCCCGGCAGGATGGGCGGCTGTGCGAACCGCTTTGGCGTATAGGACGTTGATAGTTGGCAAAGAAAATGCTCGCAAGTCCGGATAGACTGTGCGAGCATTGTAACCTCAGCCGCGCCTAGAGGCAAACAGAGAATGGTGTGTACGCCTTACGGATAGGGGTGGTAGGGGCGGAAAGATGCGTTTCTCCTGCACCCCTACACTCTGACGTGCTTACGTCTTGCCCAGCTTCTGCTTCTCCTCCTCCACCAGCACGCGGCGGAGGAATTTGCCCACCTGGGTTTTGGGCAACTCGGAGCGGAACTCGACTTGCTTGGGCACTTTGAACTGCGCCAGATACTTCGCGCAGAATGTGGTGATTTCATCGACTGTGGCTGTCTCGCCCGGCTTCAACACCACATAGGCTTTAACTGTCTCGCCGCGATAGGAATCGGGCACGCCGGCCACCACAGCTTCTTGCACCTTAGGATGCAGGTACAGCACCTCCTCGACCTCGCGCGGCACGATGTTGAACCCTGACGCGATAATGATGTCCTTCAGCCGGTCCACGATGTAGAAGTAGCCCTGATCATCCATGCGCGCGATATCACCGGTGCGCAGCCAGCCGTCCTCGGTGATGGTCTTGGCTGTTTCATCCGGCTTGTCCCAATAGCCTTTCATCACCTGCGGGCCTTTCACCCACAACTCACCTTCTTCACCTACCGGCTTCTCGACCAGCTTTTCGTAGTCCATGATTTTGGCCTCGATGTCGGGGAAGGGAATACCGATCGAGCCCGTCTTGCGCTGCCCGTAGATCGGATTGCAGTGTGTGACGGGCGCGGCCTCGGTCAAGCCATAACCCTCCACCAGCCGGCCGCCGGTGATCTCGCCGAATTTGACCTGTACATCCATGGGCAGCGGCGCTGCGCCGCTGATGCACGCCTTCACGGACCGCAGATCATACTTGGTCACATCCGGGTGATTGATGATGCCGATGTACATGGTGGGCACGCCGGGGTAGATGGTGGCACGTTCTTTCTGAATCGCCATCATGACCCCCTCGATGGGCCGCGGATTGGGGATGATGTCGAGCTCTGCGCCCACATAGATCGCGAGACTCATGGACACGGTCATGCCATAGACGTGGAAGAAAGGAATGGCGCCCATAACGCGCTCCTTGCCTTCCTCTATCGTAACCATCCAATTCTTGACCTGCATCGTGTTGGCCACCAGGTTGTAATGGGTCAGCATGGCAGCCTTCGGCACACCGGTGGTGCCGCCGGTGTACTGAAACAGCGCCGTATCATCCCCCGTCACCGCCACCCTCGGCGGGGCCTCGGGATGTTGATCCAGCAGCTTGCGAAAATGATAGATGCCTTCGCCTTCCGGTACGTCTACCATTAGTCCGTGCTTCTTGACGTTGCTCTTGACCAACACGTTGAACGGCGCGGGAACATATTCCGGCACATCGGCGATGATGACGCGTTTGATCTGCGTGCGGGCCTGGATTTCCTTCAGTTTGCCATAGAACCCGCTCAGCAGCACGACGGTTTCGGCGCCGGCATCGCTGAATTGATGCTCGATCTCGCGCGATGTGTAAACGGGGTTGGTGTTGACCACGATCGCGCCGGCCTTGAGCGCGCCGTAGAATCCGATGACGAACTGGGGCAAGTTAGGCAGCATCAGGGCCACGCGCTCGCCCTTGTGAACACCCAAGGCAGCCAAGGCAGCGGCAAAACGATTCACTTGGTCCTGCAATTGTCGGTAAGTGAGAGTGGCGCCCAAAGTGATGGGGCCCAGATAGCGAAGAATCAGTTTGGCAGCAGGTCGGTCGGGATACTTTCGGGCGCTATCCTCAAGCATCTGGTGCAGGGGGATGGGGGGGTAGTCGATCGTGTGTGGGACATCTTTCTCGTAGTGCGCCAGCCAGGGTTTTTCCATTGATGCCCTCCTGGAGGTGGACTCCCGTTTGGATAGTCTGTTAACATTGTACTACAATCGTGCATCAGTGAAATTCATTATACAGGGAAATCGAATGCCCTGTCAAGCGATTTTGAGCACGGAATGGCTGAATGTATCGTGGATGGACTTGTTGTGCTCCGAAATCTGCGTTAGACTTAATGCACGATGGGGCTACGGACCCGAGTGGCGATCGGTGGCCTCTTGGCGGTTGGCTGGGAGATGATATGTCCGGCTCTGACGATATGCGTCAACGCTTCGAACGTTTGAAACACCTGCGCAAGCTTGGCCTTCGCCGCGGCGTCAGCGGTATGGCCGCCGCGCAATCGAAACGAGGATCAGAGAGGGGTTCCGATCGGCAATCCGCCCACGGTGTCTTGCCGCCACAGGGAGGTGATGCCGGCTCTGAGCACACGTCGGGCTGGGCTGCCGTTGTATTGCCGGGTGAATTAACAAATACACCATTCGGTCCCGCGTGGGTGCGCACCGAACGATATCCCCTGGCGGAATATCCGGAGTTGGCGGAATGGCTGCACGTCGTGCCGGCAGCCGTGGTGGCTCTGGATCGCAACGATGCCTTATGGCGTATTGCCCCCTCCTCGGCCGCGTTTATCGATACGGAGACCACCGGGCTGTCGTTGGGCGCCGGAACTTATACGTTTCTGATTGGCCTGGGGACATATGAATTCCCGACCGGAACTTGGGGTAGTGAAGAGGCAAGGATCCTGTCGGGTGATTTTGTGGTGCGCCAGTATTTCATGCGCAACCCGGCCGAGGAGCGCGCACAGCTACATCTGGTTGAGCAAGCGCTCGCCGGCTGTACCGGTATCGTCAGCTTCAACGGTCGCAGCTTCGATATGCCGCTCATCAACAACCGTTTTATTCTGGCCGAGATGCTGCCGCCTCTTGCCGGCGCGCCGCATCTGGACTTGCTGCCTCCGGCCCGACGACTCTGGCGCGCGCGCTGGGGTTCGTGCAGCTTAGGCAGCCTGGAGTACAACGTACTGGGGCTAGTTCGCACGGCAGAGGATGTGCCTGGCTACCTGATTCCGGATATTTACCGTCACTACTATCAGACCGGACTCGTGTCAGACATGCTGGTGCGGGTGTTCTATCATAACTTGCAGGATATCGTCTCGATGCCGCTGCTGGCCGCGCGCATGGCGCGGCTCTTTCACGCGGGCGGGGCTGGGCTTCCGCTGGATGATCTGCATCCTTTGGAGCGCCTGAGCTTAGGCCGGTGTTATGCTGCTTTGGCATGGACCGAGGCCAGTATTGAGGCCTACCGGGCCGCACTGGCCGGCGAGTTGTCGTCTTTGGAGCGGGCGCAAGCCTTCGGTGAGCTGGGCTTTCTCTATAAGCGCTTGCAGCAGCGCGATCAGGCTGCGGCGTTGTGGGAGGAGTGGATCAGCACCTTGCCGGGCGACGATCTCACACCCTACATTGAGCTCGCCAAGCACCACGAGTGGTGCACGCGCGATCTGGCAGCGGCACGGGGTTGGGCTGCGTGGGCGCTGCGCATCGCGGAGAAGGCGACCGCAGACCGCCGCCACGATGACCTTTTGGTCGAGCTGCAGCATCGCCTGGCCCGGCTGGAGAGCAAGCTGGCCGGCATTCCGGCAGAGGCGTCAGTTTCTGAGGATGACTGATTGAGTTGCGGCCCTGCCGCGGGGTATGGTACACTTCGCTCAGGAAGCAGGGGCTGGTAAGCGCGGAGGCAGGAGATGGCCAAACAGGCGCTATATCGCAGATGGCGCTCGCAAACATTCGAAGAGGTTGTCGGGCAAGAGCATGTCACGCTGACCTTGCGCAATGCTCTGCGCGACGGGCGCATGTCTCATGCTTACCTTCTCACGGGGCCGCGCGGCACCGGTAAGACCAGCACGGCGCGCATCCTGGCAAAGGCCATTAACTGTCTGGATGACGATGTGCAGGCGCGACCCTGCAACCGCTGCCACATCTGCACTGCTATCTCGGAGGGCCGTCTGCTGGACCTCATTGAGATCGATGCGGCTTCTAACCGCGGCATCGATGAGATTCGTGACTTGCGTGAAAAGATCAGCTTCCGGCCAAATGAGGCGCGCTATAAAGTTTACATCATAGACGAAGTCCACATGCTTACCAAAGAGGCCTTCAACGCGTTGTTGAAGACTCTTGAAGAACCACCAGGACATGCGGTCTTTGTCTTGGCGACTACTGAACCGGATCGTGTTCCTGAGACGGTTCGGTCGCGCTGTCAAAGATTTGATTTTCATCGTATCCCCACTCGCGAGATTGTGGAGCACCTCTCCGAAATCCTGAAAACAGAGGGGGCACATGCGGACGCAGAGGCGCTTGTCGCGATTGCGCGTCGGGCGACCGGCAGCATGCGTGACGCGGTCAGCCTGTTGGATCAGTTGCTTTCCTACGGTGACGCCAGCTTGACGCTGGCGCGGGTAGAGGGTGTTCTCGGCCTGGTCAACGCGCAAACCGTTGGGCGTTTGGTTGACAGCATCGCAGAGCACAAAACGGCTGCAGGGTTGACGCTTATCGGTCAGCTAGTCGCTGAGGGCGTCGAGCTGGGTGAACTGGTGGATCAGATTGTTGCCTACCTGCGCGGTGTGTTGTTTTTGTGCGTAACGAAGGCCCCTGAACTGCTCGATTTGCCGCAAGATGTCGTCGCCATGATGACGCGCCAGGCGCAACAGCTCAGCCCTGCGGTGATTCTCTTGGCGCTTAAAGAGTTCGCCGAAGCGCGATCTGCGCTTCGAGACCAGGTGCCGGGAGTGCCGCAACTGCCTATCGAAATGGCTTTCATGCGTGCGGCCCTGTTACCGATCGAGGCGACAGGTGAACCGGCTGCCCCGGGGACGCGGGCTGGTCTGCCGGCCCCAGTGCTCTCTGCATCAACGCCAGTCCAGGCACAGGCGCCAGTGGCCGCAGCCCGGCCGGCTGCCGAGGTTGTGGCCAGCCGCCCCGTGCCAGGCAGAGCGCCTGCTGCACCCGTTCACCAGGCTGCTGCCCCGGACAGCGTTCCAACGTCTTCTGATGATCTGTTACGGCTTGCCCAAGCCAACTGGGATCGCTTTCTGTTGTCGGCCGGAAAACACTGCGGCATGAAGGTGCAAGCTGCATTGCGCTCGGTGCGCGAGTTAGACCTGGTTGGACAGGCATTGGTGTTTCAATTTACCCACGCGTTTGCACGCGATTTGGTGAACCAGGCTGAAAACAGAATGTTAGTGGAGAATGCCTGGCAGGAGATTTTGGGGCGGCGGGTGCAGGTTCGTTGCGTGTTAGTGGGAGAGAACCTTGCCGGCTCTGAAAGCCAAACGCCTGCAGCGGCGCCGCCCCCAGTGGACGAGGATCAGGTGCTGCTGGAGGATGCCCGTCGGCGCGGCGCGATCGTCAAACAGGTGAAAGCGTGATGATGGCGCCCTGCATACTATGAGCCTTGGAGGTACGAGTCGATGAGTAAAGGTAAACCGCGGCCAGCTTATGGTCAGCGCCGGCCCGCCGGAGGCGCGGGGGGTGGTGGCGGCATGGCCGGGCAGTTTCAAAAACTGCAAGAAGAATTCGCTAAGACCCAGCAACGGCTTGGCGATGAGAATGTGGAAGTGACCGTAGGCGGCGGCATGGTGAAGGTTGTCATGAATGGAAACCAAAAGCTGCTCTCGGTCGCGATCTCTCCGGAGGCAGTAGACCCGGAGGATGTTGAGATGTTGCAGGATATGATCCTGGCCGCCGTCAACGAGGCTATTGAGCGATCACAGGGCCTTGCGGCGGACAAGATGAGCGCCCTGACAGGCGGGCTGCAACTGCCGGGGTTGATGTAACATCGGTGAGGGCTGTATGACCCAGACTCTGGCGCGTCCCGTCGCTAATCTGATCGAACTACTGGCTCGGCTGCCCGGTATTGGTCCCAAAACGGCATCCCGTTTGACCTTCTATTTGCTGCGTGAGCCTAGCGGGTTGGCGGCTGCTCTGGGTGAGGCGCTTGTCGGATTGAGCAGCGGCACAGTGTTGTGCGAGACGTGCTTCAACGTCACTGAGAGCAGCCCATGCCCGATCTGCGCGGATCCAACACGCGATCAGGGCGTGATCTGTGTGGTCGAGGAGCCGATGGACGTCCTGGCGGTCGAACGCACCGGAGCCTTTCGCGGCTCTTATCACGTGCTGCATGGGGCCTTATCCCCGATCGATGGCGTCTATCCCGAGAAACTGCGAATTGCTGAGCTGGTGGCGCGTGTGTTTGACGATCGGCCGCGTGAAGTGATCTTGGCTACCAATCCGAGCCTGGAGGGGGAGAACACCGCGGCCTATATCCACCAGCAGCTTGCCGCGACCGATGCGCTTGTTACGCGGCTGGCCCGCGGTCTGCCGGTGGGTGGTGACCTGGAGTACGCCGACGAGATCACTCTCTCGCGTTCTTTGGAGGGCCGGCGCACCATGTGAGTGGGTGTCAAGGCAGCGCGTCCCCAAGAATTTGACACCTTGGAAGCCCTGTGGTAGATTCCCCTCTCGTTGCGCCGGAAACGGCTGGCACCTGAACAGCGAAAAAGACAAGCAGCCAAGTGGCTCGGTCGGATGAGCCATGAGCGCACTTTCGGGCCTCCAGCTTCGCATTGCAGAGTGGGTACGCCCGAATTTGACACCTTGGAAGCCCTGTGGTAAATTCTTTTCTCGTTGCGCCGGAAACGGCTGGCACCTGAACAGCGAAAAAGACAAGCAGCCAAGTGGCTCGGTCGGATGAGCCATGAGCGCACTTTCGGGCCTCCAGCTTCGCATTGCAGAGTGGGTGTGTCCGAATTTGACAGGGCTGCGAAGCAGTGATATCATCGTAATTCGCTGATGGGCCAAGAGATCGTGCCTGACGGTGATCCCTTAAAAGTTTTGAGAGCGATGGGGCTGCTTCTTGACAACGAGACCTGGCTGTGGTAGTATCTCGATACTGCGCAGGCAGTGCTCTGGATGTCAGAAGGTCATCGAGGAGATAGCAACCGCTAACAACGACCACTTCCGACCAAATAGGGTAGTGATGGGTTGTTGCCGACGCAAGTCGGCGGTTTTGTCTCTAAAGGGCGCGATGCAGGGCGCAGTGCAATTCCCATCTGTTTATGGGGCACTTTAACAACTGAAGAGTGATAGGAAGACAACCAGTCAACTTTTGAGC
>CAZELR010000046.1:0-33437 GCA_964513075.1 uncultured Anaerolineales bacterium
GTCCACGCAGGTGGACTTCGTAATGGTAGGCGCAGTTTCAACTGCCGGCTGGTCCTGCCGGCTGGTCCTTCGTAACGGTAGGCGCAGTTTCAACTGCCGGCTGGTCTGCCGGCTGGCCTCTACCGGGCCGTTCTTGGTCGTTGATGCCGGAGCGTGCTAGAATCTCAGCCGGCGCGCCGGGCAACGCTGCTCAATCCTGCGCCGGAATCAAGATCCCATGATTTTATCCCGTCCTGGCTCCTTGCTGGCGCGCTGGCGCAATCACCCGGCCTGGCCCTACATCCTTGTCCTCCTGGCCACGCTGTTTTGGGCGGGGAACGTGACCCTGGGCCGTGCGCTGCGTTATTCGGCCGGCCCGTTCACGATCGCCGCGGGGCGCATGGTCGTCGCCTCGTTCGTCTTTTCGCTCTTGATTCGCACCCTGCCCCCCGCCGAGCGTCGCCTCGGTCGCGAGGGGCCTTGGCTGTTGGTGATGTCGTTCCTCGGCATGGTAGGGTGTCCCGTCACCCTCTACCTGGCCCTGCGTTACACCACAGCCACCAGCACATCATTGATCAACGGCACGGGGCCGCTCATCACCGCGATGCTGGCGGCCTGGCTCCTGCATGTGCGTCTGACGCGAAGCCAGCTCGCCGGCACGGTGATCTCGCTGCTTGGCGTCATGCTCGTGATCGGCGCCGGCGAGAGCCGGAAGCTGTCCGAATTCACCTTGAACCAGGGCGCCCTGATCATGCTGGTGAACGTCGTCATGTGGGGGCTGTACTCGGTCATGGGGCGCGTCGTCACCCGCAGCCGCTCTGCGCTCTGGGTGACGGCCTACTCGACGTGGTTCGCCGTGCCGTTCCTCCTCCTTGCCGCGGCCTTGGAATGGCGCCGGATGCCGCCCACGGTCAATGGCCCGCTGGTCCTGGCGCTGATCTATATCGGGGTGTTTTCGACCTGTCTGGCCTACATGGCGTGGAACGAAGGGGTGCGTCGCGTGGGGCCGGATGGCGCGATGGCGTTCTACAACATGCTGCCGGTGTTCGGCGTGTTGCTGGGTGTGCTGTTCCTGGGCGAGCGCATGACCGCCGCCCAATCGCTGGGCGGCGGTCTGATCATCGCCGGCGGTCTGGTGGCCGCCCTCTGGGCGCACCGCCGCCGCGCACACTAGGGGCGGATTTCACGGCCTAAGCACGGACGCTGATGGCCCGCACGCAACCACGCCGCGGCGCACGGTGCTTCGGCGCACATGCAACCCGCCCCCCATCGTCGCCGCTCGCTACGATGTCACCGTCACGGTAATATAGTGCACCTCCACCGCGTCATCGGCCTTGACCACCCGCAGACAGTAGGTGGACGTCGCGTCGAGACACACCTGCTGTTCCGCGACGCCTGCCACCCCGAAGTCCTCCCAGGGCTGGTTTTCGGCATAGAAATAGATGGCCTTGATCCCTTCCGCGTGCCAGCGGAACGTCACGCATTCGCCTGGCCTGATCCACGCCCGATCGACCGAGAAGATGCGGCTGCCCGCTCGCACCTGGACCACGATCCCGCGCTCCTCGACGGAGTCATCGGTCTTGACGATCCGCAGGCGGTAGGTGGTCGTCTGGCTGGGGCAGACCTGGCGTTCGGCCACGCCGGCCACGCCGTGATCCTGCCAGCGCTGGCCCTCGGCGTAGAAGTAGATGGCCTTGATTCCCTCCACGTGCCAGCGGAATGTAACGCATTCGCCGGACTGGATATCGCTCCTGTCGACCGAGAACATATCGCTGAACGTCGACCGCACGCCTTCCTGCACAAGGATTTCGACCCCGCGCAGCACGACCTCATCGTCGACCTTCACGACCCGCAGCGCATAGTTTGTCGTCTGCGCCGGTTGGACCTGGCGTTCGTCCACGCCCGCGACGCCGTGGCCGCGCCAATCTTCGCCATCGACGAAGAAGTACACCTCTTTGACCCCCTCCACCTGCCAGCGAATCGTCACGGATTCGCCGGGCCGGATCAAGTTGCGATCTGCCTTGAAAGTGATGCTGGGTGTCGATTCTGCCATGATTTTCTCCTTGTTTTTTGATCGGCGCATTTCTTTCCGGCGCCGCAGACAGTTAGTCTCTTGTCGGTAAAGCTGCCAGCGCCTCGATGATCAAGTCGGCTGCGGCTGCCGGAGGCAGCTTGCCCGTGTTGATCATCAAGTCGTAGAGGCCGGGATCGGCCACGTCGGCGCCGTAGAAGCGCCCGATGAACTCAGCCGAGGCCTGGTCGCGTTCGATCACTTCGCCGCGCGCTGCCTCGGCAGCCAACCCGGCCCGGATCTGGTGGCGTCGAACGCGCATCGCCAGCGGCGCCACCAGGCGCACGTGCAGGGCATCCGGCTTCTCACGCAGCACCACTTGCCCGCCGCGGCCCACGATAACCACATTGCCCTTCTCATACGCGGCCTGAATCAGTTGCGTGACCAGGTCCCCCGTCGTGTGTTCGCGGCCCACCCATTCGCCGTACTCCGCCCACACCGCTGGATGCCTCAAGGGCGGCCCCGAGCCTGCGAAGCGCTCCAGCAGGGTTCGCGGCTGATATTGATCCTCCGACAGGTCGGCGATTTTTCCCGGCTTCAAGCCTGCCTGCGCGGCCAGGCTCCGCATCAGGCCCTTGTCGAGGCTCCGATATCCCAGCCTGTCGCAAAGCAGCTCGGCGACCGCGTCGCCGTAGCTGCCGTACTGCCGGGAGATCGTGATGACTGGCATGCCTGAACTCCTGAGCATTACCTCGCCAGGCTTTCTCGCAGGCGATCGACCACTGCCGCCGCCTCGACTCGCCCCTTGGCCCTCAGGATCGCCGCCACGACGTCCAACTGCTCCAGCACGCTGGAACGCTGGCGCGCCGTCGCGCCCAGCTCGAATTCGCGCTGGTAAAGCGCAAGCAGCGCTGGCTCCTCCTTTTCGAGTTCGCCCTGTGCCAGGCCCACCAACGCGCGACCCAGGGCCGCGTCCGGCCGGACGATGCGCTCCCAGAAGCTCAGTCGTGTTTCCCTGCTGCCTTCAGCCTCCTCCTCGATCATCCTCAGGTCGGCCGCCGCTGCCGTGCGCTCCTTCTTTGTGAATCGCATGTCCCGGAGGTAGCGGCAGGCGAGCCGGTTCAAGGTGTGATAGGGTTTGTCCGCGACTTTGAGCTGTTTCAGCGCCTCCCCGTAGGCGATATCGGCTTTTTTCAGCGCCTTGTTGCGCTCGACGCTGTTGTCGCGCCGTATAACGGCGTCGCGTTTGTAGTAGCTGCCCAGCAAGGCGTAGCGTTCGGCGGTCGGCGCCAGTTTGAGCAGTAGGTCCAGCCGTTCATGCGCCTTGGCCATGAGGGTATCAATTGTCCAGCGATTCGTGGCTGCGCGCGGTTTTCCATCCTTGTCTTGCAGGCTCAACTGCATGGCAAAGCGTGCCTCCAGATTGGCCAGTTGCTCGACTGTGCGAATGGGCACGCGTTCTTGTGGGCTGGATGCCAGTAGCGCTTCTTGATACCGCAAGATGGCCTCTTCGAAGTCGCCGAGCTCGGCATAGGTATCACCGAGTTCGGTCAATATCTCGCCGTTGCGCCACCTGGGCGGCAGCTCTTCTGAAAGGCGAGTTTCCAGATCGCGCAGGTCGTTCTTGTAGCGCGTGATCCAACCCTTGTCTGTTACGCGCGAGACGCGCGACTGCAGATTCTTTAGGTCGAGGATGAACTCCTGTGGCGCGACATAGCGCCTCGCTGGAGGTTGAGTTGTACTTGCGCCCACCTTCAACAGAAAACCCGGATCACCATAACATTGATAGGCGCCCCAGGTGTTGGTCTTGCGGCCCCCGTCGTAGATGGCTTTGCGAGCCGTGTGTATGGCGTCTCCGAACTGTGCCGCATTGCGCGTCATCTCCCGATAGAGGGTCTCGGCGAATTTCTTGGCTGCTCTATCGTTGACAGCCCATCCCGCAGCCACCACCGCGCGCACGCCGATATCGATCAGCTTCTCGGAAACACTGGCCGCGAGTTTGTTCCAGGCGGGCTGGTCCGGTGGGCTGCTGCTCGGCGCCGCCGCAGCGTCGATGATGCCAAGATAGCAGCAATTGAGGAAGACCATCTCCGGCACCACGCGCAACTGTCCGATCTCCGCAGCCGTGAGATAGATGTCCTTGCCCAACACCACCCCGCTCTGCGCGGGACAATCGGGCCGATAGATGCCGTGTCCGGCAATATGAATGATGCGGTACTCCTTGGCGAAAAGCGCCTTGATGATGGTGAGCGCATCCTCCTGGAAGCAGGTCGTCACATTGTAGCGGGCATCCTCCAGCACCTTAGCCACCGCCTCGGCTTCGGCGCTTGCCCCGGGCAAGGGGGGGTAGGCCGGATCGTCGAGCAGCGGTTCTCCGATCACCAAGGCGTTCATGCTGTGCGGCGCCTGCACCTGCACACGGTAGCGGCCCGTCTCCAATTGGCGCACCATGCCGTTGCGCACCGCCAGCGGCTCCCGTGACTCGCCGCCGCCGGGCTGCCGTTCAGCCAACATCTCCCAGGGATACTGGGCTGCCTTGTGATCGACGACCAGCAACAGGTTGGTCGACTCCAAACGCTGTTCCTTGAGCTCGTTCGGCAGCAGCAGATCGTAGAGTGTCGCGGACAAATCCGGATCGGCGCTCGGTTCGTGGATGGTCTTTTCGACCAGCCGCTCGACCAGGGCGCGTTGCGTCGCCTGCAGCGTGAGCTCGGCGCGCGCGCGATCGGTCAGCAGCAGGAATTGCAGCTCGCCGCTGCCGCGATCGGATCGCGGATCGGGCGTTTCCTTGATCTGGATGCGCTGCCACCAGGCGGCGTCATACTCATTGGACATTTGTGCGGCATAGCCGCCTTCGCCCTGTTTGAGGTACGGTTCGGACTCGATCTTCTCGCTCACGGTGGGCGTGATGCGCAGATTCTGTGTGACCTCGGTGACTGCATGCGCGGCGCGTGTGGCCAGATCGCCGTAGATTTCGACGAACTCGACCTTGTCGACGCACACCTTGTCAAGCAGATTTCGATTGGCCAGAGCACGGTTGGCCAACAATGCGCCTGTCACGGTGGCGGCGACGGCGCTCTCGATCGAAAGCGCCCGCCCACCGCGAGTGCCGATCAACAGCGCGCTGAAAGCCGCCGACAACGGTTTCTTGGCCGGCGAGGCGATCGGATCACCCAGCCTGGCGAGGGCGAGGCGCAGCGCCGCCTCCGTCACCCCTCTGGTCACGATGTCCGGTGTGATCTGCCCCACCTCGCCCAGACCGATCACCAGCGCGCCCTTTACTTCGCCGGCGGCCTGCCTTTGCGGATTCAAGACCACCTCGACCGTGCCCGCCTTGCCCGGATAGAGATCCATGAAGCGAAGCTGGGAAAGCCGCTTGTTCAGTCTGCCGTCGAGCACGGCTTCGGCGCCCAGGATCATATCACCATCGTAGTGGCCGATGGCCAGCGGGTAGCTGGCATGCTCCAGGCTGGCGTGCAGCACCGATACGTTCAGCGTGACGGCGGGGCCGTAGAGCAGAGTCGCCAGCTCGGGAATCACAGGGACGAGCTCTTGGTCGTTCGGTGAAAGATGCCCCCGGTCTCCCTCCAACTCGCGCACTTGGGCCAGGTCGTGAGACTCCTCTGGAACCTCGCCCGGCTTGATTTCTTGCCCCAGGACGTTGATCGCAGGCATGGTCGGTCCCTCCTTACCCTATTTCACGAGCGACTGGATTTCCTCGTTCGCTTCCGAACAGGAGGCCGCGCACAGCCGCGGCTACTCTGTCCGGGTCCTCCGCAATGGACACGGACACGATGCGCCCGCCGCGGGCGATGGCGTCGATGTCAGGGTTGGGCGACGGCTCGCCCCCCACCGCAGCCAGCACTGCGTCGGTGTTGCGGCCGCTGCCCGCCAGCAGCAGCAGCGTGCGGCCCTGGGCGATGTTGGCCTGCATCTCCCGCAGTGCGATCTCGCCGCCGCCCGCGAAGACCGCCAGCGAAGGACAATCGTCTGCCAGCGCCGCAGCCAACGCAACCATGGTCGCGGTCTCGTCGCCCCAGCGCCGGCCGGGTGTCAGCACGAAGTGGGAGTGGTTCGGCTCCAGCGGCGCCTCTCCGCGGCGATGGCCGGGATAGCTCACCAGGCTGGCCACGCCCACGCCGATGCAAGGGGCAGTCCGGCCCCAGCGGGCCAGGCCCTCGCCGAAGAGGTGGAAGACGCCGGCGTCGGTGCCGCCGGTGATGGCGGTGATGCCTTCCTCGGCGATGACGCGGGCGAGGCCCTCCCCCAGTGCGGAGCTCAGGGCCGCGGCCACCTCTGGCTCCAGTTCAGCAGTGCCGCCGTTGAGAATCAACACCGCGCGCGGTTTCGGCAGCGCCAGCGCGGCGATGCTCTCCCGCGCGGATGTCGCCGGCGCAGCGCGCAGCACTGTCGCAACGTGGCCGTTTCCAAACCTGATTGTCTTGATAAGCACGATCTTCTATCTCCAGGGGCTTGCCTCTCGGCCGCGCTTCAGCTTGCCCCGCGACTCACCAGGAACAATACCCCGACCATCGCCAGTACTGCGCCCAGCCCCCAGCCCAGCACCACCCAGAACGCCTGCCGGCCCAGGATGCCCGGCTCCAGACGGCGGATGCGCCGCACCGCGGCGCCGCCCGCCACCATCCCCACGATCAGGATGCCGGCTGCTGCAAAAGCGCCGCCGAAGATCATGAGAAACATCCCGAAACACGCTTGCGCCAGTGCATCGCTCAGGCTCTGGCCCATGCGCTGCACGAAGCAGTCACCGAACCCAAGGCCGGAGCAGTTCACCGGCGCCGAGGCGGCCGGCCCCGTGGACGTTAAGAAGACGAGGGCGAAGGCTGCCAGGGTGACGATGGTGCCGGCGACTGCCCAGATCCGAAACCCCATGGACATGTGCTTCCACCGGATGCTGGCCGCGTTGCGCCGCAGCGCCAGCATCGTGAAGAGTCCGGCCAGCAACCCACCCGCCAAACCGCCCACGAACCCCCAGACCGGCAGGACGAGCAATTGCGCCGGATCGAGGGGCGTGGATGACGTCATGACGCGGTTCCAGCCGAGCAGCACCAGCACCGGCACGATGGTCCACACCACCGCCCAGCCGAGCGCCCAGGCCAGCGCCCAGCCTGGAATTCGGCTCAGCACCGCACCCCATTGCGTGGGGCTGTGCTCGCCGAGCAGCCGCTCGCGGTTGCGCTGCGCCAGCGCCTCAGGGCTGAGTTCCTGGGCCGCGTGCAGCGCCACCCCGTGCGCGGCCAGCGAAGCCACCAGGTCGGCCAGGTTTTCGCCGTAGCTGCCCTGCCTGAAGTCGATGTACTGATAGCTTTGCAGCGGCGCGGCCAGCTCTCGGGGGATGTTCGCTTTGCGATAGAGCAGGGGGATCACCGGTCGGTTATCGGCGACCGCCAGGTTGAACTCCCGGTTGGCCCATTCGGATTTCAGCGACTCCGGCGAGACGACCAGCAGGAAAGCTTTGCAGGCGCGCACCCCGTCCGCGATCGATTCCTGCCACTTTGCGCCCGCATGGATGTCCTCGCGGTCGATCCACACCTGCGCACCGCGCTTCTCCAGATCCAGCGCCAGCCGGGATACGAACTCCTGATCGCGATGCGAGTAGCTGATGAAGACCTGGTCCATGGTCCCCTCGCTTTCGGCGGCGTATGGTTCCCGTCCGGCCCCTATTGTACCCGAGGACGGCGACATTCCCAAGCCATCGAATCCTGCCCCGGCTATGTGCTGGCCGCAAGAAACGTCCTCCTGTCGTGAATAGGGTGGCTTTGCTCCTTGCGCGTGTCACGTTCGCGGCCGTCTGGGCTCGCTCTGCAACTGCCCGGCAAGGCGATCGAAAAAGGCAGCATCGGGTTGTTCAGGGTGACTCACGCCTTGTAGGTGCTGCAACTCCGGGTAGGCCTCCCAGCCGCCGCCTGGCAGCAGGATGGGCACGATGTGCGCGACCAGCCCGCCGGCCCCCTGCTCGTCGAGGGCCCAGGCGACCTCCTGCCGCACCCAGCTTGACGCTCCGGCGGCGGGGCTGATGAGGACGACGAAGCTGTCGGAGGCCCGGACTTCCCGCTCCAGCCTCGGCCGCCAGGGCTCACCCGGGAGCAGAGAAGGCTCGTCGCGGAAGACGTGTACGTTGCGCGCCTCCAACTCCATCTGCAGGCGCTCGGCGGCCGCCGTATCCTGGTGCGAGTAGCTGATGAAGACGGTGCGCTCCGTCAGCACCCGCTGCTGGAAGGCTTCCAGGATCATGACGTCCTCGGGCGTCAGTCGCGGAATGCTCACGGTTAGCCGATTGCCGAGGTTGGTCTCCTCCCACAGCGGCCGGCCGGTGGTGCAGCGCAGCCGGCGCAGCGTGGCGGTGACGTCGTTCGACGGGAAGTACTGCGATCGGGCCCGGTCACGCGCCTTCACCATGTACGAGCCGAACTGTTCCTCTCGTGCCTTTGGGGCTTCTACCTTGACGCAATCCACCAGCTTGTATGCCAGCCTGTAGTGGGGTTTTCGGTCCTCCCCTGGGTGCCTTGCCACCAGCCAGAGAGTATCGCCTGTCTCGACGGCGGTTAGCAGACGCGGTCTCTTGCAGGCGTAGAAATGGCCCGTGCTGTTGGGGTCACCGGCTCCGCTGCGATAAACGTCCCACTGGACGAAGGTGATAGCATGTGCGGGCATGACCTGTGCCTCCTCTCGTTGCCCAAAAGCGGTTGGGACCCACGAAGTTGAGACAGATGAGGAATCCAACGGATTATATCATAAAATGACCGATTAAGCAATCGCCGCGAACACCCCCCAAAATCTCGTATTGCATAATTGCGCTGTCTGCGGTATGATTGTGCAGCATTAGCTATCGTAGAAATGAGCTTACAGAAGCACGGAGCAGCCTCACCGCAGGAGGAGAAAGACCATGAAACCTCTGCTTGGCGTCTTGGTGCTGGCCGCAATAGCAATTGTAGCCTCTGCTTGCATGAATGCGTCTCTGGCAACCCCGATCCCGGTTGTAGAGCCGATGATGACAGCCGCGGTGGGGCCTGAACCGACGCGTGTTGTGGAGCCGACTGCCACGGCCATCGCGGCGCCGAGGCCGACGCGCGCCCCGATAGCGACTGGGGCAGCCACCGTGCCGCCTGAGCCGACACGCGTCGCGGAGCCAACTGCCGCCGCGCCAGCCGCCACGCCGCCCGCCCTGGGCGAGATCGTGTATAACTACCCGGCCGATCTCACCGAGGGCCAGGCTGCGCGCATCCAGGTGCTGCTGATCGCCACGGCTGACCCGGCCATGATCGACCAGATCAAGAAAGAGATCACCGCGTCCGGCACGCCGATGGCCGAGCCGCTGCGAGTCACCCGGCTGATGGAGGTGGATCTCAAATACGATCAGCGGGACTTTCAAGCGCAGCCGCTGCACAGTGCCGCGCGCCAATTGGTCTCGGAAAGCCAAGCCACCGATTGGAGCTGGTTGGTGACCCCGCTGCGGTCAGGCTCGCGCACCCTGTACATTCGCGCGACGCAGATCGAAGAGATCACGGTGAACGGGCGCACGGTAGAAACGCGGCGCGACGTGCCCGAGAAGGTCATCACGCTCAGCGTCCGGGTGAATCCCGCGTACTCCGTTTCCCGCCTGCTCAAAAATTACGGGTGGATCCCCCTGGTGCTCCTGGGTCTGGCGGCCGGCGCGTTCTTGGTTTCCAGGCGGCGGACCAAGGCACAATCCCAAGGCGTTCCCGGCCAGGCGGCCGTCACGGAACGGATCGCCGAGCCACTGCGGCCCGAGGAGGTCGCGGCGCAGGAGCAGCGCATGCGGCTGCGCCACGGGCTGGTGGAGCATTTCGATCTGAGCGAGTTCCGAGTGCTGTGCGCGGATCTGGACGTCAATTACGACGTCCTCGACGGCGAAGGGCTGGATGACAAGGCGGTCGATCTGGTGGATTACATGGACCGCCGCGGCCGGATCGAAGATCTGGTTGCCGCTTGCCGCAAGAATCGGCCCAATGCCTCCTGGTGAGGCATCGGGCCGGACCGTGCAGCGCTGGCGCCCCGGCGGCTTCGCCCGGGTGCGCTTTCTTACAGCCCCTCGAACTGCGCCGCAATGCGCTCCAACGCTTCGCGCAGGACCGAGCGGGGAGAAGGCACGCAGATGCGTTCGAACCCGGCCCCCCGCTCGGGATCGAACATGGACCCGCCCTCCAGCAGGACCTTAGCCTTCTTATAGATCCTGTCGTGGACCTCCTCCGCGCTCAGGCCATACCCTCGGAAATCCATCCACATGATGTAAGTGCCATCGGGCCGTCGGCACTTCACTTTGGGCATCCGCTCGGCCAGGAAGCGCAGGGTAAAGTCGATGTTGCCATCCAGATAATCCAGCACCTGTTCCAGCCATTCCTCCCCCTCGTTGTAGGCGGCCATAACAGCCGCGATGGTGAAGGGTGAAGGCAGCACCATCCCGCACGATTCCTGGAACCGGACGCGCAGCTCACGGTTAGGAATCACCAGGTTGGTGCAGTGCAGGCCGGCCAGGTTGAAGGTTTTGTTCACGGCGGTGCAGGTGATCAGGTTGGAGGGATCAGCCACCGCGGCCAGGGGGTGGAACGCCGCGTCGCGGCGGATCAGGTCGCCGTGGATTTCGTCGGCCGCGATGAGGACGTTGTTTTCCCGGCAGATGCGGGACAGCTCCCGCAGCTCCTCGTCGGTCCAAATGCGTCCCACCGGATTGTGAGGGTTGCATAACAGCAGCAGCTTGGCTCTGGGGTCCCTGGCTTTCTCCTCCAGATCCGCGAAGTCCATGGTGTAATAGCCGTTCTGCTCCTCGATCAATTGGTTGTTCACCAGGTTGCGCCGCGTGGCCTCGATGACGCTGGAAAAAGGCCCGTAGACCGGCCGTTGGATGATAATGCCATCGCCGGGCTCGGTGAAGGCCAGGACGACCTGCTTGATCGCCTCCACCGTACCGTTGATGTACACGATCTCCTCGGGCTTGATGTCCCAACTGCGGCGGCGCTTGAACCAGTTGCAGACCGCCTCGAAATAGCCCTCGGCGAACCAATGGCCCGAATAGCCAAAGATGCCGTGCTCCACCACCCCGCGCATGGCGTCGATGATAGGCTGTGCGCAGCGGAAATCCATGTCGGCGGTGAACATGGCGATGCTGTCGTCATCGATCCGGTCGACGCCCAACATCCCCCCCAGCAGCGGGTTGGTGGTCCATTTCATGCTATAGCTGTACTTGGCGTGGCGGCGGTCGATGATCTCGTCGAAATCGTAACGCATGATGATCCCTTTCCCTATTAGTCGCGTTTTTGCGCGGTCACAAGCTGCGCTGCCGTCGATTCTAGCACGCCGCACCGTTTGCACCAAACCATCTCTGTCGTGCCGTCTGCGTCTTGAGTCGAATCATCCGCGCGCTTCCACGGACAAGCCAGGGCGGGAATCGTCCGTGCCTGCACTGTCCGTTTTTTGTAGCTGCCACTTTGGTGTGCTACAATAAAGTTCCATCACAAGGAGACATAATATGACAAAAATTCCTCCCTCAGCGCAAGTGCTCATCGATTTCAAGCCGCAGCAGTCCTTCTTCGTGGGGATTGACTCGGACGGTTGCGCGTTCGACGCGATGGAGTTGAAGCAGAAAGAATGCTTCACCCCCAGCACCATCAGGGTTTGGGGTCTCCAGCCCGTCTCCAAATACGCGCGCGAGACGGCAGAGTGGGTGAACCTCTACTCCATGTGGCGCGGGGCCAACCGCTGGCCCGCGCTGGTGAAGGTGTTCGAGCTGCTGGCCGAGCGTCCCGAGGTGCAGGCCCGCGGGGTGAAGGTCCCTGAGGGTAAGGCGCTTAAGGAGTTCCTGGCTTCGGGCAACTCGCCCAGTGAGGCGGGCCTGAAAGCCTATATCGCATCCGGGCATGGGGAAGATGAACTGTGGCGCGGGCTGGAGTGGACGCGGGCCATCGACAGTCTGGTTGCAATGACGGTGCGCGACGTGCCGCCCTTCCCCGGGGTGCGTGAGAGCTTGCAAAAGATGCATGCGAAAGCCGACTTGATGGTGATCTCCACCACGGCCTCGGATGCACTGCAGCGCGAATGGGGCGAGCACGGCCTGGCCCAATATATGGCCGTGATGGCTGGGCAGAATATGGGCACCAAGCGGCAGCACCTCGAGTTCGCTGCCAAGGGGAAATACCCGGACGATCACATCCTGATGATCGGCGACGCACCGGGCGACCGCGACGCGGCCAAGGCGGTGGGCGCCTTGTACTATCCCATCAACCCGGGCGCGGAGGAGATCTCGTGGCAGCGCTTCTACGATGAGGCGTCCGAGAAGTTCCTCAACGGCACGTATGCCGGCGCGTACGAGGCTGCGCTGATCGCCGAGTTCGAGAAGCTGCTATCGGATACGCCCCCATGGAAGAAGTGATGCCTTAACGCTCACGGGACGACAATACACCGGAACCCGAGATTCTCATCCTGGTAAGAAGGCAGGGCGCTGTCGCGGGCCGCGGCGCGCAAAGCGCGGCCCTGGAACTCGTCCCAACCGCCGCCGCGCAGCACTCTGCGGGTCCCGGTCGCCGGCCCCGGCGGATTGGCGCCCGGTGAACTGCTGTAGTACGTGGCGCCGTACCAGTCATTGACCCATTCCGCCACATTGCCCGCCATGTCCAGCGCGCCGTAGGGGCTGGCCCCGGCCGGATAGCTGCCGACCGCCGCGGTGTCACCCGCACAGTACCCGCTCACCCCACCGTTTGCCAGTGTGCAGGTCGGCGCCGCGTCGCCCCACGGGAAGGCCCGGGTATTGCTCGCGCCGCGCGCAGCTTTTTCCCACTGCGCCTCGCTCGGCAGCTGTTTGCCTGCCCACTTGCAGTACGCGTATGCCCGGCTCCAATCCACGTGGATCACCGGGTAGTTGGCAAAGGTTGGGTTGCCGTAGTAAGCATCGCGGGTGTGAGAGCGGTAATCCAACGGCGGCCAGCACGCAAAAGAAGCCGCCACACATTGCGCATATTGCGCATTCGTCACCTCGTTGACGTCGATGAAGTACGCGCCCAGGGTCACCGTGTGCCGTGGCAGCTCGTAAGTCTCGCACGAGAAGCCGCCGTTATGCGCCGGGTCGCACCCCATCTGAAAAGCGCCGGCCGGGACGACGACCATGCCGGCGGGCGCGGGCGGCAAGGTGGCTGTTGCGGTCGGCGTCGCAGTCACCGTGGGCGTCGGCGTGATGGTCGGCGTCTCGGTCGGAGTCGCAGTGTTGGTTGGCGTCATCGTGGGTGTGGCGGTTGGCGTCACGGTTGGAATCTTGGTAATCGTCGCAGTCGGCGTTGCAGTGGGTGTCTCGGTGGGCATCTCGGTCGGGGTCGCAGTCGGCGTTGCAGTCGGCATCTCGGTCGGGGTCGCAGTCGGCGTTGCAGTCGGTGTGCGCGTCGGCAGAAGTGAACCGGTGTCCCCCACGATCAACGGCAGATAGATCCGATAAGCGGGGGCATCGCCGTGACCGGGTTCCGGCGAAACCGGACCCTGGTTGGCTGCCAGGCTGCCAACGGGCAGCACCAGCACGAGCAGGACTGCCGTGGCAACAAGCTTAAAACATGCGCTGCGTTTCATCGGCGCGCCTCCTCGTCAGGTGAAATCCTAAAACCCGCTATGGAATTCGCGCTCTCAGGCGGTCTGAGACCGCCGTCGCCTGCAACTTCCACCTTGGACTTAGTTTAGCACACCGCTCCGCGTGTGACAAGGGGACGAGTTGAGTAGGGTGATTTCATATTGCGACCAACGGCATCGGCCGGCAGTTGAAACTGCGCCTACCTTCGCAAGGCTTACCTGCGTGGACTGAGTTCTAGTCGGCGCAGGCCGCGCAACGGTAGCCGCAACTTCAGTTGCCAGGCCGGGCTTTCGCAGCTATACTCGTGTTCGTTACGTTCTTGAAAACTCACTACCGGAAGGAAGACAGATGACAGACACCGCTCAGCTCTTCACCCCCTTACAGCTCCGCTCGGTCACAGCCCGCAATCGGCTGTGGATCTCCCCGATGTGCCAGTACTCGGTCAGCAAAGAAGATGGGGTTGCCACAGACTGGCACGTCGTGCACCTGGGCAGTCGGGCTGTCGGCGGCGCGGGCTTGATCATCGTCGAAGCGACCGCAGTTGAGCCGCGCGGTCGTATCAGCCCGCAGGACTTGGGGGTGTGGAACGACGTCCAGGCCGCTGCCCTGGGCCGGCTCGCGCGCGTCATTGACGACAACGGCGCAGTCCCCGCCATTCAATTAGCGCATGCCGGGCGCAAGGCGGCCGACGCGGCGGCCATTGCGCCGAGTCCGCTTGCGCTTTCAGAGCAATCGATCACGCCGCGCGAGATGACCGCCGAGGACTTGGCTGCCGTCGTTCGGAGTTTCCGGGCAGCGGCGCAGCGGGCTGCCGCGGCAGGGTTTCAGGCGGTCGAGATTCATGCCGCGCACGGCTACTTGCTGCACGAATTCCTCTCGCCCCTCAGCAACCGGCGCACCGACGATTATGGCGGCAGCTTTGAGAATCGCGTGCGTCTCCTGTTGGAAGTCACGGCCGCGGTGCGTGCGGTTTGGCCCCAGCGGCTGCCCCTGTTCGTTCGCATCAGCGCCACCGATTGGGTGGCCGGACCGTCCTGGGATCTCGAGCAGAGCGTCGCCCTGGCGCACCGGCTCAAGGCTGCGGGCGTCGACCTCATCGATTGCTCGTCGGGCGGCCTGGTGTTGGAGCAGCAGATTCCGCTGGAGCCGGGGTATCAGGTGCCCTTTGCCGCCCGCATCCGCCGGGAAGCCGGGATCGCGACCGGCGCCGTCGGGCTGATCACCACGGCGCGCCACGCCGAAGAGATCATCCAGGCGGGCCAGGCGGATGCGGTCCTGATCGGGCGGCAATCGCTGCGCGATCCTTACTTCCCGCTGCGCGCTGCGCGCGAGCTGGGACAAGAAATTGCGGTGCCGTTCCAATATCGCCGGGCATGGTAACGCGTCACCCCGGGGAAAGGTGCAACCAGCAAGCTACTTTGGCGCGATGAAGACGAGCAGCGGCTGCCCGGCCTTGTCGGACAGGATCAGGCGACTATCCTGAAGCGCATAACTGCGGGCAGCCTGCAGCGCAGCCAGGAAGGCAGTCTCTTGCTCCATGATCTCAGGCGCGCAGGCCATCTTGGTCGTCCCGATGGCGCTGGCCTCGAAGCGGCCTTCGCTGCCCACACCGGCATCAACCTGCGCCATGTAGCGATTGCAGCCGGCCGTCCCGCTGATGCCGGTGTTGCCCGGTTCGTACGTCAGTGTGATTGTGGTATCGGCCAATAGCGACGACGCAACGTCACCGTTGATCAAGCTGTCCAGGTTCCACTCGGGGCCCTGGTAGTTGCTGGCCTGCGCCCGAGCAAACACCAGCGTGCTGCTGCCGTCCTGAGTGTGGATGCTCAGCAGGCCGTTCTCCAGCGTGAAGCGTTCTGCTGCCCCCAGCGCGGCCAGGTACGCATCCTCGAGCGCCATAATCTCACCGTCGCAAGCCATCAGGGTGCGGCCCATCTGGCCGAAAGCCAGCTTGTCGCCGGTCACCGTGAGGGAGCCGAAGTAGCTGTTGCAGCCGCCCTTGCCGCTCACCTGGCCGTCGGCAGCGATAACCAGGGTAGGCGCCGCGTCCTGTGGTGCGTCGAGTGCGGCGTTCGCCGGACCGTAGTGGGTGAGCACCCAATCGGTGCCGCTGAGCGCCTCGATTCCGGGCGCGGCCGGTGGCATTGTCAGCTCCGGCACAGGCGCGGGCGTCGCCGCCGGGGGCAGCGGAGCGCAAGCTGTCAGGACCAGGGCGGCAAGGGTCAGCAGAGTTGCCAGGGTTAGGCTGTGTTTCATGCGGATGATTCTCCGTTCAGATGAGATGTGCCGGCGCGCGGGTGCGCACCGTTCGTCATTCACAAGACGACAGCGATGTCACGTCGGTTCCCTTGACCCTCACAGTTTGTATGGCCCTGTTGATGTCATCCCGTCACGATGTTCACCAATCGATCCGGCACGTGAACGATGCGCGCAATCGGCCGGTCGCGCAAGGCGCGCTGCACCGCGGGGCTCGCCAGGGCCAGGCCGCGAACCTCATCCTCGCCCGCACCTGCCGGCGCCTCCAGACGGTCGCGCAACCGGCCATCCACCTGCACCACCAGCGTCACGGTTTCCTCGGCGGCCTCGGCTTCAGCCTCTCCCGCAGGCCACGGCTGGCTGTGCACGCTGTACGGCCCGCCCAGGCGCTCCCATAGCTCCTCGGCAATGTGCGGCGCAAAGGGCGCCAGCATCAGCACGAAGTCCCGCACGGCACGGGCCAGCGCGGGCGTGACGCCGCGGCCATCGCCGCGGCCATCGCCGCGGCCGTCGCCGTCGCGGTGCGCGCTCATGGCATTCAGGCACTTCATCAGGCTGGCCACTGCGGTGTTGAATGCCATCCTCTCGATCTGACCCATCACCGTGCCGGCTGTCTGGCGCATGGTTCGGGCCAGCCGCTCCTCGGAACCGGCAGCCGCTGCGCTGTGACCGTCTGCACCCAGCCGCGCCACCTCGTTCACCAGCCGCCAGGTCCGGTCCAGGAAGCGCCGCGCCCCGTTGATCCCATCCTCGTCCCAGACCGTATCGTTCTCGAAGGGCGCCATGAACAGCAGATAGATCCGCAGCGCATCCGCGCCGTGCGTTGCGGCCACGCTGTCGGGCGTGACCACGTTGCCTGCTGACTTGGACATGCGCCGCAGGTCGCCGGTCAGTGGGTCGCGCGCATGCATCGTGCCCTGGCTGCGCAGCACGGGGAACGGCTCACGGAACGGCACGATCCCGGCATCGGCCAGCACCTTGGTCCAGAAGCGGGCGTACAGCAGGTGCATCACCGCGTGCTCGGCCCCGCCGACGTACAGGTCCGGGCTGCCCCACTGCGCCAGGGCCGCCGGGTCGAAGGGCCCGTCCGCGTAGTGTGGGCTGACGAAGCGCAGGAAGTACCAGCTCGAACAGGCGAAGCCGTCCATGGTGTCGGTCTCGCGGCGCGCCGGTCCGCCGCACTGCGGACAACGCGTCTCGACGAACGCCGGCAGGTTCGCCAGCGGCGAGCGCGCTCCCCCGGGGGCATCGTCGCCGGGCAGCCACTGCTCGATAGCTGGCAGCAGCACCGGCAGCTCGGCCTCGGGCACCGGCACGATGCCGCAGCCAGGACAGTGGATCATGGGGATAGGCGCCCCCCAGTAACGCTGCCGTGAGATCAGCCAGTCGCGCATCTTGGTCTGCACGCTGCGTTTCCCGATTCCGCGCGCCACCAGCCAGGCCGTGATTCCTTCGGCTGCCTCTTCGGAGGGCAGTCCATCCCACGCCCCGGCGTTCATCATGACGCCGGACCCGGTGGTGGCGGCGCTCAACCCGGCATCATCCCCCTGGACGCCGCTCCGCTCCGGCGGTGCTACGACCACCTTCACCGGAATCTTGTGCCGCGCGGCGAACTCGAAGTCGCGCTCATCGTGCGCGGGCACGCCCATAATGGCGCCGCTGCCGTGTGACATCAGCACATAATCGGCCACATACACGGGCACGCGCTCGCCGTTCAGCGGGTTGATCGCGTACGCGCCGGTGCTCGCTCCGGTGCAGGCTCCGGTGCAGGCTCGGTCACCCCGGACGCGGTCGATGTCGCTGCGCCGCGCGGCCTGCTCGCGATACGTTGCCACTGCAGATCGCTGTTCAGCCGTGGTGATCCGGTCGACTGCCGGATGCTCCGGCGCCAGCGCGACGAACGTCACGCCGGGAACGGTGTCGGGCCGCGTGGTATAGACGCTGAGACGCGCCTCAGGTGTTGCTCCCCCGGCGCCGTCGATCGCCATCTCAAACTCGACGCCTTTGCTGCGCCCGATCCAGTTGCGCTGCATGGCGACGATGTGCTCCGGCCAGTCCAGCGTCGCCAGGTCGTCCAGCAATTGCTCGGCGTAAGCCGTGATGCGGAAGTACCACTGCTCCATGTCGCGCTTCGTCACCCCGCTGTGGCCGCGCCAGCACACGCCGTTCGCATCGACCTGCTCGTTCGCCAGCACGGTCTTGCAGCCGGGGCACCACCACTGCCTGCCCGGCGCCCGGTAAGCCAGGCCGCGGCGCCACAGCACCAGGAAGAACCATTGCGTCCAGCGGTAAAACTCCGGCGCGCTCGAGTTGATCTCCCGCTCCCAGTCGTACGAGCAGCCCATCAGCGTCATCTGGCGCCGATAGTTGGCCGCGTAGCGCGTCGTCGTCTCGGCCGGGTGGATGCCGCGCTTGATCGCCTCGTTCTCAGCAGGCAGCCCGAACGCGTCCCACCCCATCGGATGCAGCACCGCGCGGCCCTGCATGCGGTGATAGCGCGCAATCACGTCGCTGGGCACATAATTGCGCCCATGCCCGACGCTCAGCCCATTCCCCGACGGATAGGGGAAGAAGTCCAGGCAGTAGAACTTGGTCCGGCCCGGCTCCGGCGCCTGCGTGCGATACAGCGCGTCCTCCGCCCAACGCGTCCGCCATTTGCTTTCGACGGCAGTGTGATCGTACGCAGAACCTGCACCTTCGCGGTCGGTCTGCGCTGCTGTTTTTTGCTTTGTCGCTGCAGGCGTCGCTGCAGGCGCCGCACCATCGGTCACGGTGTAAGCCCCATGGGAATCTCTCCTTTCGCGTGTGCACGGCGTGCACGGAAATCAAAAAGGCCTCCCGTCTGGGAGGCCTTGATCCGGCGATTCGGAATACTCGACGCGCTGGCTACGTGGTCGAGCGCTGGCAGCTGCCCAGGCGGATATCTCTCCTCTCAGCGAGGAGCTTCGTAAGCAGCAGGGCCTGAACAACGATCCGCGTCTTCATACCTGTACGATAGCACATTTTCACGCGTCGCGCAAGAGGCAATTGCCGGGCCGCAAGTGGGCTTTAGTCGTTCTCCTCGTACTTGAAGGACACCTTCACCTTCGCACGATAGGCCACGAACTCGCCATCGTCGAAGTGAATATCCAACTCCACGACCTCCGCCTTGCGGATGCCGCGTACCGACTTCGCGGCCGTCTCGACCGCCGCCCGCGCGGCCTTCTCCCACGATTCCGTGCTGGTCCCCACCAGCTCGATCAACTTATACACGCTGCCTGCCATTTTGCTCCTCCTGGTTTAGGATTTCTCCGTTGATTATGCCCCAAATAGGCCCCTTGTCAAGGCCGAGATTGGTCGAAGCGTTGTTTGCCTCGAACAGGGCGGCTTGACCATCGGATTTCTCAACCGCCTGTGTGCCGGCGCACAAACGCGCCGATGTCTGCCAATGCCCGCTTGCTCTCGGGCACGATGTCGGCGAACTGCTGCCATTCATGAACCATCTCCGGCCAGACCTGCAGCTCGACCGCCACCCCGGCCAGCCGGGCGCGATCGGCCAGGCGGGTGGCGTCGTCGAGCAGCGTGTCATCCCCGCCCGCCTGCAGCAGCAGCGGAGGCAGGCCGGCCAGGTCCGCGTAGAGCGGTGACGCCAGCGGGTTGCGGGGGTCTGCGCCCCCCAGGTAGAGCTGCGCCGAAAGCCGTGCAACCTCGGGCTCGACGATGAAAGGCCGCGCGGCCTTCGTGATCATCGATTCCCCGGTGCAGGCCAGGTCGGTCCAGGGACACAGGCAGACGGCCGCCGCGGGCATCGGCAGCGCAGCCGTGCGGGCGGCCAACAGCGTGGCAAGTGCCAGCCCGCCGCCGGCCGAATCGCCGGCCACAACCAGGCGTTCGGCTGCAAAGCCCTGCCCCAGCAGCCAGCGATACGCCGTGAGTGCATCCTCGATGGCCGCGGGAAAGGGGTGCTCTGGCGCGAGCCGGTACTCGATCAACAGCATCCGCGCACCGGTCGCGTGCGCCAGGTGGCCCATCAAGGCGCGGTGCGTGCGGATCGAGCCGAGCAGATAGTAGCCGCCGTGCAGGTAGAGAATGGCGCGGTCGGCCGCAGCGCCGGGAACATCGATCCATTCGGCCGGCACGCCGCCCGCGCTCACCGGTTCTGAACGCGCGCCTTTCCGCTTGGGTGCAGCAGAGGCCAGTTGCTCCGTGCCGGCGCGGCGCTCGGCCACCGACCTGCCGACCTCGGAACGGCTGTTCCGCGCAAGGTACCACCTCGCGATTTTGAATCTCAGGCTTGCCATTGAAAGCGTCCCCTTGCTTGTCCGGGCTGATGTCGCCTGCCCGGTGCGTCGTTATCTGCCGCCTTGCTGTGTCGAGCAGGCTCTCGGTCCGCTACCACTTGCGCCCGGGCCCGGATTCGGGCTGTCCCCGCAGCGGCTGCAGAAGGCGTTCCCAGCCGGCACGACTAGTGAAAGCGGTCGCCGGTGGCGAAGTGCGGGTTGCGATGAGTCCCTCTAGATCCCCTTCCAGGCAGGCTGCTGTTGCGCTTCAATGTGCAGATCGGATCGTGGTGGGACAGCAACGACGTTAATGGTCGGGCGTCTGCCGGGCGTTTCGGCTATGTCGATGCTGTCGGGATTAATTTCCACTCCGCTCTCAGTGAAGAAGGAGTACTGTTGCGATTTAAGATAGTTCACTGCCTCAATCGAGTCGCGTCCGATCTCTATCAGAATCGTGGGGTGGTGCTGCAATAGAGTGTTTTGTGCGCCATGCAGCACCGCTTCTTCGAAGCCATCAACATCGAGCTTGATGCAGTCAAGATGGCTGAACAGCCCCGGATGCGCTGCAACGTAGCTGTCGAGTGTTATCAGGGATATCTTTTCCGGGGGGGCACCGTCAGGCTTAAGATCGAGACGCCAGCTTGTGGTGAAGGCGATCTCGGCCTCCCCATCGCTGCTTGACAGCCCTGCCTTTTCTGCAACGATGTTCGAGAAGCGGTTGAGCTGGATATTGCGCGTCAGTTTGGCGTACGCCGCTGACATCGGCTCGAAGGCGATGACGTGTCCGGTTTCGCCCACCAGTTGCGCCATGAGCAGTGTGTGGCAGCCCATGTTGGCGCCGATGTCGAGGACGGTTTGCCCGGGTTTGACGAGCTTTCGTAGGATAGCCACTGTATCAGGTTCCCAGGCGCCCTCGTAGTAGATTGTGCTGTCGATCAACTCCCGAAGGTCAAATTCGTATGTGATCCCCCCCACCGTGGCAACCAGCTTGTCTTGGTGGCGAAGCGCCAGGTAGCGGTAGTACAGCGGCGCCAGAACTGCGCGCAGCGGGCGCGCGGGCAGTGCCCGGTAGAGTCTTCTCAGGAATCCAATGATCGCGCGCATCATGTTGGGGTTGCCACCTTTCAAGTTACATTCGTGGTAATTGGGACAGTAAAGAGCGGAATATTTCGCCTTGCATTGCCGTGCGAGGCGAAATCGTGCCAGCCAGGGAAGTTACCGCCATTCTTGGCCAATAAGCCAGGCACACAAGGTGCTTGAAGCGAAGCGCGCGGCGCTCGCCGCCGAACTTGCGATAGAATTGGACCTTGCTCCGGTAGAGTTGTAGATACATCGTCTTCTTTACCTGCCGCGAGCTGGCCTCGCCGTGATGCGTCACGACCGCCGCCGGCACGTACCATAATTCCCAGCCCGCCTGCACCAGCCGGTAGCACAGGTCCACCTCTTCGGTGTACATAAAGTAACTGTCGTCCAGCACACCAACCTGATCCAGCGTTTCCCGCCGCAGCAGCAGGCACGCGCCCTTGATGACCTCCACGCGGCGCGGCGTGACCGTATCCCAGCGTTCCATGCGATAAGTCGCGCGCGGCCACAGTCGTTCCAGGAACAACAGCCGCCAGAACTCGCGGCCGGGCGTCAGCATGGGATGGCACGCCGGCTGCAGCGAGCCGTCCCCGTTCAGCAGCCGCGCGCCGCACGCCCCGGCCGGGGGATGCGCGTCCATGAATGCAACCAGCGTCGCCAGCGCGCCGGGATGCACCACCGTGTCGGGGTTAAGCAGCAGCACATAACGCCCCGTCGCCTGGCTGATCCCCTGGTTATTGGCCCGCGCAAACCCCACGTTCGTTGCGTTCTCGATCAACCTGACCCACGGAAACTGCTCCCGCACCATCCCCGCGCTGCCGTCCGTCGAACCGTTGTCGATGACGAACGTCTCGAAGGTTGGAGGTTGCAGGTCGAAGGCGGAACCTTCATTTTTCGACCCCGAACCTTCCACCTTCAACCTGGAACCTGCGACCGACGTGAGACAGTCCGCCAACATCTCGCGCGTATTCCAGTTCACGACGATGATCGAAAGGTCCACGCTCACCCGTTCTCCCCCGCTCCCTTGCTCCCTTGCTCCCTTGCTCCCCTCACCCTGTCATCCTGAGCGGAGCGTAGCGGAGTCGAAGGATCCCCCACTCCAGTGCTCAATTGCCACCACCCCCCCCATGAACAGCCACACCAGCACGCTGGCCTGGAATCCGGGGAACCCGATGTTGTAGACGAACGGCAGGATCCAGTCCGCGAACAGCATGATGACCAAACTCCCCGCGCCCGCTGCCAGCATCCCGTTGACATACCCGGCTGCAAAGCCGCGCACCCGCCTGCGCAGCCGCAGGCCCGTGGCCGCGAACGCGGCCGCGAACCAGGCAAACAACGCCAGCCCCAGCACGCCGCCATGCGCAAACAGGTCCACATAGTTGTTGTGCGAGTTGATCTGGGGGGTGGTCCAATTGGCGCCCAAGTAGCGCAGCGGTTCTCGGTTGGCATAGGGGCGGTATGCGGCCGGCCCCAGGCCGGTGAGCGGATTGCGCATCGTCACGCTCACGACGCGTTCGATCAGCACCAGCCGCGGCGCGCCCGAGCCGGTCCACTCTACATCACCGCCCGCAAAGTTGAAAACTGCCGGCAGCAGCACGCCCAGGGCTGTCAGGAGCGCCACTGTCGCCACCACGGGCCAGCGTAATCGCCGAAAGCGCAGCCAAAGCAGAACTCCCAGCACCGCCGTCAACCCCGCCCAACCGGAGATCGCTTCCTTCTGCTGTACGAACGTGTAGGCCAGGCTGGCCCCCAACACCGCCGCCAGGAACGCGCGCCGGCGCCACGAGAGGTCCCGGTTGAAGAGCAGTTGCCCGCCGGCCACTGCGGTCAGCAGGATCCAGAAGGGCGCCCGGGTGAAGGCGATCGTGGTGAAACGGCTAATCAGCCCGCCCACGCCGGGCAGAACCGTCAAGATGGCGAGCCCGCCGCCCACCAGCAAGAAAACCTCGGTGAGCCGCCGCATCTGACGCTCGTCGGTGGCCAGATTGGCCGTCAGCCAGAACGCGCCGGCCGCGAACGCGAAGATGGCCCACTGGGCAAGCTGCACGAGCAGGAAATTGTTGCTCACCGGCACCAGGGGGTCCCATGTGACCCGGCCGATCAGCAGGGAAAACAGGCTCGCGACCAGGAAGAGAGCCAGCGGCGCGTTGGCGCGCGAAGAGACGATCCGTACCTGGCGATGGCGGAGCATGCTCAACATCCAGATACCCAGGAGCACCGGGACCAGCAGGCTGGCTGGGTTGAGCTTCACCTCGGTGCCGGTGCCGATCTCAACCGGCACGATCAGTGCGGCTAATACCAGTGCAGGCAGGCCCAGCACGGGGCGCACCAGCAGGACAACCCCGCCCAGGCCTGCGACCAGCAGTCCCATCCACAGCGGCGACGCGCGCTGGCCCATCAGCGCTGCCAGCGCCAGCACCGCGGCCGCAATCAGCCAGGTCGCGATCTGGCGTTGGGAGAATCTTTTGCGGAGCGTTGTGATCATGAGCGCGTGCTCCGCATTTCGACCGCTGGCCTGCTTGCCTTGCTGTTCCGGGGGCGTGCCACGATGTAGGCAAAGTCGCTCGGTAGGTCGCCGACCGCCATCAGCGTGTCTTCGATGGTGAAAAGCATCTGCAGTAATCGTTCGCCGTCTTCCGTCTCGAAGTTGCCGGCGATGTCACTCAGCAGGAACTGCAGGATCGTGCCGCCGAGCGGCCGGTGCTCGACGATGTCGAAACTGGCTTTCAAAACAGGCATGATGTCGGCTGCGCGCACGGCTTCGCTGGGATCCACGGCGATCACTGAGCGCAAGGTTGCGACCACCGTTTCTTTGTTTGGCCGCTGACCGGCCTGGATGGCCTGACGTCTGCGCCAATGGCGGCCGGCCGTTGACCAGAAGCTCCCCTCAGCCAGCTTATCGAGCGTGCGACGGATGATCCATCGGGCGCTGCGGCGGGCCGTCGGAGCGGCTGGCGAAGAACCCGCGGCCGCGAGGGCTGGGGGCAGCATCCGGTACTCGGCCGGCAACAGATTCAAACAGGCCTCAAGGACCTGGCGTTGGCGGCTGCCGAACTGAAAGCGATTGGCGCCGACGTATTCGTGCAGGATGAAGAGGCCGTCGGGCTTGAGGGTCCGCGCCACCTCGGCAAAGATGTGTTCCAGCTCGCTGAAGTGGTGGGCGGACCCTACGGCCCAAACGGCGTCATAGGTCTGCGGCGGCAGCTCGATCTGATTGATGTCGGCTACCGCGAAATGGATGCTGGTGCAGCCATCCGCGTTGGCAGCCGCGACGGCGTCAGCGATAGATGCCGGTGAAATGTCGTAGGCGTCACACGCCAAGAACGCCCACCGCGCGGCCCATTCTCGCTCGACCTGGCCGCGGCCGCAGCCCAGACTCAGGCAACGCGCCACGGGCAGCCGCCCGGCGAAATAGGTCTCCAGGGTGTGGTCAATCCAATTGCCGTCCGTCCGGCCGCTCTCTTTGACGGCCAGGCGACGTTGGACGCTGGGATGCTGCAGCCAAAACATCACCTGCCCGGTGTTCCACGGGTCGCTGTCCCAGTGTTTGGAGGTCTGCCTGAGGTCTGCTGTTGGCATGGCACGATCTGCTCCTTAGCGGACTTTTGTCTCAACTGCCGCTTCGACCAGCCCGACGAAGCGCATGCCGATGGCCTGCCAGTCATAACGGTCTTCCACCAGGCGCCGGGCATTGGCTGCCAGTCGCGCGCTCAGTGCGGTGTCTTGCAGCAGCGCCAGGGTCCGTCGAGCGAAGGTCTCCGGGTCGTCTGCCAACAGGAGATGCTCGCCATCCGCAACATCCAGCCCTTCTGCGCCCTTGGTCGTGGCCACCACCGGCGTCCCCAGCGCCATCGCCTCCAGGATCTTGAGCCGCGTGCCGCCGCCCTGGCGGATGGGCACGACGCAGACGGCCGCTTGCGCCACCGGCAGTCGCACATCGTCCACGAAGCCAGTGAGGCGTACTGTATCATCGAGCGCTAACCCTGCCAAATCTACGCCTTTTGTTGAACCGGTAATGGTGAGCGCGACCCCGGGAAGCTGCGCCTTGATGCGCGGATAGACATCGGCCAGGAACCAGCGCATCGCGTCGTAGTTGGCACTGTAGGTCAGGCTGCCGTTGTAAACCAGGTTGCCAGCCTGTGGCGCGGCCAGGTCGAAGCGGTTATGTGTGCAATCCACGCCGTTGGGCACCAGCTCAAGAGCGACCCTGCTCGCCGCCAACATACGCTGCAGATAGCTCACTTCGACCGGCGAAACGAGCATGCCGAGGTCGAAGCGCGACACCAACCGCTTTTCGTACAAGTACCCCTTCTGCCAACTGATCCACTGATGCCAGCGGGAGAACAATCCCTGCTGCTCCCTGAAGGACTCAAAGGCCCAATAGCTCAGAGAAGTGTCTATGTCCAGGATTCTCGCGCCTGCAGAAACCTGAAGCGCATACTGAGCCGCAGGCATCTGGAGCGCCACGACCGCATCCCATGGCGTCGACGCGCTGACCTGGTCGACCGCACGCCTCATAGCACCAATCGGCCAATAGGCCAACGGCACGGGCGACAGGTATTTCAGAACCCGCGGCGCTCGTGTATAGCGAAAAGGATCCTCGGCCACGGCATGGACGGTGACTGCAGGGTCATCGGTTGGTTTTGGGCTTTGGGTGCCGCCGGGACAGAAGCTGACCAGGGTGACCTGATGCGCCCGTGCCAGTGCTTGCAAGAGATAGTAGGCGCGCAGCTTTGAGCCATTGTCGGGCGGGTAGGGATACCAGGTGGAGAGAAATAGAATTTGCATAGTTAGCCCAGAAACTTCCGATAGTCCAGCGTGTAGCTGAGATCTCGGCGGCGATCAGCGATTAACCGGGCCGGAACGCCGCCCACGATAGTGTATGGCGGCACGTCATGCGTCACCACTGCGCCGGCGGCCACCACAGCGCCTTCGCCGACTGTTACGCCCGGCAGGATGATCGCACGCGCGCCGATGAAGGTCCGGTCGGCAATATGCACTGCCCCGCCGCGGCTGGCGAAGTCCGGGCTGTTCGGGTCGTGCTCTAGCGTGAAGATCGCCACACCCTCAGACACACTCACGTTGTCCCCGATCACGAGTCCCATGCGGCCATCCAACAGCACGTCCCGGTTGATGACCGTATGGCTGCCGATGCTGACACCGGCTGGCCGATACAAACGGCAGCCTCGGTGTACGCTGCTGTGCAAGCCGATGCTTGCCCGCAGCATTCGGCGCAAGAAAAATGACCGAACGTGATGCGATGGCATCCGGCCGATCACTTCAGCCAAGTAATCGACGGTGTCGTAGCCATGCCAGTATATAGCAGTCAGGAGACGCTTCACCGGAGCCGGCAGGCGCCGCAGGCGGCTATTTTGGGCAACTCGCGGTTCAAGGTTGTTCATGCGTGTCGTCTGTCCGGCATCATCGCTGCATACTCCGCGAGCCGTAGCGTCCTCTCAGAAAATCAATCACGCCTCGGACACGCGCGTCTCGCTGCCGGCGCAGGCCACGATAGCGCGGTAAGATGCTGTGCAGGACGATGGTGCGCGCCTCATTCAGTAAAATCCGCGTGAGCATCGGTAGTCTCCGTCGCTTGGGAAAACGCTTGGCCACGAAGAGCAACTGGTTGCGCGTCATGTAGTAGATCTTGCCAGGAGAAGAAGCTCCGCCCAGCGATTGAGATTCTTTGTGCCACAGTATCGAATCAGGCACGACCACAATGCGATAACCGGCATCCGAAGCACGTAAACACCAATCGGTATCTTCATAATAGAAAAAGTATTCTTCGTCGAAGATGCCGACGGTCTCCAATACGGTTCGTTTTGCCATAAGTGAGCAGGTTGCCAGGAAATCAACTTCTTCTACCGGCCGGGGCGCGTCAAGATCTAGTTCCCCGTTGCGCAGAGGGTAGCACAGCCCTGTTCGGCGATCAATACGAGCACCGGCGTTCCAAATGCGCTGACGATCATGATAATAATATATTATGCTTCCTAAAACGCCGATCTCAGCATTCGATTCCGCTACTTCAATGAGAAGGCTGAGGAAGTCGGGTTTGACAAGTGTATCATTGTCGAGGAATAGGATGTAGTCAGTCTGCCCTTTCAGCGCATGGCGTATGCCGACGTTACGGCCGCCAGAACCGCCGAGATTATAATCTTGTGCCAAGAGCACCACTTGAGGAAAGCGCGCCCTGATCGCCTCCTGCGTTCCATCGGCGGAGCCGTTGTCAACAACGATGATCTCGTAGTTGTTGTAGGTGATTTGCTGGAGGGAGTCGAGACAAGCCACTGTGTCTTCTCGCTGGTTCCAGGTCAGGATGATAATAGATACGCGCGGTGTGGACAGTGCTTCCTGCATCACGTTTTCTCCATTGGCGTCACGGCCGCACTCCCCAGCGACTCGTAGATCGCCAGCAGTTCGTCGCATTCTTGAGAAATGGTTTGTTGGGGCGAGTGATAGTGAGAAAGATTCTCACGCAGGGTGTTGTCATCAACGAACCGCTGCAGTGCTGCCGCCCATTCCTCCGTATTCCCCGGCTCCACCAGCAGACCGTTGACTTCGTCTATGACGGCCTCCGGAATCGCACCGATCCGCGATCCCACAACTGGCACGTGGTGGATCAGTGCCTCGCGCGCCACCAGGCAATACGTCTCAGGGACCAGCGAAGGCACGGCCACCACGTCCGTTTGCGCCAACAGCGTCCCCATGTCTTGGCGCAGATAGGGCCCTGCAAACCTGATCCGTGGATCTCCGGCCGCCAACCCGTGTAGAAGACCATCATAGGCGTCCCCGTCATCGTTTGAGCTGCCGTAGATAGTCAGTTGCACGTTGCCGCTGAGTTGTCCGAACGCCCGGATCAGGACCTCGATGCCTTTGGTCTGGAGAATCCGGCCGAAGTACGCGATCCGCAGCGGCGAACCCGGGAGTGCGGTCGGCCGCGAAACGGGTGCTTCTGCCGGAATGCCCTGCGCCAGCACCCGAATCCGATCCGCAGGAACCTGGCCGGAAGCGACAAAGACGTCCATAACGTATTGCGACACGGCCAGCACGCTGCCGGTGGCGTCAAAGGCCCTTCGGATGGCTTGCCGGCGGCCCTCCATATCGCCGATTATGCCGAGGACACCGCGCCGGCGCGACAGGCTCGGCTGCCGTCCGACCCAAGAGAGCACCGCACGGAGTGCAGGGTCGGGGAGGACGCGTTTCGGCCAGCGGTAAATCTTGGCATCCCAGGCCAGGCAATTTGTGCAATCCCAGGCGGTGACCCGCGCGTCGCAAATGTGGCCGTCTGCGTGATGCAGCGAATACCTCGGACAGATGCACCAGAAGTCGCAGAGACTCAGAACCACCGGGATGCCGGCGCGCCGGGCTGCAAACACGACGGACACCGTCAGATGGCCGGGATAGGTGACATGGACGACCGCGGGCCTGAAACGGCGGATCAGGTCATCCGCCTGGCTGCCGGCGATCGGGTCGTCGTACAGGTACCGGGATGGATCGGCGCCTTTCCGCCAGTTCATGTTGAGCCGGCGCACCGGCACGTCCTCATAAATGTCATCCACGACGCTATCGAGATGCTGTTGCCCTTTTTCTCGCGCATCGGCGCAGAGTACCTGCACGGCGCACCCTCTTGCCAGTAGCTCGCGGGCGATATCGTGTGTGTAGATCTCGACCCCGCCGACCTGGTTGGGCAGGTAGTGGCCGGATACGAACAGGACGCGCATTGCATTCATGCTGTTTGATCCAACAGGCTGGCGAAAGAGGCTGCCCCGGATGCGGCGCAGATCTGCCGATCGCTCAGCCATGGCCTTCCTGACCGTCGGCGCCTGCCCCGGATGGCCGCGGGCCACAGCCGGAAGGCGGCCCGGTAGATGGCTAACCCCAGCTCCTCGCCGCGGCGCCGCAGCGCCATCCAATGGCGCGCCGTCCAGAAGATGCTCGCCGAGAGGACTACAGGATCAAATACATTGCGCCAGGTGAAGAGCCAGGCGTTCCGGCTGTTCAGAAACACGGATCTCCCGCTGCCCTCCGCGGCCATGGATGCTGAACCGTAATGATACATTACCGATGCCGGTTGGTAGAGGCTGGGGTGCCCTCGCTTCCAAGCCCGATAGCTGAGATCAACATCTTCCCAGTAGGCAGGGTAATAGAGCTCGTCGAACCCGCCGTAGGCCAGAAAATCAGCCCGGCGCACCAGGGTGGCGCCGCCCGTTGCGAATAGGGTGGGGGCGGGGCCGGTGGGTGACGTATCGTTCGAATGGCGAAGCTGCCCACGCCAGAACTTACCCACCCGGCGGGCGTTGTCCACCGTGACGCCGTCCGGCCGCAGGAACTGCGGCGAGATGGCGAAGGCCTGCGGGTGGCGCAGCAGCGGCTCGAAGAGCGGATCCAGGCAGTCTGGAGTCATGCCGACATCGTTGTTCAGGAGCAACACCCAATCAAGCGTTACCTCACTGGCAGCCCAATTCAGCGAATAGAGATAGCGATTCTCCGGCGCAACAATGCTCTTAACCGTTGGGAAATGCGCTTCCAGCCATCCAAGGCTGTCGTCGCTGCTCTGGTTGTCGACCACGACAACCTCGACGTCGCTCAAACGAGCGCGCCCGGCAGCCGTAACCACCGACTCAAGATATTCGCTCAGCAGGTGTCGGCCGTTGTAATTGAGCACCAGGATCGCGCAACTCGGACGCACTCGCACACCCTATCTTTTGCCGTAGATCGTCTGGGCCAGCATGGACCACATCCCGCGGTTTCGCATGAATGCCGGGCTGTACCAGAAGCTGCGGGCCAGGTGCCTGCCGGCAGGCATGAGTCGGTCATGGCCAAAGGCATCGAGCGCGCAGGCATGATGCACGAATCCGAAGACCCGGCGGCGCAGTCGAGCGATCTCCGGCGGCAGCGCTTCAGCGAATAGCTTGCGCAGCAGTTCGATCGCATCGCCTACCAGGGGGCTCTGCGCGCACGCCCCGAAATTCCACAGCAGCACCTGGACGTCCCTTGCTCGCAGGTCAGGATAGCTCTCGGCGGCCGCGCGAAAGTGCGCGGCCGCGCCGGCAGGATCATTCAGATAACAGGCCGCACACGCGCGATGGCGCAGTCCGCTGGCACGAGCACGTCGTTGCACCTCGGGTGGCAGAGCAGCAAATGCGTCGCTCTGGAACGCGCAGGTCACCACCTGGTCCGCCTCGCGCCGGAAAGCCTCGGGATGCGAATAGGTTTTCGTCCCTGGGCAAAGGCGAAAATTAGCCAGGTGCACATCTGGGATATGCTTGACCGGGAACGCCATCGCGATCCGCAGCCAAAGGTCGTAGTCCATCAGATAGTGCAACTGCTCGTTCAAGGGCCCCACCGCATCGAGCACATCCCGCCGCCAGAACGCAGTGAATTGCCCCGGGATCTCATTGAACAGGAAGAGTTGGTCGAGCTCGAAGTCGATTGCCTGCACCTCGTACAGGTGCCGGTCATCTGCGTCGATGACAGTGTAATCCGAATGCACCAGCCCCACCTCAGGGTGCTGCTGCAGCCATTGCACTGCCGTGCTCACCGCGCCCGGGTTATAGGTGTCGTCGGCGTTGATCCAGGCCAGGATCTGGCCTTGCGCCATGCAGAAGCCCTTGTTGATCGCGTCCGACTGCCCGCGATCCCGTTCGGAGACCCAACGGAGATGGTCATGGCGCCTCACGATATCCACTGTGCCGTCGGTCGATCCGCCATCGACCACGATGTGTTCGATGCGCGGGTAGTCCTGCGCCATCACGCTGGCAATCGTCCGCTCAATGACATGCGCGCTGTTATAAGCGGGCGTCACGATCGACACCAGCGGATGCGCAGGTAGAGTGGTCATCGATTAGCCTTTTGGCGACGCCCTAAGGTAAATACGACCGCAGCAATGATGAACGCTCCTGAGGCAATGCTGCCTACTAATAACGGGAAAGCCGAAGAGCCTGTCTGAGCCGATTGGACATCATCAAATTCACCGCCGCGCGGCGCAGTGTCAACGGCCGGTGTCCCGGTAGGAACAGCCGGGATGTTTATCACGGCTTGCTCCGCTGATGGAGCGACAGCTGTGGCACTGATAAGTTCCGGCGTAGGAAGCGGAGTGAGGCGCGGCGTCTGTAATTCGCAGGTGGAATATAGAATCTCCGCGGGTTCCGCTTGTGTCCACAACAGCACGTGCAGGCGGTTACCGGATGACACCGCGAGCGCGGGCATGTCACCCTCATGCTGGACATCGACCATGGCTGGCGGGCTCCAGGTGTGACCTTCGAGATAGGAAGTGACCACCCGGGTATCACCACCGGCGCTTTCCAGCTCAATGGAGTGCACTACGTGAAGAGTTTCCGCGCTGTCTTCGACGATCCTGGGAGGTCCGGATCGGCCGCCTCTATAGTATCCGCCGGTCAACTGCTGCACCTCTGACCAGGAGTTGCCGCTGTCCTCCGACCAAGCATAGTAGCGGCCGTCCAGTGTGCCGGACGCTCCATTCCAGAACAGGTGCAGCGTGCCCTGTGAGTCTTCGAACAGCGTTGGATTAGCGTAGCCCCTCGGGATCGACTCCCATTCGATCGGTTTTGTCCACGTCTTTCCGCCGTCGGTGGATTGCGCATAGCCGATTGCGTAGGCCGCCCACTTCTCTTTGGCGCCGAGATTCTCTTGCCACGCTGCGTGATAGGTGCCTTTAGAATCAATTAGCAGAGCCGGGTAATCCATGGCCCTATCTGAATTGGATAAATACCAGATGATGTCCGGGCTGCTCCACGAAAGCCCGCCGTCTGACGAGGCGCTGTGTTTCACGATCTGATTATCGCTGATCGACACAACATGGATGCTGTCGTCCGCAGCGACGGCCATGCGCGCAAACCCGGATGCCTCCGAGCCAAACGCGATCGAGGTAGAGCGCCATAGATGGGGATCAGCCGCACCAAAAAGGGGTGCCGAACTGATGATGAAATTGCCTCCATTCCGCCAAAGCAAGTAGATTCGGTCGCCTGGTCGGCTGATCGCGACATCATACAATACCGTGTAACCTGCAGAAGCGGCCAGAACATCACTCGCGGGCGACCAGGCAGCTCCATCCCACACCCGGTAGGCAACATAATTGTCCGTCCCGCTCTGCGTCTCCTCCGTCGAAATCTCAGCCCAGAAGGCATGCACCCGGCCGAACGGATCGCCGATGATCTGTCCGAAGGTGGTGTTGGAGTCAGGTGAATCCGAGAGATTGACCGGCTCGCTCCAGACGCATGAACCGGTGGGCGCCTGGGCCGCGGCGGCGCCGGGCAGAGCGGTTAGCGCAACAAAGACGATCAGAATGGCTAGGCTCACTCTGATGGGGGTGTAAGAAAATGAGATGGGCATCACGTGCTTATCCTCTCGAATTTGAGGACTGGCGCCAGAAGGCCGGGACGTGCCATCATCCAGTTTGGAGATTGGCTCAAGCCGCCCCTGATGGAGAGAAAAATGGCAGGTGCGTTGACGCCTGGCTGACTGAGCCAGGTGATGAAGTTCAAGGACACCATCAGCTCGATTCGATAGTCACCCTCATTGAGAAAGTGCTTTGGAAGTCGGCAGACTAGCCTGTTGTGACCGACCTGGATCTCGGGCCAATCCTCTGGCTTTAGGTCGGTGTGGTATGACCAAAAGAGTAGCTCGCCGCTCAACGCATAGACCGCAAAGCCCACGGTCAGGGCCGGGTGAAGACGTTCTGTGATGCCTTCGATCAAGACGCTGCATTCTTGGTCGGCGCTGATCTCTTGAGAAATCGGCCGGTGATCATGATCTGTCAGGGCAAAGCGTGTGGGCGTAAAGTAGGGATTCTGAAGGAACTGGATGCCCTCATCCGGCGTCCATTCCGCCATCTCCAGGCCTGACCGCATGTAGTGACTCACCACGTCGGAGGTGTTTGCATATTCAACAAGATGGCCGGTGTGCAGGAGCGCACACTTGTTGCACAGGCTTTGGATCGCGTTCATCTGATGGCTGACAAAAAGCACTGTGCGCCCCTTGCCCGCCACGTCACTCATCTTGCCCAGGCATTTGCGTTGGAAGACAACGTCTCCAACAGCAAGCACTTCATCGATGAGCAATATCTCGGTTTCCAGGTGCGCGGCCACCGCGAACGCCAGCCGCACGTACATCCCGCTGGAATAGCGCTTCACCGGCGTGTCCAGGAACCGCTCGATCTCCGCGAACGCCACGATCTCGTCGAACTGGCGCTCGATCTCGGTCCGCCGCATCCCCAGGATCGCGCCGTTCAGATAGATGTTCTCCC
>CAZELR010000047.1:0-33342 GCA_964513075.1 uncultured Anaerolineales bacterium
TCGAGTACGGTGGTGGGGATGCCGGTGGGGGTGTGGTGGTGAATCCGGCCACGCGTAACGTCTTCTTCACCAACAGCCGGGACAACAGCGTCAGTGTGCTGAGCGGTGACACCAACGCGGTCATCGCGACGATAGCGGTGGGCAGCAATCCGTTCGGCATCGGGGTTGATCCCGGCACGGGCCGCGTGTTCGTGGCCAACCGCACAAGCAACAACGTGTCGGTGTTCCAGGACCCATCGACGCCCTGAATTCCGATGATGCTTATGCCGGACGCCCTCAACCACCGGCTGGTGGCTGTGGGTGTCCGGCGTGAGCGGGTTTAGTCTGTATACTGAGTCTGAGGAAATCGGCTGGATATGAAAGATCGTGGCGTTGAGAAGCCTGCGTGGAAGGTGCGGCCTGTGACCCGTGTGGGGCTCGTCGCTCTGCTGGCTTTGCTGTTGGCGTTCTTGGGTTACGCGGTGGCTTCGGGACCGAACGTCCTTGGCGATGTTGCGCGGCTTGACCCCCAAGGCCTGTCTACCGTGGGAGATTTCGTCTGGTATGATGCAAATCTCAGCGGCCTGCCCGACGCAGGTGAGCCTGGCATTGACTACGTTCTCGTCAAGCTGTATGTGGACGATGGAGACGGTCTGTTTGAACCGGACGGCGACGATGCTTTGCAGAGCCAGCAGGTTACCGGAGATGATCCATCCACGCCGGATATCGAGCACGGGTGGTATGATTTCTTCGTTTATCTGGGCGAGGCGCTGTATTGGGTCGTTATCGATGATAGCAACTTTCTGCCGGGCGGGGCATTGTACGGGTACGTGCTCACCAGTGAGAATGTCATCGGTTCGATGCCCATGTTGGTTTACGTTCCGTCCACTATCCAGGACTACAACGACGCGGACTTCGGCTATTACGGCGCTGTTGCACCGACAGCTACCCCCACAACGGTGGTCGGGGCCACCCGGACCGCAACTCCTACTGTAACTCTCGCGCCCACTGCTTCGGCTACGCCATCGCCAACGCCGACCAGTACGGCTACCAACACACCGACCCACACACCGACGAACACGCCAACCAGTACGGTTACGAACACACCGACGGTGACGCCGACGGGCACCCTCCCGCCGACGAACACGCCGACGAATACACCAACCGACGCACCAACAAACACGCCGACCAGCACGGCGACGGCTTCAGCTACACCAACGCGAACGCCGACTAACACCGCGACGAACACGCCGACGGTGACGCCGACGGGCACCCTCCCGCCGACCAACACGCCGACCAGTACGCCAACTAAGACGCCAACCAACACACCGACGAACACGCCACCGGCTTCGGCTACACCTACGCTAACGGCGACGAACACGCCGACGGTGACGCCGACGGACACCCTCCCGCCGACGAATACGCCGACGAATACGCCGACGAATACGCCGACGAACACGCCAACCAACACACCGACGAACACGCCGACGAACACGCCGACGGCTTCGGCGACACCGACGCGAACGCCAACCAGTACGGCGACCGGCCCGGCGACGAACACGCCGACGGCAACGCCGACGGGCACCCTGCTGCCGCCGACCAACACACCGACGGCGACGCCGACGGCGGGCTGCGTCATCGGACACAAGATCGATGATCTGCATGTAGGGTTGGCGGGATGGGTGATTCGGCTGCGGCCGGTGGGCGCCACGGGGCCGGTGTACGAGACCACGACGGACGGCACGGGCTACTTTGCGTTTCCGGATCTGCCGGCGGGGCGCTATGTGGTGTGGGAAGTCATGCGTGATGGCTGGACATGGGTCACGGACCCGGAGTTCGAGGTGACGGTGCCGCGCATCGACGGGCAGGCGGGCTGTGTGTACGTGCGGTTCAAGAACCGGCAGGCGACGGCGACGCCGACGGCGCTGCCGACGTGGACGGCGACGCGGCCGCCGACAGCCACTCCGAGCGGGACGCCCCGGCCGTACCGCATCTATCTGCCGATCATCGGCAGTGAGCCGCCGGCGACGATCGCTCCTACGGCCACGCCGCAGCCCAGCGCGACGCCGACGCGGCCGAGCGAGGTGCCGCTGCCGGGTGCGATCCATCCCAAGGGCGTTGCCGTCAACCCGAACACGCATCGGGTCTACGTGACCAGCCGCGACACTGACCGGTTGTACATGTTGGACGGCTTGACGAACACGGTGCTGCAGAGCGTCACGGTGGGCGACGAGCCGTGGGGCGTGGCCGTCAATTCGCGGACGAACAAGGTGTACGTGGTGAACTTTGCCGGTGGCACGCTGTCGGTGTTGGATGGGACCACCTTGACGCTGCTGACGACGCGCTGGCTGGGTCCGAACCCGACCTTCGTTGAGATCAACGAGAACACCAACATGATCTTCGCGGTGCTGTACGGGATCAACGGTCTGGCGGTGATCGATGGCGCGACAGATGAGGTCGTGAGCATTGCGGGGACTGGCGTCACCGGGGCCTGGGGTCTGGCGGTGAACCCGACTCTGAACCGGGTGTACATCAGTGGTCGCGATGCGGGGGCCATCACCACCCTGGACGGCAACAATGGGTGGCGCAAGATCGACGCCCAAAGCATCCAGGCCGGCGGCCGCGATGCCTGCACGCCGTATGAGCTGGCGTTCAATGCGGGCAACAACAAGCTGTACGTGGCCTGCGGCCGGCAGGGTGTGGACACAGCGTTGGTGTATAATGCTTCAGCCAGCGGCTTGACCCAACTTGCCCGGCGGCTGATCGAGTATGGTGGGGGTGATGCGGGGGGCGGTGTGGTGGTGAATCCGGCCACGCACAACGTCTTCTTCACGAACAGCCGGGACAACAGCGTCAGCGTGCTGAGCGGGGGCACGGACGCGGTGATAGCGACGATACCGGTGGGCAGCAATCCATTCGGCATCGGGGTGGATCCTGGTACGGGCCGCGTGTTCGTGGCCAATCGCACCAGCAATAACCTATCCGTGTTCCAGGACCCATCGGAGTAGAATGAGGATGTTAATGCCTGACGATCTTTCGGTTCTCCAGGAATTCGCTGCGCACAACAGCTTAATCTTCGATGACTTGGTGCTCTTGCGCACAGCGCTCACCCATCGGTCTTACCTCAACGAACATCCCAGCCTTGACTGGGATGATAATGAGCGGCTGGAGTATTTGGGTGATGCCGTGTTGGATTTCCTGTTGGCCGAGTATCTGTATGGGGCCTTTCCGGCCGCGCGCGAGGGGGAATTGACCGGCTTGCGTGCTGCGCTGGTGCGCCGCGAGACGTTGGCCAGGCTGGCGCAGGGCGCGGGCATCGGCCCGGCGCTCTTCATGGGGCATGGCGAAGTGGAGACCGGCGGCCGGGAACGCGCCGCAACTCTTTGCGCCACCTTCGAAGCAGTCGTAGGTGCGTTGTATCTGGATCAGAGCCTGGAAGTTGTGCGGGAGTGGGTGCTCCCGCTGATGGAGGGGGAGTTGGCGGTGGCGCGGGCTGAGGTGATCGACAAGGATCCCAAGAGCCGGTTACAGGAAATGACCCAGGCTGCACTGGGTTTAACGCCGCGCTATCGCACGGTGCAGGCTGAGGGTCCCGACCACGCCAAGATGTTCACCGTTGAGGTGTCCATCGGCGCGGCGGTTTGCGGCATCGGGCAGGGATCCAACAAGCAGTCTGCCGCACAGCGCGCTGCCGAGGACGCCCTGGCACGCGCAACTGATTGGCTGCAGCTTATTGCCCAAAGCGCGCCCCAGCCCAAGAGCGCCTAGACCAGATCGAGTCCGCTCAAAATACGTTCCAGTAGGGGGATATTCTCCCTGAACCGATGTTTGCTTCGACTGGGGCCCAGCCGCGCGGCTTCGCAGGCCAGCTCCGCAACCCTGGCGGCTGCATTGGGCGCGCCAAGGCGTTTCGCATTGGCGGCTCGCTCCTTCAGCTCGGCGCGCTCATGGTTTAGCCAGTGGAAGGCGGTTCTCAGAGCTTCCGGAGCATCCTCTACCAGGGCGCCTGCCCCTCCTTCTACGACGTACTCGGCATTGCCGGTCTCCTGTCCGGGGATTGCTTCCACCAACAACAACGGCAAGCCAATCGCCAGCGATTCGCTTACGATGAGTCCGCCGGCCTTGCAGACAATGAAGTCAGCGGCTTGCATCAAGGGTGTCATCTCCTTGACGAAACCGTAAACATGGGCCGGCTGGTGCCACTCGATTGCGGACCACTGTTCATAGAGTGCCTCATTGCCGCCCGCGACCAACAGCAGCTCCAACGGCAGGCCGGAGTGATTGAGCAGATCCGCAACCGGTTCCAGCTTAGTGACTCGGGTTCCCCCCACCAGCAGGCCCACAGCACGCTCCTGGCTCAACCCCAGTTGGGCGCGCAGCGCGACCCGATCCACCGGTTGGCCCAATGATGGATTGACCGGCAGGCCGGTAACTTCGAGTCGATCGGCCGGCAGGCCGCTCTCCAGCGCCTTCTTCAGGACCGCCTCGGTGGGCACCAGGCATTTATCCACATCGTCGTTGAACCAGATGCCGTGCACCGATGCCAGATCGGTGACCACGGTGAGCAGTGGAACATAACGGTTGGAGAGCGCAAAGTTCGCAGCCAGCGGCGCCTGGTACAGTGGGTAGGTCGTGACGATCACATCCGGCTGCTGTTTCTGCAAGATGTCGTGCAGCGTGAGGTAGAGCATGGCAATGAGTCCCTGCTCTGCAATACTGACGGGGAGCGTGCTATCGCTGGCCTCATAGCCGAACTTGTAGAGACCGGGTGTCTCCTTGATCATTTTGTCGTAGTCGTCCTGGGCGCGACGCAGCAGTGCCGGTGTGCGGCGATCTTCCAGAGGGTTCAGAATCGTCGTTTCACATGCGTCGCCGTAGCGCTCCAGCAGGGCCTGGGCGATCGCGTTGGCGGCTGCCCGGTGACCGTATCCAGCGTCTGCGGTCAAGATCAGGACTCTCATGGGGGCACTCATCGGCTTACAACTCCTTTTCGTAGATCCTGTGCCTCTTGTAGATCCTGCCGCCTGCTGTCTCCGTATCCGCTAACGTAAGGACATGTTCTTCCATCTGCACCAGATCGGCGTGATCGAAATTGCCGGAGCGCATGGTTTCCTGCATCTCGACGTAGAGGATCGCGTTCACACCCAGCCCGCGATACGGCGCCAGGATGCCAGCGCCGTTGAGGTTGATCCATTTGGTGCGCTTGAACTCGCGCAGCAGCCAGAACCAGCCAAACGGCCAGAGGCGGCCCTGGGCGCGGCGAATCCCTTCCGAGACATCCGGGAAACCGAGCAGAAAGCCGGCGATAACGTCGCCCTTCATCACCAGCTTGATCAGCTTCGGGTCAGCGATGGCCAGGAGTCGCTCGCCGATTACCTGGGCCTCACTGGGCGTGACCGGGTTGAACTCCCAGTTGCCGGAGAAGGTGTCGTTGTAGGTCTGCACGATGGCCGGGATCCAGGCGCGCAGCTCTTTCTTGGAGGAAAAGGTCTTAATGCTGAAGCCCCGCCGTTCCTTCATTTTTTCAGCGATGGACACCAGCCGCTCTGGGAGCTGTGTGTGGCCCGGAAGATAGGCCGAGAGAAAGTCGCGCTGGCAACGATAGCCGGCTGCTTCGATCAACTGCGCATAGTAAGAATGATTGTAAGGAATGCCGACGGCAGGGTGATGCTCGAAGCCTTCGACCAGTACGCCGATGCCGTCCCCTTGCAGGAACCCCTTGGCGCCGACGATCTTATTCAGCCCCCGGCCGCTCGCCCAGGCTGCGATCTCGGCAAAGAGGGCCTGGGCGGCCTCCTGGTCGTTTTCTGCATCAAACAGATAGAAGAAGGCGGTGCGGCTCTGCCAGTGTTCGTTGTAATGCCGGTTATCCAGCACCGCGATGCGGCCGACAACCTGGCCATCGCGTTCAGCCAGGAAGAAATCTGCGTCGGAATGTTCGTAGAAAGGGTATTTTCGGCGGTTCAGCATCAGCGCCACATCATCAACAAGAGGCGGCACCCATTCCGGGCAGTCGCGATAGAGCCGGAAGGGCAGGTCGATGAACCGCTTAACATCTCGGCGTGAGTTGGTATCGAGTTTGAATACGCGAAGGACCATGATTTACCTCGGTGTAAAAAAGCCGGCGGCCAAAACGCCAGGCCCGGCATGAGTAACAATGGCGGGCACCATGTCCAGGATCAGAACGTCATCGCCGCCCAGCGTGCTCTGCAGCTCTGCCGCCAGACGATCGGCCTCTTGGCGTGCCTCGGCATGCATCACCGTGAGGTGAGCGTCTGCCCCGCGAGCTGCCTCGTTGTCGATCAATTCCTTGATGCGTGCCAGCGCGCGCGTTTTAGTCCGTTCCTTCTCGAATTGGTCGACGCGGCCCTCGCGAAAAGTGAGGATTGGCTTGATCTGCAGGATCGAGCCAAGCAGCGCGGCAGCTCCGCCGATGCGGCCGCCCCGACGGAGGAATTCCAGGGTATCCACCAGGAAGTAAATGCGCGCTCGCGGCATCATGGCGTACACCAGGGCCTCGACTTCGTCGGCGGTGGCGCCGGCCTTGGCCAGCTTATTCGCCTCCAGCACGATGGTGCCCAAAGGGCCGGCAACGGTTCGGGTGTCGATGATCCGGATGTCAGCGCCCGGAAATGACTCTTTAGCAGTGAGTGCCGATCGGACGGTGCCGCTGACGTCCGCAGAGGGGTGGATGCAAACGACGCTTTCGCCCGCGTCCGTCAGTTCCCGGAAGACCTCGATGAAGTCGCCGGGATAGGGTGCGGCAGTTTTGGGCATCTCGCGGTCAGTGCGCAGCCGCTGCATGAAGGTGGCGTAGTCGATTTCAGGGCCTTCACGATAGGAGTCTGCACCGAAGTTGATGATTTGTGAAATCATCGGGACGCCCAGGCTCCGGGTCATTTCGAACGTCAGCCCGCAGGTAGTATCAGCGATGATGTGAGTCATTCTTTCTCCTGAGTGTGATGATAAGGGGGAGATGTTACGGACAATCACCCAATAGAGTTTCGGGGTTGGGTAAGTAAGTGCGAGCGTCCAGGCCGTGGGTCCAGGTGTTGGAGAAGGTTTCGCACCCCTCGATCTCCACCCAGAAGTGCAGCTTAGTCTCTGGGTCGCGGGCCGGACTGACATCGATATCATTGAAGTCCCAATGTGCTGCGCCGTTGGCGTCGATCCGCAGCACGCCTCGGGCCACCCGTTGACCCGGATCATTGTTGCGGGCAGCGATCAGCCACACCTGTGGGGACCACTGCGTTGTCCCTTCGCCGCCGGGCATCAACCGGATCAGGGATCTGCGTCGGAACAGGTCGATCGATAGGTTGGCCAGGCTGGCTTGCGCAACTGGCGCGTTGCCATGCGGCCACAGGATTTGGATGCGGGCATCGAGTTGGCGCGGCGCCGTGCTCGCGGTGACCGTCTGATTGGCGGCCGCCTGAGCTGGCTGCGGCATGAAGGTGCGCGCGTCCGTCCCGTGCACCCAGATATTGCTGCGATATGGGAAACCTTCGACTCGGAGCGAGAAGTAAAGCTTGTTCTGTGGGTCGCGCGCCGGGCTCACATCGATGTCATTGAAGTCCCAGACAGGCACGCGACAGCCGTTCATCTCCGTCATACGCCGGCTGCCGGCAACGATTGGTTCGGCCGGCTCATTGTTCAGACCGCGCCACAATGTCACTTGCTGAGCAAAATTACAGGGTACGGTAATGCGGCTGTCGGGGTAGGTTAGATACGCGGTGAGATTGGCCAGACGGGCTTCGCTGACCGGCGCGTTGTCATGAGGCCACAGGATGACGATCTTTGCGTCGACAGCATCCAGCGCCAGGCGCACGGTGACCTCCTGGCCAGGCAAGGTCTGGAAGGCAAGCACCGTGCCCGCGCGCGTATAGGGCCATGCCGCGTCTGCCGTACGTAGATCCACCTCGCCCAGCTTTCGTATCCCCACCATTTGGCCCAGATCGAGAGTTACCTCGCCCGGCGCGGTCGTTTGCACCCGCACGACGCCTGGCTCCGACCAATCCGCCAACAGCTGTCCCCAGCCCATGCCCTCCCAGCGGACGCTGCGGTTACCTGCCTGTCCATTGCCGCTGGCAAAGCAGGCATCAAACGCCTCGTAGTGGTAAGCGATTGAGCCACTGGGGTTGGCGCTGATCTGCAGCCGGCCGCGCGGCCCGCGGCTGTAAGTCAGGCGCCGGGCCAGCGCAGGCAGCGCCAATGCACTGGGTTTGGCCTGACCCTGCGCGTCAAACAGCCCAAAGCTGCGCTCGTGCGGGTTGGGCCCAGGCGGCAGATCCCATAGCATCCACTTGCCGGCGCCTGCCAGCCCCAATTCTGCCGCGCGCAGCCAGGCCGCGCTTTCACAGATCGCAGCTTGTGCAGGCTCCAGGTCGTTAGTTGCGTAGCCGAATTCCGTGAGAAACATCGGTTTGCCGGGAAAGGTTGTCTGCAATTCTGATGCAATAATCATCTGGTAGTCGAGCTGGCGCGGCGAGGCATCCCGCGGGTAGCGATTGATCGCATGGATATCCAGTGCCAGATTGGCTGGCAGCGCGGCGAGCAGCGGGTCACTGTAACCGAGGGTAAGCAGCTTGTGGGGAGCCACCGCGCGCACGGCAGTCATCTGGGGTTCCAGCCAGGCTGCCAATGCAGCGTTTAGGGTAGTCAAGAATGGCTGCCAGGGCGCCGCTTCGGCCGAGCGGATGAATCCGACACTGCTGACACGGTAGTTGCGCGCGCTGATCCAATCGTTGGCCGCCTTGAGGCATTGGTCCAGCAAGTCGCTGGCGTGCGCGTAACGGATCGCATCTTCTTCTCCCAGGGATCCAGCATTACCTTCCCCTTTTGCCCAAGCCAACGCCTGTGCAGGCGTCCGACGTGGGGGGTAGATGTTGCTGAGTTCATCGGTGAACAGCGGGTTGCCAGCCGGATAGCGCATCTGTGTCAGGTGGTAGAAGCGCGGCTCATTTTTGAGATCGAAGGCCAGGAGTGCAGGGTGCTCGGCGTAGCGAGCCGCGATCCGGCCGGCGTGATCGGCCAGGGTGCGCACATAGCTCAGGCTGTAGTCGGCAAGGGTGAGCAGCAGGTAGATACCCGCGCGTTCTGCGGCTGCCAACAACCCATCGAGCTTCCTCCAATCCCCCTTTGGAAACTCATTTTGCAGCGGCGCCGCGACGAACGTGCGTATGACGTTTGCTCCAGCCTGACGCGCTAGCCGGAAATCGGCTTCAATCAGCGCCGCGTCGAACTGAGCGGATTGAAACTGGGCCCAGGCGCGATCGCTGTGGCCGACATAGTTGACGATAACTGCAAAGAAAGGCTGACCTTGCGCATCCAGCAGGCGCCCGCCGCCGGGGGCCACGGAAACCGATGGGGCAGTCATGGGGCAAGCTCCTTGTAGATATCGTGAGTCAATGAAGCTATTCTATCACATTTGGGTCGATATGGGCATTTGGGCGATGAGATCAGTGAGTGAGCGTTTGACAAGTCTGACAGGGTGTGCTAACTTCGTCTGCATCCGGAGTACACCTGATTGCTTTGCGATACAAAGGAGTGCGCGATGAAGGAGAATGCCCTGCACGTCAGGCACCTGGTCAAGCCTGGCTCCAAGATCAAGCTAAAGGAAGTCGACCCTGGCGAGACCACGCCCTACAAGGACAAAAAAGAAGTTCAGAAGCTATTGGCGGCTGATAAGAAGGAGCTTGTCAACCTGCAAGAACTGTTCTATGCTGAAGGCAAACATGCTTTGCTGGTGGTGGTTCAGGCCATGGATACCGGCGGCAAGGACGGGTTGATCAGTCATGTGATGAGCGGCGTGAATCCTCAAGGGTGCACTGTGGCGTCTTTCAAGACGCCCACGGCCGAGGAGTTGGCGCACGATTATCTGTGGCGCGTCCATAAGGTGGTGCCGCCCAAGCGCATGATAGGCATCTTCAATCGGTCGCACTACGAGGACGTATTGGTGGTGCGGGTGCATGACATGGTGCCCAGGGGCGTGTGGCGTCAGCGTTACGAGCAGATCAATGCGTTCGAGAAGCAACTAACCGAGAACGGGGTGACGATACTAAAGTTTTACCTGCATATTTCCAAGGAAGAACAAAAAGCGCGTTTGCAGGCGCGGCTGGATGATTCATCGAAGCACTGGAAGTTTTCTCTCGGCGATCTCAAGGAACGCGCGCTATGGGATGATTACATGGCTGCGTACGAGGACGTACTGAACTTGACCAGCACACCGTGGGCGCCGTGGCACCTCGTGCCGGCGAACCACAAATGGTATCGCAACCTGGTGGTAGCGCGGGTGATTGTGGAGACGCTGCGCGGCTTTGATATGCAGTGGCCCGCCGCGGAGGGTGACCTGACGAACGTGACCATACCGGATTAGCGGTTACGTCTCACAAGGCGAAATGCCGATCGGCCAGAACCCCGGTTTCTTCAGGAAGCCGGGGTTCTGTGTAACTGCTCAGGGTGAGCGAAGGTACAAATAGGTAGTCGGAGTCAGTTCCAATACGCATATGGCGCCCGCGCATTTGGCGCGAAATTCCACCCATTGGCCCGGGTTGATGGGCCAATTGATGGGGGGCAGCAAGCCCTCCTCGTCCGTGTTGGCTGTGACGAATTCCTGGGGTATGCGCAGCGTTACGGCGGCCTGCGACCAGTTGCCGGACTCGGCAAAAAGACGGTTGATGCCATCAACGACCAGCTTGTAGCCGGCCTGTTCGCCGGCGGTAAGAGTATCAAGGTCGGCCTGATAGGTTATTTCGTTGACGATGCCCTGAGCGATGATCTCGCCCGAAGTTAAGACCGGATCGCCGGACGCTATCGAAACATCGAAATCGTATGGACCTGAACCGTCATTGGGGATCACGCTCAGGGTAAAGAACGTATTCCCACTGGGACACACCTGCTGTGTACCAGTTCCCTCGACGCCAACGCCGTTCAGGTAGACTTCTCTTACATTGCGCACGATCCAGTGCAGGGTCGTGCATGTGTTGCGGCGCATGGTGTACTGGTCTGCCCAGAAGCGCGCGTCAACCAGTGCTGCGGCGGAGACCGTGATTCTGAGGGTCCGTTCCGTGCTGGTGCCATTGAGGTTGACAACGCGTAACGTGTACGCCGTCTCGGTGGTCGGGCTCACTATGGCGCTATCTTCACCCCCGACCCCCTTGTTGTTCAAGTAAACCTCTTTGACACCGGTTACGCGCCACCGTAGGACGGTGCTTTGGCCCGGTGCAATGCGGTAGCTGTCCGCCGTGAACTCGATTGCCGTCTGGTTCTGGGTTGACACTGTAATGGGCAAGACGATTTCCTCAGTGCCGGCATTGCTGATGATCCGCAAGGTGTAGGAAGTGGTTTGCTGGGGGCATTCCTGGCGCGTCTTGCTTCCTTCGGTCGCTGCCCCATTGAAGAACACTTGGTCAACGTTTTCAACGTTCCAGTGTAGATTGGTGCATTCACCCAGGTTCAGAACATAGCGGTCTGCCCAAAAAACGCTGGCCCAGGCCGGTCGCGTGGGCGTGGCGGCGGAGGGCTGTGGGGTGGCGCCTGCGGGGGGCGTGGGCGTGACGGACGGCAACGGGCCGCCGCCAATGGGTGTGGGCCGACGCGTCGGCGTGACTGGCAGATTTCCACCAGGGACCGACCCAGGCATGGCCGGGGTGGGGGAGGTAATCGCAATCAGCGTGCCTGAAGGCGGTTCGACACTGGTCAGAGGCGTCTCTGTAGGTTTCAGGGCCAGTTGTACGGTCACCTCGTTGCTGACAGGCGCCCAAACACCGGTCGTTTCTGTTTCCAGTGTAAAGCGATAGTCTCCCAGGCCACCGCGCGCTAGAATATCGTCCAGCGCTAAACGAGTGTCTACGGCGTCCAGCAGCGAGAAGGTCTGGCCGTTCAGCCGGACGTGCCAGCGTAACGGATATTGTCCTTCGGCCGCCAACTTGGGGCGCACCAACGCCATTTCTACGATACGTATCGGTATGATTTGGGTGTATTCGATCCCTGTGCTTAACCGCCGCGTGGGCGCAACGCCATCTTCCACCGTCAGCGAGGCGTAAAGCCGCGTGGTGCCGCCTGGCGGAATAGCTAGATTGCTCGGTGGCACCTCAAAAACCTGCGAGAAATCGATCAAGCCTTGCGCTTGGGCAGGATCGGGCCTGAAATACAACGTGGCCTCAGCGACTGTGGTGTCCAGTTCCGGGTTACCGGTTACGCGGCCGGCGCCCCCAGAGACATCCTGCTTGAGCACCAATCTGGCCTGCAAGTATTCGCTACTCAAGATCGGCAAGGCTGAGAAGCGATATTGGCCGGTCACTGTCAGTGAGGTTGCCAGCTGGCCAGAGGCAGTCTCGGGCTTAACGAGCGCCAAGGTGGCGTCGGCCAGGCGCCACGTTCCTTGTATGGCGAAGACGCCGGGCGCGCCGATGCCGATCTGCAGCATATTGCCGATCCGGCGGCTATTCAGCCTTTCCCAACTGGCGCCGTTCCAGCGATAGGATGCCGAATCATATTGGTCGGACACCGCTGCGGCGGGCAGAGGAATGCGCAACAGGGCTACCCCGGTTAACTCGCCGTCTTCCACCGTGAATTCATAAGCGCGGCCCAGCAGGCTGCGCGGTATGGGGACGGCTGGGGGATCATCCAGCACCCGCAAGGTAAGGGTGGCTTTGGCCGACAACGCTTGCGGCGGCAGGCTGACCTCGGCGCCGTCGCGCAGGCGTACCGCGCCGCCTGCCTCCGGTTCGACCAAAGTCAGAGCCTCTACAGCCGGCAGCGTTTCTTGAGCAGCCGTGTCGGATGGCAGAGTAGGCGTAGCAGCAGGCTGCGCTTGGCGGCAGCCTGCCAGCAACAGAGCCACTAGGGTGGCTGCCAGCCACCACCCCCGGACTGATGAGCGGCGATGTGATCGATTCATCTTCTTCCCAGGTATGAACTTGTAGTCAGGACGACGACCCGAGTGCGATCAACGTCACTTGTCAGTATACCATCAGCCTCAATTGCTGCCAAGCACCGGGAGATTCTAAAAATCAACTGACTCTCCGAGGTCCCTGAGCCCGGCCTGTGGTAAAATGGGTTTTACTGCGACTGGTCATTGTAGGTGACCTATTTCTTTTCAGGAGTCGTACTTTGACTCGTATCGTCTTCATGGGCACACCGGAATTTGCTGTGCCACCGCTGGAAGCACTGCTTCGCGCGGGCTACAACGTTGTCTCCGTGTTGACAAAAGAGGATCAGCCGGCCGGACGCGGGCAGCAGCTTGCAGAGTCGCCGGTCAAGCGATGCGCTTTGGCGCATCGCCTTGCGATCCGGCAGCCCCGCACTTTACGCCATCCGGAGGTTCAGGCCGCGTTGGCCGCGTTGGCGCCTGACCTGATTGTGGTGGCCGCTTATGGGCTGATTTTGCCCCAGGCCGTGTTGGATCTGCCGCGTTACGGCTGCATCAACGTTCATGGATCGCTGCTGCCTCGGCATCGCGGCGCCGCGCCGGTTGCTGCGGCTATACTTGCCGGCGATGTAGAGGCTGGGATCAGTATTATGTTGATGGATGCCGGCGTGGATACCGGCCCCGTACTGAGTTCCGCGAGCATCCCCATCGCGGCTGATGATACCACTGGTACGCTCACTAAGAAGTTAGCGAATGTGGGCGCAGAGTTGCTTCTGGTGACGCTGCCAACCTGGCTGGTCGGCGAATTTACTCCGCAACCACAGTCTGCGGAGGACGCCACCTTCTGCCCCCGTATTGAGAAGGAGCAGGGACGCATCGATTGGCGCGAACCGGCAGAAGTCATTGCGCGCAAAGTGCGAGCCTACCAACCTTGGCCAACGGCCTATACGACATGGAACGGCCAGCGATTGAAGGTATTGCGGGCGTGGGCGGAACAGGGGGGCGGGGGAGCCGGGGAGTCAGGGAGTCGGGGAGCCGGGGTGGTGATTGCAGGCGCGGGAGGCAAGGTGGGTGTGATGACCGGCGAGGGTGTCCTGTGGCTGGAGGAGGTGCAAATCGCCGGCAAGCGCGCGCTGCCCATTGCCGCATTTCTGCAGGGCGCTCGCGGCTTCATCGGTAGCGCGCTGTAGCTTAGAAGGCTTTTTCTAGCGCGCGCCGCATCACCGTCACATCCGGTTCGACGCCGGTCCACAGCCTGAACGCAATCGCGCCCTGGTACACCAGCATGCCAAGCCCATCCAGGGTGCGGGCTCCACGCGCCGCGACGGCCTTTAGAAACGCCGTACGCGGCGGGTTAGGAATCACGTCGCACACCAGCAGGCCGGCGCGGATAGTCGCCAGCTCCACCGTAGGCATGGCGTCTATATTTGGGTACAAGCCGATGGATGTGGCATTTACCAGGATGTCAGTGTTGGCCGGCACCGCATACTCACCCTGCCAGGGGATGAACTCGGCTGAGACGGCGGTTTTTTCCCGCAGAATGCCGACTAGCTCCTCGCCGCGGACTGGTGACCGGTTTACGATGGTGACATGAGCTGCGCCGGCCAGTGCCATCTCGACGGCCATGGCTCGTGCCGCGCCGCCCGCGCCCAGGAACACGACTCGCTTCCCCAGTGGTTCCACGCCGGCATCCTGGCGCACCGCGCGTAGAAATCCTTTGCCATCAGTATTCTCGCCGATCAGCCGGTCCCCATCGCGGCGCACCGTATTCACCGCGCCGATCAGCAATGCATCGGGCGCGATCGCATCCAGGTGCGGCAGCACCGCAACCTTATGCGGGATGGTCAGATTGAAGCCGCGGAAGTTCAGCGCTCGCACTCCTGCCACAGCTGCCGCCAGATCGGCTTTGCGAACGTGCAGCAGTTGATACCGCCAGTTCAGCCCGGCCGCAGTAAACGCCGGCTCCATCATCAGGCCGGTGGGATTCTCGTCGATGGGATCGCCGAACGCGCCGACAAGCTCGTGGCGCAAGGAAACTAGTGTAGACATAACGCCTCCTACTATCCCACAATCCGCCGGATTGCGGCGGTGCTGACACAATCCAGCGGATTGTGCTACAACGAACCGTGCCTGTACCGCAATCCGCCGGATTGCGGCGGGTCTGTGCGCTACAGCGAACCCTGCTTGCGGCGCAATATCGTAGCACGCGCCGTGCACCGTGTCCAATCGCTGATAGAGCTATTTGCCAAAATCGACGGGTTTGAGTATACTCTCTCTTGGTGTCGGGGCGTAGCGCAGCCAGGTAGCGCACTTGAATGGGGTTCAAGTGGTCGGAGGTTCAAATCCTCTCGCCCCGACCAGCATAACTGGGGGTGGGGTATGTCCCACCCCCTCCTTAATTAACTGCCGCACCAATGGCGGGGCGTGCGATGAGCAATTGGTCTGAGAATCTTCCGAAGGGACGTTTGCGGAATATCGCGCTGGGGATGCCGATCACGGCGGATCTCAGCCGATCCGATTTGCTGTTGTTGCGCCCGATGAATGAGGAACAGGTGGTGATTGTGGCGCAGGCCCAGCCGCATTCCATCTCGCCATTGTATACGGAGGATTTGGTCGGCCGCACGTTGACAAGCAAGGATGCCCCGATTATCTTGGAGGCCTGGCGCCGGCGCAAGCGTGTTCGTTCGCAGCGCGAGCGGGTCGGTATTGCTCCGACGGTGCAGGATGTCTGGCCCGTGTTAGATGAGGCAGGCCAGATGATCGGGCAGTTGAGCATGGAAACGAGCCTGATCCAATTGGAACGCCATCGCCAGCGTCATGCCTCTTTTCGGCGCTCAGTTGAATGGGCGAAGGCGATGTGTGCTAACGGCGAGTTGGCGCCCACTGAGACATTCACGCCTTTCAAGGAGATGGATGGTGTGATGTTGGTGGATGCACAACGCCGCATCACCTACCTCAGCGGTATTGCCAACAACCTTTATCGCCGGCTGGGCTACATGGAAGACCTTCGCGGTCGCCGGCTTTCCTATCTCAACACCGTGGATGATGCGATGGTGACCGAGGCGCTCGACGCGCGTTCGCCCATCGAGCGTGAAGTAGCCCAGGATTCACACATTTGGGTTCGCAAGGTCTTGCCCGTCTGGCCCCCCGCCACGGTGGCGGGATCGCTCCAACGGTTCATCGGCGGTCGCGGCGACTTGAACGGCGCGTTGATCTTGGTTCATGATGCGACTGAAGAGCGCCGCAAGCGGGATGAGCTTCAGGTCAAGACCACCATGATCCAAGAGGTGCATCATCGGGTCAAGAACAATTTGCAGACCATTGCGGCCGTGTTGCGTATGCAGACACGGCGAGCACAGGACGAGGGCACCCGGCAGGCGCTGAATGAAGCCGTCACGCGCATCTTAAGCGTAGCTGTGATTCACGAATTTCTGTCCTTGGATGAGCGGCAAGCGATCAATGTGCGTGAGGTGTGCCTGCGGATCATGACGCAGGCGCGACAGGCGCTGGTGCCGGGCAAACAGATCGATTTTTCGGTGGATGGCCCCGCCATGTATTTGCCCAGTCAGCAGGCTACTGCGTGCGCGCTGGTGATCAACGAATTGATCCAGAACGCGCTGGAGCATGGCTACGAAGACCGTGGAACCGGACACGTTCAGATTGGGTTGATCGATTTGGGCGACAGCATGCGCCTTGAGATCTGTGACGATGGGACGCCTCTGTCGGCTGAGTTTAATCTAGCGAACCCCACCAGCCTTGGGCTGCAGATCGTGAGCAGTTTGGTGCATGGGGACTTGCATGGAGAAGTGTCGCTAGAGAATCAGGCACGTGGTGTTGTCGCCACAGTGTCTTTTCCAAAGGTAATGTTGGGCAAGACAAGCTCATAAGTTTCGCCTGTAACAGAGGCGGCCAGGAGGATCGCATATGGAACGCACACGGGTCATCATCGCGGACGATGAATCTCTGATTCGCATGGATTTGCGCGAGATGCTCACTAACCTGGGTTACCTGGTGGTGGGAGAGGTGGCTGATGGTCGAAGCGCCGTGCATCAGGCACGCGAGCTGCGGCCGGATGTCGTTGTCATGGATATCAAGATGCCGGATATGGATGGCATCGAAGCCGCCCAGATCCTGACTGAAGAGCGCATTGCGCCGGTGGTTTTGTTGAGCGCGTATAGCCAGCGTGATTTAGTGCAACGTGCCCGCGAAGCTGGCGTGGTAGCCTACTTGGTTAAGCCGTATCGCGAAGAAGAGCTGACGCCGGCCATTGAGGTCGCATTGGCACGTTTCGCTGAATTTCAGGACCTTCAAAAACAGGTAGCTGATTTGACCGAGGCCCTGGAAACTCGCAAGCTGGTTGACCGGGCTAAGGGGATCCTGATGGACAAGCAGGGGCTGACCGAGGCTGAGGCGTTCCGGAAGATTCAGAAGATGAGCATGGATAACCGAAAGGCGATGAAAGAAGTGGCCGACGCCATCATTCTCGCCCATCAGGTTGGTCAGAGCTAAACACTTAAGAGCAGGCTTACTTTTAGACAATGAATACAATACGAGTTGTGGTGCTGGGCGCTGGCATGGTTGGGAGCGCGCTTGCGGCTGACCTGTGCCAGGAGGCCGAAGTGACGGCGGTGGACGCGAATCCGCGCCGCTTGGACGCGCTGGCCGCGGCACACCCGCTGACGACGCGGGTGGCCGATCTGCGTGATCCGGCGGTGGTGCGCGCGGCGGTTGCCGGGGCCGACCTGGCCCTTGGTGCGGTGCCGGGTTTCATGGGGTTCGCCACACTGCGTGCCATCATCGAGGCCGGCGTCAATGCGGTCGACATCTCATTCTTTGATGAGGACCCGTTCGAGCTGGATGCCCTGGCTCAGGTCAGGGGGGTCACCGTGGTCACGGACGCCGGCGTCGCCCCGGGCCTCAGCAATCTGGTGTTGGGCCACGAAGCCGCGGCCATGGTGGTGGACTCTTTTCGCTGCCTGGTCGGCGGGCTGCCGGTGCGGCGGGGCTGGCCGTGGCAGTATAAGGCGCCGTTCTCGCCCGTCGATGTGCTGGAGGAGTACACGCGTCCAGCGCGGCTGGTGGAGCACGGCGCGGTGGTGGTCAAGCCGGCGCTTTCCGAGCCGGAGCTGGTCGAGATCGACCCGGTTGGCACTCTGGAGGCGTTCAACACCGACGGCCTGCGCACCCTGCTGCGCACGATGCACGTGCCGTACATGGCCGAGAAGACGTTGCGCTATCCGGGTCACATCGACTATATTCGCGTGTTGGGTGAGAGTGGCTTTCTGAGCGCGGAACCGGTGCTGGTCGGCGGCAACTCAGTTCGTCCCATCGACATGACGGCAGCGCTGCTCTTTCCGCGTTGGCGGCTGGCGCCGGGCGAGCCGGAGTTCACGGCCATGGAGATCACCATCCGCGGCCTCGCAGATGGGCAGCCATGCACGGTCGTCTACCGCCTGTTCGACCGCACCGATGCCGCGGGCGTCTCGTCGATGGCGCGCACCACGGGATACACCTGCACAGCCATCGCTCGGTTGGTGTTGGACGGCACGTTTGCCCGCACCGGCGTTTGTCCGCCCGAGCTGGTCGGCGCCGCGCCCGGATGCTTCGAGCGGGTGGTGGCAGATCTGGCGGCGCGCGGGGTAATGTTGCAGACGGAGCGCTCATGACCACGGTCCCGGTCGAGCCCTAGACTTCGACCGGGACCGTCTTCCTCATTTTAGATGAACTGCTCGCCTGATCCATCCGCGTTCACCCCAACGGCACACGTACCTAACCTGTTCAGAGGTGTAATGATTCGATGAACATGCCGACAAGGGGATCGGTCCTCCTCACCACGAGTATTGCTTCGTTTTCCACCGCTTTCATGGGTTCTGCGTTGAACGTCGCGCTGCCCATAATCGGCAAGGCGTTCCGTATGGACGCCGTGGCGCTCGGCTGGGTGGCAACCGCCTTTTCGTTGGCTGTTGCGATTTGCCTGGTGCCGTTCGGCCGCGCGGCGGACATCCATGGCCGCAGGCGTGTCTTCACGCTCGGCATCAGCGCCTTCACGGTCATGTCGTTGCTGAGCGGCCTGGCCACTTCGGGCAGCATGTTGATCGCGTTTCGGGCGCTTCAGGGCATTGGCGCCGCGATGATGTTCGCCACGAGCTCGGCGATACTGAGCTCTGCTTACCCTGCTAATGAGCGGGGCCGGGTGCTGGGCATCAACGTCGCGACGGTGTACGCGGGCCTCTCGCTCGGTCCGTTTCTCGGCGGCATCCTCACACAGAACCTCGGCTGGCGCAGCATTTTCGCTTTTGGTGTGCTGTTGGGCCTCGTTGCGGTTGGAGTCGCGCTCCAATCCAAGACGGAGTGGGCTGAGGCGCGCGGCGAGCGGTTCGACTGGATCGGGTCGGTGATCTACGGGACCTCGATCGCAGTCGTGATGTACGGTCTCTCACTGCTGCCTGATTCTCGCGGCGGCATAGTCATCGCTGCGGGCCTGGCCGGCATTGCCGGATTCGTGTCTTGGGAGAATCGCGCGGCCGCGCCGATCCTAAATCTGAGCCTCTTCCGCGGCAATCGCGTCTTCACGCTGTCCAGCATCGCCGCATTGATCAATTACATGGCGACTACCGCCGTCACTTTTCTGCTGAGCCTTTACCTGCAATACATCAAGGGGTTGACGCCGCAGGCGGCCGGCGTGGTGCTTATCGCGCAGCCGATCATGATGGCGCTCTTCTCGCCGATTGCCGGGCGTTTGTCCGACCGGTTGGAGGCGCGCCTTGTCGCGTCCGGCGGCATGGCGCTGACGGCAGTTGGGCTCCTGATGCTGGTGTTTCTCGGCCGGGCGACGTCCTTCGCCTATATCATCGCGGCCCTGCTGTTGCTGGGCATGGGGTTCGGCTTGTTCTCATCTCCCAACACGAACGCGATCATGAGCTCGGCGGAAAGGCGGCTGTACGGCGTTGCGTCGGCAATCGTTGCAACGATGCGATCGTTGGGGCAGATGCTCGGCCTGGGCATTGCGTTGTTGATCTTCTCGGTTGTCATCGGCCGTGTTCAGATTACGCCGCAGTACTATGATGCTTTCCTGGTCAGCACCCGCATCGCGTTCTCGATCTCGGCAGTATTGTGCGTTTTGGGCATCTTCGCCTCTTTGGCTCGCGGCCGGATGCGGCGGACGAGCGAGGGATAACTTTGCCGGCATCCCTCTCTTTGCGTAGGAGGATTATGTGACCGATCAACCTAGCCACTCACTTCCCATCGATCAGGCGCTGAAGGAGATGGAGACGCACCTGCATAACGGACTGACGAGCGAAGAAGCTCGCGCCCGGCTCGAACGGTATGGCCCCAATGAGCTGCAGGAGAAGCCGCGGCCGGGCTTTTTTAAGCTATTGCTAGATCAGTTCAATAACTTCCTGATCATCATTCTGATTGTGGCCGCAGTGTTGTCGCTGCTGTTGGGCGAGGTCGTCGATGCGCTGGCGATCCTGGCCATCGTGATTCTGAATGCCGCGCTCGGCGTCGTTCAGGAATCGAAGGCCGAGCAGGCGCTGGCCGCGCTCAAGAAGATGGCTGCTCCCAGCGCCCAGGTCATTCGGGACGGCCAGCAAATAGCGGTCGCTGCGCGCGAGCTGGTGGTCGGTGATATCGTGCTGTTGGAGGCTGGCAACTATGTGCCGGCTGATTTGCGCTTGATCGAGTGCTTCAACCTGAAGGCGGAGGAGGCTTCGCTCACCGGCGAGTCGGTGCCCGTCAACAAGGATGCCCGGGTGGTGCTCGATGCTGACATCCCGTTGGGCGATCGTAAGAACTCGGCGTTTATGACCACGTTGATTACCTATGGCCGCGGGGTGGGCATGGTCACCTACACGGGCATGAACACGCAGATCGGCCAGATCGCCGAGATGCTCCAATCTTACGAGGATGAGGCAACCCCTCTTCAGCAGAAGTTGGCGCAGCTTGGGAAGACGCTGGGCATCGTTTCACTCGCGATCTGCGGTTTCATCTTTCTGTATGGCGTGATTCGTGATACGAATCCTGGCATGGTGTTCCAGCAGGGCATCAAAGCGTACCTGAGCGTGCACGAGAAGGACCTTGTGGGTCTCTTCATGACGGCCGTCAGCCTGGCTATCGCGGCCGTGCCCGAAGGCCTGCCTGCCGTGGTCACGATCTGCCTGGCGCTCGGCATGCAGCGCATGGTCAGCCGGCACGCGTTGATCCGCAAGCTGCCTGCAGTGGAGACGTTGGGCTGTGCGACGGTGATCTGCTCCGATAAGACCGGCACCCTCACCCAGAACCAGATGACCGTAGTGCGTGGCTGGGCCGGCGGGCATGATTTCCAGGTTACCGGCGAGGGCTACAACCCCGAAGGCACATTCTTGCGCGGCGAGACGCCGTTTAGCCCGGTCCAGGATACTGCCACGCTGCTGCTGCTGCATGGCGCGTTACTGTGCAACGATGCGAAGCTTGAACCGAGTGGCGAGGAAGGCGGCCACCGCACCTGGCGTATGGTGGGCGACCCCACCGAAGGCGCTCTGGTAGTGGCGGCGGCGAAGGCGGGATTGTGGCGCGCCGAGGTTGAGGCCAGCCATCCGCGCGTGGCAGAAATCCCCTTCGACTCCGACCGCAAGGCGATGACCACCCTGCACGACGCGGGTGATATGGCCACGCGGATCGCCAGGATGAAGGCGTATCCGGGAACGGTGCTGCCGCAAGAGCCGAAACTCTACCTGGGGTTCGTCAAGGGCGCACCCGATGTTCTGCTGGGATATTGCGACAACATCGTGCTGGACGACAAGATCGTGCCGCTCACCCCGGAGATGCGCCAGACGATCCTGACGGCCAACACAAACATGGCAAAATCGGCGCTGCGCGTGTTGGGTCTTGCCGGTCGGTCGTTGGACAGCATCCCGGATGAGCCCGCGCCGGATACGGTGGAGCGTCACCTGACCTTCCTGGGCTTGATGGGTATGATCGATCCGGCCCGGCCCGAGGTGAAGGTGGCAGTAGACGTCGCCAGGAAGGCGGGCCTGAAGAGCATCATGATCACCGGTGACTACCGTGATACCGCCCAGGCTATCGCCGGTCAGATCGGCATGCTCACCGCGGGCGGCCGCGTGGTCACCGGCGCCGAGATCGACGCGATGAGCGACGACCAACTCGATGACATGGTGGTCCACCTGGACACCTGTGCACGCAGCTCGCCGCAGCACAAGATGCGCATCGTGGACGCGCTCAAGCGTCGCGGCCATATCGTGGCTATGACGGGCGACGGCGTGAACGATGCGCCGGCCCTGAAGCGCGCCAATATCGGCGTGGCCATGGGCATCACCGGCACCGATGTGACCAAGCAGACGGCCGACATGGTGCTGACCGACGATAACTTTGCCAGCATCGTCTCGGCCATTGAAGAAGGCCGCATCATCTACTCGAATATCCGTAAGTTTGTTTTCTACCTGATTTCGTGCAACATCGGCGAGATCTTGATCATCTTCCTGTCGATGCTGATCGGTCTGCCTATCCCGCTGCGGCCTATTCAGCTTCTGTGGTTGAACCTGGTCACCGACGGCGCGCCCGCGCTGGCGCTGGGGCTGGAGAAGGGCGATCCCGACATCATGGACCGGCCGCCGCGACCCACCAAGGAGTCGATCATCAACAGTGAGATGCTGCTCGGTGTTGCTGTCCAGGCTGTCGTCATGACGTTTGCCGTGCTGGCCGCGTACATGATCTCGGGCGCGCACACGGGCGCCGACGCCAACGATCCTATGTTGGCCAAATGGCAGACCGTAGCGTTTGCGACGTTGGTGATGTCCGAGCTGCTGCGGGCGTATACGGCCCGCTCCGAGCGCTACGCGCTGCTCAAGATCGGCATATTCGGCAACAAATGGATGCAATACGCGGTGGGTGCATCGCTTATCCTGTTGTTCGTAGTGATCTATGTGCCGTTCCTGCGGAACGTCTTTGGCACGGTGGCCTTGACCTTCGGCGATTGGCTGATGATGCTGCCGTTCATTCTGTTGGCCTCGGTGGCGGCTGAGCTCACCAAGGCTTATCTGCTCCGGCGGGCAAGCACCGCTAAAAGTGAGGCACAATGAAGGTTCTTTTCATCGGCGGCACCGGCGTTATCTCGTCGGCAAGTTCAGAGCTGGCATTGGCCCGCGGCATCGAGTTGTTCCTACTGAATCGGGGTGAGTCGGCGCGGCCCATCCCCGCGGGTGCGCGCGTCCTGCGCGCCGATATCCGAGATGCGGCAGGGACGGCTGAGGTGTTGGCCGGTCACCGTTTTGACGTTGTGGTCGATTGGGTTGCGTACGCGCCGGAGCATGTTGCGGTCGACATCGCGCTCTTCCGCGGCCGCGTGGGGCAGTACGTCTTTATCAGTTCGGCTTCGGCTTATCAAAAACCGCTCTCCAGCCTACCGATTACCGAGTCGACGCTGCTGGCCAATCCGTTCTGGCAGTATTCGCGGGATAAGATCGCCTGTGAGGCGCTGCTGGTGCAGGCGTATCGGGATGAGAAATTCCCTTTCACCATCGTGCGGCCTTCTCACACCTACGACCGTACCAAGCTGCCTGTCACGGGCGGCTACACGTCGGTGGCGCGCATGCGTCAGGGCAGGCCGGTCGTCGTGCATGGCGACGGCGCCTCGACCTGGGTGCTGACGCATCACCGCGACTTCGCGGTGGGCCTGGTGGGGCTGTTGGGCAACCTGCGGGCTGTGGGGGAGGCATTCCACATCACTTCCGATGAGCTGCTGACTTGGAACCAGATCTACACTATCGTCGGCCGCGCGGCAGGCGTTGAGCCGGTGCTGGTCCACATCCCCTCTGAAGTGATCGCGCGACACGACCCCGAGTGGGGCGTGGGCCTGCTGGGCGACAAGGCGCACAGCGTGATGTTCGACAACAGTAAGATCAAACGCTTTGTGCCCGACTTTGCGCCCGCGATCCCGTTCTCGCGCGGGGCAGAGGAGATCATCGCCTGGCACGATGCCGACCCGGCGCGGCAGACGGTGAACGAGCCGCTGGATGCGCTGATGGACGCCCTGGTTGCCCGGTGGGGATGAGCGCGCCCCCCGGCCACGCTCTTAGCTTGACACTGTCCAATCGCCCGACTTGGTTGTGGTGCGGGCTTTTGCCTTTGGCTTGGATGCGGCTTTGGGCTTGGTCGTGGTCTTCGCCTTGGCCTTTGGCTTAGTTTCGGTCTTTGGCTTGGCCGCGGTTTTCGACTTGGTTGCGGTTTTCGACTTGGTTGCGGTTTTTGGCTTGGCCGCGGTCTTCGACTTGGTTGCGGTCTTTGGCTTAGCCGCGGTCTTCGATGCAGCTTTGCTTTTTGCCTTGGTCGCGGCCTTGGGCTTGGTTGTGGTCTTGGCCTTAGGCTTGGTTGTGCGCTTCGTCGTAGTTGCTTTTTTGCCGGTCAGCAGCCCCAGGATCGCCTCGATCGCCTTGATGGCTTGCGGCAGATCGATTCCCGTCTTGGCCGACAGCTCCTGGGGCAGGCCGGAGGCGTGCAGCTCGGTTTCGTCCACCGCGCCCTGGCTGCGCATGCGTTCCAGCAAGCCGGCCAACGAGGTCGGCTCGGAGCCCACGACCCCAGTCTCAAATCCACCGGCCGGGGCGACTTTGCCCCCCGCCAGCAGCTTGCCCATGATTAGCGCGATAGCGCTCTGCGCCAGTCCCGCCGATAGTCCGGTCTGCGCGGCGATGCCGCCCTTCTTCTCCGCGTCCGGGCTGCCCATGATAGCCTGCAAAAGAGCATCGATACTCACGGTTAACTCCTTATTGCTAAGTTACGCGCGCTTGCCCAACCCCATCCGCACGAACAGCCACGGCCAGAGCGCGATGGCCCACAGCATCGCCAGCCCGTAGCGCACCATCCGCAGCACGAGGCCGAGGGCCAGCGGCTCTTCCGGGAAGAGGATCTTCAGCCCCAGCCAAATTGCGGCCAGGCCGATGACGCCGAGCAGGTAGCGCAGGGCCCGCTGCCACAGCGGCCCCGCCACGCTGAACCCGACATGTCGCGTCTCCAGCACCAGGCCGATCCACAGCCCGAACGCCAGCCCGGCCACGGTCCCGGCATCGGACAGCGCACTGCCCCACGACTCGGTGTACAGCTCGCCGAACATCTGGCCCGAGCCGAAGGGGATCGCCAGCATCAGGCTGACAATGCCGACGATGACCGCCGCAGCGAGCAGTGCCAGCAGCAGGTGCATGCCCAGCGAGAGCCTTTTGAGCCGCGGCAGCAGCGCCGGCTTCAGCCCGTAGTAGAGCGCCAGCAGCGTCAGCCCGACGGCAGCGCCCCAGAGGACGTCGCCGGGGAAGTGCACCCCCAGGTAGACGCGCGAGAGACACACCATCACGATCAGCAGCGCCATGCCCACGATCCAGAGCCAGCGGTTGCGCCGTCCCGCCCCGAACCAGCCCGCCTGGCCGAATAGCGCTGCGCTGCTCTGGGCGTGCCCGCTGGGGGTCGAGAAGCTGCTCGCCTCGCTCAGGCGCAGGCTGGCGTTCTCCCAGAACGGCCGGCTGTGCTTGAAGAACGACTTGATCGCGGTGTTGGTAAAGCTCGACAGCACCAACATGATCCCCAGGTCCTGGCCCAGCCCTTTGTGGATGCACCAGTAAACCAGCGGGATCGCGATGAGATAGAACTGCTCGTCGCCCAGGAAGGTGAAGACCTGCATGGGCAGCTTCAGCCAGCCGCCCAGCGCCTGCATGGCCCGCACGCCGTCCAGCGCCCACAGCCGGCCGCCGAAGATCAGGGTGATTGCCATGGATACAAGCAGTGCGACGACTGCGATCAGGCCCAGGGTCGAGGTTTTCTTCATGGGGTTCTCCATCAGACGAGAGGTGCAACAGCCGCCGGTTTCGATGGCGCCATTATAGCGCGCTCAGGCTGGCAAGTCAACCGGATTTCTCAAATCATAACCACAGCACATAGTAGATACAGTAGATACCTGACAGCAGGCATAGGCCCGACAGGTGTCGCAGCCCTGTCCGGCCCGTTGCTTCGGGAGAGGAACGCCCCTACAAATATCGCCGGTGAGTTTTGACGAGTTTTATGGGCTCAGGGGGTAATGCGCGGAATAATCACCCGCAGGCAGGGCGCCTGCGGGTGATTTACGAACCGGCTGCGTTCAGGAGCGTTCGGCCAGGTATGCCAGTGAAAGATGCAATCCTATTCGCCTGTCGTCTCCGCCGCGGCCGCGATCGGGGCCGCGTTGCCCCGCCAATGGCCGCGCTCGACCTTGTCCGGGAAGCGCGGGAGCAGGGTGGCCGCGTCGGGCAGCGCCACCTTATCGCCGGGGGCCAGGTCGGCCTTGTTGTCCTTCTCCACCACCGGCTTGGCCGGCAGGTTGAAGATGCCGATCTCATCGCCGGGCCTGGCGAAGCGGCTCTGCACGTAGGCCAGCCCCAGGATGATGCCGTCCACATCCACCGCGGCACTGGTGACATAGCCGACGGCCTGGCCCTTCTTGTTCACCACCGGGTCGCCGGTCTTGGGCATGCGCACGCCCTTGTCGTTCATGCGGAAGCGGGCGACCTCCATTGTGCGGCCTTTTTCGGCTTCGAGATAGGGCTGGCGGCCGATGAAGAACGGCTTGTGCAGCTTGACGTACGCAGCGAAGCGCGCACCCGCGGGCGAGATGCCGAAGTGTCCCTCCAGCTCGTGGCCGTAGAGCGGTAGGCCGGCCTCGGTGCGGGTGCTGTCGCGCGCAGCCAGCCCAGTCGGCTGCAGGCCGAACGGCTTGCCGGCCTCCAGCAGCGTCTCCCAGAACTCGACTGCCCGATCCGGGTGCACGAACAGCTCGAAGCCCACCTCTTCGCCGCAGTAGCCGGTGCGCGCGATCACCAGGTCGAAGCCTCCGAGAATACACTCGGTCACGCCCGTCTTGCGCACGCGGGCCAACTGCGTTTTGATCACGGGATCGTCGGTCAGGCTTTGCAGAATCTTGAGCGAGGCCGGGCCTTGCAGCGCCAAGTCGATGCGCCTGTCCGGTCCGCTGGATGGATCCTTCAGGTTGCGCAGGGTCGCAGGCCGTAGCACCCGCAGGTCGGGCCGCGCGCGGTCGATGAGCACCTCGCCGTTGTTGACCGCGTTCAGCCAGGCCCAGTCCTTGTCCGCGTTGGACGCGTTCACCACGATCTGGAACAGCGCCACCCCACGGCGGTAGACCAGCAGATCGTCGATCACCTTGCCGCCCGCGTCCAGCAGATAGGCGTAGAAGCTCTCGCCGGGCGCGTACCAGCGGACATAGTTGGTCAGCACCAGGTCCAGGAATTCCTCGGCGTGCGGCCCGCTGGCCTCGAAGACCCCCATGTGTGACACGTCGAACAGCCCGGCCGCCCGGCGCACCGCATTGTGCTCGTCCAGCACGCCGGTGTACCACACCGGCATCTCCCAGCCCGCGAACGGCACGATGTGCCTGGTGTGCGCCTTGTGCCACTCGTAGAGGACGGTGCGCTTGAGGGGCGCGTTCTCCGGCTCGCGCCAGGCGAACTCGGCCATCTCCGGCCTTGCGCGCACCTCGGCAAGGGCATGGTGGCCGACGAAGTAGGGCTTGCGCAGCTCGAAGCGGTCGGGGTGGGCCCGATATGCGTCGAGGGCGGGTGTGCCGGCCGGCAGGCCAAGTCCATACATCCGCGCCGCCAGCGCCTGGACTGTCGCGCCAAGCTCTTCGGCGGCAACCTCCTCGACTACCAGCGGGCCTTCGACTTTAGCGAACAGGTCGTCCCGATCGAAGAGGATGTAGCCGTCCCCCAGGCCGCGCAGCCACGTCACCACGCGGGCGTGCTGGGCCGGAGCCGTGCGCAGCACGAAGCGATCCCGGCCGAATTCATCCTGCGCCAGCCGCAAGACGGCCACTTCGGCCATCACGCGGCCGTCGGGATCGAGCATGAAGCCGAGCTGCTGCTCGCCCGGTTGGAGCGCGGCGACGTCGCTGGTGACGACCTGCGCCAGGCCGGGGACCGCGCGCTCGCCGGAGACGAGGATGCCGCGTGGCTCGGTCGGGAGACCGGCCACAGCATCCTTCGTCCTTCGTCCTTCGTCCTTCGTCACCCCATAGTAGTGCGGATACCCGGTGCCGCGATCCTCTGTCTCCGCAGCGCCCTTGGCCGCCAGTGCGGCGACCTCGGCCTTGATCTCCTCGAAGGTGTCCAGGTCGATCTTGCCGCGCGGCAGCTCGCCGGATAGGCCCATGTAGCTGAACGGCTGGATGCTGGTGACGGTCTTGTGGATCAGGCCGGCCACCTGGTCGATCTCGGCCGGGCCAAAGCCGCGCTGCGTCAGCCACGGCGTGCCCAGGCGGATGCCCATGCCCAGTGCAGTGGAGGTGTCGCCGGGGATGGTGTTCTTGTTGGCGACGATGCCGGCCATGTCCAGGATGCGCACTGCGGGTTCGCCGCGCAGCGGGGACCCGGTCTTGCTCTTGACACTGTTCAAGTCCAACATGCAGAAGTGCGTGTCGGTGCCGCCGTAGGCCAGCTTCAGGCCGCGTTTCTGCAAGCCCGCGGCCAGCGCGGCTGCGTTCTCCTTGATCCGCCCCATCATGCGCTTGAACGGCTCGGTGCCCGCGATTTTGAACGCCACGGCCATCGCGGCAAACTTCTGGGTGTGCGGCCCGCCCTGTTCGCCGGGGAAGACCGCCATGTCGATGCGGTGCGCCAACTCCTCGTCGGTCGTCATGATGATCGCGCCGCGCGGGCCGCAGAGGGTCTTGTGCGTGGTGCAGGTGACGACGTCCGCGATGCCGATGGGGTTGGGGTACGCACCCACGGTCGCCATGCCGGCCGCGTGGCTGATGTCCGCCAGCAGCACCGCGCCCACCTCATCCGCGATCGAGCGGAACAACGCCCAGTCGGGCGCCCAGGTGTAGGAGGTGAACCCCGCGATGATCATTTTTGGCCGGTTGCGCCGTGCCAGGTCGCGAATTTCGTCGTAGTCCAGCTTGCCGGTGCTCTTGCTGACACCGTAGCTGGCCACGTGGTAGCGCTTGCCCGAGAAGTTGAACTCGCTGCCGTGGGTCAGGTGGCCGCCCTGGAACAGGTCCATGCCCATCACGGTGTCGCCGGCATTCACGACGGCGTCGTACACCGCCAGGTTGGCCGCCGCGCCGGAGAGGGGCTGAACATTGACATAAATATCTTTATGAACCACGCGCTCGTTCGCGAAGATCATCGCTGCGCGGCGCTGCGCCAGCGTCTCCACGAAATGCACGTAATCCACGCCCTTGTAGAAGCGGCGGTCCGCGTAGCGGCGATAGTAGGCAAGCTGGTGGCTGACGTCGAGGAGCAGCTCCTCGTCGTCGCGCGTCATGCGCAAGGGTGGATAGCCTTCGGCGTAGATGTTGTTGAAGACCGAGCCGAGCGCCTGGCGGACGGCCTTTGGCGCGATCGATTCCGAGGGGATCATGATCAGCTTGCGGGCCTGGCGTTCCTCTTCGAAGCCGATGATGGCATCGATGTCGGGGTCGATCAACCCGAGGTCGGCGCTGAGGAAGGTGGTGCTGTAATCATGGTTGGGCATGCAAAACACTCCTTTGTGTGGTTGGTTGTGCGATCACTAAGGCGTATTGTAGCACCGTGCGGGGCGTCTCGCCAAAACAGCTCAAATCCGGGTAAGTCCCTGAAGCGCGCCTTGCCATTCTGAGCGGGTCAGCCACTCAACACTCGTTGCAGCGAGACACCAGCGAAGAATCTCATGCCCTCTACTCAGGGCGACAGCTGTTCTTTTGGCCCCTGCGGACTTCTATGCTATAATCATATTCTCTGAAAGAGTCAGTCGCGGCAAAGAAGGCGCCAAGGCTGGCTCTTTTGTGATCTATTGATTCGTGCAATCGAGTGGGGGAAGGCCGGGGAACAGGTATGCAAATTCAACGCCAGGATATTCGCAATATTGCCATTATCGCACACGTCGACCATGGGAAAACCACCCTGGTGGATGCGATGCTCAAGCAGTCGCGCGTTTTTCGCGACAACCAAAACGTCCCCGAACGGGTAATGGATTCCAATGACCTGGAGCGCGAGCGCGGCATCACCATCCTGGCCAAGAACACTGCCGTGCGCTACGGCGGCATCAAGATCAACATCGTAGACACGCCCGGCCATGCAGATTTCGGCGGCGAGGTGGAGCGGGTGCTGAACATGGTGGATGGCGTGCTGCTGCTGGTGGACGCGGCTGAGGGACCGATGCCTCAGACCCGCTTCGTCCTGCGTAAGGCGCTGGAGATGGGCCACCGCGCGATTGTCGTGATTAATAAGGTGGATCGCACCCATGCCCGGCCGTCCTGGGCTGTCGATGCGACCTTCGACCTCTTCATTGAGCTTGGCGCCAGCGACAAACAGGCCGAGTTTCCGGTGGTCTACACTATCGCGACCGCAGGCCAGGCCGGCGCCGACGCCGACAATCTGCAAAACAGCCTCAAGGTGCTCTTCGATGCGATCGTAGAGACGCTGCCGCCACCCACCGTGGATCCCGACGCGCCTGCGCAGCTTTTGGTCACCAATCTGCAATACGACGACTACAAAGGCAAGATTATTCTGGGTTGTCTGTCGGCCGGTACGCTGCGCCGAGGACAACCGGTAGCGCGCATCGATCGCGAGGGCCAGGTATCTCAGGAGAAGATCGCGCAGGTTTTCGTTCATGAGGGGTTGGAACGCATCGAGCAGAATGAGGTGGCTGCCGGCGAGATCGTCGTCTTGACCGGCATCCCGGAGGTCAACATCGGGGACACCATTGCCGACGCAACCGATCCGCGACCGCTGCCCCCTATTGTGGTGGAGGAGCCAACCGTCCGGATGACCTTCGGCGTCAACACCTCGCCCCTGGCTGGCCGTGAGGGCACCTGGGTCACCAGCCGCAAGCTGAAGGAGCGCCTGGAGCGCGAGCTTGAACGCAATGTGGCGCTGCGCGTAGCCCCAACCGATACGACCGACACCTTCCTGGTGAGCGGCCGCGGCGAGCTGCATCTGGCCATTCTGATCGAAACGATGCGCCGTGAGGGCTACGAGTTTCAGGTCAGCTCACCTGAGGTGATCCTGCGCGACGACCCCGATACGGGCGAGAAGCTAGAGCCGGTGGAGGAAGTCTACGTCGAGGTGCCCGAAGCGTACAGTGGTGTGGTAGTTGAGATGCTGGGATCGCGCAAAGGCATGCTGACCAACCTGCGCCAGGCTGAAAACGGCACTGTCTATTACACCTACCTGGTGCCCACCCGCGGGTTGCTGGGCTTTCGCCAGGCGTTCTTGACGGCCACGCGGGGCACGGGGATCGTCCATAGCGTCTTCCATGGCTACGAGCCATACGCCGGGCCGCTCAAGAACCGGACGACCGGTTCGCTGGTGGCTTGGGAGGCGGGCATGAGCACCGCCTACGCGTTGTTCAACGCACAGGAGCGCGGCAAGCTGTTCTTGGGGCCGGGTGTGGAGATTTATGAGGGGATGATCGTGGGGCGGCGTCCGACCGAGGAAGACCTGACCCTGAGCGTCACCAAGAAGAAGCATCTGACCAATCACCGTTCCTCCGCAGGGGATGAGCTGGTGCACCTGGAAGCTCCGATCGTCATGTCGCTGGACGATGCGTTGGAGTACATCGCCGAAGATGAGCTGGTGGAAGTCACGCCCAAGAGCTTCCGTTTGCGCAAGCGGATCCTGGATTCCGAGGAACGGCGCAAGTCTCTGAAGACTCGGAGTCCTAACGGAAACGAGCCCGTAGTTAATTCGTAGCGGAATCATTTTCATGTCAACGATCAGTCGAACCCTGGAGCAGTTGCTCCAGAACGCGATCTTATTCCTGCCCAAGCTCGTTTTTGGGCTGGTGATTTTCATCGTCGGCCAGTACATCGCCGGGCTGACGCGCAAAGCCGTGCGCGCTTACTGCCAGCGTCGTAACCTGAACAACGAGCTGACGACGCTCTTTGGCCGAATCGCCTACTGGTGCGTGGCGATCCTGGTGACCGTGTTGGCGTTGGAGCAGGTCAGCTTCAATGTGGTCGCGTTTGTGACGGGCCTGGGTGTCGTGGGCTTCACCATTGGGTTTGCGTTGCAGGATATCGCCAAGAATCTGGTGGCCGGCATGTTGCTGTTGCTTCAGCAGCCATTCGGTATCGGCGAACTGATCGAGGTCAAAGGCTATTCGGGCCGCGTGGAAGATATCAGCCTGCGCGCTACCGAGGTGCGCACCTTCGATGGGTTGCTGGTGTACATCCCTAATGCCGACGTGTACACCAGTCCGTTGACGAACCTGACCCGGGTGCCGAAGCGGCGTCTCGAGTTGAGGGTGAGCCTGACCTACGGTACAGACCTTGACGCAGCTGCTGCGGTGATCAAAACAGCAGTTGCTGCTGTGCCAGGCGTAATCCCCGGAGATCCGGCCCCGCAGGTCGTATTCAGAAACTTCGGCGACAGCGGGATCGAGCTGAGCCTCTATTACTGGTTCGACACGGCCGCCACAGACTACTTCACCGCCCAGGATGGTGCGACCCGGGCCATCACCCAGGCCCTGCGCGATGCCGACATTCGGGTCGCCCATCCGATCCGTTCCGTGCTGGTGCAGCAGGCAGCCAGCAGTTGAAACGTTGAAACGGGCGCATCTCAGTTGAAACTTTGTCGTTGACACCTCTGTGCTCCTGTGCTATAGTAAGTGCCACCATAATGGTGGTGCGTCCTCTGGTTGCCACCATTGCTCCCACTTTTATTCTCAAGGAGGAAGAAGATGCGTGTTCGTAACCGTTCCCTCACCGTGGTCATGCTTGTCCTGCTGATCGCTACTTCGCTGCTTTCCGCCTGCGCGGGCGCCGCCAAAAAGGACACTGAGATTAACGTGCTGTGCACGCCGCAGGAAGAGTGGTGCCAGGGCATGAAGCAGGAGTTTGAGGCCAAGTACGGCATCACCGTCAACTACGTCCGCCTTTCCAGCGGCGAGGGTCTCGCTCGCATCAAGGCCGAGAAGGACAATCCCCAGTTCGATATCTGGTGGGGTGGCCCGTTGGACAGCTTCGTGGCTGCCAAGGCAGACGGGCTGTTGGAAGCCTACAACTCCCCAAACTACAAGAACCTGACCGATCAGAAGAAGTTCAAGGACCCCGACAACTACTGGGCCGGCATCTACGTGGGCAGCCTGGGCTTCGCCACCAATACCAACTGGCTGGCCGCCAATCCCAATGCCAAGGCGCCCGAGTCGTGGGATGACCTGCTGAAACCCGAGTTCAAGGGCCAGATCATGGTCGCCCATCCGTCCACCTCCGGCACCTCCTACACCGCGCTGGCCACCATCCTCCAGATTCGCGGCGAAGAAAAGGGCTGGGAGTACATCAAGCAGTACGCTGGGCAGATCGCGCAGTACACCAAGAGCGGCGCTGCACCGGCCAAGTTTGTGGGCCAGGGCGAGGCGGCCGTGGCCATCGTCTTCTCGCACGACACCGTCAACGAGATCGATAACAACAAGCAGCCGCTGCTGCTCACCTTCCCCAAGGAAGGCACCGGCTGGGAGATCGGCGGCATGGGCATCCT
>CAZELR010000048.1:0-31530 GCA_964513075.1 uncultured Anaerolineales bacterium
ACCCAGCGGCTGAGGCCGCTTCTCAGTTTCAGACGGGGATTTCCAATCCCCGAACTCCCCGAATCCTTGGAGGTCGCCCATGGCACACTGGCGCCTGTTCTATCATTTCGTTTGGACAACCAAGAATCGCGAACCGCTTCTGACCTCCGATATCGAAGTCAATGTATATCGGTTCCTGCATGCCGAGGCCAAAAAGCTGTACACACCATTATTTGTGATTGGCGGCATCGAGGAACACGTACATGTGCTTGCAGCGGTGCGCCCAGCGCTGTCGCCCTCTGAATTCATGCACCAGTTGAAGGGCAGCAGCTCGCGTTTCATCACGCTGGAGTTCAAGCGCCCGTTTGAATGGCAAGCTGGCTACGGCGTCTTCTCAGTTTCAGAGCAAGACACGCCCAGAGTGATCGAATACATCAAAAATCAGCGCCAGCACCATGCGAAAGGCACCGCGATTGAAGCCTGGGAGCAGACTCACAATTGGAATATAGGGCCGACTGCTGAATAAAAAAATAGGGTGGTTTGCAACCACCCCCTGAAACCGAAAAGGCCCCTCAGGGCCTAGAACCAGCGGGCCACGCGCTCCCAGCGGCTGAGGCCGCTTCTCAGTTTCAGACGGGGGATTTCCAATCCCCGAACCCCAATCCCCCCGCGCGCCCCCAGCGGCTGAGGCCGCTTCTCAGTTTCAGACGGGGGATTTCCAATCCCCGAACCCCAATCCCCCGCGCCCCCCAGCGGCTGAGGCCGCTTCTCACTTTCAGACGGGGGATTTCCAATCCCCGATTCAATCCGCCTCCGCCGAACCCCCAGGCGTCTTCGCCTTCCGCCCCCGCCGCAGCAGGCGCCGGACCAGCAGCACGATCACCGCCACCGGAATCGCGATCAAGAGCAGCACCGGCAGCACGGCAACCACCAGCCAGATCACGGCATCCACCAGCCCCTTGAGCGTATTCACCAGCGCGCGGCCGGCGTTCTTCAGCGTCTCCAGCGGCCGCCAGCCCGGCTCCACCACCGGCTTGGCCAGCACGTCCGGGATCAGATCGACGTTCGCCGTCGCCATATCCGTCAGGGTGCTCAGGTACTGCATGCGCCCCTTCACCCGCTCGATCTCGCCGCGGATCGTGGTCAGCTCACGATAGACCGCCAGCACATCCTCGGCCTTCTGCGTCTTCTGCCGCACCTCGGCCAGCAGCTCGCGCAGCTCCACCTCCGTCGCTTCCAGGTTGGTGAGCTGAGCGGTGAGGTCGGAGAACTCCTCGGTCACGTCCTGGCCCCGGACGTTCTCCTGCTGCACGCGCACGGCCTGGCCCTTGATCGCGGCCAGCAGCGCGTCCAACTTCTCGGCCGGCACGCGCACCGTCATGCGCGCCCGCAGCTGCTCCCCCTCGCGCCAGGAGGTCGATTCCGCGATATAGCCGCCCAGCGCGCTGACGGTGTCGACCACGAATTGCTGCGCCAGCGCGGCATCCGTGACCACGACGCTCAGGTCCGCGGTGCGGATGATCATGCGCGCCGCATCCGATGCGGCCGCATCGTTCGCAACGCCGCTGGCCTTCCCGCCATAGTCAGCGCTCGGCTCCTGCGGCGCGGCCGCCGGCGCCACACCCTTGCTCCCCACCGCCGACTCGCTCTGCGGCGCGCGCGCCGCGCTACAACCGGCAGTCGCGATCAAAAGGCCCAACACAATGATGACCAAAGTCAATTTTCTCATAAGTGCTCCTCCCAGCGAACAACGCTGCATACTACAAAGAGAGACGCAACCGCATCATCAGAAGTTCCCCTTTCTCCCCTGCTCCCCCTTCAACCTTGAACCTTCAACCTTGAACCTTCACCCCTCGCTCACCACCCGTACGCCAGCCGATTGATCAGCCGCTCGGGCAGCCTGGCGGCGCGCATGTGGGCCTGGGTCACCTCGATCGGATACGCCACCCGATGAATCTCCCACGTCAGCGCCGCGGTGTCCAACAGCGCATACGAGGCGCGCGGGTCGCTGTCGCGCGGCTGGCCGACGCTGCCGGGGTTCAGGATGCCGCGCCCGCCGGCCGCCAGCGAGACGCTCTGGCCGTGCAGCAGCGTCGACGAACGCACCTTGGCGGCATCGCTCTGCAGCAGGTGCACCACCGGCACGTGCGTGTGCCCCACCAGGCAGAACCGGCTGGCAAAATGCTCGAAGCAGGCCTGCGCCACCGCCGGATACAGCACATACTCCCAGATCGGATCGCGCGGGCTGCCGTGGGTCAGGGTAAAGTCGCCGAGCGCCACGGGCTGGTTCGGCAGCTCGCTCAGCCAGGCCAGATTCTCGGCGCCGACGTGCTCCCGCGTCCACAGCACGGCGCGCCGCGCTTCCGGGTTGAAATCATCGACATCCATCCGCCGCAGCACGGCCCAATCGTGATTGCCCACCACGGTCACCGCATCCAGCAGCCGGATGCGCGTGATGCACTCGTTGGGCTCCGGCCCGTAGCCAACCATGTCGCCCAGGCACCACACCGCGTCGTACGCGCCGCGCGCGTCGTTCAACACGCTCTCCAGCGCGGCCAGGTTGGCATGAATATCGGAAAACACAAGCACTCGCAAGAGGACAACTCCTTAACGGAACGCTAAACGGGAATAGGACACAGATTTACCTTATTATCCTGATAATTGTACTTGTATCTCTGATTATGTCCAGTCCAAGCATGAATGCTGATATGATATCATGGGCGCGGTGTTAAGGCGAAACGAGAACTGGCGGTTGAAACCGCGGCAACCAGCGCAAAGTCCACCAGCCCAAACGCCAGGGCCAGGATGAAGAAACGGTGCAGCAGCGCGCAGACGTTGCGAGTGCACATTTTGTGCTCCTTTATGGATGGTGACCGGCAGCGCGCCCCGAAACTGCCATGCACCCAATGATAAGTCGTGTATCGCTTTTGGCCGCGCCTTTCCGTTGCGGTATAATAGCCTATCACAATGACCCCGACAAGCCTGGCCGTGGAAACCAACTCAGCCGAACAGACGCAAGCGTTAGCCGGCCGCCTGGCGCGCGGCCTGACCGGCGGCGACGTGCTGGCCCTGTCCGGCGACCTGGGCGCGGGCAAGACCACGTTCGTGCAGGGATTGGCGCGCGGCATGGGCATCGCCGCACCGGTGACCAGCCCCACCTTCGTGCTGATCAACGCGTACCGCACCCCTGACGGACGCACCCTGCAGCACGCCGACTGCTACCGCCTGCAGGACGCGCCGCTGGAGATGTGGGACGCGGGCCTGGGCGACCTGCTGAACGGCGACGATGTGGTCGTCATCGAGTGGGCCGACCGCCTGCCCGAGCTGTTGGCCGACCTGACGGCCGGCGAGTACCTGGAGATTCATTTCGAATATCTCGACGAAAACCGGCGCCGGCTCACCTTGCGGCCGCACGGCGCCCGCGCCCGCGCCCTGCTGCACACCAGCGCGCTGGCGCATTAGGATAGCATGCTGCTTGCATTGGACACCTCGACCCGCCAGGCCGGCATCGCGCTTTACAGCAGCGAGCGCGGCCTGCTCGCGGAAACCACCTGGCACTCGGCCAACCGCCACACCGAAGAGCTGCTGCCCGCCGTCGACCACCTGCTGGCCCAGGCGGGACTGGCGGCCCGCGACCTGACCGCGGTCGGGGTGGCGCTGGGACCGGGCTCGTTCACCGGGCTCAGGGTCGGCCTGGCCGCCGCCAAAGGGCTCGCCCTGGCGCATGGGCTGAAGCTGGTCGGCGTGCCCACGCTCGATTTCACCGCCTACCCCCACCAGCACCAGCCGCTGCCGGCCGCCGCGCTGATCCCCGCGGGCCGCGGCCGCGTCTTTTGGGCGCTCTACGCGACCGGGCCGGACGGCGCCACTTGTGAATGGCCCACTCACGAGTGGCGCGCGCAGGCGCCGGTCGCCCTGGCAACGGTCGCCGCCATCGCGGCGCAGACGACGCGCCCCACCCTGTTCGTGGGTGAGGTGTCGCCGGCCGACCGGGACGCCCTGGCGCGCATTGCGGACCCGGGGTGCGCGCACTTCCTGCCGCCCAGCCTGGCGCTGCGCCGGCCCGGCTGCCTGGCCGAGCTGGCCTGGCACAGAATCCTCGCCGGCGAAGCTGACGACGCCGCCAGCCTCAGCCCGCTCTATGGCCAGCAGCCCGACGGCGTACAGCCGGCTGCAGCCGGATCAGGAGCATAGCATCGTGGCCCTCCCCATCATCACACCGTTGACCCCCGACGACCTGGACGCCGTCATGCCCCTCGAGCGCCTGATCTTCACCGAGCCGTGGACGCGGCGCATGTATTTGTCGGACCTGACCAAGAACGACCTGGCCACCTACCTGGCGGTGCGGCCGGCTGAGGCTGCGCCCGCGATCGTCACGGCCGACGGCTGGATGACCGGCGACTGGCAGGCCGTGGCGGCCGCGCCCGCAGCCGATGCGTCCGCCGTTGCGGCGGCCGCATCGGCGGACGCGCGGCCGTACGCGCCGATCCTGGGCTGGGGCGGCTTCTGGCTGATGGTGGACGAGGCGCACATTGCCACCGTCGCCTCGCACCCCGACTATCGCGGCTGCGGGCTGGGCCAATGGCTGATGCTCGCGCTGATGGATGCCGCCCAAGCGCGCGGCGCGCTGACCGTCACGCTCGAAGTGCGCGCCGGCAATGCACCGGCCATCACACTTTACGACAAGCTCGGCTTCCAGACCGCCGGCGAACGCGTAGCCTATTACCGCGACGGCGAGACCGCGCTGATCATGACCACGCCCCGGCTGGACGATCCCGCCCTGGTGGCGCGCCTGGCCGACGCCCGGCAGGATGCATCGAGCAAACTAGCGCGCTGCTTCGCGGTGTAGGGGCCAGACCTGGTTTCCTGTACTGTTGGGGTTTGTCGCCAGGGAACCGCTCAGCGAAACCGCTCAGCCTGGATTTGGCAATCCAGGCTTCGAGCAGGTTGCTGGGCGCCGGATTTGGCAATCCGGCGCGAGCAGGGAATCACGGACATCGGATTTGGCAATCCGGCGCGAGCAAGGAATCATGTAAATCAGCGAAATCTGCGTCCCACTTTCGGGCCAGGAGGCACCATTTGACAGAAGCACCGCTTCGCATCATTCCCCTGGGGGGCTTCGGCGAAATCGGCAAGAACATGATGGCATTGGAATGCGGCGACGACATCCTGGTGATCGACGCCGGCCTGATGTTCCCCGAAAACGACATGCTCGGCATCGACCTGGTCTACCCCGACATCACCTACCTGACCTCGCGCGCGGATCGGGTGCAGGCGGTCGTGCTGACCCACGGCCACGAAGACCACATCGGCGCTTTGCCCTACCTGCTGCGTTACCTGGACGCACCGGTCTACGCCACCGCACTCACGCGCGGCCTGGCCGAGGTCAAGCTGAAGGAAGCCGGGCTGCTGGCCGACAGCGAGCTCCACACCATCACGGCCGACGACCGGTTGACGTTCGGCTGCTTCACGGTGGAATTCTTCCACATCTGCCACAGCATCCCCGACGCGATCGGCGTGGTGGTGCACACCCCCATCGGCGACGTGGTGCACGCCACCGACTTCAAATTCGATCCGCACCCGGTGGACGGCAAGCTGACCGACATCGAGCGGCTGCGGGCCTTCGGCGATCGGGGCGTCCTCTTGCTGATGTCCGACTCGACCAACGCCGACACCCCCGGCTTCACCCCGTCGGAGCAAAGCATCAACGGCAGCCTGGAGCAGGTCATGGTCAGCGCGCCCGGCCGCATCATCCTGGCCACCTTCGCCTCCAACATCTCGCGCGTCCAGCAGGTGTACGATCTGGCCACGCGGCATGGCCGCCGCATCGGCGTGATCGGCCGCAGCATGATCAACAACGTGCGCATGGCCATCAACCTGGGCTTCCTGACCATCGCCCACGATGAACTGCTCAGCACGTCCGAGATGAACAGCCTGCCCCCCGAGAAGGTCGTGATCGTCTGCACCGGCAGCCAGGGCGAGCCCAGCGCGGTGCTGGCGCGGCTGGCCACCAACGAACACGCCCAGCTCCAGATCATGCCGTCCGACACCGTGGTGCTCTCGGCCACGCCGATCCCCGGCAACGAGGAGCTGGTCAACCGCATCATCGACGACCTCTTCCGCCTGGGCGCGGATGTCATCTACTCGGACCTGGCGGATGTCCACGTTTCGGGCCACGGCAGCCAGGAGGACCTGAAGCTGATGCTGTCGCTGACCCGGCCCAAGTTCTTCGTGCCGATGCACGGCGAGTACCGCCACCTGGTGCTGCACGCCCGCCTTGCCCGCGCGATGGGCGTGCCCGCGCAGAACATGGTGATCGTCGAAAGCGGCCGCGTGATCGAGGTCTGGCCCGACCGCCTGCAGATCGGCGCGGAGATCGGCAACGGCCACGTGCTGGTCGACGGCCTGAGCGTCGGCGAGATCGGCGCGGCCGTCCTGCGCGACCGCAAGCACCTGGCCAACGACGGCTTCCTGGTGGCCATGGTCGCAATCGACCGCGCCACCGGCGAGGTGGTCGTCGAGCCCGAGATCCTCACCCGCGGCTTCGTCTACGTCGCCGAGGCCGATGAGCTGCTGGAAGGCGCCAAGGAGCGCATGTGGCAGGTGCTGCGCGCCCCCGGCGCCGCGTCGTCCGCGCGCAACAAGATCAAGGACGTGCTGAGCCAATACTGCTACAACCGCACCGGCCGCCGCCCGTTGGTGCTGCCGCTCGTGCTGGAAGTCTAGCCCGAAAAAACAGGACGCCGATTTGCCTTATTTACCTGATTTCTTGTTCTTCATCTTCGTCCAGGTCTCTGCCGAAGCCTGAAGCTACCAGAATCATGAGAATCAGGAAAATCAGCGTCCTCAAAAAAACAGACGCCCACTAAGGAGTTGCCCGATGCCCATTATGCGCACCGCCCTCATCGCACTCTCCAAAAACAAAACGCTCCAGAACCTCATCGTGCGCGTCCCGATCTCCCGGCGCATGGCGCGGCGCTTCGTGGCCGGCGAGACGCTCGACGAAGCCCTCGCGGCGGTCAAGAGCCTGAACGACCAGGGCATGCTGGCCACCCTCGACCACCTGGGCGAAAACGTCGCCAGCGAAGCCGAGGCGCTGGCGGCCGCAGACGATTACCTGGGGGCCCTCGACGCGCTCTACCTGGCCAAGGCAAGCTCCAACGTCTCCGTGAAGCTCACCCAGATGGGCCTCGACCTGGGCGACGACTTCTGCTTCGCCAACGTCAGCCGCATCGTGGCCCGCGCCGCCGAGTTGGGCAGCTTCGTGCGCATCGACATGGAAGGCTCGCCCTACACCGAGCGCACCCTCGCCCTCTACCGCCGGCTGCGCCAACACCACGGCAACGTGGGCGTCGTCGTGCAGGCCGCGCTCCATCGCACCCAGGCCGACGTGGACGCGCTGATTCGCGAGGGCATCGGCCACTTCCGCCTGTGCAAGGGCGCCTACGACGAGCCGGCCGCCATCGCCTACCGCGAACGGCCGCGCGTGACCCAGGCCTACAACAGCCTGGCCCGCACCTGCCTATCGCCCGAGGCCCGCGCCAGGGGCGCCTACGTCGGCATCGCCTCGCACGACGAAGAAGTCATTAACTTCGCGCGCGCCTACGCCCACCGGCAGGGCATCCCGCCCACCGACTTCGAGTTCCAGATGCTCTACGGCATCCGCCGCGAGCTGCAAGCCGGCCTGGTGCAGCAGGGCTACCGCGTGCGCGTCTACGTGCCCTACGGCACCCACTGGTACCCCTACTTCATGCGCCGCCTGGCCGAACGGCCGGCAAATCTGCTCTTCTTCCTGCGCGCGCTGGTAGGGGACTAGGGGATTTTTGATTTGCGATTTGCGATTTGCGATTGCCAGTCATCCTGAGCGGAGCACCGCAGTGCGGAGTCGAAGGATCCCGCCACGCTGTCATTCTGAGCTACCCATCCCGCCGCGGCGGGATGCGCCCGAGCAAAAACATGGCGCGAGACCGGACTCGAGGCTTTAGCCGGTTTCTCTGTTTGAGCATCAGACCGCCTGAAGGCTCGAGTCCGCTGACGACGACATATTTTAGGCAGCGGAGCCACGACCCATAAAAACCAAGCGGAGCATCCTGAGCGGAGCACCGCAGTGCGCAGTCGAAGGATCCCGTCACGCTGTCATTCTGAGCGGGTTGGCGGCTCAACTCCCGCTGCAGCAGGACGCCAGCGAAGAATCTCGTCACACTAGTTGGCAACTCTCAAGGGGGACAAAATGACCTCACACGACATCCTCCGCGGCAAAACCGCCGTCATCACCGGCAGCGGCCGCGGCATCGGCCGGGCCATCGCGCTGGAGCTGGCGCGCCACGGCGCGGCGGTCGCGATCAACTACTTCCGCCACAAAGCCCAGGCCGACCAGACCGCCGCCGACGTGCTGGCGGCCGGCGGCCAGGCGATTGTCGTCAAAGCGCACGTGGGCGAGGTGGAAGGGGTGCAGCGGCTGGTGGCCGAGGCCGCCGAAGCCTTCGGGAGCGTCGACATCTTCGTGGGCAACGCCGCCTCGGGCGTGCTCAAGCCCATCCGCGAACAACAGCCCAAGGGCTGGGAATGGACCCTCAACGTCAACGCCCGCTCCCTGCTCTTCGGTGCGCAGGCCGCGGCCGAGCACATGACAAAGCATCATTGGGGCCGCATCATCGGCATCACCAGCATCGGCTCCCGCCGCGTCCTGCCCGAGTACAGCTTCGTCGGCGTCAGCAAAGCCGCCATCGAAGCGCTGATCCGCTACCTGGCCGTCGAGCTGGCCCCCCAGGGCATCATCTGCAACGCGATCAGCCCCGGCGTGGTGGAGACCGAAGCGTTGGACTTCTTCCCCAGCAAAGACGCCATCCTGAAGGAAGGCCTGCGCCGCACCCCCGCCGGCCGCCTCGTCACCCCCGCCGAAGTCGCAAAACTCGTCGCCTGGCTCTGCACCGACGACGCCGCCATGATCGTCGGCCAAACCCTCGTCATCGACGGCGGGTACGAGTTGGTCGCATAGCGAAAATGCTCAGGGTTGCCAACTTTTCCGCAAAGTTGGCAACCCTAGGCAAACACGCGCTAATCGGGGATGCGCTCCAGTTGTACAAATGCGCAACTGCATTGCGGATTTGTACAGGAATTCAGCAGGGCGCGTAGCCTGCGGTTGAAACCATAGGCTGGCACAGGCCAAACTACATTCCACACGCGCAAAACCAGTTGCATATTTCACGAGGCGTGGATATAATCAAAGCGCTTCGGATTTGCCGATCCGGCTTCGCGAAGGATGCCCATGCCAGCCAACACCACCGACATCGAAAGACGCCTTTGGGACGCGGCCGACGAACTGCGCGCCAACTCCAAGCTCAAATCCTCCGAGTACTCCGTCCCCGTCCTGGGCCTGATCTTCCTGCGCTACGCCGACCACAAGTTCACGGTCGCCGAGCGCGAACTGGCCGGCAAAAGCACCGGCCGCCGCACGATCGGCAAGATCGACTACCAGGCGCGCGGGGTGCTCTATCTGCCGGACGCGGCCCGCTTTAGCCGGCTGCTGGCAACCCCCGAAGGGGCCGACATCGGCCAGGCGATCAACGACGCGATGCGCGCCATCGAGGCCGAGAACGAGGCGTTGAAGGACGTCCTCCCCAAGACCTATAACCGGCTGGACGGCCGGACCCTGTTCGCCCTGCTCAAGAACTTCAACTCGGTGCCCATGGACATCGAGGGGGACGCGTTCGGCAAGATCTACGAGTACTTCCTGGGCAAGTTCGCCATGAGCGAGGGGCAGAAGGGCGGCGAGTTCTTCACCCCCACCTCCATCGTCAAGCTGATCGTCGAGATCATCGAACCGTTCCAGGGGCGGATCTTCGACCCCGCCTGCGGGTCGGGCGGCATGTTCGTGCAGAGCGCCCGCTTCGTGGCCGAGCACCGTCGCAGCGCCACCGGCGGGGCCAACGGCGAGCCCGGCCGCACCCTCAGCATCTTCGGCCAGGAAAAAGTCGCCGAGACCGTCCGCCTGTGCCGCATGAACCTGGCGGTGAACGGGCTGGAAGGAGACATCGACCAGGGCAACTCGTACTACGAGGACCCGCACAACGCCCGCGGCAAGTTCGACTTCGTCATGGCGAACCCGCCGTTCAACGTGGATAAGGTGGACAAGGAGCGCCTGGCCGACGATCCGCGCTTCCCCTTCGGCCTGCCCAAGACCGACAACGCCAACTACCTGTGGATCCAGCTCTTCTTCAGCAGCCTGAACGCCACCGGCCGGGCCGGCTTCGTGATGGCCAACTCCGCGGCCGATGCGCGCGGCTCCGAGCTGGAGATCCGCCGCAAGCTGATCGAAGCGGGCGCGGTGGATGTGATGGTCGCGGTCGGCTCGAACTTCTTCTACACCGTCACGCTGCCGTGTACGCTGTGGTTCCTGGACCGGGGGAAGGGGGCGGGGGAGCAGGGGAGAAAGGGAGCAGGGGAGAGGGCCGGCACGGTGCTTTTTCTCGACGCCCGGCACATTTTCCGGCAGGTGGACCGCGCGCACCGCGAGTTCACCCCGGAACAGATCGCCTTCCTGGCCGCCCTGGTCCGCCTCTACCGCGGCGAAACCCTGAACGGCTACGTCTTCGACCCCGCCGGCCTGAACCTCACCCCGATCCAACAGGCCGCCGCCGAACACGCAATACGCAATACGCAGTACGTTGATATTCCGGGCCTCTGCAAAGTCGCCACCCGCGCCGAGATCGAAGCCCAGGGCTGGAGCCTGAACCCCGGCCGCTACGTGGGCGTGGCCGAGCGCGCCGACGACGATGGCGACTGGCGCGAGCAGTTGGAGGCGCTGAACGAGGAACTGGAGGTGCTGAACGTCGAGGCGCGCGAGCTGGAGGAGCGGATCGGGGAGAATGTGGTGGGGTTGTTGGAGGCTGCATAGCTCATGGATACGACTTGGCGGGAGACGACGATCGGCGAAATAGTTCAGTTATTTGACCATCGGCGCGTCCCATTAAGTAATCAAGAGCGCAAGACTAGACAGGGGCCATATCCATACTACGGCGCGTCTGGCATCATCGATCATATTGATGGGTTCTTGTTCAGCGGTAGATACTTGCTAGTTGCTGAAGATGGCGAGAATCTGAACAGCAGGAAGCTGCCGGTAGCTTTCTTTGCATCAGGCGATTTCTGGGTCAACAACCATGCCCATATAATCCGAGCCATTCCAGACCTCGCAGACGATTACTTTATCAAGGCGTGGTTCCACCAAGCAAATATCTCGGGGTACATCACCGGCGCTGCGCAACCAAAGCTTACGCAAGAGAACCTGAGACGCATCAGCCTACCCCTCCCACCCCTCCCCACCCAGCGCAGAATCGCCGCGATCCTCTCCGCCTACGACGACCTGATCGAAGTCAACACCCGGCGCATCGCGCTCCTGGAAGAGATGGCGGCCGGGCTGTATCGCGAGTGGTTCGTGCGCTTCCGCTTTCCGGGTCACGAGCGCGCGCGGATGGTCGAGTCGGCGGTGGGGGTCGTGCCGGAGGGGTGGGAGGTAGTAAAGACCACGGATGCAATTGACGTGAACCCATCGACCAAAGTCCCGGCAGACGGTGAGAAGCCATTCGTTATGATGAACGGCATTTCTACCAACACAATGCTAATCACCGGAATCGAATATCGGACGGGCAACAGCGGCGCGAAGTACAAGAATGGGGATACACTCTTCGCACGAATTACGCCGTGTCTGGAGAATGGCAAGACAGCATTCGTTCAGTTCCTTCCGACCGACGATGCTGTGGCCTGCGGGTCAACAGAGTTCATCGTCTTGCGATCTCGAACATTATGCCCCGAGTTCGTCTATCTATTGGCCCGATCGGACACCTTTCGGGATAACGCAATCAAAAGCATGTCAGGGGCCAGCGGTAGACAGAGGGTACAGGAAGCGTGCTTTGACAAGTTTCTGTTTGCCCACCCTGACCGGAAGACCTTGGACGCGTTCGCCAGGCTCGTCTCTCCGCTGTTTCGCATGGTGCAACTCCTGGCTGATAAGAACGCCAACCTCCGCCGGACGCGCGACCTGCTGCTGCCGCGGCTGGTGGCGGGGGAGGTGGGGGTGGATGCAGGATAGAACAACGAATCGGCCGGATTGATCGAATCCGACTTGCGCACTAACAGCATCATGCTGTAGATTCGGTAAATCGGTGATTCGCTGTTCTATTTCGGTAATGCTATTGGAGGTCAGTATGAGCCAATGCTATCTTAAGGACTCGATTCATGCGCATCCGCATCTTGGACCGTTCGAGCGCTGCATCGTATGCGGAAAATCTATCTGCTCCGAGTGCATTGGACGGCACTTATCGACGGGCGCCGTGTGGTGCCTCCGCTGCGCAGCAGTCTCTGACGGGGCCGATCGCGTCCTCAAGTTAACTTCTCAGCCATCGAAAATCATTCACGTGGCGCCTGTCTGGCGCGTGGCACGCCCCTCCGCCAAATACAGAATCGCCATCGCCTTTCGCGATCTGCGCGACTTTGTTGCGCGGGTGCTCAACGGTCTTGCAGCGCCTTTCCGCAGCAACGGCTGGCAGCCCCGCCAATCTCGATTCGATGCCAACCTGAATCTCTCGTTCTCCACGTTACAGGACAAGATGCAGTTCGGCTACACGCTCGTTGCGGTGATCCTGATAGTCGTCCTGGGGGCAATCATCTATGCAGATCTCAATGCGATTCCCTTCCAGCGCGTGATCCTGGTCATCGCGCTGACGTGCGCCTCCTGGGCGGTCGTGGCGATCTATGTCCGCTCCCTGTTTGACAAGAGCGCACTTGGCTCGACGGCGTCTCAGATCGTATCCTATATCATTGCGAGTTTTCTGGCCTTCCTTATGGCAAGCTGGTTCATCAACTGGACTTGGCTCGATCGACTTCTCGGAGTTGGCTGATCGCATTCATTGGCGCGAAGGTGGAGCGCTCTGTTGCTGCCCCGGTTGGTGGCGGGAGAGGAATAAAATGCAATCGCCGCCTCGCGGATGCAGGACGGCGAAAGATCTCTTTCTGCACATGGCAGACGAGCCTAAGAGCACTATATAACTCTTAGCAGCCAATGTCAATAGAACAAACTTGAAAGATGATCACTAACGTTGTTAACCGAGCCAGCGCCCGACCCAATCCAACAGCCCGCCGAGCAGGTCACCGCGGCGAGGGGGTTCGGGCTCGGCGGGCTGGTTGTAACCGGGAATCGCGCGCGAGCCACCCAACAAGCCATGCAGCAGCGGAACGCCCGCGCGCAGCAGCACGTACTGCGCCCAGTGGGCCTGGCGGCCCTTCACGCGGAAGAAGAGCTCGTTGTTCCAGTAGCCGACGCCCCACAGCTTGATGCCGTAGCGCAGGAGGAGCGCCTGGATGTCGTTGATCTTCCACGTTGAGTCGCAGGGCACGAAGAACGGTGCGGTGTTAGTGCCAATGGTCGCTTGGAAGGCCTCAGCGGCGACTCCGAGCAGGCCGCCTGTTTCTGCCGCTCCCTGCCAATCGGCATAGCGATAGTCGCCGATGATGTTGGCGGGAAGGATTAGAATGTTGGTGGGATCGAGAAGTTGATTGCTGCTCATTTCGTCCTTCTCAGTTCAGTGACCGAGTTCGCTCAGTCGAGGCTCGGTGGCCCAATGCTCGGCGACTTGTGTTAGTAAGTATAAGAACAAGTGTTCTCGTTGTCAAATCCGAGGTCGCTGGTAGAGGATCAGTATGGAAACCGTCCAGGAATTGCTCAATTCGGCCGGTGACTGGTTCTGGAACGCTGTCGGCACGATGGGGGAACGTTTTTTCAACGAGTCCAGCTATCGCGCCGGTTTCGTTGCGTGCTTAGTCACGATTACGGTGGGCGGCGTTGTGGTTCGGATTTTTATCTATGCCTGGGACCTTGTCCTGAGCTTCTTCCGCGCTACCAAGGCCCCGCCAAAACCGACTGACGGGCCGACACCTGTTGGCTTGGGTGAAGGTTGCCTGGAGGGAATCATCATTCTTATCGTGGGGGCGGTCGTTGGTCTGTTTCTGTTGTGGAAGCTCTTATCTCAGTAATTCCACATCACGCAGTGGTGAACTTGTGGTAGAATAGCCTTTATCGGCAGGTTATCGGCAATACATCGGTGCATTATCGGCAATACTGCTATGACCAATCCCTACTCCGAAGACGCCCTGGTCGAACGTCCAGCCATCGCCCTCTTCAAACAGTTGGGCTGGGAGACCGCCAACTGCTTCGATGAGGTCTTCGGCGACGGCGCGACCGCGGGGCCGGGCTGCCCCATCCTGGGCCGCGAGACCCCGGCCGAGGTCGTGCTGCGCCCCCGGCTGGCCACGGCGCTGGCGCGGCTCAACCCCGGCCTGCCGCCCGCCGCGCTGGCATCGGCCGTCGAGGAGCTCTGCCGCGACCGCAGCGCGCTCAGCCCGGTGCAGGCCAACCGCGAGCTCTACGACCTCCTGCGCGACGGCGTCAAGGTCAACATTTCCCTTCACGCACCACGCACCACGCACCACGCTGAAAAATCCGCACAGACCATCAGCGGGGACCAAGACGGCGACGAACAAATCCTCACCGTCCGCGTCCTCGACTGGGACCACCCCGACCGCAACGACTTCTTCCTGGCCTCGCAGTTCTGGATCACCGGCGAGATCTACCGGCGCCGCGCCGACCTGGTCGGCTTCGTCAACGGCCTGCCGCTGGTCTTCGTCGAGCTGAAGGCGTCGCACCGCCGGCTGGAGCACGCGTACCAGGATAACCTGCGCGACTACAAGACCGCCATCCCGCAGCTCTTCCCCTACAACGCGTTCATCATCCTCTCCAACGGCAGCGCCAGCAAGATCGGCACGCTCTCGTCCCGGTGGGAGCACTTCAACGACTGGAAGAAGATCGACAGCGAAGGGGAGCAGGGGGTCGTCTCGCTGGAGACCATGCTCCGCGGCGTGTGCGATCCGGCGCGGCTGCTCGACCTGGCCGAGAATTTCACCCTGTTCGTGGAGGAGCGCGGGGGCACGATCAAGCTGATCGCCAAAAACCACCAGTATCTCGGCGTCAACAACGCCTTTGCTGCCGTCCACGCTCCCCCCTCGCCCAGACCTGGAACAGGGACCGGGGATGAGACTCACCCCTCGCCCGCGCACGGGAGAGGGGCCGGGGGTGAGGGCCGCCTGGGTGTTTTCTGGCACACCCAGGGCAGCGGCAAAAGCTATTCGATGATCTTCTTCGCCCAGAAGGTGCTGCGCAAGCTGCCGGGCAACTGGACCTTCGTGATCGTCACCGACCGCCAGGAACTCGACCAGCAGATTTACCGCAACTTCGCCAATGCGGGCGCGGTCACGGAGCCGGAAGACCGCGTCCGGGCCGGCGGCGGCGAGCACCTGCGCCAGCTCCTGCGCGAGGATCACCGCTACGTCTTCACCCTGATCCAGAAGTTCCACACCGAGCGCGGCGAGACCTACCCGGAGCTCTCCGACCGGCCCGATGTCATCGTCATCACCGACGAGGCGCACCGCAGCCAGTACGACGTCTTCGCGCTCAACATGCGCAACGCGCTGCCCAATGCCGCGTTCATCGGCTTCACCGGCACCCCGCTCATGGCCGGCGAAGAAAAGACGCGCGCGGTCTTCGGCGACTACGTCAGCATCTACAACTTCAAGCAGTCGGTGGACGACCATGCCACGGTGCCGCTCTACTACGAAAACCGCATCCCCGAGCTGCAACTGGCCAACCCCAACCTCAACGCCGACATGGCAGCCGTGCTCGAAGACGCCGAGCTGGACGAGGCGCAGGAGGCCCGGCTGGAGCGCGAGTTCACGCGCGAGTACCACCTGATCACCCGCGCCGAGCGGCTGGACGCGATCGCGGCCGACATCGCCGCGCACTTCGCCGGCCGCGGGTTCAACGGCAAGGCGATGGTGGTCTGCGTGGATAAGGCCACCGCGGTGCGCATGTATGACAAGGTCAGGGCGGCCTGGGGGAAGCGCCTTGCCGAGCTGGAGGCCCGTTTGGGAACCTGCGACCCGATGGCCCGGCCCGACCTCGCCGCGCAAATCGCCACGCTGCAGGCCACCGACATGGCCGTGGTCGTCTCGCAGGGCCAGAACGAAATCGAGGACATGACCGAGCTGGGGCTCGACATCCGGCCCCACCGGGTGCGCATGGTCAAAGAGGACCTGGCGACGAAATTCAAGGACCCGGACGATCCGTTCCGCCTGGTGTTCGTCTGCGCCATGTGGATGACCGGGTTCGACGCGCCGGCCTGCTCGACCATCTACCTCGACAAGCCGATGCGCAACCACACCCTGATGCAGACCATCGCCCGCGCCAACCGCGTCTTCGGCGACAAGGTGAACGGGCTGATCGTGGACTACATCGGCGTCTTCCGCAACCTGCAGGCCGCGCTGGCGATCTACGGCTCGGTCGCGGGCGGCGGCGTGGCGCCGGGCGATCTGCCCGTGCAGGCCAAGGCCGCGCTGGTGACGCAGCTCGGCCAGGCCATCGGCACGGCGACCGGACACTGCATCGGCATGGGCGCCGACCTGGCCGCCATACGGGCCGCGCCGGACGAGTTCCAGCGCATCGCACGGCTCGATGACGCGGTGGAGGCGCTCATCGCCAACGACGCAGCGAAGCTGCGCTATCTCGCCCTGGCCGCCGATGTGGCCCGGCTCTACCGCGCCATCCTGCCCGACCCGGCGGCGAACCAATATAACGCGCAGCGCGCCCTCTTTGCGGTCCTGGCCGACAAGATTCGCGCGCTGGCCCCCGTCCCGGACATCTCCGGCGTGCTGGGCGAGGTCAACGACCTGCTGGACGAATCGATCAAACCGGACGGCTACGTGATCCGCGCCGTGACGGCCAGTGTACAGGAGCCGGGCGCGGCGCTGCCCGATCACATGCTCGATCTGAGTAAGCTAGACCTCGACGCGCTGCAGCGGCGGTTCGCCCAGGGCCATAAGCGCAGTGAGGCCGAGAAGCTGCGCGGCGCGCTCAACGTCAGACTCGCGCGCATGGTGCGCCTCAACCACAGCCGGATGGACTACCTGCAGCAGTTCCAGGCGATGATCGACGAGTACAACGCCGGCGCGGCCAACGTCGAGGCCTTCTTCGCCAACCTGGTCGCCTTCGCCCGTGGGTTGGATGCCGAGGAGCAGCGTTCCATCGCCGAGAACCTGAGCGAGGAGGAGTTGGCGCTCTTTGACCTGCTGACGAAGCCCGCGGTCAGGCTGACAAAGGCGGAGGAGCGCGAAGTCAAGCGGGTGGCGCAGGAATTACTCAGAACCCTCAAGGCCGAGCGGTTCGTGCTCGATTGGCGCAAGCAGCAGCAGGCCCGCGCCGCGGTCAAGCTGGCCATCGAAGATGCGCTGGATCGCGGCCTGCCGCCCACCTACACACCCGAGCTTTTCAAACAGAAGTGCGAGGCGGTGTATCTGCACGTCTACGACTCCTATTACGGTGCAGGGCGCAGCCTCTATGCCCTGGCTGCATAGACCAATGGCCCCGCGCGATACATGCGGCCGTGGAGGGCCGCCCCCCAGCGCCAGCGCCCTCAAGGAGGTCGCATGTCACCCGAATTCAACCCATTTGCCTACGCCCAACAGCACTTCGACGCGATCGCGGAGGCCCTCGGTCTCTCGCCGGCGATGCGGGCCTTCCTGCGCGTGCCCATGCGCGAGCTGCACTTCACCATCCCCGTCCGCATGGACGACGGCAGTTATCGCACCTTCCAGGCCTTTCGCGTGCAGCACAACGACGCCCGCGGGCCGGCCAAAGGGGGCGTCCGCTTCCACCCCGACGAGACGATTGACACCGTGCGCTACCTGGCCATGTGCCTCACCTACACCACGGCCCTGGCGGACCTGCCGGTCAGCGGCGGCAAGGGCGGCGTGGTCTGCGATCCGGGGGAGCTGTCCAAGGGGGAGCTGGAACGGCTGAGCCGCGGCTACGTGCGCGGCGCGGCGCGCTTCATCGGGCCGGAGCAAGACGTGCCGTCGCCGGATGTCTACACAACGCCGCAGATGATGGCCTGGATGCTCGACGAATACGAGACGATCATGGGCCGGCACGCCCCGGGGGTCGTGGCCGGAAAGCCGGTGGTGCTGTTCGGGTCGCTGGGCCGCGGCGATGCCACGGGCCGCGGCGGCATTTGCGTCGCCCGCGAGGCCGCCAAGCTCCAGGGCCTGAACCTGCACGGGGCCACGGCAGCCATCCAGGGCTACGGCAACGTGGGCCAGGCCGCGCATCAAATGGGGTGCGATCTGCTGGGGCTGAAGGTCGTTGCCGTCAGCGACCCCAGCGGCGGCCTCTACAATCCCGACGGGATCCCCCCTGCAAAGCTCCTGGCGTGGGTGCAGCAGCATCCCAAGCGCGTGGTGGAGGGCTTCCCGGACGCCGACGTCATCACGAATGCCGAGCTTCTGGAGCTGCCGGTGGACGTGCTCTTCCCCGCCCTCTGGGACCACGTGATCACGCGCGAAAACGCCCCGCGCATCCAGGCCAAAATGGTCGTCGGGCTGGCGAACGGCCCCATCACGTACGAGGCCGAAGAGATCCTGACCGCCAACGGCGTGATCATCCCGCCCAACTGCCTGTGCAATGCCGGCGGCATCATCGTGAGCTACTTCGAGCAGGTGCAGAACGCCGCCAACTTCTACTGGCCGCGCGAGCAGGTGGCAGCCCTGCTGGATGCCCACATCAGCCGCGCTTTTCACGCCGTTCACCACTACGCCCAGGCGCGCAAGATCTCCTACGAAATGGCCGGCTGCATGCTCGGCGTCCAGCGCGTGGCCGAAGCCGTGGCCTTGCGCGGGTGGGTGCGTTAGCCAACCGTAGAGCGCGTAAAATCCGGTATTGACAAAATCGAGCGATTGCGAGATAATAGAACCAAGTCCCCCCCGTAGCTTCGGCGATGGGGTGCGAAGCCGTCTCGCCCGCGAGGCGGCTTCTGTGTTTCTGTGAGCAGCGATGAAAACCAACGTCTATGTGGATGGCTTCAACTTGTACTATGGAGCGGTCAAGGGCACACCCTACCGCTGGCTGAACCTCGCCGCCCTGTGTCAGTGTCTTCTGCCGGGTGACCAGATCAACCGGATCACGTACTTCACTGCATTGGTCGATCCGCGGCCGGGCGACCTCGATATTCGCACGAGGCAAGAAACTCTTTGGCGTGCGCTGCGGACGCTTCCGAACCTCGACATCGTCCTGGGCAGCTTCTTGACCCATGAGGTCACGTTGCCCCTGGCCCCGCCTGCCAGCGGCTTCGCCAAGGTGCTGAGAACCGAGGAGAAGGGTTCCGATGTCAACCTTGCAACCCACTTGTTGATTGATGGATTTCGCAACGACTACGAGCTGGCAGTCGTCGTGTCCAATGACTCCGATCTGCTTCTGCCCATCCAGTACGTGACCAAAGAACTGGGGAAGCCAGTCGGCATGCTGAATCCTCATAAGCACCCTAGCGTGGCCATGCTCCCCCACGTGATGTTCGTTAAGCACATTCGTAAGGGGGTTCTGGCAAAAAGTCAGTTCCCCGAGACCCTGACTGACTCGGATGGCGTCTTTTCGAAGCCCGCATCGTGGTGAAGTATGTAGTACGTGGATCAAGCGTCGGCAATCATCCGTTAAATCCTGCCAATCCGTTGTTCTATGCCCAGAGTTGCCAACTTTTCCGCAAAGTTGACAACTCTTGACGTCCGCGCCTGCCCGTGCTAGAATCATACCCACATTATTAGACGACGGACAGCAACGAGGCCATGCGCTACCAGGACTTCACCCTCACCATCTCCGCCGCACAGGAGGACGGCTACCTCGTCACCGCGCTGGGCGACGAGCTGGGGCGGGTTGCCGCGCTGCAGCGCGCGCCCGATGCCGAGCTGCAGGCGCGACTGGCCGCAGTGACCGCCGCGGCCGAGCCGGCGGATGCGGAGGGTGAGCTGCGCGCCGCGGGCGAGGCGCTCTTCCGCTGGCTGACCGCCGGCCCCATCGAGAACCACCTGCGCCTGGCGTGGGACCGCGCCGACCGCAGCCAGCAGGGCCTGCGGCTGCGGCTGAGCATCGACGCCCGCGAGCTGGCCGCCTGGCCCTGGGAGCTGCTGCACGACCCAGAGCGCGACCACGCCTTTGCCGTCTCGCCCGACACGCCGGTGGTGCGCTACCTGGATCAGGCCAACTATTTCGGCGGCCTCGTGCAGCAGGAAACGGGGCTGCCGCTCAACCTGCTGCACGTGCTGCCGGCCGCCCCCGATCTGGACCTGGCCCGGGAGCGCCGCAGTCTCGAGCGGGTGGCCGAGGCCATGCCCGCGATCCTGCGGGTGAGCGTCCTGGATGGCATCGTGACCCGCTCGGACCTGGCCGATGCCCTGCTCATGGGCAACTACGAGATCATCCACTTCAGCGGACACGGCGACTTCAGCGAGGGCCGCGGTTACGTGGGGCTCAACAAACCCGACGGCAGCGTGGACTGGGTGCACAGCGGCGCGATCTCGCGGCTGGCGATCAACTATCGGAGCATCCGGCTGGTGGTGCTGAACTCCTGTCGCAGCGGCGTGGTAGACGACAGCCGCGCCTTCCAGGGGCTGGCGCCGCAGATGGTGCGCTACGGTGTGCCGGCCGTGACCGCGATGCAATTCTCGATTGCCGATGAAGCCGGCGCGCTGTTTACGAGCGAGTTCTACAAGCGGCTGTGCCTGGAAGAGGATGCCGGCCAGGTGGACGTAGCGGCGGCCTATGCGCGGGGCATGCTGGCCGTGCTGCACCCCCGCGACCGGAGCTGGGCCGCGCCGGTGGTCTTTACTCACGCGCCGGACGGCGTCATCTATCGCTTGCCGCCGCATCCCCAGGCCGAGCAGGCGCTCGACCCCGTCGTGCAGCGAACACGCCTGGCCGCGTTCAACGCCTCCCTGCAGGCCAGCAGCGCGTTCGCCGAGGACTGGACGCAAGCCGACGCCAGCACGCTGTTCGCCTGGCGCCAGACCTTGGGCCAGGCCGCCGAAGCCTACCGCGCGCACACCAACGATCCCCGCCCCGAGCTTCAAGAGGCCGCGCGCGCTGGGCTGGCGCTGGTCCAACAGCGGTTGGTCGATCTGGAGAGATCGTTGGCCGCCGTGCTAGGCTAAGGAGCCAATCCGAGGAGTGCGGCATCCTCAGATGCCGCACGTTCGCATCTGAGGATGCGAACTCCGCGCCATTCACTTTCCGCTTTCCGTTCCTCAGATCCAATTCCGCTTCATGAACAGCCGCGTGACCAGCAGCGCCGCGCCCAGCGCCAGGGCCACCACATAGCCAAACGCCCACGGCTGGCCGCTGAACGGCAGGCCTTCCACGTTCATGCCGTACAGGCTGGCAATCAGCGTCGGCAGCGCCACCACGATGGTCGCCGCGGCCAGGAACTTCATCACCACGTTCACGTTGTTTGAAATGATCGAGGCAAACGCATCCATCATCGAGCTGAGAATGTTGCTCGCAATGTTCGTCATTTCGATGGCCTGTTGGTTCTCGGTGATGACGTCTTCCAGCAGATCCTCATCGTCGGGATAGGTGCGGAAGAAGCCCGACCGATGCAGCCGCTCCATCATCAACTCGTTGGCCTTCAGTGCGGTGGTGAAGTACACCAGGCTCTTCTGATACTTCAGCAGGCTCAACAGCTCCCGATTCTGCATCGACATCTGGAGCTGATCCTCCAGGGTGTCCACGGTCCGGTTGATCTCGCGCAGATAGATCAGGTAGCGGTTGGCCGCCGCCAACAGCAGTTGCAGGATGAAGCGATTCCGCTTGCCCGTGCTCAGCCCGCGCACCCGGCCCACAGCCATTTCCTGGAGCAGGTCATGGTTATGGCGGCAGATCGTCATGATCCACTGGCCGTCCATCACGATGCCCAACGGAATCGTGGTGTAGGGCACATCGACGGTCTGCCCCTGGAAAAAGGGCACGCGCAGCAGGATCATGGTGAACCCATCCTCGCGCTCCACGCGCGGGCGCTCATCCATGTCCAGCGGATACGTGATGAATTCGGGAGGAATCTGCAGCTCGCGCAGCCGCGCCATCTCATCGGGCGTCGGATCTATCACATTGATCCAGCAGTTCTTGCCGATCTCTTCCTGGGCCTCCAGGCCCTGCTCTCCCGTCTTGTAAATCTTGATCATGGCGTCTGCTCCTGCGCGGGGTTGCGTGCATCTGCGCGCAAAACTTTACACCCGGCAAGCACAGGACCAAGGCCTGGCGACCGGGTTGATGATCGAAACAGATGACAGCAGGAGCAGGTTGGGGCCGCCGGCTCACCCATGCGCAGGGCAGCCCAGCGGAGGCCAGTGGTCAGGCCCGGGTGGGGAACCGTGCAGAGGATGTCCAGCAGACGTGCGATCCGGCGCCGCGCCGGCCGCTGCTGTGTTTTATGTTGCCGGTCGTCTCTGAGTCCGGTTGACCGGCTTCGCGCTGACTACCAGGGTTTGTGTCTGTATCCATAGACCTTAGGTTGCATCCTTGGGAGGCGTCGCCTCCCGCTCACTCCTCTAACGCGCTGGGTAATGTGGATTCACGCTTTGACTGCATTAATTCTACTCTGCAAACGCGGGAAGTCAAATCTGCGTCCCGACTAAAGCAGGGGACGCAGATTTACCTGATTTGCATGATTCATTATCGGGTCAATCAGGCGATCCGGCGGATCGCTGAGTCTTCATCCTGGGGTCATTCAATTCTCAGTTACAACGCGGAGCGGGTTCGCCGCGCTGGACCGTTCGCATCTGAGGATGCGAACTCCTTCTCTCGGTGCTATTATCAGGACAATCAGGGCAATCTGCGTCCTAATCAATCTCCCACGTCGGCAGCACATAGGGCGGCTCGGCCGCACCCCGGCCCTCGCGCGTATCCAGCGCCCACCCCAACGCCGCCTGATCCCGCCACGGATGCTCCACCGCGCCGAAGCACATCGACTGCTCGTGCCCCTTGCCGCAGACCAGCACCACATCGCCCGGCCCGGCCTGCTGCACCGCGTGCAGGATCGCCCGCTGCCGGTCCGCGATCCGCACGAAGTCGCGGCCCTCCGCGCGGCCGGCCGCGGCCAGCGCCTGCGCCGTCTCCGCCATAATCTCCGCCAGCGCCTCGGTGCGCGGATCCTCCGCCGTGATGACGGTCAAATCCGCCCCAGCCGCGGCCGCAGTGCCCATCAGCCCGCGCTTGGCGCGGTCCCGCAGCCCCGCCGAGCCGAACACCACAATCACCCGGCCGCCCGCGCCCGCCAACCCCCGCGCTGTTTCGAGCGCCCGGCCCAGCGCGTTGGGCGTATGCGCGAAATCCACGATCGCCGTAAAATCCTGGCCCCGGTCAATCCGCTCCATGCGCCCCGGCACCCCCGTCACCGCGGCGACGCCGGCCTGCAGCGCAGATTGCGCCGCGCTGCCCAACGCCAGCGCGGCGCCCGCGGCCGCCAGGATGTTATACACATTGAAGTCACCCACCAGGGGGGTGACCAGGTGACAAGGAGAGGGGGCGAGGGGGTGAGGGTCGGCCGTGACGTCGAACTCGGTGCCGGTGGGCGTGTGGCGAATGTTGACCGCGGTCAGGTGCCGGGCAGCCGCACCGCGCCCTGTTTCTGCCCGGCCCAGCCCATAGGTGATCGTCCGTTCCGCCGGGATGGCGGCCAGATAATCGTAGGAGCTGTCATCCCGGTTCAGCACGGCCGTCTTGCGCAGCCGGGGGAACCCGGGTTTGGGGGAGACGGCGGGGGCCTGCTCGCCCAAAGACCGAAACAACTGCGCCTTGGCCGCGCGATATGCGTCGTAGCTGCCGTGAAAATCCAGGTGCTCGTGCGTGATGTTGGTGACCACGGCCACGTCGAAGGCGCAGCCGGTGACGCGGTGCTGCGCCAGCCCGTGCGAGGTCGCCTCCAGCACCGCGATCTCCGTACCGGCAGCGCGCATCCGGGCCAGGTAACCCTGCACGTCGGGCGCGTCGGGCGTGGTGGTATGCAGGCCGGTGTCGTACTCGACATCCCCGATGACGGCGCTCACCGTGCTGATCAGCCCGATCCGCCGGCCGGCAGCCTGCAAGATACTGCGCAAAACGGTCGCCGTGGTCGTCTTGCCGTCGGTGCCGGTGATGCCCACCAGGGCCATGCTGCGGCTGGGATGGTCGCACCAGATCGCGCTCAGCCAGGCCAGCGCCGCGCGGCCATCCGCCACCTGGATGGTGGGAACCGCAGGATCGGCCGGCGCCGGCAGCTCGCCCACGACGGCGGCCGCGCCCCGCCGCAGCGCGTCGGGCAGATAGCGGTGACTGTCAAGATCGACGCCCCGATAGGCCACGAACAGCGCGCCCGGGACGACCTGGCGCGAATCGGCCACGATGCGGGTGATGAGGGGGTCCGCCGCGCCGGTGACGGCGATCACACCGGGCAGCTCTGCCAGCAGCCGAGAGAGATGCGCGGGGCCGGCCACGGGTCAGCTCTCGGCGGCGGCGCGGATATCAGTGGCTGCGGTTTTGGGCGCGACGACGCGCAGCCCCTCCCAGCGGCACACCCGGTTGGCGCAGCGATAGCGCTGCACGGGCACAAAACCGCTGAGCGCGTGGTCCAGGCGGCTGCGATGCACCCGATGGATCTCGCCGCTGCACGCCGGGCAGCGCAGCGCGGTCGCCCGCGGGCTGCGCATCAGGCGCCAGCGCACGCGCAGCAGCAGGGCCACCAGCGCGCCCAGGATCAGCGCATAACCGACGGCATCGGAGAGGGTGGTGCGCGCCAGAAAGGCGGCGACTGCTTCGCCCACATGCCCGGCGCGGTGCAGCAGCGCGGCAGCCACCGCACCCAACCATTGCAGCACGGTGCGGCGGATGTTCATCCGCTCGAACACCAGGAACACCCCGAGGGCAACCACGGCTGCCCAGATGATCTCGAACCGATACTGTCTCAGGAAGACGCCCAACCGGCTCGGGGTTTTTTGATTTCGTTTGGCACTTCGATGGCGAACTTCAGGCAACAGGACACCCTCTGTACGATAGCCGAGGCGGCCGCGCGCTCAGCGCAGCGCCAGCAGCAGCAGCCGAGCCGACTCGGAAGCCCAGGCGATCAGCGGGCCGGGCGCCAGGCCCAGCAGCACCGTCATCAGCGCCGTCACCCCCAGCGCGATCCGCAGCGGCAGCGCGACCGGCAGTGCAGCTGCCGGCTGCGCCGGCGCTGATAGCGCCGCATCGTCAGCAGGCGTGAAGAACATATAGCGCACGATGTTCAAATAGTAAAAAGCCGCGACGACGCTATTGATGGCCGCAATGGCCAACAGAATCCACATCTGGTTCTGCACCGCAGCGCCGAACACAAAGAGCTTGCCCAGGAAGCCGCCGGTGGGCGGAATGCCGGTCAGCGAGAGCAGGAAGATCGTCATCAGCACGGCGAGCCAAGGCGAACGGCGCACCAGGCCGGCATAATCCTTCACCTCGACCTGCCCCGTCGCGGTCTCGATCGCGGTGACCACTGCAAACGCGCCCACGTTGGTAAACACGTAGGCCAACAGGTAGATCAGCACGCCGTTGACGCCGGTGAAGGTCCGGCTCGGGTCGGCAAGCACTGCCACCACGCCGATCAGCATATACCCCGCCTGCGCAATGGACGAGTAGGCCAGCAGCCGCTTGATGTTGGTCTGGCGCAGCGCGGTCAGGTTGCCCAAGCTCATCGTGACCACTGAAACGGCCACCAGCAGCGCCACCCACTGCACCACCACCGTCCGCTGGTCCAACGCGGTCATGAAGACGCGCATCAGGATGGCGAACCCCGTCGCCTTGGAAACGGTCGACAGGAACGCCGTCACCGGGGTGGGCGCGCCTTCGTAGGTGTCCGGCGCCCACTGGTGGAACGGCACCAAACTCGCCTTGAACCCCAGGCCGGCCAGCAGCAGGATGAGCGCCGGTGTGGTGAGCAGCGCCAGCTGCCCCGGCGCCTGGGCCGCCAGGCTGCGCGACACCTGGTGCAGGTCGGTGGCGCCGGTGGCGCCGTAGAGCAGCGACATCCCGTACAGCATCACCGCCGAAGCCGTGGAGCCGTACAGGAAGTACTTCAACGCAGCCTCGCCCGACTTCTTGTCCTTGCGCAGATAGCCCGCCAGCACATAGCTCGTGATGCTCAGGAACTCCATGCCCAAATAGATCAGCACCAGGTTCGTGGCGCTGGTGGCCAGGCAGACGGCCAGGCCCGAGATCAGCAGCAAGCCGTAAAACTCACCGGCGTAGGGGGTCCGGCCGCGCAGATAGGGCGCCGCGGTCAGGATCACCAGGGCCACGCCCACAATGGCCAGCGCCTTGAAGAAAACCGCGAAGGGATCCGCCACCAGCATGGTCGCCACGGGCGTCGCCGCCGTCAGCCTCAGCCCCGGCAGCAGGCCCAACGCGGCCGCGGCCAGGAACGCCAGCGCCAGCGCGGGCAGCCATTGCATGCGCCGCCCCGCGGCCCGCTCGTCCTTGAGCCAGACCAGGTCGAGCAGGATGACCACAACGGCGCCGAGCAGCAGCGCCAGCTCGGGTAAGAGATAAGTCAGGTCTTTCAGGTTCAAGGGATCGACCTCCCGTAACCTATCGTTCGGCTAAGCTCACGCCGAAGCCGCGCTTACTTGCCGGCAAAAGCACTCATCAACGCAACGAACGTCGTATTGAAGAAGTTCAGGATCGGCGCGGGATAGACGCCGAAGAACACCATTAACGCCACCAGCGGCCACAGGGTGACCTTCTCGAAGAAGGCCAGGTCCGTGGGCTCGTGCGACTCGACGCCGGTCTCGACGTCGGTCCAGTGCGCGATCTTGTGCGGATCATACTGCCCCAGGAAGACGTACTGCACGATCTTCCACAGGATGTAGGCGGCGGTGAGCACCAGGCCCAGGATGCCGATGACGGCCCAGATCGGCACGATCTCAAACGCGCCCCGGAACACGAACAGCTCGCTCCAGAAGCCGGCCAGGCCGGGCAGGCCCAGCGAGGTGAACGCGGTGACGGCAAAAAGGCCGTAGTAATAGGGCATCTTGGCCGAGAACCCGCCGAACATCTTCAAGTCACGCAGGTGCGCCCGCTCGTAAATCACGCCGACCAGGAAGAACAGGGCGCCGGTGCTGAGGCCGTGGGTGAACATCTGCATGGCCGCGCCGTTCAGCGCCATCGCGCCGGCATCGATCCACTCCGGCCGGCCGATCGCCGCGGCCGCCGCACCCACGCCCAGCAGCACATAGCCCATGTGGCTCACCGACGAATACGCGATCAGCCGTTTGAGGTCCCACTGCGCCATCGACACGAACGCGCCATACACGATCGAGATCACACCCAGCGCCACGATCACCAGGGCGTAGCGCTTGGCCGCCTCGGGGAACACCGGCAGGGCGATGCGCAGGATGCCGTAGGCGCCCAGCTTCAGCAGCACGCCGGCCAGGATCACCGAGCCGGCCGTGGGCGCTGCGGTGTGGGCGTCGGGCAGCCAGGTGTGGAACGGCCAGCTCGGCACCTTGATGGCGAACGCCACAAAGAAGGCAAAGAACGCCAGGCCGGACAGGAGAACATTCCCGGCAAACGGATGCAGCCGGGCGGCCTCGACGATGTCGAATGTGCCGGTGGTGAAGTAGATCGCCAGGATCGCCAGCAGCATGAACACCGAGCCGGCCAGGGTGTAGAGGAAGAACTTGATGGCCGAGTACTGCGGCCGGTCCTTCGCCTGGCCCCAGATGCCGATCATGAAGTACATCGGCACCAGGCCCACCTCCCAGAACACATAGAACAGGATCAGATCGAGGGAGACGAAAACGCCGGTCATGCCCATTTCGAGCAGCAGAAACAGGAAGAAGAACTCCCGCACCCGCGTCTTGATCACCCGCGCCGAGTACCACAGCCCCAACGTCGTCAGGAACGTGGTCAGGAAGATCAGCGGCACGCTCAACCCGTCGACGCCCATGTGATAGACCACGTTGATGGCCGTGATCCAGGGCGCCTTGACTTCGAATTGGAAGCCGCCGGCCGTCTTATTGTAGGCGAACCACAAGAAGATGGCGAGCGCCAGCGGCAGCAAGCTGAACACGATCGCGCCGTTCTTGATCAGCGCTTCCTCGTGCGCCTTGTCCAGCTTGAACCACTTGCCCCAGGGCAGCAGCACCAGGAGCGCACCGAGCAAGGGCAGGAAGGTAATGAGAGTCAGCAAGGAATTAGTCATGAACGCGAACCTCCGTCAGGAGTCAATCACCTGGGCAGCAGCAAGAACGCCCCCAACAATGCCGACACCGCCACCAGCCCTACCAGCAGGTAGTTCTGGGCCTTGCCGGTCTGGATCGTCCGCAGCGCGGCGCCGAACCAATCCGCCACCGTGCCGGCGCCGTTGACCGCGCCGTCGACGACGTGTGCATCGAACCAGTGGCCGATCTCCGAAAGCTTGCGGCCCACCCAGCCGACGCCATCCACGATGGTGTCATCGATGATATTCGAATCGAACTTGAACAGCACACTCGCCAGCCGCTGCGCGCCCTTGATGAAGACGGCATGATACAACTCATCGAAATAGTACTTGTTCTGCAGCACGGGATAGAGCGGACCCAGCGGCCGCGCCATCGGGTCGGGCCGCGCCAGGGCCGATTCACCGGGCCGCACCCCGCGGGCCGCGTAGCGCCGATAGACCAGCCACCCCAGGAACAGCCCGCCCAGCGCCACCAGCAGCGACGTGCCCAGCGGCACCGCGTTGAAGGGCAGTTCCGCGGCCTCGATGTGCAGCGCCTCGGCCAGGCTGCCGATGTAGTGATGGAACGGGTTGGTCGACAGGGCGCCCAGCACCGGGAACTCCTTCGGAATGCCCACCCACCCGCCAACGACGGCAAACAGCGCCAGCACCATCAACGGAATCGTCATCCACTGGAAGATGCTGTCGTGCTCGCTGGCGTGCTGGGCCGCCTCGGTGCGCGGCTTGCCGAAGAAGGTCATCACGATCTGCCGCGCCGTGTAGAAGGCCGTCAGCAGCGCCGCGATGGCGAGCACCACGAACACCACCGTGTGCCCGTTGATCCACGCATCGGACAGAATCTCGTCCTTGCTCCAGAAGCCCGCGGTCACGATCGGGAACCCGCTCAACGCCAACCCGCCGATGATGAAGGTCCACGCCGTCCGCGGCATCTTGCGGAACAGCCCGCCCATGTTGCGCATATCCTGCGGATCGAAGACCGCCCCGTGCTCCCCGTGCTCCCCCGCGCCCCCGCTCCCGTGCTCCCCCGCGCCATGGTGCCCATGCTCCATCCCGTGGATCACGCTGCCCGAGCCGAGGAACAGCAGCGCCTTGAAGAACGCGTGCGTGAGCAGGTGGAAGGTGGCGGCCACGTACGCGCCGATGCCCAACGCGGCAAACATGTAGCCGAGCTGCGAGATCGTCGAGTAGGCCAGCACCTTCTTGATGTCGTTCTGCGCCAGCGCGATGGTGGCGGCGAAGAGGGCGGTGAACGCCCCGGTGAACGCGACAAACTGCAGCGCCGGGCCGTGCTCCACCGCGGCGATCAACGGATAGGTGCGGATGGCCAGGTAGACGCCCGCCGACACCATGGTGGCCGCGTGGATCAGCGCCGAGACCGGGGTCGGGCCTTCCATCGCGTCGGGCAGCCAGACGTGCAGCGGGAACTGCGCGCTCTTGCCGATGGCCCCGAAAAAGATCAGGATGGCGATGATCGTGGCCCACGGCGTCGCGCCCACCAGCGGCAGATTGACCGTGGTCGTCGCCAGGCGCTCCAGCATAGCCGGCGCAAAGATGTCGGCAAAGCTCAGCGACTTGGTCTGCGCGTAGAGCAGGAACATGCCGGCCATCATGATCGAATCGCCGATGCGCGTGGTCAGGAACGCCTTGAGCCCGGCCTCTTTCGGGGTGATCTGCTTGGGGTTGGGATACTTGCGCGCGAACCAGAAGCCGATCAACAAGTACGAGCACAGCCCCATGATCTCCCAAAACAGCAGCGCCAGGATCAGGTTATCGGCCAGGATGAACCCGATCATGCCCGTGGCGAACAGGGCGATGTAGGCAAAGAAGCGGCTGGCCAGCCGGTCCACGTGCCCGGGCTCGGCCGGCGCCCCGCGCTCGTCATGGTCGCTCTCCGGCTTGCCCACCCCCATGTAGCCCACGGCGTAGACGAAGATCAGCAAACAGACGAAGGGCACCATGAACAGCATCGCGGCCGACAGGGGATCCAGAGCAAAGCCGAAGGCCTGCCAGGTGCGCCCGGTCGGCAGCCAGTCTCGGAAGACCCGGAACGGGTGCTCGCCGAAATTCTCGATGCCGAAGGTGGTGAAGGCGATGGCCCAGCCCAGGATCCAGGCCAGCCCGATGCCGCCCAGGGCCAATCCTGCGCTCAGCTTCTTGCTGCGGTTCGCCCACAGCACGATGAGCACGAACGCCGCCAACGGCAGGAAGGGCAGGATGGGCGTCAGGCTAAAGATTGCAGGTTGAACAACTGATGTCTCATGCATACGAATGAGCTCCCACTAGGCGTGGTGCGTGGTGCGTAGTGCGTAGTGCGTAGTGCGTAGTGCGTAGTGCGTGGTGCGTAGTGCGTAGTGCGTGGTGCGTAATAACCACGTAGCGAAAACGCAACACGCAACACGCAACACGCAACACGCATCATCCCTTCATCGTATCGATCTCTTCCACGCTCACCGTGTTCCGCTGCCGGTAGATGGCGATGATCAACGCCAGGCCGACCGCGGCTTCGGCTGCGGCCACCGTAATCACGAAGATCGCGAAGAGCTGCCCGGTCATCTCGCCCACCGCGATATAACGCCAGAAGGCGACCAGGTTAATGTTGACGGCATTCAGCATCAGCTCGACGCCCATCAGGACACCGACCGCGTTGCGCCGGGCCAGCGCGCCGAAGACGCCGATGCAAAAAAGCAGGGCAGCAACAACCAGATACCAGGTGAGTGGAATCATAGCAGCACACTACTCCCGTTCGCGAGCGATGATGATCGCCCCGATCATGGCTGCGACCAGCAGCACCGACGCAACCTCGAAGGGAACGACATAAGGCCCGACAAAGTCCGCACCCAGGCGCTGGATGGCATCTGCAGGAACCTCGCCGGCCGCCACCGGCCAGCTGATCCGGGTGACCAGCGCCGCCAACACCACCGCCAGCACCGCAGCGACCCCCAGCACCGGCCGCCACTGGTCGTTATATCTGGCCTGCGCCGGATCCATGACGTTGCGGCTCAGCATGATGGCGAAAATCATCAGCGTCGCGATCGCGCCGATGTAGACCAGCACCTGGGCCACCGCCAGAAACTCGGCGTGCAGCAAAACGAAGATCCCCGCAATGCCGAAGAAGGCCAGGACCAGCCACAGCGCGCTGCGCAGCAGGTTCCTGGCCGCGACAACACCCACCGCTGCGCCCAGGGTGACTGCGCTGAAAAGAATGAAGACCACTCGTTCCATAATAACCTCTTGCTCCCAGCCAGACCTTCGAGGTCTCGCAGACCTCGAAGGTCTTCGCATCAGGCCACCGCGTGCTGAGCCGCGTGCCGCTTCGCCGCCCGGCCCAACAACGTGGCCGCGACCAACAGGATGAGCACATTGCCGACCAACAAGAAGAGCCACTGCACGGGCGTCGACACCGGCA
>CAZELR010000048.1:31630-33302 GCA_964513075.1 uncultured Anaerolineales bacterium
ATGAGCACATTGCCGACCAACAAGAAGAGCCACTGCACGGGCGTCGACACCGGCAGCTTCAACACCACGGCCACCCATAGCAGATTCGCCAGCGTAGCCGGCACCAGCACCTTCCAGGCAAAGGCCAGGATCTGATCGATGCGGAAGCGCGGCCACGTCGCGCGAATCCACATCATCACGAAAATGACGCCCACGGTCTTGGCGATGAAGTACAGCGGCCCCAGCGCCGGCACAGCCGACGCGAACGGCCCGCGCCAGCCGCCCAGGAACAGGGTGGTCGTGATGGCCGATACGGCAAACAGATTGCCGTACTCCGCAATGTAGAACCAGCCGAACTTCAGGCCGCTGTATTCGATCATGTAGCCCGCGACCAGCTCTGAGTCGGCCTCGAGCAGATCGAACGGCGCGCGGCCGGCCTCGGCCGCGGCAGCCAGGAAATAGGCCAGGCCCGCCACCGGCAGCAGCAGCCCGAACGGCACGACCTGGCCCTCAACGATCTGACCCATCCTCATCGTGCCCGCCAGCAGCACCACCGAGGCGATGGACAGCACCATCGGCACCTCGTAGCTGAGCAGCTGGGCCACCGCGCGGAACGCCCCCAACAGCGCATACTTGTTGTTGGACGACCAGCCGGCCATCAGGAACGACAGGGCGGTGATGGAGCCGATAGCCACCACATAGAGCGCGCCGATGTTGAGATCCTGCCCGATCATCCGGCGGCCAAAGGGCACCACCGCCCACAGCAGCCCCGCGGCAACAAAGATCAGGATCGGCGCCAGGTTGAAGACCGGCTTGTCCGCCCGGTCAGGAATGATGTCCTCTTTGACCAGCATCTTGACCGCGTCGGCGATGGCCTGGAAGATGCCCCACGGGCCGACCCGGTTGGGGCCGAGGCGGTTCTGGAAGCGGCCGATGACCTTGCGCTCCATCCAGGTAAACGCCAACGTGGCCACCACCGGCATCATGACGAGGATGAGGCCCACCGCCAGGTAGTTCACCACCGTCACAGCCCAATCGGGCAGGAAACCGCTGATCCAGGTCGTCCAAGTACGGGCAAAGTTAATGAAAAAATCGCGTATGTAATCCATGCAGGCACCCCATGGTCCCGTTTTTTATCAATGCCAGTCCAGCGCCTTCGTCCGCCACGCGTAAAACAAGCCGCCCAACAGGATGGCCACGAAAAGCACCATCTCGACCAGCGCGTACAGGCCGAGCTTGTTATAGGCAACGGCCCAGGGAAACACGAAAACCGCCTCGACATCGAACACGACGAAGACCAAGGCGTAGAGGTAGTACTGGGCTTTAAACTGCACCCACGTATCGCCGATGGTCTCCAGGCCGCATTCATAGGTGGCGCTCTTGGCGGAGTTAGGCTTCTTGGGGCGGATCAACCAGGCCACGAAAAGGCCGAGGATGGGCAGAGCGAAACAGATGATCGCAAAGACACCGATAAATGCATACTGCGCAAGCACAGTTTACCCTCCTTTGGGCAACGCTCAGGGTCTCGCAAGGACTAGACTAAAACGGTCGTTCAGACCCTTGGTCGTCTAGACCCTTAGGGTCTGCAATATGGATAGGTTGGATTGCAAAGGGAACGGGACGCCCCACTTGAAAAATGCGTGCGGATTGTAACATAGAGCCGATCGGAATGCAAAGCGGCGGAAGACGGCAG
>CAZELR010000049.1:0-32339 GCA_964513075.1 uncultured Anaerolineales bacterium
CCTTGCGAATCCGGCGGGCCACCTCGGTGAGGGTCAGCCCTTCTTCTTCGGCCAGGGTCTGGAGGATGGCTTTCAGAATGCCGTAGCCGCGCGCCCGGCTCAACGAGATGTCGTACAGGTAGCGGCAGTAGTTGTAGATGCGGCCATCGCGCGTCAGCGTCTCCAGCAGGAAGGCGCGTTCAGCATCCTCTGCGGTCAACGCGCTGGCCACAGTAGCCGGATCACCCATCCGTGACGCGACGGCGTAAATATAGAACGGGTGGCCGCCGGTCAACTCGTGCAGGCGTCGGCCGGCGCCGGCCCCTGGCGTCGCGCCCAGGATGCGCTCACTGAGAGCCAGGGTCGCATCGAGCGGGAAGCGCGCTACTTCCACCGATTCGAACTGCAAAAAGAGCGGTGACTGGCCATCTTGGACCAGGTGCTGCATGGCGCTGATGGCCGAGGCCGCGACGACGTACCCCAGGCGTCCCTGCCGCTGCAGCGCGGCCCGGAACAACTGCACCGGCCGGCGCACGGCCGGATAGTTGCTGAGCACCGTCAGCTCCGTAAACTCATCAAGCAGCAGGAGGAGATAGCAGTCCAGTTCGGCGGCGAGCTTCTCGGGGAAATCGAGCGCAGCACTGACCTGCAGGGCCGGGTCGTCACGCGCGCTCTCCAGGGTCGCCAGCGTTTGGGCGACACAACGCAGGCCTGCGGCTGGCCCACCTAGGAGGCCGGCGGGTGTCAAGAAGCTGTCGCGATTGCCCTGCCCACCGGTTATGGCCCAGAACGTCACCAAACCCACGTAGCGGCGACTGAACAGCTCCGGCGAGGTCACCAACTCCTCCATGTCCACATACACAGGCCGGACAGCGCCGGATGGCGCCCCTTCCACCAACCGCGTTAGGTGCTCCAGCAGCAAGAGCGTCTTGCCGATGCGGCGTAGGCCGAACAACGCCAGATGCCGCGGTCGGCCTTCCGTCAGACTGAGCGTGGCCTGCTCCAACACGGCCAGCTCGCGCTCGCGGTCGGTGAACAAGGCCCGCAGGTGCGGTGGATAGACGGGTACGGTCATGGTACCTTGCTCCAGGACACTATTTAGGGCAATTGCATTATAATGCAATTGCCCTAAGTTTACCGTAGAATCGTTTTCCGCGCAAGGCCGTATAGCACGCGACACTTATTATCGATCAAGATCACTCTACGATGCTGCTAAAGTCAATCGCATCACAACGCGCTCACCTAACCCACCCTCAGATCAGATTCGATCTCTCACGATTTTTTGCTGTTCTGTTGTCATCCCAGGTAGAGGTCTAGGTCTTGTTGGTGCTGTCTACTTCGCTGGGAACAAGCGCAGGCTTCCCGTCCACCTGTCTCATCGTTCCTGACTTCGTGTTCCAGTCACCAAGGAACTCCCATACCTCTCGAAGCATAGGCAGTGTTGACATCGATGAGAGGATCGACCCCAGTGCCTGTCCGATGGGGCTTTTATCTGTCGCCCCCGAATCAGAATTCTCTCTTCCACCGAGATAAAGAACCTTGATCTCTCCCAGTTTCTCGGTGGGCGCATACGCCTTCTCGAGAATAGAGGGGAGGGCTTGGAGCAGGGCTTTATTCATCTCCGTGGTCGCCGCATGAGTGGCCAGGACCTTTTCCCGCTCGACTTCGGCCTCAGCCTTTCCCAGTGTTTCGATGCGGTGTCGATCGATTTCTACCAGCTGGCGCTCGATCGTGCTGCGCTCAAGACGCAAGCGCGCCTCTCCAATTTCGTGCTGAAGAGACTCAAGTGCTGCTGCGCGCTGACCGGCTTGGTAGGTCAGCTCAAGTTCTTTGATTTTGGCCTGGTTTGTTAGCTCCTTTTCCTTGATCTTCGCTTCGTTATCCAGTCTTGCCTTATCTAGCTCGAATTCACTCTCAAGCTGCTCCTTCTTAAGCTCGATCCCCAGCATCAGCTCTCGTTTCTGCCGTTCTTGTTCGTAGTCAATCTTTTGTCTCTGAACTTGGTCGTCCATTTCAGCCATGGCTTTCTCGATTTCAATACGACGCCCTTTTTGTTCCTTCTCTCTGTCTTTTTCCTCGATGCCCAAGGCTCCTAATGACTTGGCACGTGCATTCTGCAGCTTTTGCTTCTCGATGGCGTTGTCTTTCTCTTGCTCGGCGAGCTTAAGTTCTCCTGCTAGATCCTCCTTCTTCTCTGTTTCCTGAAGTCGCCGACGTCTTGCACGATCTGCGGCCGCGAAAGCCTCTTGGGTAGTGAGCCTCCGATTCCATTGATCTTGTAGTCCAGGAATACGATCAAACGCCACTCCGTCTGGTGGAACGGGGTCAACGTCAACTCGGCATCCCTCCAGTACATACCCGTGCTCTGAGGCTTGGTTCCTGGCGCGCTCTGCTATTCTGCTTTCCAAATCCTTGGCGGCGTCGGGTTTGGTTAAGAGATCAAGATAGCTGACTTGCCTCAACTGGGTTTCTACCACGGAGTCTAGCGTTCCCTGGATCTGGCGTTGGAAGAAGTCGGACTTAATCGTCCCCTTCACGTCCCTTGAGGTTGAACACGTACTTGTTGCCTTTGCCAAATCTTCTGGTCTCTCGCCGAGCTTGAATCGGAATTGAGCGATGACGGTGCAAAGCAAATCATCCGCTGTTTTTGCGGGGCGATTGGATGGGCTGGCTCCGAAGTTCACGGTCACCGTGAAGCTCGCCAGGTCGATATGCTTAAACTCTTCTCGTGACCAAGTCCATACTGAAGTTGGCACACCAATAACCACCTGCCGATTGGGTGCTCTGGAAGGAAAGAATAGCGCGTGATTTGGATTGGGTTCAAGTCTACGTTTCATTCTTGCGACTCCTTAGGCCAGGTTCTTCTCAAAGAGATCCATCTCAGCAAGGATCTCATCGCGTCTCAGGACTATCTTGTTGACCGGAGAAAAAATCAAGACATTGGTTGGAACGCGCTGCAACTGCTCGCGGGCGCGAGCGAGGTACAGTTGGGGGTTCTCGCCTCTGAGCCTCGCCCTGCCAGCACAGATAGCAAGAGCATAGTTGAGCTGAACGAGTACGATGGGCTCGGTCTTGAAAGCGATCTGCTGACGGATGTCGCGAAACACTTTCTCGTAGAGGTCGAATGGTGTTTGATCCTGCCACTCGGACCGATCGACACGCTCGAGCGCTTGTGCCAGAGAAAGGCGCACGAAAACATCCGTCATCGATGCCTTAGCGGGCATCTGCTGTGAGTATTTATAAGCCTCCCGAAAAGTGCTGACGGCTCGGAGGGCGTCTTCTTCGGAGACGTAACTTATCCTGCCCTTGGGATGAAATGGTTGCTTAGGCAAATAGCAGTTGCCCTCTCGCATTTTCAGGGAAGCCATCGCTCCTGCCCAGTCTATCTTGGCTCTGTCTTCTGAAGAGAGTCTCTGCAACTCTTTCTCGACGGCTTCGAACTCGCCGATGGCTTGGTAGAATGGTATGCGCGAATCAAAGAACTTAAGCTCCGGAATGTAGGATCGGGATCGGAAATCCAGGTGGTTGCGGCGATAGGCTTCACGAAAGCGGTCTTGCGCCTTGTCAAAATCACCAAGATTGTAGTAGATGATACCGAGGTGATAGTGACAATCTTCGAGGAGGCGCTCTAGTTGTGCGACCGCCTCGCTTTCAATTGCATCCACGTACAAGCCTAGTGTGGGGCGCGCAATCTCCCTCGAGCCGAGGGATCTTGCCTCTTCCAGATCGACACTTGCAGCCTCATACTGGGTCATGTTGAAAAAATGGAGAGCGCGCAGGAAAAAACAGAATGGACTGAACAATGACCGAGCTTCTCCCCTGCCCTCAACAGCATTCATATTGACATAGAAGTTCTCAAGTCTACCCTTGATTTCTTCATCTTTGAACTTCTGTCTGTCAATCTCTTGTGAGAACAGCCCAAAAGCCTCGCCATTCAGTGCTCTTACCTTCTGCTTGAGATTGCGTTCCTCGTTCTCTTTGTACTTTTCGACGGCCGACAATTGGTCTGTGAGTTTTCCTATCTGAGTCTCAACCCTTTCCCGATAGTCATAGGCCTCCTTTAGAGTTCCGATGAGGCCATTAACGACATCGATGTTCTGCCGAAACGATCCTACCAGCCCCCGCATCTCCTCATCATGTTTATCCTGCGTATTGTCGGCAACAATCTGACGATAGGCGAAAAACAGCCCAAATAGACCGAAAAAGGCCGCAACCGTAGCAAAGACGAAGTTCATCTGTTCAAGAGCACCCTTGGAGGTACTTACCATTGCCTCTTGTAAGGTTTCTAGCGAGGTTAGTCGAGCGCTGAGGCTCAATAGCTCGTCTTGGCCTACCGATTGCGACTTGGCGGGTTGCACTTGAGCTGAGCTAGGTGTAGCCACTGCGCTTTCAAGTCGATCCAGACGGTCAGTGAGCTGGGGAGCGAGTAGGTATCCTGCCAACAAAGTTACCGCAAAGATGCCAAGTATCATGAACAAGACAGCGAGAAAGAGTCTTGTCGCTTTCGAAGAGACCGCATCAAGTCGGTGGGTCAGTCGAAGTTCGATTTCTTCCAGAGACTGGTTGGACATGCTCATAGCTACGGCTCCTTTGTGGCCCTACTGGACGATCTTCTGTTCATTACTCTGCGATTGCCCACATTGGTCTACATTTCGCTCGTTATGCCGGAATCAGGACTGGCCTAGGCCAAGTCACTGGGGTTTCTTGGCAAACGCTTAGTAGTGAGTGGCTGGGCAGATGGCCGGTTCTCGGCTGCCAGGAGGCCTAGGCGCACAGAGGAGTGCCTGAACTCCGTTGTGCCTCAATCTCCGCCCGATGCTCTGCCCCGCAATACCGATCATGGTGCATCCGCACCGGGTAAAGCTGCCAACAGTAGCCGTTAGCCTCCAAGAACTGCTGAAGCTCGGCCTCATCGGTCCACCACTCCACATGCGTCTCGGTCGGCGTATCGCGAAAGTCCATGTGCGGCGCCGGCACGATCTCGCTGGGGAAAAACACCCCCCTCAATCTTCCCCCATCCCGGCTCACATAGAGCACCCGGAAAGGGCTTGTTGGCGCCGGCAGACTCCACGCCTGGATGAACTCCAGTGGCCGCCGGAAGTTCTGGCTGAAGAAGAGCGGCTGGAAATCCAGGTGTTGGCTGAGCCGGTAGTACCGCGCGAGCCACATCACTGCGGTGACCATGTGCTCGACGCTGCCGTACGCCTTCCAGGCCAAGTCCCCAGCATACGCCTTGAGCGAGGCTGTCAGGTCTGGGAGCTCCACGACGCCTTCCAGGAACTGCCAGAACGGCACCTTCAACGCCTCGGCGACCTCGACCAGCTCACCGACCTGCGCATGCGTCAGGCCGCTCTCCAAAGCGTGCACCTTCTGGTGCGAGACTCCGAGGATTTCGGCTAGCTGACGCTGTGTGAGTCCCGCGTCTTCTCGCGCGGCGCGCACCCGCTGGCCGATGGCTCGATCGATTTCCTTCTTGTCTTGGCTGTTTGCTGTAGGCATGTGTGAACCCCTATAAGGGCCGAGCATAGATTTGACGTGTAAGTTTTTCTGTGATACAGTCTGAAAACAAGACCATGTAATGAATTTATGGACAGCTGTAATCCAGCCGCCTTTGTGCGGCCTTGGGATATGGGTTATTAGCAGCCAAATTCTACCATTAAATCGTGACAGAACGCAAGCGTTGTGAAGTGCCGAGCAGGGAGGAGGAGGAATGCCAAGTGAGGGCTACCCGCTGCCAGCGATCGTCGAAAACTGGCTGATCACATTGGGCGCGCAGACGCAGGAAACCTACCGCCGCGCCTGGGGGGACCTGGTTCGGTTCACCGGCAAACATCCGCTGGAGATCACGCCAGAGGATATCGCCCGCTGGTTCGTCGACTTGACCACCCGGCGGGTGCAAGGCGTGCCCAGGGGCAAGCGGAACTGGGCGCGTTGCGGCTATGCGGAGGCCACCATCGCACAGTGGGCAGCCGCGATCAGCAGCTTTTACACGGCGATGGAGGCGTTGAGCCAGGGCTGGCGCAACCCGGTCATGGCGGTGATTCGTCCGAAAGCGCCGGGCTACCGAGCGGTGAGTTTCCTGACGACTGATGAAGTTCGGGCCTGGCTGCGGGCGATCCCGCGCGACACCGTGCATGGCCGGCGCAATCTTGCCATCGGGCTGACCTTGATCACCACCGGCCGGCGCAGCTCCGAGGTCTGCCGGATGCGGTGGGGCGACCTGCGCCGCGACGGCGAGCGCGTGTGGTGGCTGCGGTCCGGCTCGGCGGGCGGTGAGGCGGATCGTCTGCCGTTGGCGGCCTGGCGAGCGATCGTCGACTACCTGGCGGCCGCCGGGCGCCTGGAGGGCATGCAGGATGAGGATTTCATCTTTACGGCGGTGACGCCTAACGCCAGCCGGCTGCCCTCGGTGGGGGAGCGGGACGCTGACGAGGCCCGTCCGCTGTCGGAACGCGAAGTAGCTCGCATGATCAAAAGATACGCCAGGCTTGCGGGGCTGGATCCGCGCCAGGTATCGCCCACGACGCTTCGGTATACGGCAGCACAACTCCGCAGGCAGGCCGGCGATTCGGTGAGCGGCATCAGCGCACTCCTGGGTATTTCGACAGCCAGCACGCGCACACTGTTGCGGCGGGCTGCTGAGACCGGGCAAGGGGCCTGGGTGCGCGTGGAGGCGATGTTGGGTTTGTGACCTACGGAGGAGATGCGTGAGGATCCAGACAAAACGGAAGGCCCTGGGAGCTTTGGCCGGCGTCCCCAGGGCCTCAAATGACGGTGGAAGTGCGCAGCGGGTCACTTCCGGGACCAAGGTTAGCACAGCCGCGCGGCGGCGTCAAATCGCGAGGCGGCGGGTGAAAGGTTTCAACCGGACGCTTTCGTGGCAACTCGACGCGGCCCTCTACCTGGAGGAGACTGCCGGCGCGCGGTTCGACCGCTGGCTGGCGCGTTTGCTCCGGCGGCGGTTGGAGGCCCGTCTGCCCCGATGGGTGCGATGAGCGAGGTTCAGCGTCGGGAGATCGCCGTCGAAATCATCCCGGACGAGCTGAAGCAAGGACGGCAGTGGCTATGCTGGCGGCTGGAATGGGTTAAGGAGCGGTGGACTAAGGTGCCGTACAGGCCTTTTGGGCCACTGCGCAAGGCGCGGAGCAACGATCCGGGGACGTGGGGAACGCTGGAGCAGGCATTGCGCTACTGGCAAAACCACCCGGATCTCACCGGCATCGGAATTGCGTTCGCAGACGACCTGGTCGGCATTGATCTCGATAACTGCATTGTCCAGGGCAGGATCCAGCCTTGGGCCGGCGCCATCATCGAGCGGCTGCGCACCTATTGCGAGTATAGCCCATCCGAGACAGGTGTGCATTGCCTGGTCAGGGGCAGCCTCCCGCCAGGAAGGCGTAATGTTACGCTGCCGCACCTGGGTGAGAGCTGCCGGATCGAGATGTACGATGCCCGCTCCCCGCGCTACTTCACCGTGACCGGCGCCGCCATCGGGGAATGTCGGACCGTTGAGCCGGCGCAGGCGGCGTTGGATGAGCTGTATGCGCAGTACATGCGACCACGGACGCCCGCAGCCGTTTTAACTTCCCAGCAAGCCACCTTGAGCGATGAGGCGATCCTGGCCAAAGTGCAGCAAGCCGCGAATGCGGCCAAGTTCGAGCGTCTTATGCGCGGCGATCTGTCCGAATATGCCGGGGATCACAGCAAGGCCGATCTGGCGTTGTGCGGCATCCTTGCCTTTTACACCGACGATCCAGGGCAAATTGACCGGCTCTTTCGACGATCGGCGCTGCTGCGGCCTAAATGGGATGAGCGGCACTCCTCGGATAACCAGACGTACGGCCAGCTCACCATTCAGAAGGTGCTGGAGCCCAGCCGCCCCCGGTATGGTCAATCCACTGGCCGCAGTCATCATTTGCCAAGCCAGCCGCCGGGCGACTGGCGCGACGCGGTCGGCGAGCCACCACCGTGGCTGGGGGAGGATGGCAGGGACAACGGGATCCCTCTGCCTCCAGCCAAGACAGCCCCGCGCAAGGCAGCGCGGAGGAGAGTCACGAGCAGCTACCTGATCAACTACCTGATGGAGCTGGGTTATGAATTCCGCCTCAACTTGTGTGATGACTCGGTAGAGGTTGTCGGTGAGCGGATTTCAGACGTCAGCCGGGCTCAGATGCGCTGCCAACTCCGCGATGATGGCTTGGGTAAGTATTTGGCGGCCGCGGATGATGCCGTGATCGCCAGCGCGGCCAGCCAGCCCTACCATCCGGTGCTCGACTATCTGAAGAGCCTCACCTGTGACCAGCAGCCGCATATCAGCCGGTTGGCGGCCCATTTTGCGGACACCAACGGTGTGATAGGTCTCTACTTGCGCAAGTGGTTGATCGGTGCGGTGGCGCGGGCGTACACCGGGGTGCAGAACGCCGTCCTGGTTCTGGACGGCGCGCAGGGGCTAGGCAAGTCAAGATTTGTCCGCTGGCTGTGCCCCTTGCCCAGGCTGTTCGTGGACGCCTACATCAACCCTGATGACAAGGATTGCGCCTTGTTGGCCGTCCGCTCGTGGATCTGGGAGGTATCCGAGTTGGGCGCCACCACCCGGCGCGCCGATGTGGAGGCGCTGAAAGGCTTCCTGTCGCGGGAGATCTTCACCGTGCGGGCGCCTTATGGCCGCTTCGAGATCGTGAAGCCCGGCCTGGCATCCTACATCGGCACCGTCAATAACGCCTTCGGGGTATTCTCGGACTCAACAGGCTCGCGCCGCTACTGGGCCACCACCCTGACCGCGATTGATTGGGCGTATGCGCGCAATGTTGATATCAACCAGGTGTGGGCCGAGGCACACGCCGCCTACTTGAGTGGCGAATCCTGGACGCTCTCCCCAGAGGAGGCGCAACAGGCGCATGGGATCAACGAGAGCTTTGCCGTGCCGGACCCGGTCGAGGATTTGCTGCGGAAGTACTACCAGCTCGATCCAGAGAAAGAAGACAAGTGGCTGAGCAGCGCCGATATCCTCATCACCCTGCAGGACCACGGCCTGGGGTCGAACGCCCGGGCCAATGCGATGCATTTGAGCGCCACCCTGAAGCGTTTGGGACACCGGAAGACGTTGGGCGGGGCCAAAGGTAAGATCAATGGCTATGTCGGGATCTGGTAGCCGCAGTCTCCGCGACCTCGACCGGAAAAGTAACCTTCCGCGACCCCGATGTTAAACATACCGTGTCAAATGTACGCTTTGGAGGAGAGTATGGGCGCTTTGAGAAACATGCACAACAAAAGGAGGGCCTTGTTAAGGAAAGGTTGCGGAAGGTCACGCGCTGACGGTGAGGTCGCGGAGGTCGCGGGGCCAGCAAGCAGCACACAAGAAGGGGTTGTGATCGATCACAAGATAGCGTCTGTGTCGTTGAGGAGTGGCTTTGCACGCCACAAGCATATCCGCCAAATCACAAACAGGAGCAACAGCAATGAACCGAAACGAATTCGACAACCTGGTCCTGGCAATTGCCCAGGGGGAGTACCCCCAGCACCGCTGGTCTGTGGAAGACGGCCATCTGGTGTCCCGCTCGGCCGATGGCGAGAAGATCCAGTATACCCTGGCCTATCTGCATGCCCAGACGCCGCGCGATGAAAGTGCGTATACCTGGCTCAAGGCGCGCCTGGCGGTCATGCAAAATATGGGGACCGATAGCGCGTATGCTGATTGGGCCACTGAGAGGGCCAACATCTATCCGCTGGTGCGGCCGGCCGGCTTTCTGGTCGGCGTCGAGCAGCAGCGGGCGCGCGATCCGGAACATGCCCAAGGGCTGCCCGCCTGCGTCTTCAATTGGCACGGCGACCTCTGCGTCTCGGCCGTGTTGGACCGACCCGAGACGATGGTGCATGTGCACAGCCTGCAACTCGCCGATTGGCAGGTCAGCGCCGAAACGGTCATCGAGCAGGCCAAGGCCAATCTGGCCGCGCGCAACAGCCAGGTGATCCTGGATCGGACGCCGCGCGGGACCCTCTGGGCGCAGATCGAGCCGATGTCGTACACCGCGGCCTATGCGCTACTGCCATCGTTCCACATGACCCTTGCCAACGCCCTGGGCCCGCGCTTCCAGATCCTGCTGCCGGCCGAGAACATGCTGATCGCCCACACGGCCGCTGATCCGTGGGCTGATGCAGACTTCGTGGCAGGTCTGCACGAGGCGATCCAGGAAGACGGTGATCCGGCGCATCTGCTGGCGCTCACCGGCGCCCTGAACATCGATCTGCTGGCCGGCACTGCGCTCTGGCAAGCGCTGCCCGAGCCCCCGTTGCCTGGTCGGGCCGCTCAGGAACGACGCAAGTATCTGCTGAACTGAGGCCGACCGAACTCGCGCTATGGGCAAATTCCGCAAAGTGCGGAATTTGCCCTGATCACGCCTTTCAGGCTCCGTTAGTGAGGGTGGGGTCTTGAACCATGTCTGGCTTGATCGTACCGCAGACAGCCGGCTGGAGCACTCATATGGGGTATCGCTGCCAGGCGTGACCAAATGTCGAAAATTGCGACATTTGGTTTGAGCAATGCCCCGTGGTGGGTCAAGCGGCCCAACCGCCGCTTGACCCTGCATGTGTACACACCAATATTCACATGAGAATCAAAGATGTATCGGGGCAAGATGAGGAGACCGGTGTACACCGGTTACTCCAAGGCTGAGCTCTGGGGCGGTGCGCTGGCAGCGCCATCAATGTATTGACATAAACACGAACTTCCAAAGGAGAAACACACCATGAACAACTTACCGATCATCGCCGGCCTGCGGGCCTTCTGGGACACGATTACTGCGGCCATCGCGGACACCTTTCAGCTCCATGCCGCCGCGGATGAGGGGCTGGATACTGCGCTTGATGGCGAGGAGGCCCTGGACCGGGCGGGCGCGGGGTGGGCGGACACGCTGCCGGGCGGACCGGACATGGGCGCGCCGGGGTGCGTGGGATGACGACCATCGCCATCGCCAATCAGAAGGGCGGGGTGGGCAAGACCACCCTTGCCGTGCATCTGGCGGTCCACCTGGCCGCGCAGGGCCGGCGCGTGGCCCTGGTGGACTGCGATCCGCAGGGCAATGCTTCCTCCTGGCTGCTCGGCGGCGACACTACGCAGGATGGCCTGTTCCAGCTCCTGCTGGTGGGCCGGCCCGCGGTGACGCTGGCGCGTGATGTGCCGGGCTGGGGCTTTCACCTGCTGCCGGGCAACCCGCGCACGGGCGAGGCATTCGTCTTCTTGGCGGCCACGGCCAAGCCGTTCGATGCGGTCGCGCAACTGCTGCGGCCGCTGGCGGCCGAGGTGGACACCCTCCTGCTCGATACCATGCCGTCGAAGGGCGCCGGCTTCCGGGAGGTGCTGTTCGCGGCCGATTGGGTGCTGGTGCCCACCCAGCTTGAGCGGCTCAGCCTGGAAGGGGTCGCGTTCCTGGCGCAGACTTGCCAGGAGCTTGCGCGCGAGCGCGGCCGCGGCCCCCGGCTCCTGGGCATAGTTCCCAACCTGGTGCGCCGGCGCACCGGCGAGCACCAGGCGCAGTTGGCCGAGCTGGTGGCGGCCTTCGGGCCGGCGGTCTGGCCGCCGATCCCGTTGAGCGTGCGCGTGGCCGAGGCGTGCGCCTACGGCACGACGGTGTTCGCACACGCGCCGCGCGATCCGGCCGCCGTCGCGCTGCGGCTGATCGGCCAGCGGCTGATCGAGAACCTGGAGGGTTAAGTATGGCAGACAAACCGTCACGGGTGGGCGGGGTCCGGGTTGATCCGGCCGTGGCAGCCTTTCAGCAGAGCGCCGCGACCAACGTGGCCGCGCTGAGCCGCAAGCAGCTGGCCGACCGGGCGCGGGTGCGGGTCAAGGCCGACCTACCGGTCGAGGTGAAGCAGGTAGTGGCCGCGGAGGCGGAGCGGCTGGAGACCAGCGAGAGTCAGGTGGTCGCGTTTCTGCTGGCGTGGGCGCTGCACGAGCTGCATGCCGGCAACCCAGAGCTCGTCAAGGCACTGGAAACCGCCCGCGTCTACGCCCGCGCGCTGCGCTTCCTTTACGATTTGCAGATTCCCGACGCTTTTCTGGTGGATCGCTGAACGACGGGGCTGCCGGCGGGCGCAATGATGGCCCCGTTGTAGCCCCGCCGGTGTACCCGCCAGACGACCCCGCCGGTGGGGATTTTGCGAGCCGCTACGTTGGCTTCTGCCGTTTGGGCCGTAGGAGATGACCTGGGGCCGCAAGCGGCGCTCAGAAGGCCGTACAGACGGTTTGCCTTTCAGGGCAAAGATGCCCGAGCGGCGGCCTGCATCCTGAGCGAAACACCACAGTGCGCAGTCGAAGAACGCAGCCCGGAGTCGAAGGTGCGGATCGGCTATCACCGAAAGTCGCATCCTGAGCGGAACGAAGTGCAGCCGAAGGATGCCGGGTCGCCCCGTTGCGCTCAGCCTAAACGTATGAACATCCGGGGACACGCCTGGACGAACGTTTAAACATCGTTTCGCTACGGGTTCGGGATGATCCGGTCCGATGTATGAACGTCTGGCTGACGTATAAACAAACACAGATGCGAGCACGCGTCCGTGTGGCGCGCCAATGTGCCAGTATCCCGCCGATGTATGAACGTCGGGAAACGCGCTAAGTCGCCCGCCTGGCGCATGTTCTAACATTGCCATGAACTCGAAAAAAGGACCCTTGCATGACTGAACCAACGATCCTTACCGTGCGCCAGATCCTCGGCCACTTCCGGGCTACGCTGGAGATCGCGCGGCGCACCGGCGAGCCGGTGATCATCGCGCTGCGTGGCCGCCAGCCGGCAGGGGTGCTGCTGGGGTATGAGGCCTGGGAGGCCGATCAGGCTGAGTTGGCTGCTGAAAGGCGGCGAGTTGCGACCCTGGCGGCTGACCTGGCCGCCGCGCAGCGGCAGGTCGAGGATATGAGCCGCGATCTGGCCGTGACGCGCCAACGTGTGGCGGAACTGGAGGCTCAGCTCGCCAGACCGCAGCCAGCCGACTTGCCCGGGGTCGGTTGGGGTGTCGCTCCGCAGCCGGAACCGCCAGCCATGCCGCTCGGCGCATGGGCGTCCCAGCCGTGGGGCGGCTCGAACGCTGAGAAGCAGTCAGCGGCGCGATAGGCGCAGTGAGGAGCAGCCGTCGCCGGCGATATTTGGCTGCGAAATACCGGGGCTGCTAAATCGCAGCCAAATATCGAAAGGGCCCCCGCACGCTCATAAATGGCCCTGCGCCACCCACAAATCAGCCTCCAGGACCCTCACCCTCTCAATTATGGGCGTGCTTTGTGTGTGCGTGGGAGCAGCAGTTGGGCGGCAGCCGGCGCATCTGCCAACGGCCGCCCGCCGCTGTTCACCGCCACAAGGCCATGACATCTCCCCCTCCGCTCATCATGGCGCCGGTGAACGGGGCGACGGGCGCAGACGCGACCAGGCCCCGCCGGATGTGGCGAGGCCTGGTCGGACAGTTGCGGTCACCCCACGCACCGGCAGGCCGGTGGGCCAGTTAGGCGGATACGCCGAGGCGCCAGCACGGGTACGTCTGCGGGAATGCAAGCCAGGCTCGCACGCCCTCTGTCGTATCTCAAAGATAATGAGACTGTGAGGCCCCAAAACGCCCTTTGTCTCAAAGATAATGAGACTGGGTCTCACAGATAATGAGACTGGCCTACATCCGTCTCAAAGATAGTGAGACTGCCCTAAACTTGTCTCGAAGATAATGAGACTGGCCTCGCCGGTTTGCTGGCCGAGTCCAATCGTATCTCGGCATCAATCCGAGGTAACACCGGAAGAAGGCTGCGATCCACTACTACCTGTAGTATGTCTTGCGTCAGATATCCTGTATGCAGTAGCATGAACCAGTTTGCGTCTACTGTCCTTCGGATGGTTGAGGAAGTACGTCCAGGCAAATAGGCCAGTCTCACTATCTTCGAGACGTCAGTCTCATTATCTTTGAGACGAGTCTCATTATCTCTGAGATCCTACACCCTCCCGCAATCAGGTAGCTTTAGTCTAGCACGGAGGTTCTAAATGAGCAAATCAGCGGATGTGACGACTCGGGAACTCGAAAGTGTGGTCGACCGGGTGAACGCGCTCTGCGCCGAACGCTGCCGGCTGGACCGCCGGCAGCGGGGGAGTTGGCGCGCGTGGCGCAACGACAAGGTGGGGCGCGTGCACAGCGTGGTGAAGCCGGCCGCCCGGCCCTACGCCGGCAAGGCGCTGGCCGGCCTCGTGCACAGCCTCCTCGCGGATCTCGACGCGGCCTGGCGCTGGGCGGACGAGCTGGACGACGCCTGCGACGAGCTGGATCGGGAGCTGGATGCCGTGCAGCGCCAGTGGGCCGAGCTCCACGACCAGCAGGCCCAGAACGCCTCTCAGGTCGAAGCGCTCACCCAGGAGCTGGCGCAAGCGCGCGCCGAGCTGGGGCGCCGCGCCGTGCCCAAGACGGTGGTGCTGCCCGCCCAGGCCATCGAGATCGGCTCGCCGCTGCAGCGTGAGGCGCTGCGGCTCATGGCCGACGAGGGACTGGGCCGCGTCTGGCGCCTCGCGGCGCGGCTCGTGGCCGGAGGCGCCTGCGCCGCGGAGAACAGCGCGCGCAACGCGCTCCAGCGGCTGACGGAGAAGGGGCTGGTGGACGACTATCAGCAGCATGGCCGCCGCGCGGCCTGGGCGCCGAAATCGGGCGGCCGGCGGCGGCTGGTGACGCTCAGCGAATCCGGCCGCCTGTGGTGCCGGGGCGCGTTCGGCCGGGAGCCGATCGAGTCGGAGATCGCGGTCGCCGCGCGGCGGCATAGGTCGGTGAGCCACGGCGTGGCCATCCTGGAGGCGCGCGATCTCCTGCGAGGCTGCGGGGTCGCGGTGGACGACGACCCCGCAGCACTGTTGGCCACCGCCGAGCGGTGGGGCGCCCGCGCGGAGCCGGACCTGGCGATGACGCTGGCGGATGGAGTGTGGCCGATCGAGGTGCAGAAAGAGGTGGCCGGGCGGCGGACGGATAAGTGGGCCAAGACCTTGGCGCTGGCGGGCCGCCTGGCGCTGATCCTCTTCTCGGCCGACGCGGCCAAGAAGCAGGTGGCGATCCTGCAGAACGATCTGCGCAGCCTGCCGAGCGGCGTGATCCGCGTGACCAGCCTGGAGGCCCTGGAGGCCGGCAACTGGAGCTGGCTGGAGATCGTCGTCCCAGAGCGGAACGGCGGCTGGTTCTGAGTTGTGCCGCAGGGCCGGCCTGGCTCCTGGAGCCGTTCACCGCCGTTGCGCCATGACTACTCCCCCTTCGCTCATCATGGGGCTGGTGAACGGTGGGGCGAACGGCTGCCGTTCCCGGCGCGCCTGCCGTGATTGCGGGCAGGCCATCTGGGGCAGCGGAATGTCATTTGCAGTAGATATAGGCTGTGGGGTATAATCTCGTCCAGTAATGCACGAAGCCGGCCAGCTCGCAACTGGCCGGCTTCGAACCCGTCTCCTGTATGCCCCCAGGATCGGGCGTTGCAGCCTTCATGACGAAGTGCTGTGCCGAAGTATAGCATGGCGGAACGGAACGTCAAATGAGGCCGCGGCCCCCTTTTCATTGGGGGTCGCGGCTTTTTGTTATTATCGGTTTCCGTTCCGAGAATTCAGCAAGGACGTGCCATGCCCAAGGATCAGCGTCCACTCCTCGCTTCCGGCATTCGGGATAACTATCGTCGCGGCACGGTGGGCGACTATCTGAGAGCCAAGATCCGGCCTGGCGCGGACCTCTCGATCGTCTCGGCCTATTTCACCATCTATGCCTTCGATGCGCTGCGGGATCAGCTTGCGGACATCAACGGGCTGCGCTTCCTGTTCGGTGAGCCGCGTTTTGTCCGGTCGGTGGATCCCGATCCTGACCACGGCAAGACCTTCCAGATCACGGACCAGGGCTTACAGCTCCAGAACCAGCTCCAACAGAAACGCCTGGCGCGCGAATGCGCAGATTGGCTCGCAGATAAGGCTGAAATCAAGTCAGTGAAGCAGGCCGGGTTCCTGCACGGCAAGCTGTATCATATCGCGCACGGCGATATGGACGACGCCATTGTCGGCAGCTCCAATTTCACGGTGCGCGGGTTGGGGCTCGGCGAGGATGGCAACAATATCGAACTCAACCTCGAGGTGGACAGCAACCGGGACCGCCGCGAGCTCAAGGCCTGGTTCGATGAGCTCTGGAACGACGCCGGGTTGGTGCAGGATGTGAAGGCGGAGGTCCTGCTGTATCTTGAGCAGCTCTACCGCAATCAGGCGCCCGAGTTCGTCTACTACAAGACTCTGTATCATCTCTTCGAGCAGTTCCTGGCCGATCAGGCTCGCAGCCGGCTGCTCGATGAGCGCAGCCAGATTGTGGACTCCGATGTCTGGAAGGCGCTGTTCGAGTTCCAGAAGGACGGTGTGAAGGGGGCGATCAGCAAGATCCAGACGCACGGCGGCTGCATCCTGGCGGACAGCGTCGGTCTCGGCAAGACCTTCGAGGCGCTGGCCGTCATCAAGTATTTCGAGCTGCGCAACTACCGGGTGCTGGTGCTGTGCCCTAAGAAGCTGCGCGAGAACTGGACGGTCTACCAGGCGCAGAACAACAGCGAGCTGAACCCCTTCGTCCGTGACCGCTTCAGCTACACTGTCCTGTCGCACACCGATCTCAGCCGTGAGGGCGGCCGCTCCGGCGACATTGACCTGGCGACCATCAACTGGGGCGCCTATGACCTGGTCGTCATTGATGAATCGCACAACTTCCGCAACAACACGCGCGGCCGGCGCGACGAAACCGGTGAGTTGATCCGCAAGAGCCGCTATGAACGGCTGATGGAAGACATCATCCAAAGCGGCGTCAAGACCAACGTGTTGTTGCTCTCGGCGACGCCGGTCAACAACAGCCTGAGCGACCTGCGCAACCAAATCAGCTTCATCACCGAGGGCCGCGATGACGCCTTCCGGGACTCGATCGGGATCCCCAACCTCACCGACACGCTGACCGTTGCCCAGCGCACCTTTAGCGAGTGGGCCAAGCGGAGCGGTGACCGCAAGACCAGCGATCTGCTTGATTCACTCAGTTCCGCGTTCTTCAAGCTGCTCGATGAGCTGACCATCGCCCGGTCACGCAAGCACATCCAACGCTACTACCGCGACTCGGTGGCGCAACTGGGCGGCTTCCCTGAACGGCTGCGGCCGGTGGCGGTCTTCCCGCAGATTGACCTGCGGGGCCGCTTCATGTCGTACGACAAGCTGAATGATGAAATCTCCCAGTATCAGCTTTCCTTGTTCAATCCATCAAAGTACGTACTAGATGAGTTTGTACCCCTCTACGCGCGAAGTACGAGATTTATAGTCTTCACCCAGGAGACGCGCGAGTTTTACCTCATCGGCATGATGAAGGTCGGCTTCCTCAAGCGCCTGGAAAGCTCCGTGCACTCGTTCGCCATCACGCTGGGCCGCACGGTCCAGAAGATCGAAGATCTCGAAGCGCGCCTTGCCCGTTTCAAGGAATTGCGAGCGGCGAATAGCGGCCTCGATTTCGGCGACCTGGAGGTGGAGGAGTTCGAGGACGACGAGTTACGTGAGGCCTTTCAGGTCGGTGAGAAACTGGTGTTCCAGATGGCGCACCTAAACGTGGATGGATGGCTGGCCGATCTGCGCCGCGACAAGCAGCAGCTCTACGCCCTGCAAACTTTGGCGGAAAGCATCACGCCGGAGCGCGACGCCAAGCTGGCCGAGCTGAAGCGGCTGATCGCCGCCAAAGTACGGCAGCCGACGACGGATAAAGACGGGCGGCCCAACCGCAAGGTGCTGGTCTTCACCGCCTTTGCCGACACGGCGGCTTACCTCTACGGTGCACTGCGCGACTGGGCGCGACAAGAGTTGGGCATCCACGTCGCCCTGGTCTCCGGCGGCGCGACCGAGAACAAGACCACCTTTGGCAAGAACGAGTTCAACCACATCCTGACCAACTTCTCGCCGATCGCCAAGAAGCGCAGCTTGATTCGCTCCATGCCGCAGGCGGGCGAGATTGATCTGCTGATCGCCACGGACTGCATCTCGGAAGGGCAGAACCTGCAGGACTGCGACTATCTGGTCAACTACGACATCCATTGGAACCCAGTGCGGGTCATCCAGCGTTTCGGCCGCATTGACCGCATCGGCAGCATCAACCCCGCGGTGCAGCTCATCAACTTCTGGCCCACCCAAGACCTGGATAAATACATCACCTTGAAGAGCCGCGTCGAGGCGCGCATGGCGTTGGTGGACATCGCGGCCACCAACGAGGACAACCTGCTGCGGCCGGACGAGATCGAGGAGCTGATCACCGACGAACTCAAGTACCGCGACCGGCAGCTCCTGCGGCTGAAGGATGAAGTGCTCGATCTGGAGGACTTCAACGAGACCGTTGACCTCAACGATTTCACCCTGGACGACTTTCGCATCGAGCTGAGCAAGTACATCGAGAGCAACCGCCGGCTGCTGGCGGAGGCGCCGTTGGGCCTGTACGCCGTCGTGCCGGCCGACCCGGCCTATCCGTTGATCGCGCCGGGCGTGATCTACTGCCTGCGCCAGCGCGGCGAGGCGGCCGGCAGCGAGGTCGTGAATCCGCTCAAGCCATACTACCTGGTCTATGTGCGGACGGATGGGGTGGTGCGGTTCACCTTTGCGCAGCCCAAGCAGATCCTGGAAATCTACCGCCTCCTGTGCGCCGAGAAGACGGCGCCCTACGAGGAGCTGTGCAACCTGTTCGACCAGGAGACGTGCGGCGGGGCCAGTATGGACTGCTACAACGATCTGCTCCTAAAGGCTGTGCGGTCCATCGCCAGTACGTTTCGGAAGCGCTCCGTCAGCCACCTGCTGTCGGGACGCGGCGCGGTGCTGGTGGACCAGCGGGCCCAGGCGCAGGAGACGACCGACTTTGAGCTCATCACCTGGTTGGTGATCCGGTGAACGGGCGATTGGAAATCGCAGCAACAATCGCGAAGTCTGCCTTCGCAGACTAATTCTGATTGATTCCAGGCCGACGTAGGTCGGCTTTGCGCTGGTAGGTGCGGTTCCAAACCGCCGACCTGCGGGCCGGAGCATGTCATGACCGATCTCCAAGTGAAAGAAACGATCCAGCGCCGCTTGGCGGACTTCGGATGCGGGAGGCTGGCTGACAACGCGCTCGCGCTCTTCGCTGCGTTGGGCTACCGGAGCGACAAGCGGATCGAGCTAGCGCCCAACACTGCGGCGACGTTCTGCGCGGCGTTCGACGAGGGCGGCCGGTTGAACGCGGCCACCGCGCTGCTGGCCGAATGGCGCTCAGTCGACATGCTGTTCCAATTGACCGGCGATGAGGTGACGAACCGCGGCCAGGCGCACTTCGTGTTCGACGCTGAGGCCCGCGTGGACAACACGATCATCCAGTCCTACCTGTTCTTCGCCATCGAGCTGGCTAGCGAGCATTATACGCGCTCGCAGCTTGCCGGCATCACGCGCGAGATCAACAAGCTGTTCCCCATGCCGGCCATGATCCTGTTCCGATACGGCCCCTGCGTGACCCTCTCGATCATCAACCGGCGGCTGAACAAACGCGACGAGGCGCGCGATGTCCTGGATAAGGTCACGCTGATCAAGGACATCGCCACCGCCACCCCGCACCGCGCGCACATCGAGATCCTGTTCGACCTGTCGCTTGACGAACTGGTCGCGAAGCACGGCTTCAGCAATTTCGTTGAGTTGCACAGCGCGTGGCAGAAGACCCTGGACACGGCCGAGCTGAACAAGCGCTTCTTCCGGGAGGTGGCGAACTGGTACTTCTGGGCGGTGCAGAACGTTCGGTTTCCGGCCGGCGCCGGCGTAGACCCCGAAACGCGCAATGCCACCAGCGTGATCCGGCTGATCACGCGACTGATCTTCGTGTGGTTCCTCAAGGAGAAAGGCCTGGCGCCCGAGGCGCTGTTCGATCGCAAGAAGCTGGACGACTTGCTGCACTGGACCGACGCACAGGGCAGCACCTACTACAAAGCGATCCTGCAGAACCTATTCTTCGCCACGCTGAACCAGGAGATGAACTCGCCAGGCAAGCAGGACAAGCGCGTCTTCCGCAAGGACGGCCAGCACTACAACATCACGAACCTCTATCGGTATCGGGCCTATTTTCGCGATCCCGACCGGGCGCTGGCGACCTTCGCGACCATCCCGTTCCTGAACGGCGGCCTCTTCGAGTGCCTGGACAAACCGGGAAAGGACGGTACCGTGCACCCCGTGCGCGTGGACGGCTTCTCCGACCGCCCAGACAACGAGCTCGCTGTGCCGGACCGGCTCTTCTTTGGCGCCGAGCAGGAGGTGGACCTCAACGCGGTCTATGACACCAAGAACAAGCGCTATAAGGTGCGCGGGCTGATCCCGATCTTCGACAGCTACAAGTTCACCGTCACGGAGAACACGCCTATCGAGGAGGAAATCGCGCTTGACCCCGAGCTGTTGAGCAAGGTCTTCGAGAACTTGCTGGCAGCCTACAACCCCGAGACGGGCGTGACCGCGCGCAAGCAGACCGGCTCGTTCTATACGCCGCGCGAGGTTGTGGATTACATGGTAGACGAATCGCTGATCGTCTACCTGCTGGGCAAGCTTGACCCTGACGGAACTGGGGATCGTGCCGACTTGGAAGCGCGCCTGCGGCACTTGTTCTCATACACCGACGAGCCGCACCGCTTCACCGAGACGCAGGTCGGGTCGCTGATCGAGGCGATCGACCAGCTAAAAATCATTGACACCGCATGCGGTTCGGGTGCGTTCCCGATGGGCGTCTTACACAAGTTGGTCTTTATCCTGGGCAAGCTGGACCCGGGCAACGAGCGGTGGAAGGACAAGCAGATCGCCAAGGCCGCCGAGATCACCGATCCCATGTTGCGCGAGCGGGCCATCGCGGATATCGAGCAGGCGTTTGGCGGCAATGAGCTGGACTACGGCCGCAAGCTCTATCTGATCCAGAACTGTATCTACGGGGTGGATATCCAGCCCATCGCCGTGCAGATCGCCAAGCTGCGCTGCTTCATCTCATTGATCGCCGAACAGCGCACCGATGATGCGGCGCCCAACCGTGGCATCCTGCCGCTGCCCAACCTGGAGACCAACTTCGTCGCGGCCAACACCTTGCTCGGGATCGAAAGGCCGCAGCAGCTTGTCTTGCATAACCCCGAGATCGATGAAAAGGAGGAGCAGCTCGCCAAAGTTCGCCGCGCCCACTTCACCGCACGCACTCCCAAGACCAAGGCTAAATACCGCGAGATGGACAAGGCTCTGCGGCAGGAGATCGCTGATCTACTGGAGCGCGACGGCCTCCCGCGGGAAACCACCCAACGCCTGGCCTTCTGGGATCCGTATGATCAGAACGCCTCGGCGGACTTCTTCGACCCCGAGTGGATGTTCGGCATCCGGGAAGGCTTCGATATCGCCATCAGCAACCCGCCGTACGTTCGGCAGGAGCAGATCAGCGACCTTAAACCATCTCTCAAAGTACAGTACGACTGCTATTCCGGCACGGCCGATTTGTACGTCTATTTCTATGAGCGCAGCCTGCGGGTGCTGCGTGATGGCGGCGTCCTGACCTTCATCTCCTCGAACAAGTATTTTCGGTCGGGTTACGGCGAGAAGCTTCGCAGATACCTGGGTGAGCGCAGCACGATCCTTCATCTGATTGACTTCGGCGACGCGCCGGTTTTCACCGCGATCGCCTACCCGAGCATCATCATTGCTCGCAAAGCGCCGCCCGGCGACCACCAGACACGCGCGCTGACATGGGAATCAGGGTTGTCTGTGGAGGAGTTTGCTGCTGTCTTTCGGGCACACAGCTTTCTCATCGCACAGAAGAAGCTGACGCCCGATGGGTGGCGTATTGTACTTCCCAGTTCGCTACATCTGTTGGAGAAGCTACTGAGAGCTGGTCAGCCATTGGGCGTGTTCTCAAGCGGACAGATCTATCGCGGCGTGATCACCGGCCTCAACGAAGCATTAGTTGTGGATCGCACGATCCGTGATGAGCTCATATCCCAACACCCGTCTTCAGCGGCGGCACTCAGGCCATTTTTGCGCGGACGCGATTTGAGTCGCTGGCGTGTGGACTTCGGTGAGCAATACCTCATCAAGATCGAGTCATCCGAGAATAAACGTCACGAGTGGTCAGGGAAGGGAGACAGGGCGGCAGAGGATATCTTCGCCCAGACCTATCCAGCAATCCACGCGTGGATGAATGGGTTCCGAGCGGCGCTGCTGCAACGAGATGACCAGGGCAAGTACTTCTGGGAGTTGCGATCGTGCGCATATTGGGACGTTTTTGAGAAGCAGAAGATCATCTATCCAGACATCTACGAACATCAGAGCTTTGCCGTAGATCAAGCCGGCTTCTACTGCGGGAACACCTGCTACTTCATTTCAACAGAAGAGCATTGGCTTTGTGGCTTACTCAACTCACAGCTCATCGAGTGGGTGTACAGTCATCTATCAAACAAGGTGCGGGGCGGATACATGCGGGCCTTCACGGATTATATGAAGCAGATTCCCATTCCTCCATCCCAACCGGCCATCCAGGATCAGGTTGGTGAGCTGGTGGATAGAATCCTGGCCACCAAAGACGCTGATCCCGTCGCCGATGTGTCGCCCCAAGAGCGCGAGATTGATCAGTTGGTCTACCGGCTCTATGGCTTGACGGCGCAGGAGATCGCGATCGTGGAAGACAAAGCTGCCGACAGCGCAGCCTCCTTATAAAACGCGGCATCCGGATCGAGCGAAGCTCCTTCCGAGATGCCGCAACAATCTGGAGTAGATCATAATGCAAGCCTATCCCCGTCATCTCAAGGCCATCTTTGATGGTAACAATCAATACGCCGTGCCTCTGTTCCAACGCAGGTATGTGTGGAATGAAAGCGACCAGTGGGAGCCGCTATGGAAGGATGTCCAGCGGGTTGCCGAACGACACTTGCAAGGCCAAGTCCGCCCTCATTTCATGGGTGCTATTGTGTTTGAACAGGTTTCTCATTCTATCGGCACGGTGGAGCAAAGGCAAGTCATCGATGGGCAACAGCGGCTTACCACACTGCAATTGCTGATCGCTGCCGCTCGCGATGCTGCTCGGACTCTCGGAACGGAAGCCGAAGAGCAAGCAGATGCATTCGACCTGCTTACGCGCAATCCGATGGTCAGAGACCGATCAGCGGATGCCTCGTTCAAAGTATGGCCCAGCAAGCACGATCGCGAGAGTTACCGCAGTGTCATACGCGCTGGCACGCCCCAAACGGTTCGTGACACCTGCGAAGCGCTCCTAAGACAACCGAGTGGACACGAAATTCCTGACGCCTACCTGTTCTTCTACGACAAAGTCAAAGTTTGGCTGACTTCATCGGATACACATACCTCTGTTGAGCGCCTGGAAGCTCTACAGAACGCACTTTTCAATGGACTTCAGTTGGTGGTTATTGACCTGGATCAGGTCGATGACGCACAGGTTATCTTCGAGACCCTGAATACGCGCGGCGCAGATCTTCTTGCCGCAGACCTGGTGAAGAATTACCTTCTGCAGATGGCAGCGAACCAGGGACTGAATGTTGAGCAAATCTACCAGACATACTGGGAGTTCTTTGATACCGATGAGTTCTGGCGACAGAAGGTCAGTCAAGGAAGACTCTATCGACAGCGCGCTGATGTTTTTCTCCAGCATTATCTGGCGCTTCACATGACAAATGAGGTGGCTGCTAACAACCTGTTTGCGTCATATCAAGACTACGTTTCAATCGATGGCCACGGAGGAGCTGAAGGGCATCTATCATCGTTGCGGCGTTTCGGCGATATCTACAGAGGATTCTACAACGGCAAACTGTGCCCTGCCGAGGTTCAATTCTTCACTCGGCTTGAGAACCTGGACGTGACCACGGTGTTTCCGTTCCTGCTGCATGTCTATGATCAGCTACCAAAAACCTCTGATGCGGAAGCACGGCAGGCAGTCTTGAGAGACGTTGAGTCGTTCCTGGTCCGGCGTATTATTTGTGGCCTGACGACGAAGAACTACAACAAGCTGTTCCATGATCTTGTAGCTTACGTTCGTTCCAGTGGCGAGTCGCTTCCGCAAGCCGTGCAGAGCTTCCTTCGCAGCAAGACCGGCGAAAGTGAGCGTTGGCCGGATGACACTGAGTTCGGCCAGGCTTGGCGGACCAATCCCATGTATCGCAGGTTAACACGTGGACGGCTGAGGATGGTTCTTGAAGCATTGGAATTGGGCGTTCGGACCAAGAAGCACGAAAAGCAAGCCGTACCCAAGCGGTTGACCATCGAGCATCTGTTACCACAGGCATGGCAGGCGTACTGGCCTTTGCCCGATGGGAAGGCGGATGCGAAGGAACAGCGAGAGGCGCTTGTGCATACGATCGGCAACCTCACGCTTCTTACGGGGAGTCTGAACCCGGATATCTCTGACAGTGCTTGGATCAAGAAACGACCAAAAATACGGAAGTACAGCCTGCTGGCCCTGAACCAGTACTTTGATGATGTGCTCGAATGGGATGAGCAAACCATACGAGACCGGAGCGATAAGTTGTTTGAAGTAGCGCAGAAGTTGTGGCCCAGACCGGCCTGACTACAGATCAACACGAAGCCGGAGGAGAGAACTATGTCAGTCGCCAAGAGCAAGTACCGCGGTTCCAAGGAATACCTGCTTGTCTACTGCGAGCTGATCAAGGCAGCCCAAACCGGTGGCCTGATCACCTACCAGGCCGTTGCCCAGATCATGGGCTTACCATTGACGGGCAACTACATGGGCAAGGAGGTGGGCCAGCTTATCGGGGAGATCTCACAGGACGAGGTGCGGAATGGTCGTCCAATGCTCAGTGCACTGGTGGTCGGAACAAGCGGCGTCCCCGGTGAAGGCTTTCTCACGTGGGCCAAGGAACTCGAAAGATTGACCGACGATTCCAAAGAGGGCCGGGCCGCGTTCTGGGAGAGTGAAAAGCAGTCAGTGTATCAAGCCTGGGCGCGGACCTTCAAAGCGTAACACCGGGCATGGGGTAGCCATTTGTCGTAGGATGAGATCACGTCAACCAATCTGAGCCTCACGACCAGTTAGGAGAAATCGATTGCGACGTAGAGCCCATCCTTTGCAGAGTAAGATATATGCTCAGAACTAGATTGCCGACGATCCCACTTAGCGCACAAGGGTTTGCAAAGTACTTGACTGTCCCAGGACAGTTCTTTTTCTCCCCTTGCGAATTCCAAATTCCGAACGGCGAGTGGATGCTCCTGGACTTCACTTTGTCAGATATGATTGGGGGACCGGGAGGCCTCAAACGAACACAGCAGCTAGAAGATGGCACGTACAAGGTCGAACTCTGCGCCATCAGTTTTACACGAAATGACCAGGATCGGGTGCTGGGCGGTTTGATTTTGCCAGCACTTCAGTTTGTCCTGGACGAGTACGACAACAAAGGTACCGGCGCCATCGTCTTTGTGCAAGAAGAGGCACTGCCATGTGCCCTTAACGTTCTTCGCAGCATCGCCTACAGCTTTCCCGATGTTGCGGAAGGCATAGAGCAAGCATGTTCGGAACTCCAGAAGCTGGCAGGGCTATCTTCGACGCAATCGGATCAGGTCGAGTCACCAGCCGACGTGCCAGACGCCAAGAGAGTCTTTATCAGTTACAATCACCGAGATCGCGACTTCGTTGATCGTCTTGCGCATGATCTCAGGGCGGTTGGTCTGAGAGTCTGGTGGGATGAATGGGAGATCAAAGTCGGTCACTCGATCGTTCAGAAGGTGAGTGAAGGCATCGAACAGAGCGCCTATCTGATAGTCGTATTGTCTCCGAACTCTGTGTACTCCGACTGGGTCAAGAGAGAACTTGACTCCGCCCTCATGAAGCAATTGTCCGCTGATAGAGGCATTACCATCTTGCCTGTGCTCATGGCTGACTGTGAGATACCTCGACTCCTAAGTGAGGTCAAGTGGGCGGACTTTCGACTGGATTACGACAAAGGCTTGCGGGACCTAGTCGAAGCTGTTCAGCCCATATCAGTATCGCCTGTTATGCAACAGGCCGCACCGTCAATAACCGGGAAGAAGTGGCTCGCCTTCCTGCGTGATCCGATATGGCAAGCTATCGGCGGCATAGTTGCCATTATCGCGCTTGCAGTGACAGTCTGGACGATATGGCCGCGTCCGCAAACCGTGCCTTTGGTGACGCCAACGGCCATCTCGACGCCTTCCGGAGTCACAGGTGTTGGGTCGGTCATGACTGGCACAGCTACACCATCTCCTACCCAACAACAGTCAGCCTTGCCCGGCGCTAGTTCTACGTCGTCTCCCATGGTGAGTTCAATATCAACGGACGTGCCCGGTGTAGGTCTGGTTGTAAGGGATGCAGCTGCCTTGTCGCCTTCACCTAGTCAACCCCAGCCGACGTCACTCTTGGGTACTCCTCAGCCAGGCCAGCAGTCATTGCCAGCAACAGCTGTTCCGAACTCACTAGTAACACTCGGACTGGACGAAACCTGGCAGGAGTCAGGCATCGCCATAACCCTGACGGGCTTAGGCACAACTGAGGACAGTATCTTTGCCTATTGGGAAGTCCGGGATGTTTCGGCACACAGTGCTCCCTGCTGGATCATGCCCGCTACTTTCAGTGCTTTCGACAACTTGGGGCGGGACCTTGACGTTCTTGGAATCGGCGCACCGCATTCGGTACCTTCGGTGCAACTTGGTGGGGTGTTTGAACCTGGAGATGTGCTGCGCCACTGGTTGGCAATAGCCTACAATCGGTCCTCCAGTTCAGCTCGTGACGTTACAATCGTGGCGACTAACATCTGTGGGATTTCGAAAGCGGTCTGGCGAGTCACGATCAAGGAATACTGATGTGTTGGGATCAGGAGTGGGTAGGGCGTAGCTGATGCCCGAGAGCACCATTGATATCTTGGGAGTTGCCTATGAGCCGTTGGCTCACCGTTGACGAATGAAAATGGCTCATGGGCAACCCACGCATTTTCGAAGGAGTTGCCGATGAGCCGTTGGCTCACCATTGATGGACGAAAATGGTTCACCGACGACAATGCATTTTCAGTGGAGTTTGACATGGTGAAGGTGGGGTTATATGCCATTGCTTGAAACTTTCGCTCTGACCATCGCGACGGCCCTGGCCAAGCACATGTTATCTGCCTGGCTTGGGGATACATGGAAGATGCAAGTAGGTCAAGATCTGCTGGACCTGCTGAGGGACTCGGTGCTTGGCAAGGGGGCCAGATCCGATGCGCAACAGATCGATGCCATCGCTGCGCGGATTGTGAACCAGATGAACCCATGGGTCAAGGTGGAATTGCCCAAGCTTGACGCTGCCGAGCGTAACGCCACCGTCGAGGAAGTTGCCTTTACATTGGCCTCCGCGAAAATCGATAGCCGTCTTGTTGTAGACCACAGGTTGGATGCCGGTCGACTCAATGCGTATCTGGTTCAACTCAGACCCGACGCCACGCGTCAGCTGTCCGAGCCGGCAACCGCTCTTTATCTGCGTTTTCTCGGCCAATCCAGCAGGCTCATCGTCGAATACACACCCCGCTCCGACGATTTTGCTGGCGCTTTTGCGGCTGCAGTACTTGCAGACCACGACCAGACAACTCGCTTGTTGCGAGGGTTGACTGATGAGGCGGGCAGACAAGCATACGAGTTTGAGCTACGCTATCGCCAGGCACTTATTCAGCGGTTGCACCGTGTAGAGTTGTTTGGGCTCCCCCGTATGGACGAGTTTGCCAAACGGCAGAAAGTGAGCACCGCCTACATTAAGCTGTCAGTCGAGCCGGTGTGGAACCGCGAATCTCCTCCGAAGTGGCTCACGGCAGGAATCGGCTCATTTCGGAAGGATCTTTTCTTTAGATCATGCTTGGACATCACTGTGTCAGCACTTCAGAAGCGTTTAGCAAAGTACCTTCACGGCAGGGATGAGCCTGGCTCCTTGGATCACTGGTTAACTCTTGAGGAAAGCCTTCTTCAGCGCAATGAACTCAGCCGGCCAAAACCTGGTCCAAGATTGCGTGCGATTATTCGCGGCAAAGCAGGATCCGGAAAAAGCACTCTTTTGCTGCAACTTGCCAACGGTTACGCCTCTGTAGGTTTGAGAGAACCACGCGAGATCGGCACTTCGCCTGTGCCTTTTTTCATTCGACTGCGCGAGTGCGTCGACAAGGGATTTCCCACTCCAGAGGAGTTTGCTAGAGCTTCCGTTCCCATGATCGCAGGGGCGGCTCCTACCCAGTGGGTTCACAACCTCCTGGATAGCGGTCGTGCGGTGGTGCTGGTGGACGGCATGGATGAAGTACCCCAGCGTGTCCGTAGCGAAATGTTATCCAGTTTGCAGGAACTAATAGCGACTTTTCCGGCAGCGAGCTACTTCATCACGTCCCGACCGGCAGCAATTGCGGAGGAGAGGTGGCGCGAATGGGCTCAGTGGACTGAATCCGAGGAGTTCATTACCCTGGAGCTGCAAGACATGAGCCCTGTTCAGGCTGAAGAATTGATTGATGGATGGCATCGAGCTCTTGCCGAGGCTACTAGTGACGCTAATGAGAAGGTGGAGATCCTGAAGCTGCCGGCGGAACTGAAGCGCCAACTTCGTACTCGACCCGAACTGAGGCAGCTCAGCATCAATCCCCTCCTTTGCGCTATGCTTTGCGCGGTGCATCATGATCGACGACAAAACTTACCCTATGAAAGGGCCAGACTCTATCGAGATTGTGTGGACATTTTGCTCAACCGACGAGATCCTGGCCGCAAGATTGCGCTCAAGGAGGATTATCCTGACCTAAGCGAAATGCAGAAGGAGCGGCTGGCCCAAAGCATCGCTTATTGGTTCTTGAAGAATGGTTACACCGATGCGATCTTTGAGGATATCGATCGCCATCTTGACAGCGCCTTAGGGCTGATGAATCTCCCACATGTCTCGGGCACCGATGTTCGCAGATGGCTTCTCGAACGTAGTGATCTGCTGCGCGAACCAATGAGCGGGCGAGCGGACTTCACTCACCGCACTTTTCTGGAGTACCTGGCGGCCCTGGCCGCAGTGGACTCCAATGATTTCGGCTTACTAAAACAAAATGCCCGGGACGACCAATGGCGCGAAACGATCATCCTTGCAGTGGGCGCCGCTAGGCCGTCCGAGCGGGCCAAGTTCTTACGACAGCTCATTGCCAAAGCCGACAAGCTGAAGGTCTTGCGCAATCGGAACCAGCTCTATCTATTAGCTGCAGCTTGTCTGGAGACGCGAGTGGAACTTGATCCGACGGTACGGCAACTGGTGCTCGATCGTGTTGCTCTTACTTTGCCACCAGGAAGCGATGATGAGGTGCTGATGGTCGGCAGAGCTGGCGATCCAATTGTATCTCTCCTGGGGCCAGATCCCGATTACTCGGGTGAAGAGGCAGCGAACAGTGTGGCTGCCCTTGCGCAAATTGGGACGGAAGCAGCTCTCAATACCATCCGCCTATACACAGAAGATACTCGCTGGATGGTTCTCAAGGCGATCGGAGCCGCCTGGCAAAGCTTCGATCGAAAGACCTATCTCGACAGCGTACTGAGGCACGTGAGCGGGTTGACCTTAGAGAAACTTCCTGACAAGGCGGAACTGGTGGAACTTCGCCATCTCGAAGACCTAAACCTGGGGGGGGACACAATCCAGGATATTTCCGCGATTTCTGTCCTTGACAAACTGCAGACACTCGATCTCTCCGGCACAGCCGTAGCAAATCTTACACCGTTGACAGGTATGGGATCTCTCGGGTGGCTGAATATCTCGTCCACTAAGGTGGTTGATGTTTCGGCGCTGGCAAGCCTGTCGCAACTTCGGGTGCTTCATGCAACCAATATGGCTCTGAAGGACTTTTCGCCTCTGATAAAGCTTCCGGCCCTTGAAACTCTGTTTATCGCAAGAAGTCAGCTTGAAGACTGTTCGGTCCTTTCAGCGATCACGAATCTCAAGTCACTTGCGGCGGACGCTGCCGTCGTTACACAACCGGCCAACATTCGACATCTTACGCATCTTGACGGAGTTCATATCTACAACTTCGGCCAGGATTCGATGAACCTGGCGTCGCTGCTGCCCTTGAGGAGTCTACAGCGGCTTCACTACTGGGGCGCAAATGGTGTAGGCGTCACCAACTTGCCAGCACTGGCCGAACTGCCAAGACTCAGCGCACTCATGCTAAGCGGAAATACGGTTGTTGACCTTTCCTGTGTGACCACTCTTACGCAACTGACCGAGCTAGGGATCTACAACGGTGCAATAGTTGAGAACTGGCACCTGATTTCTGGTCTTACCGCGCTCGAAGAACTAAGCCTTTTCGGTATCCAGGAGCCGGTTGATGTGTTCGCTTTGGCGCGGCTAACAAGACTAAAGACCCTCTATATCCGTGATTGTAAGAGATTTGATCTGACCTCTCTTTCCCCACTCCAGAATTTAGAAGAATTGGCTTTGGATGCGGCTCAAGCGCAGGACCTCCGGCCTCTCAGCGAACTACCGGAACTGAAGCGGCTGGTGATTCGTGGGCCGGGCAGAATTGACCGCCAATCCTTGAGTCATAGGAAAGGCCTCGTAATCGAAAGGTTGTAGTCAATCCAAGACTCGGTTCGGTGGACAACACCAAGTACAGGATGGGAGTGGCCGATTCTATTATTGCAGACATGAGGCGAACATGATCGACGATTATGCCCAAGCGATCGCCCTTGTTGAACGCATGATGGCCAGTGTGCCAATTTCTGCTCGGCCGACGCGGCCAATGGTGGACCTCCTGACTGGCAAGGGTGTGTTACTGGGCGCCGACGCCAAGCTGGAGATCAAGAAGGTGTTTTATGGCAGTGACGAGGGCGGGATCATGTGCGATGTGACGCCGGACAGCATGATCAAGGAAGCTGTCGTCTGTTCACTCACGCATCTACGCGTCCACCCTAAGCATCCGCTGGCTGGTGAAATCCGAGCCTACCAGGAGACGCGCACGCGTCGTTTGGCGCGTTCGGGAGGCAGGGCGGGCGTCGCTACCTTCGAACGCGACAGAGGCAATAGGTAACGCGGTCGGCACGCCGCCCTTGATCCTCAACCGACGGGAAACCACATAGCATGTGCTAGCGTTACAACCTCCAATTCTCCACCGGCGACGCCCGCCGATGCGCCGCGTCCAGGTCCGCCTGGGCCAGTGCCAGGTAGGTCTGGACCATTTGCAGCGTCGTGTGCCCCAGCGCCATCTGGAGCTCGAACGCGTTCCCGCCATTTCGGAGGAAGTTCACCGCGAACGTATGCCTGAACCGGTGCGGGTGGCAGTCCTGCACCCCGGCCTTGGCCCCCAGACGGATCAGCAGCTTGAGCAGCGCGTCCCGGTTCAGCGGATCCCCCTCGCTGCCCAGGAACAGCGGCGCGTTGACCGGCTCGTCCTTGCGCTCGGTGGTCAGGTAGCGCCACAGCGTCTTCGCCGTGCGCGGGGAGATCGGCAGCGCCCTCTCCTTGTTGCCCTTGCCTAGCACCAGGATGCGCTTGTTGTTCAGGTCGGCGTCCTTGATCGCCAGCCCGCACAGCTCCGAAGCGCGCACGCCGGTGTCGAGCAGCAGCAAGATGATTGTTCGGTTGCGCAGCGCGGTGGCCACCGCGTGGTCGCAGGCGCGTTTGCCGGGCCGCGTGTAGGTGCGCGAGCGCTCGCCGTTCGCCAGCAGCGTCTTCATGTCCTCCTCGCTGAAAGGCGTGATCGCCCGCTTCTCCGGCTTGGGTCGCGGGATCTGGCGCAGCAGGTGCTGGGTCACGATCCCCTCGGCGACCGCCCACGTCCAGAGGGCCGAGAGCGCGGTGTGGATGTTGAGGATCGTCTTGTTGGAAAGCCCTTTGACCGGTCGCTTGGCGACGCCGCTCGGGGCGCGCGGGGTGGAGAGGTCGCCCAGGAAGCTCCTGATCTGGTCGGCGGTGATGCTGGCGAACGGCACATCCTTCGACTCCGCGCCGCCGCGAAGCTGCGGCCCGCTCCGCTCAGGATCGCCCAGGTAAGCTTGGAACTTTCGGAACGCGTTGGTATAATCAGCCACGGTGTGCGGGCTGAGGTGCTGGGCCTGCTTTTCCAGCAGGAATCCTTCGATGGATTGGGAGAGAGTGAGCTGGTTCATCCGTGCTGCCTCCGGTTGGGAAAACACAGGTCTGATAACGCCTCAGCCAGTGCTGATAACGTCTCAGGCGCTTTTTTTCTTCCCGAAAGACAGCCCATCCGTGCGGTTATAGGTAGAGGGATGTCCGGCGTTTATAAGAACCGGTGACCTCACGGACGGCCCAAAATGCGTACCATGCGGACACCGGTAGGGGTAAGGTGGGCGGGAAGGGACTCGAACCCATGACCTCACGGATGTGAACCG
>CAZELR010000050.1:0-31210 GCA_964513075.1 uncultured Anaerolineales bacterium
GCGCGGGCCGCAGTCGTGTGAGCATCCTGAGCGGAGTCCCGCATCAGTGCGCGGGACGTAGTCGTGTGAGCCTCCTGAGCGGAGTCCCGCATCAGTGCGCGGGCCGCAGTCGTGTGAGCATCCTGAGCGGAGTCCCGCATCAGTGCGCGGGCCGCAGTCGTGTGAGCCTCCTGAGCGGAGTCCCGCATCGGTGCGCGGGACGTAGTCGAAGGATGCGGCTCTCATTTGCGCCCATGCCGCCAGCAAATCCTCCACGCCCTTGTATGCCTCAATCCTGCCAAAGAATAAGACATTTATCTTACATTTTGCATTACGCCCGTTCTCCCCCTCGCCCACACTCCCCCACCCCCCCGTCTCAACCGGCGGCCAGGCGTGCCCCGCGCCCAGGAAGCCGTGCAGCAGCGGGGTGTACGTCACGCGGTCGGGCGAAACGCCCTGCGCGATCAGCCGATCACGGGTGCACTGCCCATGCACCAGCAGGTGGCAGCCGCTGGCGATGATGAGCCGATTCCAGAGACGGATCAGCGCGGGATAGCGCACGCCGGTATGCGGATCGAGGTCATGCAGCGTGTGGACCACCGGGACCCCGCGCCTGCGCAGCCCGTAGACCAGGGGCAGGTTCCAGGCATGCACCCCGGTGAAGTGGACGATGGCCGATCGCTGATGGCTGATAGCAGCACTCGCGCGGCGGTATGCGGCGAGGTCCAACCCCTCGCGTGAAAAACCCGTACCGCGCATTGTGATGGGAGTGTCGATGATCACGTTGGCGCTGTAACGATCGCGGGGCAGCGTCGTCGTCGTCACCAACCGCACGGCATGATCGGCGGCCAGCGATCCGCTTCCTGACCCCTGACCCCTGCCGTCTGACTCCTGACCCCTGCCGCCTGACCACTGGGCAGCCCGGTTCGCCAGATCCGCCGTGTACTGGTGCATGCCGAAGGTCGGCGAGAGCAGGACGTAGGTGATGTTCACGTTGGTTTCTGAATGTTGGATGCTGGGCATAAGACCGAAAAAGGTCGCCGCTGAATTATACAACGGCATCCCAGATGGACAAAAAACCCTGGGGACAACCTGCGCCCCAGGGGTTTAAGCCGGTTCCTCCCGGACTCGAGGCTTCAACCGGTCTCCCGCATTACGCGTATCCCCGGCCTGACCGGCTAAAGCCTCGAGTCCCAGCCATATCCTACATCTCACATTCTATCTATCCGTGGAATCCGTGTTCATCCGTGTCCCGCTACCATCGCCTTCGCATCGCCACCCCAGCGATCGCTGCCAGCGCCAGTGCACCCAGCCCCGCCAGCGCCGTCCCCGCAGCGCCCGTCGCCGCGCCAAACCCCGCCAGCCCCACCGCGTTCGGCTCCGCCACCGTCACGCTCACCGGCTCATGCCGCGTCGCGACCCCGTTCAGGTCCACGTCCTCCAGCATGTACCAGGTCGTCCCGGCCGCTACAGTCGCATCGGTCCAGGTGTACACGTTCCCCTGCGCCGACCCAGGCGTCAGCGCCGGGATCAGCGCCTCGTTGACCCGCGTCCATTCTTGCTGTGGCCGGTCTCCGACCGAGCCACCCGCCGCGCGGTAGACGTTGAACCCGGCGTTGTCGATCTCAGAGACCGTCTCCCACGCCAGCGTCACTCCCTCCGCCGTCGCGGTCGCACTGAAGCTCGCCAGGTCCACGGCCAGCGGCGAGAAGGTCCAGGTGTAGTCCTCCACCTCGCCGTCGGCCGCGCCGCCGAACGGCGCTGGCGCCGCGTCAGGCGCCAGTGTTTGCATCGAGGCATACACGCGGAAGCGTGCGTTGATGGTCTTGCCGTAGACCGAGGTGCCGGTGTTGAAGCCGACCGGCACGGTGCTCCCCGCGTTGACCTGCTGGTTCGTGAAGACCTGCTCGCCGTTGTCGCTGAAGTCGCCGTCCTGGTTCCAGTCGAACCAGCCGGTGACGTAGCCGGCGCCGCTGCCGGTGACGGTCAGGTTGACGCCGCCGGTGGACGTCGTGAACGCAGTGCGCGTCACGCCGTTGTCGGTGCTGTTATCCGTGCCGGCGGCGAAACCGGTGTCCGCGTCCCAGTCCCCGGCGGCGCCCAACCGCACCGCACCGGTTCCCGTGTGCCACGCCACGCCGTAGGAGCTGGCCAGGTCGCTGTAGTCCGCGGTGGCGGCTGCGCGACACAGGGTCAGGCTCCACGAGCTGAGCGTGCCGTTGTAGATGCTGCCGGTGTCGTCGACGACGCGCAAGCGCCAGGCGTTGGCGCCGGTGGAAGACTTGCCGTCGAACGCGCTCAGTAATCCTTCGGGCCGGTAGGCGCCGGTGAAGGGAGCGGCACCGGTTGTGATCGAGGTCGCAGCCTCGTCGTCGAACACCGTGTTGGTGTAGTTGTTGCCCGAACCCCCGTTGTCGGTGGAAAGTTCCACCGTCGTGTCGTCGGGTCCCAGGAGGTGGATATCTAACTGGTCGTCGTTGCGGTGGGTCAGCGAGCCGATCGTGACGTTCGCGTCGGTGATCACGTATGCTTCGAGCACGGTCAGCGTGCTGAGTATGCCGCTGCTGCTGTTGATGGTCTTGGGGACATCCGTACTGGCGTAGGTGGCGCAACTCGTGGCTGCGGTATGGAACGCATAGATGCTCGATACCTGGTTCCCGCAGGTATTCACCGCGGTCACGCGCCAGTAGTACACCGTATCGCTGGCCAGCGCGCTGCCCGGCGTGTAACTGGTGGCGGTCAGGCCGCTCTGGTTGATGACCAGGCTGCTGAACGCCGGGTCGGTCGCCACCTGGAGGGTGTAGCTGGTCGCGCCGGTCACCGCGCTCCAGGTGAAGGTCGGCGTCGTGCTTCCGCCCGTGCTGCCGTCGGCCGGCGCAGTGAGCGCCGGCGCTGCGCCGAGCGGAGTCGTGACGTTCAGCGTTACGTTTGCCGAGTGCGTCAGGCTGCCCGACGCACCGGTGACCCCGATCGTGTAGGACCCGGCCGCGACCGAGCCTGTGTTGCCGATGGTCAGCGTGCTGCTGCCGGGCGGCGTCACCGAGGCCGGGACGAAGGTCGCCGTGGCGGGCGATGGGACGCCGCTGGCGCTCAAGGCCACCGCGGAGCCGAACCCGTAGATGCTGCCGAGGTTGACCGTATACGCCGCGCTGCCGCCCGCGCAGATGCTCTGCGTCGCGGGCGTCGCGCTCAAGGCGAAGTCGGGGGACGCGCTGCACGTCGGGAACTTGAAGGAGCCGATGCGCGTTTGCCAACTCGCTGTGCTGGTCGTCTGATAGTACTCTTGCGTGTACCAGAAGGTGCAGTCGTCCGAGGGATCGATCTGCATGGCGCTGTAGTCGCCCCACCGACCAGCCGAGCTGTAAGTCTGTGACCCACCGCCGGCCTGCATGACTGTCTCGCCCTGGGGAAGGCTGCCCAGCGTGTCCGTCGCCAGCCGGCCGACGTAGCGGATGCCGGGATAGACGCTGGTGCTCGACACGCTGTAGCCCAGCGCCATGTTGCCGTTGGCGTCCATGGCAATGCTGCCCATCCAGCGGTGGATTCCGTCGGCCGGTGCGTAGGTGCCCTGCTGGTAAATGGACCAGGCGCCGCCGGTGTTGCGCAACTCGAACCAATGGATGCCCGCGCGGCCGGAGCCGGCATCCACCGTGTGGTTGCCGACCAGGGCTTGGTGGTCGCCGAAGTTGCGGTACTGCACCCGGTGCATCAGCCGGTCTGATATCGCCTCCAGGCTAGGGGCTGTGCCCGGTTGAGGCACGCATCGCTCGCGCGTCGCGGTGCACAGATCGGAATCCAGGCTGGTCGTCGCCAGGTTATAGCTCAAGGTCAGCGTCGAGCTGGATGGGGTAGCCCAATTGACCACGGCCTGCCAGATGCGCAGGTAGTCTGTGGTTGCATCATCCCACTCCAGGATCAGGCCGGGCGCGCCGCTGGGCGGTTGAGTTGTCCCCTCCCAGTCGGCGGGCAACTGCCCCCCATAGGAGGTGCCCAGGTTCCAATAGATCATCTGGGCGGTTGAGCCCGTCAGCATCTTGGAACGCTCATAAGCTGCCACTCCCGCGCCTGTGAATGCGGTGCCCGACTGGTTGAACTGGTTGACCGTCAGGTAGTACGCGTCGGGCCACAGCCCAAAGTGGGGATAGTCGTTCAAGTAGTTGTTCGGCCATGTGTAACTGTAGCGGTACCAGGCGCCGGATGGGTCTGCCGTCTGCGATACCGCGATGCACTGGTAAGAAGTCCCGCCTACATTAAGGACGAATTGGCTCATGAACCAGCGGTCGGCCAGGTGATCGTAGAGGGTAATCGGGTCGCCGTCGTTGGCAGTTTCGCAATCGCCGCCAAATCCGCTCCAGAGGGTGTTGCCGTTGGTGGGCCCTGCTAACCTGGCGCCGGTCTTGTTGTAGATCGCGTAGGCCAGGTTCACCCACTGAATGTAGTGGTTGGGGCCTACGTCACCTTGGGTGTCAGGTGGCAATACGCCGTTGACGTTGTTGATCCCCTCCCAGTTCTGGCTGGGAGAGGGCATGTTGATTGGTCCTTGCCAGGTCTGGAGATTGGGATCGACTGCGTCCGTACCACGTATTTCCGAATTTGGCAGCAGTTCCACCTCGTTCCAGCGGATCAGGGTCTCCTCCGCCTTCACTGGCTCGATTGCCGGGATATCGCGCAGCGGCGGCGATACATCGACCTTGTCCGGCTGGATCACGATCGGCCCGTCACTCACGGGCTTCTCGTCAGCCGCCTGGCTGGTTCGGTTCAGCCCCTGCGCCGCACCCGCCGTGCTGAGCGTCCCGGCTCTTGGCCGGGGGGTTGCCAGATCGGGCGTCACGACCCAGGCCACGGCCGCCACGACCAACATCAGCGCAACCGCGCCACCGGCCAGTTGGAGCCATTTCTGCTTGTGCATGGGGTCCTCCTCTCGAAACTCATGCGAACAACGGGTGGGTTGTCAACTGCCACTATGGTATCACATGCTAAGCCGGGGGCAAAACCCGAAAACGCCAAAAAGAAACCAGGTTTCGCGACTTGGGATCGCGAAACCTGGTTTTTTCGTGACACGTCCTGGACTGGAGGCTTCAGCCGGTCTCCCGCCTCACGCACCTCTCTCACCCAACCGCTCAACCCCCTTTGTCAGAGGAACTCGACGTGATTACGCATTTCCTCAGGCGTCAAGACGTTGCTGACAAGCATTAGCCCCCGGATGACATCTCCAACAGGCATTCGGCGATGTCCATAGACAATGCCGGCGTGCGAGAGGCCCTGAGTGTGCAAGCGCAGAAAATCGTCGTCTTGAGTGAAGATGACGCGGCCCTGGACTTCGGCCAGCGCAAGGTGGCTGCGGTCGCTTTCACCTGCTAAGCCAGCTTCTTGTACGGTCAGGACATCGATCCCGCGCCGGCGCAGACCAAGCGCTACGGCACGCGCCACGTGTTCATCCAGGTAGAAGCTGATACGCTGTTCAGCCATGTGCGGCGTTCACGCGGCGCGTGGCCAGCTTGGAGGGGATGCGCTGCTTGAGTGTGGCGATAAAGCTCTCTTGTTGGCGGATGGCCTGGTCCATTTCGGCCTGATGTTCATAGTAATAAGCCAGCGCGGCGTAAATATCTGCCAGGTCGAGACTGTATTCGGCGGTTATCTCATCAGCACTGCGCCCCAGCCATTCGTGCCAGATGACGATATCCTGCACAGTGATGCGATGCCCGGCGATGCGCGGCTTGCCGCCCGCGATATCGGGGGTGGCTTCGATGCGCTGATCCAAGGCTATTTCCAACACCGTATTTCTCCTTCTGTCTCGTCGATATGGGCCCGTTATCCTATCTTGCTCTGATTTTATCACGTCTTTTGCCGTTTGCCAAGCAGCCAAAAAAGAAACCAGGTTTCGCGCCGCATGCAACCATGTGCTGAAACCTGGTTTCTCTCTCATACCTCTCGGATTGGAGGCTTCAGCCGGTCGCTCGCCTCACGCGCATATCTCACCACCTTGAACCTTTTGCCTTGAACCTCTTACCGCCGTTTCCGCGCCGCCACCCCCGCAACCGCTCTTAGAGCGGCCGCCAACGCCAGCGCGGCCAGCCCGCCCAGCGCCGGCAGCGCACCGCCCGCCGCGCTGAACGCCGTCATATGCACCGCGTTCGGCTCTGTCACCGTGACGCTCACCGGCTCATGCTGCGTCGCGACCCCATCCAGGCTCACGTCCTCCAGCATGTACCAGGTCGTCCCGGCGGCCGGGGCTGCGTCGATCCAGGTGTAGGCGTTCCCCTGCGCCGAGCCGGGCGTCAGCGCCGGGATCAGGACCGCGTTGAGCATGACCCACTCTCCGCTGGGGCCGGTCTCCGACCGTGCCCCCTCTTGCTGTGGCCGGTCTCCTTCTTGCTGTGGCCGGTCTCCGCTGTGGCCGGTCTCCGACCGTGCCCCCTCCTGCTGTGGCCGGTCTCCGACCGAGCCACCCGCCGCTTCTTGCTGTGGCCGGTCTCCGACCGAGCCACCCGTCGCGCGGTACACGTTGAACCCCGCATTATCGATCTCAGAGACCGTCTCCCACGCCAGCGTCACCCCCTCCGCCGTCGCCTCCGCGGTGAAGCTCGCCAGGTCCACGGCCTGCGGCGAGAAGATCCAGGTGTAGTCCTCCACCTCGCCGTCGGTTGCGCCGCCGTAGGCCGCCGCGGCTGCATCCGGGCCGAGCGTCTGGGCCGAGGTATACACGCGGAAGCGCGCATTGAAGGTCTTGCCGTAGACCGAGACGCCGGTGTTGAAGCTGACCGGCGTCGTGCTCCCCGCGTTGACCTGCTGGTTAGTGAAGACCTGCTCCCCCGCGTCGCTGAAGTCGCCGTCCTGGTTCCAGTCGAACCAGCCGGTCACCCAGCCGGTCGCGCCGGTGACGGTCAGGTTGACGCCGCCGGTCGAGACCGTGAAGGGGATGCGCTCAACGCCGGTGTCGGTGGTGTTATCCGTGCCGTCGGCGAAACTGATGTCCGTGTCCCAGTCCCCTGCCGGGCCCAGCCGCACCGCGCCCGATCCCGTGTGCCACGCCACGCCGTAGGAGCTGGCCAGGTCGCTATAGTCCGCGGCCGAGGCCGTGGGTGCGCCGCACAAGGTCAGGCTCCAGCTATTCAACGTGCCGGTGTCGCCGCTGGCGTCATCGGTGACGCGCAACTGCCAGGCGCCGGCCGAGGTTTTGCCGTCGAGGGCCGCCAGGCTCCCCTCCGGCCTGTACGATCCGGTGAAGGGCGCGCTCCCGGAGGTGATCGAGCTTGCCGCCTCGTCGTCGAAGACGGTGTTAGTGTAGTTGTCGCCGCTGCTGCCATTGTCCGTGGAGAGCTCAACCTGGGTCGCGTCCGGGTGCAGGATGTAGATGTCCAGGTCTGCGTCCCAAGTATGGACGATCGAGCCGATCGTCACGTTCACGTCGGTGACGCTGAAGGTAGCGGGGACGGTCACGTTGCTGTTGATCGTCGTGTTGTCGCTGATCGTCTTGGGCACATCGGTGCTGGCGTAGGTGAGACAGCTCGTCGCCGCGGTGCGGAACGCCCACGTTACCGAGGCGCTGCCCGTGCCGCACGCGTTGTTGGCGTTCACCCGCCAGTAGTAGACCGTGTCGGAGCCGAGCGCCGGGCTCACCATGTAGCTCGTCCCGGTCAGGCCGGTCGCCGAGCGCACCACGGTGCTGAAACCGGGATCGGTCGCGACCTGGATGTCGTAGCTCGTGGCGCCCGCCAGCGCCGCCCAACTCAGCGTTGGCGTCGCCCCCGCGCCTGTCGTCCCGTCAGCCGGCGCGGACAAGGACACCTGGCCCAGCGGCGCGCCGCTCGAAATGTTCAGCACCACCGTTTCCGAACGGGTGGCGCCGCCCGACGTGCCCGAAATGGTCACGTTGTAGCTGCCGACGGCCGCCGCCCCCGTGTTGCCGATCGTCAGCGTCGTGCTGCCGGGCGGCGTGACGGGATTGGCGCCCCACGAGGCGGTGACCCCGCCGGGCAGGCCGCTGGCGCTCATCGTCACTGCGCCGCTCCAGGCGCAGGTGGCGGACGCCTGGACCGTGTAGACGGCATTTGATGGCTGGCACACCGTCAGGGTGTTGGGCGAGGCATCCGGCGAAAAGTCGGCGTCGTGGCGGAACGAGATCACCCGCGTCGCCGACGTGCTCCCGGACATGTACTCGGTGGTATACCAGAAGGTGCAGTCGTCGCTCGGGTCGATGCCGATCCCGGAGTAGTCGCCCCAGCGGTCATAGGAAGCCTGCGAGCCGGTGCCCGCCTGTGCCACCACGTCGACGTAGGTCATCGTGCCCGGCGCATCCCATGCGCGGCGGCCGGCGTAGCGGATGGAGGGATAGATGGTGCTGCTGGTCAACGTGTAACCCAGCCCGATGCCGCCGCCGCCATCCATCGCCACGCTGGTCACCGAGCGGTGACTGGCATCGCCCCCGCCGACGACCCCCTCCTGATACTTCGACCAGGCGCCGCTCACCCGGCGCAGCTCGAACCAGCGCACCGCGGCCGTGTCTGCACCGTCCACGTCCTCGGCAAAGCCGCCGACCAGTGTGTCGTAACTGCCCCAGTTGCGGTATTGCAGCGGCTGATGGAGCGGCTCGCGGATCGGGTCGAGACCCTGGCCGTTGGGTTGGTCCATGCAGGCCCAGTTGCTGCCGGTGCCGCACAGGGTGGCGTCGTACTCGCCGATCGCCACGTCGGGCAGCTCGGTCAGCGTCGAGTTGGCCGGCGTCGTGAAGTCGACATCGAACTCATACATCTCCAGGAAGTCGGTTGAGGGATAGCCCGACGGGCCGTTCACCTCCGTGTCGTTCGGCCTGGCAAAGAGGCCGCCCAACCCGGCTGGCGGCGCGGTCGGCCCTTCCCACGAGGCCGGCACGAGCAGTTGGAAGCCGAAACCGGACAATTCGGGCACGTTGAACATCTGATAGGTCGCCGTCTGCCCGGCCAGCATCTTGGCCCGGTCGAAGGCAAAGACCTGGACGTAGCCGGAAGGCCCGCCGTTGTAGCCCATGTAGTACGCATCCCGCCACACGCCGTACTTGGGGTAGTCGTAGTACGGCAGGTCCCACGTGTAAGCGTACCAGGTGCCGGTGGGATCGGCCGTGGTCGACACGTAGAGGCAGTAGGCGTACCCGGTTGTCGCGGAGAACTCGGTGATGAGCCAGCGGTCGGCCAGCGAATCGTAGACCACGATGGGATCGCAGTAGCCGTTATTGCAGGGCGCGGTGCTGGAGAGCGAGTCCATGGTGAAGGTCTTGAGGACGGTCCCGCTCTTATTGAAGATCTGCACCGTCGAGCCGCCCGAGCCGTTCACGGCCTGCACGTAATGGTTGGGGCCGATATCGCCGGTCGTATCCGGCGGGTAGCTGTTGTAGTCCATGCCGGCCCAGTTCGTGAGCGGTGTTGTGAACGCATCCGGCGCGCGCAGGCGCGCGCTGCCCTGGACCGCCACCAGCGGATCAAGCCAGGCCGGTCCCTGCATCCCCTCACCGATCACCAGGCCGCGATATTCGCGCCGCATCATCTCGCGCTGCAGCAGCGGGTCCACCTCGATCTCAGGCAGATCGCGCACCGCCGGGCTGATCGTCGGCGTGGACGGCTCTGAGACGTAGACCTCCAGCAGGGCCTTCTCCGGGTCCTGAGGGACCATCTGCGGCCAGTTGCTGGCTGCAGACCCGGCAGCCGCGCCCCCGGCCGGCCCTTTTCCCGTGCTGAGCTCCCGTCCGGCCTGTGTTGGGGGTGTCTTTGCGGCCATCCGGTCCGGCGCCGCCAGCTCTGGCGCCACCACCCAGCCCAGGGCGGAGACGACCAACATGAGCGCGGCCGCGCCGCCAATGAGCTGAATCCATCTCTTCTTGTGCATGGGTGTCCTCCTCCAGTTCCTCATGCGGACAACGGGTGGGTTGTCATCTGCCACTATGGTATCACATCTCAAGCCGAGGACAGAAATCGGAAGATGCGCGGAACGTTTTCGTTTCCAGATGTTAAGGTTACACAATGGTTTCTTCGTGACCCGGATTGGAGGCTTTAGCCGGTCTCCCGCCTCACGCGCATTTCCACCTGACCGGCCGCCGGCATCTATGCCGCAGCCTCGATTCCGGACAACCTTCGTGATTCGCCGATTCGCCGATTCGCTACTCCCCTACCGCCGCTTGCGCAGCCCAATTCCCGCGAGCGCCGCCAGGGCCAGGGCGGCCAGCCCGCCCAGCGCCGGGCCTGCGGTCACGGCCGCACCGAAGGCCGTCATATGCACTGCGTTCGGCGCCGCCACCGTCACGCTCACCGGCTCATGCTGCGTCGCGACCCCGTCCAGGCTCACGTCCTCCAGCATGTACCAGGTCGTCCCGGCGGCCGGGGCTGCGTCGATCCAGGTGTAGGCGTTCCCCTGCGCCGAGCCGGGGGTCGCGGCCGGGATCAACGTCTCGTTGAGGCGCACCCAATCTGTCATTCTGAGCGGGTCGACCCCGGAACTCCCGTCATCCCCAACGACCAGCGAAGAATCTGCGCGGTATATGTTGAACCCGGCGTTATCGATCTCGGAGACCGTCTCCCACGCCAGCGTCACGCCGTCCGCTGCGGCTTCAGCCGTAAAGCTCGCCAGGTCCACAGCCAGCGGCGAGAAGGTCCAGGTGTAGTCCTCCACTTCGCCGTTGGCAGCACCGCCGTACGCCTGGGGCGCCGCGTCCGGACCGCGCATTTGTGCCGAGGAATACACGCGGAAGCGCGCGTTGAAGGTCTTGTTGCCGACGTTGACGCCGTTGGTGCTGAAGCTGACCGGCGCCGTGCTCCCCGCGCTGACCGCCTGGTTGGTGAAGATCTGCTCGCCGGTGTCGCTGAAGTCGCCGTCCTGGTTCCAGTCGAACCAGCCGGTGACGTAGCCCGTGCCGCTGCCGGTGACGGTCAGGTTGACGCCGCCGCTCGACGCGGTGAAGGGGGTGCGGGCCACGCCGGTGTCGGTGGTGTTATCCGTGCCGTCGGCGAAACCGGTGTCCGTGTCCCAGTCGCTCGTGCCGCCCAGTCGCACCGCGCCCGCGCCCGTGTGCCACGCCACGCCGTAGGAGCTGGCCAGGTCGCTGTAGTCGGCCGTGGTTCCCGCGGGTGCGCCGCACAGCGTCAAGCTCCAGCTCTGCAGCGTACCGGTGTCCTGGGAGGCGTCGTCGTAGATGCGCAACTGCCAGGCGCCGGCCGAGGTCTTGCCGTCCAAGGCCGTCAGGCTGCCTTCCGGCCGGTAGGAGCCGGTGAAAGGCGCCGCACCGGCAGTGATGGCGGTCGCCGCCTCGTCGTCGAACACGGTGTTGGTATAGTTGTCGCCGCTGCCCCCGTTGTCCGTGGAGAGCTCCACCGCGGTGTCGTCAGGATGCTCGATGTAGATGTCCAGGTCAGCGTCGTAGGTGTGGACAATCGAGCCGATCGTCACGTTCACGTCGGTGACGTTGAAGGCATCGGGGACCGTGAGGTTGCTGTAGATCGTCGTCAGGTCGCTGATCGTTTTGGGTGCGTCGGTGCTGGCGTAGGTGCGGCAGCTCGGCGCCTCCGTGCGGAACGCATGGATGCTCGAAACCTTGCTGCCGCAGCCGTTGACCGCGGCCACGCGCCAGTAGTACACCGTATCGTAGCTCAACGCGCTGCCGGGCGTGTAGGAGGTGGCGGTCAGGCCGCTCTGGTTAATGACCAGGGCGCCGAATGCCGGGTCGGTGGAGGCCTGGAGGGTGTAGCTGGTTGCGCCGGCCACCGCGCTCCAGGTGAAGGTCGGCGTCGTCCCCGCGGCCGTGCTCCCATTGGCCGGCGCAGTCAGCGTCGGGCCTGCAGCCAGCGGCTCCGTAACGTTCAGCGTCACGCCCGACGAGTGGGTCAGGCTGCCCGACACACCGGCAATCGTGATATTGTACGCCCCGGCCGTGGCGAGATTGCCAACCGTTAATGTGCTGCTGCCGGTCGGGGTGACAGGGTTGGCGCTGAAGGAGGTCGTCGGGCCGGCCGGGCTGACGCTGGCGCTCAGGGTCACCGGCGAGGTGAAGCCGCTGATGCTGTTCACAGCGATCGTGTGGGTCGCGTTGGCTCCCGTGCAAACGTCCTGCGTCTTGGGCGCGGCGCGCACGTTGAAGTCAGGCGCCAGGCAGCCGTTCAGGTGCACGAAGGTGGCCAACGAGGCCTTGACGAAATCTGTGTAGTAGGCCATGTTCAGGGTCGACAACGTGTCGCCCGAGGTATGGTAGTACGGCGTGTAATCGCCGCCGTTGTAGTCTTCGATAGCCAGCATCGACGCGTAGCCTTTGTCCCAGAACGACTTGTTGTCGCTGCGGTCGCCGAGGCTGTTATCGAGGTACTTGACGGGCGCCAGATCCAGCCCGTAGGCGGTGATCGCATCCGCGTACAGGTCCCGCAAGGTGACGGAGCCGGCCACGCTGCTCTTGGCAAAGAGGTTGATGTTGTTGGGCGCGCCGCCGTTGTAGGCGATCATATCCATGTTGAGATAGCCCAGGATGTTCTCGCCGGCGTTCTTGGCGCGCGTGGCGTACGCCGCGCTGCCCAGCAGCCCCTGCTCCTCGCCGGTCCAGAAAGCGAAGCGCAGCGTGCAGTTCCACCGATACTGCGACAGGATGTCGGCGGCAATCAGCGTCCCCACCGATCCACTGGCGTTGTCATCCGCGCCCGGCGCGGTGCCGCTGGACGGATAGTCGTCGAGGTGCGCGCCGATGATGTAGATGTTGTTCGGGTTGGCCAGACCGGTGATCTGGCCGATCACGTTGGGGTAGGTGGACGGCGTGCCGGAGCTGCCCCACACCTGATATTCGACCCCCATCCCCAGGGCTGCCAGGTGCTCGCCCACGAAATGGCCGGCCTTCTGGATCGGCGTGCCGCTGTAGGTCTGACGCCGGGTGATGGTGTAGGAGGCGCCATCAACGGTCACGCTCTGCTCGCCGCTGAGCTGGCCCGTGTACTGCGAGATGGTGCTCGTCGCCACGTCGTCCAGCATCGTCTGCACGATCGGGTCCGGGGTGATCGCCAGGGGCGCGGCCGGCCCGGCCGCGGGCCAGGGCTGCGGCTGCAGCGTGAGTTTGACGATCTCGGCTCCTGCATCGGCGAGCCGTTCGGCCTGCGCCGCGCTGGTGCGCAGCAGCACCTGGTCCGCCAGCTCGAGCAGTACCTCGCCGTAATCGCCCCAGCGGATGCTGCCCTTCGTCCGCGGTGGATAGATCAGGTAATAACTGGCGCCGGCCGTGTCAACGTCCAAGACGCGGGCCGGGAACCTCAGCTCCGGCAGGCCGCCTCCGGCAGCCGGGGCCGCACCGGCCAGCAGGTAGTCCCCCTCGCTGGATGATTGATGGCTGTAGAAGATCAGGCCGGCCTCCTGGGCCTGGGCCCAGCGCGCCGGTTCATCGAGGAAGACCGCGACCAATGCCGCACCGGCTTCTTCCGTTTCCGCCGGCGCGGCTGCCGCTCCGCTGCGAACGCTCCCGGTCGCGGATGGCAACAGGAGTGACAACGCCAGGAGAAGAGCGATGGGGACGACGCGTGCTGGTTTCATGGCAGACCTCCCAACTTACACATCAAAAGTCAATTTCCATGTCGAATAGAATTTTCACGATTCCGAACATGTTGCGGGCCTTGTCAGTATAGCGTATAACGTTGGGCGCCCCAAAACCACAGCGAAAAAAAACGAAACCGGGTTTCGCGACCTGGCGGTCGTTCCAGAAACCCGGTTTCTCGTATCAGGTTGCAGGTTGAAGCCTGAGCCTTCCCCTAATCCCCCAATCCCGGCTAACCGTTCCGAGCGTGGCCGGGATGAGGGGATGAGGGGTCGCTGTCAGCCTTTCTCCCGATCCCTCTCTTGCCGTTGTTTTCGTGCTGCCACGCCTGCAAGCGTGGCCAGCGCCAGCACAGCCAGCCCGCCCAGCGCTGGGCCTGCGGTCACGGCCGCGCCGAAGGCCGTCATGTGCACCGCGTTCGGCGCCGCCAGGGTCACGCTCACCGGCTCATGCTGTGTTGCGGTTCCATCCAGGCTCACGTCCTCCAGCATGTACCAGGTCGTCCCTGCGGTTACAGTCGCATCGGTCCAGGTGTACACGTTCCCCTGCGCCGAGCCGGGGGTCAGCGCCGGGATCAGCGCCTCGTTGACCCGCGTCCATTCTTGCTGTGGCTCCTCTCCGACCGAGCCACCCGCCGCGCGGTACACGTTGAACCCCGCATTGTCCGTCTCCGACACCGTCTCCCACGCCAGCGTCACGCCCTCCGCCGCGGCGGTCGCGGTGAACCCGGCCAGGTCCACCGCCAGTGGGCTGGCGCATACTTGCAAGCCGGCGTTGGCCGCGGTCTGAGACGCGGAGAAGACGCGGTTGCTCTGGAAGCCGTTGAGCGGAGACCCAGCGGTGATTTCTCCATACCCCGGCGGCGTGTTTGCCGTCACTGACGCGCCCGACGTGTTGGTCACGCAGACGCTGCCATTCGTGGGCCAGGTGACGTTGTGAGTGTAGGACGTGCAGACGGTGTCGGTCGCGCCCGGCGCCAGCGTCACAGTACGCGTGCCGCTGTTGTATCCGATAGTGCTGTCGGTTACGGTGTAATTGGCCAGGTATACAGGAAAAGCGTTAGCGTCACTGGTGTTCTTGGTGGTAAAGCACCACTGTACCGTGACAGTGCCGGCTCCGCCCTGGGGCAGCGGGTCCGTGATACCCGTGACCCTGCCCGTCTTGCTGACCGAGACCGTGGGTTTCGGGCAGGGGTCTGAAACCCGCACAAGTATATCTCGCCAACCGTTGTAGCTGCTTGAGCTGCGTAGCGTCGCGTAAAGGTAGTTCGGGTCCGTGCTGACCCCCGAAAGGCCGATGTATTCGTAAGGGGACGTGGCGCCGGGGCAAAGATAAGTGGACCATGAAGTAGGAATGTTCCACGTCACCGTGAAGTCCACCTCGGCTCCCCCTGTAGGGGTGGCATTATAGACCCCCCATCCAGAGTAGGGATCCTCATAGGTGCGCGTGGGATATGTAATCGATGTCCCGTTGATGTATGTGGCAGGTCCATCCGTAGGGTCATCCCAGCCCCAGTAGACGTGCGCGTCGGTAGTTGTGTTGTTGGAGGTGTTGGGATTGATGTAGGCTTGGCCAACAGCCCTGCCGTTGCCGATAGTGTTGGCCGGTGCGATTGAGATGGAGGCCACGGTCCAGTCGTTCGGGCCGTTATTGATAGAGAAACTATCCCCTTGGTCCGGATAGGTGGTCGAATTGATGGGTCTCACCAGGTAAGTGATGTACCAGGTCTGGCCGGGGATGATCAGTATGCCGGCGTCCAGGCCGATGATACTGCCTGTTTCCAGCTTAGGTTCGACGGCGCCCAGCGCTCCGTCGACGCCTCCGGTCTGGATACTCGTTTCCACCTTGCGCGTGGTGTTCACGGGTGCGGTGGGTCCCGCGGGATCCGCCTGCACTGCCCCCGCCGCAGGCGCCAACAACAGGGCGGCCAACAACACGACCGCCAACAGTCGATACACGATGGATGCGTTTTCTGTCCTCATTTTCGGTTTCCTCCTCATAGCTTTGGAAACGGTTCGGGTTAGTTGCTGCACGATACGAAACGACGGCGATCAACGGCCGGCGCTGCCGGCGCCGGCTCCAGTCTCGTCCCTCGCCCTTGAGAAAACGCCTATGCGCCTATCTGTCAGGATAGGCCGGCAAGATTACGGCACGCATTACCGATTCTGCCAGTGAATCCGTCTTTGCCAGCGCCGTTGATGGGGACTGCCGGAGAAAACGCGACAACTATCGGTTACTTCACGGCTAATAGTCAGAATCATACACCACCGCGACACAAAAGGCAAATCTTGTTTGACGCTTCTGGCACTCACTATTGCCATGACACAATTTATCCTGATTCGAAGCTTAAAAACGTATGAATCTTCTTGCCAGGAAAATCAAGGATCTTTTGCGCACTTGGGGGGTGTAGGGGTGTGGGGGTGTGGGGGTGTGGGGGTGTGGGAGTGTGGCGGCGCGGAGCGGAGCATCCTCAGATGCGGAGCGGACAGGGTCGACGCGGGGAGGCGGGGACACGGGGACGCGACGATAAGCGGAGCGGCCCCGCGTTCGGAATCGAGCCTTCAGGCGGTCCGGCGCGCGCGAGCGAGAGTAGGAGTGTGGGAGTGTGGAAGACGCAGCACGAGGTACGCAATACGCAATACGCAATACGCTACTCGTCGCCCGCCACCAGCCCGAAATCAAACTCCCCCACGCGGTTCGAGATTTCCGAGGCGCCGTCGCCGTTGCGAGATCGCACCACCCAGAAATAGTTGGTCGCCGGGTCGCCGATGATCGTCACAGGGGGCGGCGGGACCATCCCGTCGTCGGTGAACGCCATGTCGGGCCCGATGAGCCCGCGGAAGCCCGCGTCCACGCTGGCCACCTGCACGCCCGCGGTCGCGGGGTCGAAGTAGGGCGCGGTCCCGCGCCATACCTCGTAACTCGCGCTGTCGAGCCGGTGCGGCCAGCTCAGCGCGGCCGCGCTCCCCGCCGCCGCAACCGCCACCTCGGGCGGCGCCGGCGGGGTCACCGGCACGCGCAGCCGCAGCGCGGGGTCGCCGAACAGGATCGATGTGTCGAGCACGTCGTAGTAGCCGCCGGCATAGGCAAAATAATCCAGCTTGGCCTGGTCCACCGCCTGCCCCACCGGCCTGACCCGGTCGCGGAACAGCGCCAGCGTCAGCCCCTCGTTCAGCGTCAGCAGCGCGGAGCCCACGTGCAGCCCGCTGGGCGAAAGGTCCGCCACCGAGCCCTTCCCCGGCGTCAGCAGCAGGTGCTCCGCCAGCGCCTGTCCCGTGTTGGACACGAAGAGATTGATGAAATAGCCGGTCCAGCAGGAGTACGACATCGTGAACGGCCAGGTGTCGTTCGCGGCGAGTGTTGCAGGATCATAGTGGTTGAACATAGAGACCGAGCCCCAGCGGAACCGCGATCCGTGCCCGAACCACTGCAGCAGCAGCGCGTCCGCGTTGAACGCGGCCTTGATCGCAGTCTTCATTTCGGTCGCGCTGAAGTAATCTCGATTATAGTAGATGGTGCGATCGTCGTACGCCGCCGGCAGCCAGCCCAGCCGCACCTCGTCGCTCAAGGCGTGGAAGTCGCCGGCCGGGTCCATGAAATCGTCGGCCACGTAGACCGCACGCTCCTGCCAGGGACCGGCCGCCGCGGCCTCGTACGCCAGGATCTTGTCGGTCACCGCGGTCACGTCCGCCGGGGTCCGGGCCGGGATCCGGCCGATCGCCATCTCCGGCAGGATGTCATCGACGCCGTTCTCGGGTGCATCGATGCTCACGAAGCGGTTGTCGGCCGCGGTCTCGCCCAGCCAGGGATCCACGTGGACCAGGTACGGGGGGATCAGGTTCGGATACGTCGTGCCGCTGACGCCGGTGAAATCGTAGTGGCCGTCCCCCACCAACAGCACGTACTGGGGTCGCGGGCCTCCGGCGTTCCAGTTGTCATAAGCGTACTTCAGGAAGCTGCGGATCGCCTCCGGGTCGCGCAGGCCGTAGTTGAACTCATCGTAGATATCCTGCACATCCACCTTGGCCACCCGGTAGCCGCCGCCCCCGGGACTGCTGCGCCGCGCCAGCAGCGGGTCGATCGCGTCCCACAGGTCATGCACCGGGTCGGCCGCGTTATGGTGCACGATTGCGATGTAATCCGCCTCCTGGCCCACCGTCCGCCAGGCCGAAGCCGCGTCCGCCTCGATCGCCAGCGGCGCCAGCAGCGCAGCCTCGCTGCTCAGCGCGTACGCTGCGCCGGGCAGGGCCGCATCCCAAAACGAGAGCGTGCCGGCGCCGTCGTCGAACGCCGTTGTCAGGAGCCGGACCGGCCGTCGCGGCGCCCGGACATCGTAAACCCGCACGGTCGAGGTCGTGAAGCCCGCCGCCTGCACCTGGAAAGCGTTCCCGGCCTCCGGCGCCGCGATCCCCTCGATGGCGAGCCGGTCCCCGTCCGCGTCCGCCAGCGCCGGGTAGCTCAACGCCACCCAGTCCGGCGACAGCCAGTAGTAGGTCAGCGCCGGCAGTTGGTCCGTGGTGACCACCAGCGAGACCTGGTTGGGGTTGGCGTCCAGCCAGGCTGCGGGCAGCGTCGCGGTGGTCGTGATGTCCGTGCTCCCTTCCCACTGGTGCAGGCCGGCATCGTGGCTGTTCAGCCGCACCAGCATCGATTGATCGGGGTTCGGGTCCTGGTCCAGGCCGCCGTGCACCGCCGTGCGCAGCACGGCGCTCCGGCCCTCCCCGGTCAGCGCATCGTCCAGGGCCAGGGTGTAGGTGCGGGTGACCGGCGCCGCGCCGCTCGCGTAGAGCACGCTGTCGAACCAGTGGTCCGCGTCCCTGGGCCGGGCATACTCGCTGCGGTACTCCACGTCGTTCTCGATGTGCAGCGTCTGGGTGATCGCCGTGACGACCGGCTCATCCCCCTTCACCTCGACCGCGCGCGCCCGCATGAACGCCTCGCTCAGGCTGGAATCGCCGTAGGTGAACCAATAGACGTTGCCGGTCTCATAGCGGCCAACGTACGGCTCCGCGTAGAAGATCACCAGGTCGCCGTCCTCGAACCGGTCGTCCGCGTCCCGGTCGATCACCTGGATATCGACGGTGTCGCCCAGGTACAAGACCGCAAAGGTCGCGGCGCTGGTCGTCGTCACCGGCACGCCGGCCGTCACCAGGTCCTGCCACGTCAGGCGATAGAGCCCGGGTTCCCCGGTGCGAATCCGCAAACTGCCGCCCCCCGCCATCGGCGCCGCCGCCGGGTTGATTGTCATGCTGAGGCCCGCACTCTGGGCCGAAGCATCTCCCCCGCTCCCTCTCTCCCCCGCTCCCCCTCCTGTCATGCTGAGGCCCGCAGTCTGGGCCGAAGCATCTCCCCCGCTCCCTCTCTCCCCCGCTCCCCCTCCTGTCATGCTGAGGCCCGCAGTCTGGGCCGAAGCATCTCGTTCCACACTCACCGTCACCCGGATATCCGCATAGTACCGCAACACCCCCGCCACCGGGTTATACTGAAACGGGAAAACGCTCACCTGCAGCAGCCGCCGGCCGGCCTGCCGCTGGATCGCGCCGGCCTGCGCCAGCGTCGCGGGGTAGAAGACGTCGGCCCCGTAGATGGCCGGGTCAGGGCGGTCAACTGTGGGGATGACGGTGGGAAGATCCTCCCCCTCCGTCCAGCCGTACGGCTTAGGCTCGGCCGGCTGCGGTGCGGCCGCGGCGGCCAGGGGGGCCTGCTGGCTCAGGAGCTGCGGCTCACCCGCCTCGACCGTGAGGACCGGCTCGCCCGTGGGCGGCAGCTCGACCAGCGTGCGCCACACCGGCAGGGCCGGCGCGCCCGGCACGCGGTTCGCGCCGTAGCCGGGCACGCGCAGGGTGTTGTTTTCGAGTTGATAGGTGGGGGTTTGCACGCGCAGCTCTTGCACCGGCGCGACAGCAACGGCTACCGCGGAAACGGTAGCCGTTGTATCAGTCGTTGCGCTCTGCGCCGAGGTCACTGCGGGGCCAAGCGCCATCAACACCAGCAGGCCCGCACGCACCAGGGATCGGAGGTGGTCCTTAGTCTTGGAGCGCCTCATTGTCAACGCTCCTGAACCGAAATGGTCCTGCGCCGCGCCAGCACCGCAGGTGGGAGCGCAGCCGGCGCAGGCCAGCCGCCGTTGAGGGCAGCACGCCTCCTGCTCAGTCGCAAGTGCCCATGCCGCCGGAGGTATTCAGCGGCCCCAATAAGCCGCTGCGCGCCCGGCCCGCGCGCCGGGTCGGCGCCGGGTCCTGCGCCGCCGCCAGCAGTGAGCGTTCGAGTACGATGGCCGGTTCCTCCCAGGCCCGTTTGCCGGCAACTTGGGCCGTTTCTGCCTGCCGCGTCGAAAACATATCTTCCATAAGTTCCTCCGTGAGAATAATGACGGCCAATCCTTACGAACGCCATTACGATTGCATAATCATCACCTTGTGATCATACCGCAGCCGGATCACAAGGCGAGACGCGATGTGCGGTGCGCGCGTTCACCCCTGGGGCCTGGCAACGCCGCGACGAATTCGGTCAAGTATAATGAGGAACTGCGCGTGTGTCAAACGCGCTTGCGAGGGGGCAGGAATTCCCAATGTAGTCGTCAGCGCAGGCATCCCTTCACTGCATTCAGGGCAAGCTCTGAGCGAAGTTCCGGCCAGCGGTTTGGCCGGAACGCAGTCGAAGGAGGCCGGAGCGGGTCCATAAGGCCGCATCCTTCGACTACGCAGCGGAAAAGATCGCTGCTCCGCTCAGGATGCTTCGACTACGCAGCGGAAAAGATCGCTGCTCCGCTCAGGATGCTTCGACTGCGCAGCGAAAACCGGCTGCTCCGCTCAGGATGCTTCGACTGCGCAGCGAAAACCGGCTGCTCCGCTCAGGATGCTTCGGTGCTCTTGGAATTACATGTGGGGGGGGGGCGGGCCTCAGTCGCCGAAGGGCGACTTCGTAACGGTCGCCGCGGTTTCAACCGCCAGGCTTCCGCCCCAACCCGGCCTGCGCGGCCAGCCCGCGCACCCGGCTCCCGAAACGGCCGCCGTAGCGGCCGCCTTTGCCGTTCGTGCGCGTCCCCGCGTCCCCGTTGCCGCCGCTGTAGTAGTCGCCATACCGGTAATAATGGTAGTAGTCGCCGGCGCGCACCTGCACGCGGTTCACCAGCGCGCCCAGCACGCGCGCATTGACGTGATTCAGCGCGGCCAGCGCGCGCTGCGCCGGCTCCCGCCGCGTCACCCCCGCGCTGATCACCAGGAGCACCCCATCCACCTGGTGGGCCACCACCGCGGCGTCCGTCAGCGCCATCACCGGCGGCGTGTCGAAAACCACCACGTCGGCCTGGCCGGCCAGCGCGTCGATCAGCTCACCCATGCGGCCCGAGCCCAGCAGCTCCGCCGGGTTGGGCGGCAGCGGGCCTGTGGTCAGCACGCTCAGCCCCGGCACGTTCGTGCCTTGCAGCAGCCCGTCGACCGTGGGCTTCTCCTCCAGCAGCGCGGTGGTCAGCCCGATGTTGTTGCGCAGCCCGAAGAGGCGATGCTGCCTGGGCCGATGCAGGTCCGCGTCCACCAACACCACCCGTTTGCCCGCCTGGGCCAGCGCCGCGGCCAGGTTGCCCGCCGTGACCGATTTCCCCTCGGACGGCAGCGGGCTGGTCACCATCAGGGTGCGCAGGGGGCGATCCACCGCCGCAAACTGCAAATTCGTGCGCACCACGCGGTACGCCTCGGCCGCGCCCGACTGGGCGTCCATGCTGCCCAGCAGCGGCGCGCTCCCCTCCGGCCCCTTGATCTCCGGCACTCCGCCCAGCGTGGTCAGGTCGAGCGCCTTGCGCACGTCGTCCGGATTCTTCAGCGTATCGTCCAGGTACTCCATCAGATACGCCGCCGCGCTTGACAGCACCAGCCCGATCAGTGTAGCCAGCACCACCGTGAAGCCCTTGTTGGGCCCGATCGGCGACGTGGGCAGATCGGCCGGCTCCACCACCTGCAGCGTGTTCACCCCGCCCTGCACGAACTGCAACGCCTCCCAGTAGCCGCTCTGGTAGGATCTCAGCTTCTGTTCCAGGCCCGCGATTTGGCTCTCAGTGTCCGCGATCTGCCGCGCGCTGAACATGTTCGCCAGGTCATCGCGCAGCTTTTGAATCTCGGCCTTGGTCTCGTCCATCATGACTTCGAGCGCTTGCAGCTCTTTGCTGATGTACTCGCGGCGCTGCAGCAGATCGCGCTCCTCCGAAGGAGTCTGCAGGATCAACTGGTTGGCGACCTCATTGGCCACGGCCTGGGCCCGCGCCGGATCGGTGTCGATCACCGTGATCTCCAGCAACTGGGTGCCTTCCACCATCCTGGCCTTGTACTCCGGCAGCCACGCCAGCCCCAGCGCCGCCTGCGTTGCAGTCCGCACCGTCCGCCGGACCGCCAGGTTAGCGTAGGTCGTGCCGAGCTGCTGGCTGGCGTTGATCTCGTAATCCTGCGGGTTGGTGCTCTGGATCGAGCGGCCCACCATCAGCGCGGCCTTAGCCGAATAGTTGAACGGCTGGCTGCGGGTGGCGATGAAGCTGGACAGCGTCGCCACCAGCACCGCCGCCGCGATCAGCCACCACCATCTGCGTAAGGGCAGGAAATAGTCTTTGAGTTCCATAGCGCTATTATACTCACGTTTATGATGAATGGGCAATTCTCAATGCCTTCAAATCTGTCCCAACAGGACTGGCAGGCCTTCCGCTCGCACTCCTGCGGGCTAACCGGGATAGGGCCGGTGATTGGGCAGCCGCTCACCGAGGAGCCGGCGTTTGCAGCGCCGGGCGATGTCGTACGCGCTCGGATGAAGGCGCGCCAGCGCCAGAAGGGCCCACGCCTGCCGGTTCAGAGGGGCCAGCCGCACGGCTTGAAGCAGATCCTGCCGTGCCTCGCGTGCCATGCCCTCACCCAGGCAGCGCGCCGCACACATGACAAGCAGTTGCACATGGATGTCAGGCCGCTGCGCCAGGCTTGCGGCATGTTTGGTCATGTAGAAGTGGTACGCCTCGCGCCGCACGCCGATCGGCAGGTGCTCATTCCTGGGCGCCTCATTGTGATTGTGATAGACCACCAACGGTTCAGGTGCGTAGTCGACCTGGCACGTCTGAGCCAAACGCACCAACAAGTCGGCCACCTGGGTGTACCGCAGCGCCGGGTCGAAGGGGCCTTCCAGCCGATCAAGCTCGTGCTTGCGAATCAGCCACATCGATGCCGTGTCATGATATTCGCGCCGGGCGAGGAAAGTCCAGTACGCTTCCCCCCGGGTCGACGGCAGCCAGGCCTGGGTGGGGCGTGCGCCCTCGCTGTCGACGATCAGCCCGCAGTTCACCGCGCCCAAAGCTGGAAAAGATGAGGTCTCGAAAACGGCCATCTGGCGCTCCAATTTGGCCGGCAGCCACTCGTCATCCGAATCCAGGAATGCGACGAGCTGGCCCTGCGCGATCCTCATCCCGCTGTTGCGCGCGACCGGGCTGCCCAGGTTGGCCTCGTGCCTCACGACGGTCAGGTGCGGCGCCTTGATGCCGCGCAGCACCTCTGGGGTGCCATCGGTGGATCCGTCGTCCACCACGATCAGTTCCAGATCCTGCCAGGTTTGCGCCATCACGCTGCCGATGGCGCGCTGCACTCGCGCGGCGCGGTTGTATGTGGGGATGATGACGCTGATGATCGGAGGCTCACTCATGAGGCGCAGCACCGTATCCCGTGTGAGGACTCTCTCCGGCGGCCAGAACCCTTTGATAGATCTCGACCAGGCGATCGGCCTGGATGGACGCGTTGTGCTCGGCAGTCACGCGGGCCCGGCCGGCCTGCCCCATCGCGGCCCGCATCTCCGGATGCTCAATCAGCCGAGCCAGCCCCGCGGTGAGCGCCTTGACGTCTGCCTCACGCACGAGTATCCCGGTGGCGCCGTCCTGCACCAATTCGGGGATCCCGCCGTGCCAGGTGCTCACCACCGGCAGCGTCATCGCCATCCCTTCCATGATCGCCACCGGGATGCCCTCCTGGTCTCCGTCTGCCGCGGTGACGCTCGGCGCAAGCAGAATGTCGGAATCGGCCAGGACCTCTGCGACCTCCGGCTGTCGCCGCCAGCCCAGAAACTGCACGTTGCGGCCGATGCCGAGCTGGTCAACCAGTTGCTCGAGCTGGGATCGAAGCTGGCCATCCCCCACGATCGTATACCGCACCGCGTAGCCCGCCTTGAGCAGGGCTGCCACCGCCCGAATCCCGTACTCCACCCCTTTCTTGGGCACCAACCGGCTTGCAGTGACGATCCGTGTCTCCCGGCCTGCCGGCCGCGGGCTCTGTCGCGGACTGAATCGTGCCAGGTCTACCCCCTCGTGATGCACGATGAGCCTATTCTCGGGACAGCCCAGCGCCAGCAGCCGCTGCCGCAGCGCCTGGCTGACGGCGATGAACAGGTCGCCGGACCGGAAGAGGCGGGAGTAACAGGCCGGGCCGTGGCGCCGCACGTAGGCCGTCGCGTCGTTGCCGTGGAAAGTCGTCACCAGCTTGCCCTGCAGCGCCCCGATCTCCCGCAGGTTCGCGCCCCGGATGCCGTTGCGGCCGAAATGGCAGTGGATCACATCATAGGGCTCCTGTCCCCGGCAGACAACAGCCTCGTTCAGCAGGCGCAGCGAAGCCGCATGCCGGCCGTAGCGGCGGACATCGAGCGCGGCCAAAAGCATCGCCGGCGAGTGCCCAAGGTTGGCGAGCAGGAGCCCGCCAGCCTTCATGCCGCGTGCGAGACGGTTTCCCGAGAGGGCTGACGATGACACGATGCGCTCGCGCAGGGCACAGCGTTCGACATCCGGGTGGACCGGCTGCTTCTCTGCTGGCTGGTCCGCGTAGATGGTCACGTCGTGGCCGCGATCGAGGAGGCTTGTCGCATGCGCCAGCACGTATGCCTCGGATAAGAGGGGAAACGCGCTGACAAGGATTGCGATCCGCAAAGAGGCCTATGCTCCCTGACCCCGTATCCTGCGGGCCATGCGGCGCACCGGCGCCGGCAGATAGCCTGTCCATGGCAGCCATGGCGGCGGTGATATTCTACCACGAGGTCGGCGATACCTGCCAGTTTCCGCCGCATCCAACACTTGTCCAAAAAGTGTGACATAGCGATTCAACATGTCCTGCAGCCGGTAGCCTCCGTCGCGCACGGTGCGGGCCGCCTCCCGGCTCAGCCGCGCCCTCAGGGCGGGGTCACTTTGCAGCAGCGCCAGCGACTACACGTTTTGAGCTCTCCCAAGTCTTGCAGCAGCCTGGACGAGTTGTCGGCCAATCCGTCGCAGCCGTCGGCGGGCCCTGCTCAGAAGGTCGGTCTTGGGCTGCAAAGCCACCTGAGGCAACGACGGGCGATCCTTGGGCCAGCGTCGTGGCGGGCTGGTGGAGAGTGCCGCCATGGCTTCCTGAAACCACGCCACATATGCTTCGATCGAGAACCTCTCAAGGACCAGGCGATGGGACGCCGCTCCAAGTCGCCCCAACTGTGTGCGGTCAATCGCCAGTTTCCTGATCATATCGCCCATTGCAGCTATTTCGCCAACCGACACTGAGAATCCTGTCTCTCCGGGGATGACCACGCCGGCAGTGCCGCTAACAGCCGTTACCACTGGCACACATCCATGCGCCATTGCCTCCAACATCGCTAGGGAGGTGCCCTCATACTCGGACACCAACACGCACACGTCTGCAGCTCGCCAGACGCCGGGCATTTTAGCCTGGGGGATACTATCCATAATGTGAACCCGAGCGCGTGTGGCGTTATCCAGAGTTTCCAGGCGCTTCTCCAGCGCCTCGTGGTCAGGGCCTCCGCTGCCAATGATATCGAGCTGAAAATCGACCTGCAACTGTGACAGGTAGTCGGCCAGACGGACGAGGTCGGAGACTCGTTTCTGCGCCTCTACAAGCCGCCCGGCGTAGACCAGGCGCAAAGGTCGATCCGACGGCGAGTAGTCCCGCTCCAGAACCACCGGCGCAGCGACGCCGTAAGGCCGCACTACGATATCGGACGCACGGTGGGGGATGCGCGCTGCCAGCCTATCCCCTATCACTGGGCTCACTGCTACAAAAAGCCCGATAATCGGTTCGTAATAGGCAAGTAAGTCGTAGTAGTAGGGCTGGTCTGTGTGCCCGAACCCTGCAACGCGCAGCTTGTCCGGATTCTCACGCGCCAACTCAGCGCAGGCCGCATACGCGCCGGGTGTATAATTCGGGATGAGGATACTTGGGAGTGCGGCCCGATAGGTGGCCAGGTATTCTCGTACATCGGCCTTTCGCGCCAAAGCTGGCCTCTGGCCGCCCTGCTGCAAGACTTGCACTCCAGGGGCGATCGATTCCTCGGGGATCCCCGCTGCATCCACGTGTTCGATCACGCATGGGGTCTGCCCCACCGCTGCCAAGGACTGAGTCATCTGCAAGGTCCAACTCGTTACGCCGCCGACGCAGAGACCAGCCGGCAAGACGAATGTTGTCCTCATGATCCCTAACCTCAGATTTGAGTTCATTCGGCGATACAGCCAAGGTCAGATCACCTGGCAGCACATCGCTGGTGTTCATCGCCCGGCGTCCGCTTAGCGGAAATGGCTGCGCCATGCCGCGCGCATTTTGATGGGGATTTTACGCAGGCGGACCAAGACCTGCCATCTGAAGCGGTTCCAAAGCGCCCTGGGCAGGCCGGGAACGATCACGGCGAGCATGCGGGCCGTCGCCGTAAACTCCCGTGTCACCGGCTTCCAGAAGAGAGCAATATGCAACAGGAACAAAGGAGTAAAGGCCCAGTTGCTGAATGCCATGAGCGCCGCCAAGACCACCGGCGCCCACACTGTGTACACACCCATCAGGCTCACAGGCGTGCCGGGCTTGTGGGGCGCGGGATCGTAAATCATAGGCCAGACGCTGGTAGCACGAGCAAGCAGGAATAGGGCGGCATATCCGGCAAGAGCGTAAATCAGAGCCGGCGCAAAGGTCCATACCGCGATCGCGACGACGCCTAGCGACGCCAATTCAGCGGGGAAGATGACGCGGCTGGCCATCCCGTGTGCACGTTCCACGCCGGCCGCCGTGACGAACGTGTTGACGCCAGCCATGATATCGTTGGGCAGATCTTCAAACTGGTGAATCAGGATGCCGCGCAGTCCGAAGCAGAACGACCACAGTCCTGCGGCTGCGGCGAACAGCAGAGCGCCTGGGGTTCTGACCTCTGCCAGTTGTGAGAACAAAGCGATAACGAATAAGGTCGGGATTGCATGCGCGTATGCAGCATCAGCTACCAGCCCCCAAGCGCCACGCTCCTTCAGGCGCATCGGCGGAGCAGCGTAGATCAGGGGGAGAGCGACGATTAAAGCCAGTAAGACAAGAGGCCAGGCGCCGAGCTTGAGCCACAACCAAGGCGAAAGACCCGCGACGCCTAACAGCAGACATAGCAGCGCGCGCCAGCGCGGCGAGAGCATCGCCATCGCATTGGGCTTGCCCGACCGCTGATCGTACTCGATGTCGAAAGCATCATTAATGGCATGAGCCTGCATCGCTAGGAAAACCACAGAGAACAGCAGGCGAGCCAACGCCCCATAGGACTGCGCAGGCGCGAGTCTATACTGGGCAATGAGCGCGTATGCGATTGCCAGTATGGGCGGCACTTTGTACTGCCACCAATGGCGGCCGGCGGTGAGGCCAGCGAGCCAGGGCAGGCGGTGCAGAATGCTGTTCATAGGGTGGGCGCTAACCCTCGCCGATCACTCTCTTCGCAAGCTGCCGCGCCTCTGGCGGCAGCTTGCGCCACACACGACGCAGCCAACCAGTTTGACTTGCCCCGCTCATCGGATTGGACAAACCACTCTCGGGCGCGGCTTGAGCCGAGGGCGCGTCATCGATGGTTCGCTCGATCGGTGGGCGGTGCGTCGCTGCCAACTCGGCCACGATGCGGCTCATCGGCGTCGGGGGCATGCCTTTCTTCTGGGTTGCAAGGATGGCGCGGCGTCCTCGCCAGCCTGGTTCATATGGCGGGTAACAGATCACCGCCACCATGCTGAAGTGCTCTCTGAGCATTTCCACCATGTGGTCGATGTGGGGAGCCACGAGATTTTCGTGCACTTTCCCAGTTTCAGATTCGGTCCAAGTCCATGTGAACCCTGTAATGAAGCACGGTCCACCCAGGAGGCGAACCGGCGAATCGACGAGTTGATTGCAGTAGGGAACGGTGACTTCTGGAGCCAAAGACTCAAACTCAATCACAGGGATGAAGCAGACGCCTTTTTCGGATGTCCATTCTGACAGATTCTGGATTGCGGCCTTAACCTCAGCGAGTGAATCCATATAACAGTAGGCATACCACAAACAGGAGACCACGTCCCAATCGCCCGTCAAATCAGAAGCGACGTCTCGCATGTCCCCTGGTCGACAGAAAAGGGCATCGGGATTCCGTGTGCGCGCTAACTCAAGCATGGCTGGCGAGATGTCAAGCCCCGCCCTCGGCACACCTGGGAATTGACTGAGAAAATATCCGGTGCCACAGCCGACATCAAGCCATTTTCCGCCCTGGGCCAATAACTGCGCCAATACCCCTATCTCGAAGTCGGATCCGTGTTTCCAGTAGCCGGATGACAGGAACTTATCGTCATAAGACCGCGCGTACTCGGCGTCATAAAGCTTCAGGATCTCATCTGTTTTCATGTTGCCTGATCGCTTTCCCACAGCACATCGATTTTGACCAGATCATTACTCATGGTGTGCAGATTGTTGACCTCGCTGATCGGCGACTTCACCGTCAGAAACGCGGGCGCTTCCTCCCAACCGAATTGCGCCAGGAATGCTCTGGTTTCCACATCCAGAATAGCGGCCCTTAAGGTGTAGGTGCCTGCGTTCAGAGGCAGTCTCGGTAGCCTGCAGCGGAACTGCCCCTGCCCCACTTGCACAGCGTAGTTTCCATGTGTCAAACCGCTGATCGCACTGGCGATGCAGATGGATTGGTCCGCCGTAGAGATTGTGAAGCCCCAGAATACGCGTGGGATATCTATCTTTGACTGGTAGTGCAATGTAATCGCCAGGTCGTCGCCGGTGCGGACCTCTTCGCCGGACGTCTGCGTGATCTCCATCTTTTCGATCGCGATCGGCGTTTGTTCCCTCAAGTTGGTTGATCGGTGGTCCGTCGATTCGCTGGTTGGGGCATCTCTTTGGCTTTCGAGATAGCGGGCCACCGTCTCCACGGAAGTGCCCTGGTATGAGATTTGGCCGTGATTAAGAAGTAGTCCTCGCCCGCACACCGATTGCACCAGGAACATGTCGTGAGACACCAACACCAGCGAGCCGCCACCATGCAGAAATCGCTGTATATGTTGGATGCACTTGCGTCTGAACGCCATATCCCCCACCGCCAGCACTTCATCCACCAGCAGCACCTGCGGGTTCAGGTGCGCGGCCACCGCGAACGCCAGCCGCACCCACATGCCCGAGCTGTAATTCTGCACCGGCGCGTCGATGAAGTCGCCGATCTCGGCGAAGTCGATGATCTGATCGAAGATCCCGTCCACCTGGCGCCGCGCCAGCCCCAGCACCGCGGCGTTGATGTAGACGTTCTCCCGCCCCGTCAGCACCGGGTTGAATCCCGCGCCCAGCTCGATCAGCGCGCCGGCCCGGCCCCGCACCGTGATCCGGCCCGCGTCCGGCTTCAGTAGCCCGTTCAGCAGCTTCAGCAGCGTGCTCTTGCCCGCGCCGTTCGCTCCGATCACCCCCAGCGCCTCCCCGCGGCGCAGCTCGAACGAAACATCATCCAAGGCCCAGAACTCGCCCGGCCGCAATGACGGGCGATCGGACCGGCCGAACGGAACGAGCTCGCCCGCGATGTCCGTCACCCCGTACCACAGCGAGCGCCGCAGGCTCTTGCAGAACCGCTTCGAGACGTGCTCCGCCTCGACGATAACATCAACCGTCATCTGCAACCACCTACGCCGACAGCCGCGCGATCAAATGGGGCATCGCCAGCCGGTAGAGCAGCCACCCCGCCGCCAGCAGCAGCACAGCCAGCCCCGCCACCAGCAGGAACCCGCGCGGCTGGCTCACCTGGCCCGTCGTCAGCAGCTCCCGGGTCGTCACCAGCAGCGGCGTGACCGGATTGAGCCCCGTGACCCAACTGGCCGGCGGCCGGGTCGGCACGGGGTACACCACCGGCGTCACGTAGAACCAGAAGGTGGTGGCCAGGCCCACGCCCCGGGGAATATCGTGATACAGGATGCCGAGCGGCACCAGCAGGACCCCGATCACCGTTCCCAACAGGATCAGCGCCAGCAGCCCCAGCGGCGCCAGCAGGATCATGGGCGTGATGGCCGCCCGGAACACGACGAAAGCGGCCCCCAGCAGCACAAGGCGCATCCCTGCGTTCAGCACAACCTCGCCCAGCCCGGCCAGGATCAGCGCCTCCCGGGGAAAATTGATCTTGGTCAACATGCGCGCCGCGGCCGACACCTGCCTGAGCGGGGTGTTCAGCGCGTCCAGAAAGCTCTGCCACAGCACCGTGCCGCACAGCACATAGAGCGCATAGGGTATCCCGGTATCGCCGATGTTGACGACCTGCGATGCATCGAGCAGCACCCAGATCAGCGTCGTCGCCAGCGGCGGCAGAAGCACCCACAGATAGCCCAACAGCGACTGGCGGTGCTGGCCGCGGACGTTGCGCACGAACAGCCGCCATGCCAGCTCGCGCGACGCCAGCAGATCGGCCAGCGCCCGGCGCAGAAACTGCCGCGGCCGCCTGAGCTGCGAATCCGCACTGTAGACCACCATCGATTCCCGTTCGCGCATTTCCCTGCACCCTATCCGTCACCGACAAGCGAACCCTTCAACCCTCGACCTTCTCCTGGCGCCCCCGGTGCAGCCGGGATGCCAGCCGCTCGCGGTTCAGCCGCGCCAGCGTCACGAACGCACCCAGGATCTCCTTGCGCGAGATCTTCGAGCTCCCCAGCATCCGGTCGCGAAACGTGATCGGGACCTCCGTCACCGAGAACCCGGCCTGTTGGCAGCGATACAGCATCTCGATCAGGAACGAGTAGCCGTTCGAGCGCACCGCGTGGTAGTTGATCGTTTCCAGCGCCTGCCCGCGGTAGCAGCGGTACCCCGCGGTGCAGTCCCCCGCGGCCAGCCCCAGCGTCAGCTTGGCCAGCCAGTTCGCGCCCCGGCTGATGAAGCGCCGCATCCGCGGCGAATCGACCACCTGCCCCCCGGGCACATAGCGCGAGCCGATCGCCAGGTCGCACCCCTCCCGCTCGACCGCCGCCAGCAGCGCCGGGATCCGCTCGGGCGGATGCGAGAAGTCCGCGTCCATCGTGATCACCCGGTCGAACCCCTCCCGCAGCGCGAAATCGAACCCGCTGCGATACGCGCTGCCCAGGCCCAGCTTGCCCGCCCGGTGCAGCACATGGATGCGCGGCTCCTGGCCCGCCAGCCGCTCCGCCAGCTTGCCCGTGCCGTCCGGCGAGTTGTCATCCACCACCAGGAGGTGCACGTTCGGCCCTGCTGCCAGAACCTTCGGCGCCAGCAAGGCGATATTCTCTGCTTCGTTGAAGGTCGGCACGATCACCAGCGCCGCCCCTTGCTCCACTGTCACGTCAGCTTACCTCTTTTCACTTTCGCCTCCTGACCTTCTCTCACCCTCTCACCCCCACACTCCCACACTATCTCACTATCGTACTATCTCACTATCGTACTATCTCACTATCGTACTATCTCACTA
>CAZELR010000051.1:0-31005 GCA_964513075.1 uncultured Anaerolineales bacterium
GCGTGAGCGCCATCTCCACTTCTCAGCGGCCGAGCCACTTGCTCCATGCACAAGTAGAATATCTGCAATACGGTGTTAGTGTATAGACACTTTGGTGTTGGTGGGAGGTGTTGTTTTGGCGTATGCAAGGCGGAGAATGTCGGGAAAAACGCGCACTTGAGGCTAGATAGAGGATTGGATAAACTTCTGGACTCGAGGCTTCAGCCGGTTTCTCTGGGTCACGAGTGCAACCGGCTAAAGCCTCGAGTCCGGATCGCGAGCCTATACATCTTCCGATTTGCTACAACAAGCCCAGCTCGCGGGCGCGGGCGATGGCTTCGGTGCGGCTTTGCACCTCTAGTTTGTCGAAGATCCGGCGGTTGTGCCCCTTCACCGTGTCCAGGGCGAGGAACAGCCGCTCGCCGATCTCACGGTTCGAGAGTCCCTGGGCAATCAGCTTCAGGAGTTCCAACTCGCGTTGGCTCAAGGGCTCAAGCATTTGCGATTTGCGATGTGCGATGTGCGATTGTCGAAGATCTCCGATAGGGGACGGCAGGGCCGCCGGTTGGGCATAAGCGGCCAGGAGTTTATCCACGTAAGCGAGCAGTTTATCATCTTGGCCGCACAGTTGCTTTTCAATCGACAATCGAAAATCTAAAATCAACAATCGCATTGCCTCGCCTTCGTCCACGAAGATCCGGATGAAACCGCCCGGCTCGGCCAGCGCCAGGGCCTCACCCAGCAGTTGCACGGCCTCATCCTTTTCGCCATTGGCACGCAGAGCGACCGCCTGAAGAATCATCGCTTTAAAATGTTCGTCTGCCAAACCCTTTGCCTTCATTTGTTGGCGTAATGGCCTCAGCACCGCCAACGCTGCGGACGGGTCTCCCTGGGCCAGGAGCACCCTGGCCCGGATGAGGGGAAGCTCGTACTTCCCGGCCAGATCAGCGGCGGCTGCTAAATTCCCCTGTCTTAGCAGCACCTTTGCCTGGACAACAGCGACCTCAGGCATGCGATGCACGAGATTATTCTGGCGCACGGACTGCTCGGTCTCCGCTAACATGGCGGCCGCGCCGGCCACATCTCCCCGGGCCAGTTTCTGTCGGGCAAGATATATCTCACAGAGAACGAATCTATCAATACTTTTGTCATACTGCCGCGCCAGCTGCAGGCTCTGTTGGAAGTACTGCTCCGCGGCCTCCAGATCGTTCCATTCGTAGAATATGCGGCCCATGCCAAGATACGCTTCGTGGGCACTCAGAGGGGGCGGATCACTAAGCAGCTCCAGATAACGCCGAAAGATATCCAGGGCGCGCGACTGGGCATCTAGCTGGGTATCATTGAGAGCCAACGTAGCCCTGTGGGCGGCAATTTGCCCAATCAGAGCGCGGGTCTTGTCGTCCGGCTCGGCGCCTTGCAGGGCGACAGCTAAAGCTGCCTCGGCCGCGTTTAGTTTCTCTTCGACACCGGCCGTTTGGCCACCCACCAGTAATGCCGAGGCATGCCTCACCCACAACGAGGGCCTGGCATCCAGCACCGTTGTCGGCAGCGACGCCAGCCAGTCCAGTATAGCAGCCACGCCGCGCGAGTGCAGGTGCAGACCCTTCTCATCTATCAGGTGCTCGGCGCGCCCCACATCATTGGCGGCTGCCGCATGCTGAAAAGCTTCAAGCTCCAAACCATTGTCTTCATACCACTGGCTGGCACGGCTGTGCAATTCGGCCACGCCCCGCCCCGCGCCCCGTGCAGACGTGGCTGTGCTCTGGTGCAGTCTCTGGCGCAGCAGATCGGCAAAGAGATGGTGATAACGGTACCAGCGCCGCTCGTCGTCCAGGGGGACGATGAACAGGTTGGCGCGGTCGAGATACTCCAAGACCGCTGACGAAGGACCGAGGACGGATGACGAAATCTGTCCTTCGTCCTTCGTCTTTCGTCCTTCGTCCATTACCGCGTCACACAGCGGCCCGCACAGCCGGTCGAGGATGGATGTGCGCAGCAAGAAAGTCTGGACACTTGGGGATTGCTGTCCCAGGACTTCTTCCATCAGATAGTCCAGCACGAAATGGTGGCTGCCGGTGAAGGATTCGATGAAGCTGGCGGCGTCTTGATGTCCCTGCATGGAGATCGCGGCCAATTGCAGCCCGGCAATCCAGCCTTCGGTGCGACTTTCCAGCGCGGCAACGTCTTTGGCCGAGAGGTTGAGGCCCATCACCCGATTGAGAAACTCGGCGGCTTCAGCGGGCGTGAATCGCAAGTCGGCGGCACGCAGTTCGGTCAGGTGGCCCCGGCCGCGTAAGCGGGCCAGGGGCAGCGGCGGATCCTCGCGGGTTGCGATGACCAGATGCGCCTGGGGCGGCAGGTGCTGCAGCAGAAAGGTGAGAACATCGTCAACCGAGGTTGACGCGTCGACCGCTTTGGCATCAACCAGGTGGTAGTCGTCAAGGACGAGAATGAAGGCGTCCGGGACGGTGGTGATCTCGTTGATCAGGGTGGTCAAGAGCATCTCGATGGGCGGCGGCTGGGGGGATTCGAGCACAGCCGACACCCCTGCGCCGATGCCGGCAAAGAGGGTCTGCAAAGCCGCAACGAGGTAAGTCAGAAACCGCGCCGGGTCGTTATCCCCTGCGTCCAACGACAGCCAGGCGGCAGGTAGGGGCGGAGCGACCCCGCCCCTACCTGCCAGCCATTCGCTGACCAGCGTGGTTTTGCCAAAGCCGGCGGCGGCGGAGATGATGGTCAGCTTGCATCCCGAAAAGAGACCCTCGTTCAGCCGCTCGATCAGGCGGGGGCGGAGGACGACTTTGGGCCGAGGGAGGGGAAGATGAAGTTTGGTGGCTAAGATGGGCGTGGCCATGAATCAATTATACAACACGCCCCCCCAAACTCAAACAGCATCCCAAATTTATGACGTGGCCTTGCTATACAGCGCTTCAAAGTCCAAATCCACGTACGGTATCTCATGCTCAATCCGATAACGCCGCTCCGGCATGAATTTACTCACCCACTCGTCTGACGTTACCGGATCATAAGACTCATATAGCATCAGGTAGACACCGATTTCCAGCAGCTTCAGAAAGTGCGGCAACTGGCTGACCCAGAATCGGCTAATCGGCGCCTGGGTGCGATAACCACGTAGCACATTCTCCAGGAATCGCGCGCCAAACTGCAACCGATCTAAACCGGCGTAGACTACCAGCACATCAAACAACAGCATGGCGAGGTCCATGATATACCAGCCATATGCACAATTATCAAAGTCAAAGAGCAGGATCCGTTGCTGGGCCATATCAACAAAAAAGTTCCCAAAGTGCAAGTCCAGGTGCGCCAACCCATAACTGTCGCGATCTTTCGGCAGCGAACGGATGACCGATAACACTTGGGCGCGTCTCTCCAAAAGGAGGCCATCAGCCCTCAGCAGCTCTTCTTTGGGATTGAAGCAACTGTCGGTGCTATCCCATTCCGGGCGTCTGAAGTCCGCATGTGCCGGAACATAGCGTTGGGCCACTCGATGACAATGACCCACCGTGCGTCCTAACGCTTGAAAGAGGTCATCGCGCCAATCGGCAGGCGACATGCTTTCCGCCAATGTGCCAGGCGCTTTCTCGAAGGCGCCGGCGATGTAGGCTTGATCTTCAAACTTCACCACCTCGATCAAGTTGCCATTCCGAGAAGGTATCGGGCGAGGAACAGGCCCCGCATGAGCTGACAGAAAAGCCAGCCACTCTAGCGTGGCTCGCATAGCGAGTAGATCGATATGCGTGTTCGGTGGCGTGATTCTTAGGATGCAAGCCCGATAGTTATCAGTATACTCGTAGACATGTGTAAAATGACCTCCCGCCACCGGCTGCAATTGAGAAAGCGAGATATTGTAAAGCCCTGCTATGGAATCGAGTGTGGGTGGGTGAATCGTCATGTACCGTCCTTTCCGGAATGCTCATTGGGAGACAGTGTCGGCTGGTTAGGCTGTCGCCTTTGCTGCCTCCTTAGGTACTATCTGCACCAACAGGATGGCTACGACGCCGAACAGAACCAAAGACGTTGATCGTGTCGAACTGCAACCATTGCAAAGCCGACCTTCGCCGGCTGAAATGAGTCGCCGCAGGGCGACTTTGCAAAGGTTGCTGCGACCTTGGTCGCCCGCGGCGTTCTAGCCGCTCTGTTCCACCGTGATGACAACCTTTCCACGGGCATGTCCTGCGCCAAGATGCCGGAGAGCCTCAGCAGTCTCACTGAGCGGGTAGCGCTTATCGATGACCGGTGCGACCTTACCCGCCTCCACAAGCTCTTTGAGCACGACCAAATCTCCCTGGTTCGCTCGCGCCGTGAAGCCGCCCAGCTTCTTACCCCCGTTTTTCGACATCCAACTTCCCAGGAGCATGGCTTGGAAGATTTGGGCCGGAGTCCCCCCGACCATCACGTAAATGCCGTGGGGAGTTAAGGCACGCTTGTACGCTGACAGCGGATGGTATCCGTTGGCGGCAAGAATCAGGTCATAGGTCTGCCCATTGCGGGTGAAATCCTCTTGGGTGTAGTCGATGACCCGGTCTGCCCCAAGCGTGCGCGCCATGTCCAGGTTCCGTGTGCTGCACACGGCCGTGACCTCAGCACCGAACGCTTTGGCGATCTGCACCGCAAACGTCCCCACCCCGCCGGACGCCCCGTTGATCACTACCTTCTGCCCTGCCTGAATCCGTCCCTGATCGCGCAAACCCTGCAGGGCAGTGACGGCCGCCATGGGTACAGCCGCGGCTTCCTCGAACGATAGAGGTGCCGGTTTCAGCGCCAGTGCACTCTCGGGAACAGCTGCATACTCGGCAAAACCGCCATTACCACAGGCGGAGATATCCCCGAACACTTCATCACCTGGCCGAAACTGCTTGACGTTGCTTCCAGCCGCTTCAATCCGCCCGGCGATGTCCACGCCCGGTATCGCCTTTTTGGGCCTCAGCAGCCCCCCACCCATGAGGCGAACCAGGAACATGTCGGCGGTCAGCAGATGCCAGTCGTACATATTGACGGATGCCGCATGAACTTTTACCAGTACTTCATCCTCCTTGGGCGCAGGTTTTGCCACCTCTTGGAGCTGAAGACCATCAGGGGGGCGGTATTTTGTGCAGATAATCGCTTTCATGAGTTTCCTCCAATTTCCTTCCGTCTAGAATGCGGTCGCGATGAGCTGTATCCCGTAGGGAATCAAAGCGGCTCCCATCAGAATGGAGGCGCTGAGATTGACGATCTCCAGCCCATCCGGCGTGCCCACCAGCAGCACGCCGATCAGAAAGAGGGTGCTCTGCCAGGCCGGCAGCGCGCCCACCTGCAGCAGGCCAACCGCCTGAATGGCAAATCCCACCGGCAAGAGCAGAATGCCCCACAGGAGAATCATCCAGCCCTTCTTGGAAAACATAGCCAACAGGCCCGGCATCATTGCGGAGAACTCCTCTTCCGGCACGGTGTCCAGTGCGCTCATGGTCAGGCACAGGGCGCCTTTGTCCGCTGCCAAGAGGATGGCGCCCAAGACGGCCAGCACCGCACCGATCAATCCTGCCCAGGCAGCACTTCCCTGGCTTAGGATTTTCATGAAGTGAAAGGCCATCACGATCAGGAGCACGGTGCTCAGCAGCACCAGGCTGTGCGCCAATTGCAGCAATTTGCTGTGCCGCGCCCGCCGGATGATTTCCACGGGCTGGAGCAGCCGTGGTCTCAGCAGCCCGGGGTGCGCGGAGAAAGCAAAGATGAAGATCACCGGGAAGAGGATGAAGGCTGCCCCGGCGCCGGCTTGTTGGATTTGTGAGATTAAGCTTGGGTTCACGTTGCACCGCCTTGTTGTGATGGATTACGGCTAATATAGCGGCGCGCCGGTGTTGTTGTATAGACACTTTGGTGTTGGTTGGAGGTGTTGTTTTGGGGTATGCAAGGCGGAGAATGTCGGGAAAAACGCGCACTTGAGGCTAGATAGAGGATTGGATAAACTTCTGGACTCGAGGCTTCAGCCGGTTTCTCTGGGTCACGAGTGCAACCGGCTAAAGCCTCGAGTCCGGATCGCGAGCCTGATTGTCTTCCGACTTGTTACAGCAAGCCCAGCTCGCCGGCGCGGGCGATCGCTTCGGTGCGGCTTTGCACCTGGAGTTTGTCGAAGATGCGGCGGTTGTGCCCTTTGACCGTGTCCAGGGCCAGGAACAGCCGCGCGCCGATCTCGCGGTTCGAGAGTCCCTGGGTGATCAGCCTCAGGATTTCCAGCTCGCGCTGGCTCAACGGCTCAAGCATTTGCGATTTGCGATTTGCGATTTGCGATTGCGGCAGGGCCGCCGGTTGTCCGAAAGCAGCCAGGAGTTTATCCGCGTAAGCAAGCAATCTATCATCTTGGCCGCGCAGTCGCTTTTCAATCGAAAATCGAAAATCAACAATCAACAATCTCATCGCCTCGCCTTCGTCCACAAAGGTCCGAACGAAGCCGCCCGGCCCGGCCAGCGCCAGCGCCTCGCCCAGCAGTTGCACGGCCCGGTCCTGCTCGCCGTGCGCCCTCAGCGCGACCGCCTGGAGCACCAGCACCCTGAGCCGTTCATCCGGCCAATTCCTGGCTTCCGCCTGCCGGCGCAAGGGCTCCAACAGCGCCAGCGCTGCGGCCGGGTCTCCCTGGGCCAGGAATACCCGCGCCTGGCTGATGGGGAGATTGTGCGTTTGGGCGAGCTGCGCGGCTGTCGCCACATCGCCTTGGCGAAGCAGCGTCAGCACCTGCGCGGCGGCAACCTCAGGCAAGCGCTGCGCATAGTTATAGCGGCGCACGGCCTGCTCGGTCGCCGCCAGCATGGCAGCCGCGCCGGCCACATCGCCCCGGGCCAGCTGCAGGCGGGCCAGGAACACCTCACAGATGATGAAACGGTCGATCGCACGGTCATACTGCCGCGCCAGCTGCAGGCTCTGTTGGCCGTGTTGCTCAGCGGCCTCCAGGTCGTTCCATTCGTAGCAGATGCGGGCCAGGCCAATATGCTCTTCGCTGGCATTCGCAGGGCCGTGGGCGCTGAGCAGTTGCAGGGAGCGCCGGTAGGTTTCGGCCGCCTCATAAAGCTGGTTTTCAGATTCCTGTACTTGACTCAGGCTGGTTGTAATCAGAATAGTGTAGTACGTATTCTTGGATGCCTGGGCGATAGCAATGGCTTCGGTATAGACCTGACGGGCCGCGGCGCGGTCCCCCTGGAGCTGGTGTGCAAACCCCAGCGTCCAGATAGCTCTGCTGCGAAAGGGCAGGTTGTCGGAGTGCAGGTGCTCCAGAGCGCGGCGTGCTTGGATGATCGTGGTCTCCGGCTGGTAGCGGAGGAGTGCCAACGTGGCTCTGATGGCGGCAATTTGCCCGATCAGGTCGCGGGTTTTGTCATCGAGATCGGCATTTTGCACGGCGGCAGCTGAGGCTGCCACGGCTGCCTCGGCCGCTTGTAGTTTTTCTTCGGCGCCGGTTGTCCGTCCAGCGATCAGTGTTGAGGTGGCCGACCTTACCCATAACCGGGGCCGGGCATCCATGACGGCTTTGGGCAGTGCCTCCAGCCAGTCGAGTATGGCGGTCGCGACGCTGAGTGAGTACAACGGCATCGCCTCTCCCTCGATCAGCCGCTCGGCGCGCTCGATGTCATTGGCGGCAGTTGCATGTCGAAAAGCTTCAAACCCCAGTCCGTTGTCTTCGTACCATTGACTGGCGCGGATGTGATGCTCGGCTATCTCGCCAGGTGTCAGGTTCTGGCTGAGGCGCTGCTGCAGCAATTCCGCAAAGAGATGGTGATAGCGGTACCAGCGCCGCTCGTTGTCCAGGGGCACGACGAACAGGTTGGCGCGCTCGAGATACTCCAAGACCGCTGACGAAGGACCGAGGACGGATGACGAAATCTGTCCTTCGTCCTTCGTCTTTCGTCCTTCGTCCATTACCGCGTCACACAGCGGCCCGCACAGCCGGTCGAGGATGGATGTGCGCAGCAAGAAAGTCTGGACACTTGGGGATTGCTGTCCCAGGACTTCTTCCATCAGATAGTCCAGCACGAAATGGTGGCTGCCGGTGAAGGATTCGATGAAGCTGGCGGCGTCTTGATGTCCCTGCATGGAGATCGCGGCCAATTGCAGCCCGGCAATCCAGCCTTCGGTGCGGCTTTCCAGCGCAGCAACGACTTCGGCCGAGAGGTTGAGGCCCATCACCTGGTTGAGAAACTCGGCCGCTTCAGCGGGCGTAAAGCGCAGATCGGCCGCACGCAGCTCGGTCATCTGCCCCCGGCCGCGCAAACGGGCCAGCGGCAGCGGCGGATCCTCGCGGGTAGCGATGACCAGGTGCATCTGCGGCGGCTGGTGCGCCAGCAGAAAGGCGAGAATATCGCCAACCGAGGTTGGCGCGCCAACCGCTTTGGCATCCACCAGGTGGTAGTCGTCCAGGACGAGAATGAAGGTATCCGGGATGGTGGTGATCTCGTTGATCAGGGTGGTCAAGAGCATCTCGATGGGCGGCGGCTGGGGGGATTCGAGCACAGCCGACACCCCTGCGCCGATGCCGGCAAAGAGGGTCTGCAAAGCCGCGACGAGGTAAGTCAGAAACCGCGCCGGGTCGCTGTCCCCCGCGTCCAACGACAGCCAGGCAGCAGGTAGGGGCGGGGTCGCCCCGCCCGGGGTCACCCCGCCCCTACCTGCCAGCCATTCGCTGATCAACGCGGTCTTACCAAAGCCGGCGGGGGCGGAGATGAGGGTCAGTTTGCAGCCCGCCGCGAGACCCTCGTTCAGCCGCGCGATCAGGCGCGGGCGGAGGACGACTTTAGGCCGCGGCAGGGGGATATAAAGTTTAGTGGCCAAGATGGGCGCGGACATGAATCAATTATAACACGCCCCGCGAAATTCGAACAGGCCGCCTACGGTTGAAACCGTAGTCTGGCACGGTGCAAACCCGTTGAAACGGGTTGCCGCCCTCCGCCCAGCCGCCCTGCGCTCAACCGGCCTACGGTTGAAACCGTAGTCTGGCACGGTGCAAACCCGTTGAAACGGGTTGCCGCCCATCGCCCAGCCGCCCTGCGCTCAGTGCGTTTCAACGCACTTCACATACCAGACGGTGATTTCAATCACCGGTCGTCTTCACATACCAGACGGTGATTTCAATCACCGGCTAATTGTGTTGCGCATAGACTCTCCGACCCACAGCCTCGGCGAAATCATCCATCCGCCGCTGGATCTCCGTCTTTTTCGATGAAAAGGGATTATCTTCCGCCGCGGGCTGCCGGGCGATGTCGCCCAATACCTCAATCAACGTATCGATCTCTTCCACCGTGTTCTCGATGCCCAGGCTGATGCGGGTCACCCCCGGCAGCGCCATCCGGGGGAGCAGCGTCAGCATCACCCCCTGGAATTGCGCCAGCAGCGGGGAAATCTCGAGCAAGTGCTTGATCAGCAGATGCGCGCAGTGGCAGCCGGCGCGGACGCCGATCCCGCCCTGCTCGGCCAGCTCCCGGGCCACCCGGCTGGCCATCCTGTTTTTCAGGTCGAAGACGATCACCCCGCTTTTGCGGCTGAAACGGGGCGAATCCGGGGTCATGCCGAACACCGTCAGGCCGGGGAGCTGCATCAGCCCGCGCAGCGCCCGCTCGGTCAGCGCCCGTTCCTCTTGCTCGATCACATCCAGGCCGATGCGCTGCAGCAGCACCAGCGCCTTGCCCAGCGCGGCGATGCCCCCGACGTTTTCCTCGCCTGACGAACGGATCTGCTCCAGCTCAGCGCCCGACAATGCCAGCAGCCCCTTGCGCACCACCAGCGCGCCCGTGCCGAAAGGCGCGTACGCCTTGTGGGCCGAGAACGCGAGCGCGTCGATCCCGCAGGCCGCCATGTCGACTTTGCGGTGGGCCACCAACTGCGCCGCATCCACCAGCAGCCGCGCGCCGTAGCGGTGCACGATGCGGCTGATCGCCGCCAGATCGTTGCACACCCCCAGGACGTTCGATGCGCCGCTCACCGCCACCAGGCGAACGCGCTTGTTGCCGTGCCGCCCCTCCTGGTTGTAGGCGCGCAGCAGCGCCTCCAGCGCGTCCAAATCCAGGAATCCTTCGCCGTCGACCGGGAACCGGACGAGCGCCACGCCGGGAAGCCTGCGCCACGGCAGCTCGTTCGAGTTGTGTTCCAGCAGCGTGTTCACCACGACCGGCTCGGTCCCGTTCTTGGCTTCACGCCCCAGGCTTTCGGCGGCCAGGTTGATGGCCTCGGTGGTGTTGGAGGTGAAGATCACGTCGTAGTCCGCCGCGGGCGCGCCCAGCATCCCGGCGCAGATGGCCTTGACCTCCCGCACGATCTCCCGCTGCACCGGCTCCGGCTGGCGCCAGGCCCGGCGGACCGCATCCCAGATCGGCTCGAAGGTGGGCGTGCTGGCGCCATTGTCCAGGTTGATGAAGGGCTTGGCGCCTGCCACCGTCGGCACGGGAACCCTTTGGCCGATCAGGGTCTGCCGGAGCGCCGCCAGCAGCTCCCGGCCGGAGAACTTCTCCAGCGCGTCGCGATACAGGATGTCGGCCGCGGCCCGCGGTTCGGCGTCCGCCTCCAGGAATGCCTCCTTGCCGAACTGCCGGATCAACTGCCGCGCCCTGGCGAACGCAACGACGCTCACGACGGCCGGTGTGCCGGCCTCGAACTTCTCCGCGCCCCGGGCCCAGATGACCCGGTCGGGAAAGACCAGCCGGGCCGTCCCGCCGCCGGGCTGGAAGGGCGCGCCCGCGGGCAGCGCCTGCCGTGCGACCGCCACCGCGCGCAGGCCCAGGGCCAGGCCCATCTCCCGGCTGGACACGGTGCGGCAGCCCCGCCGCCCGAGCTGCGCCCGGAGCTGCTCCGCCCGCCTGGGCGAGCAGAAGACGACGGTGTGTCCCTCCTGATGCAGCCCCAGATCATCCAGCACGATCGCGCGGGCCTGCTCGTACAAGTGCGTGGATGTCAGCGAGTTATGCCCGCTGCCGCGGTGGACGTTGGAATAGGTCTCCAGCGCCGCGCGCACCCCGCGTTCCAGCTCGGCAAAGGCTTCATTCGTTGTCATCAACGGCTCATCCTTTCTTTGGCGCCCATGATCAGCAGCCACAACGTCAGCCCGAATTCCGCAATGAACCCCAGCGGCCAGCTCACATAGATTATCGCCCCGAAGCCCGGGAAAAGAAAGAACTGCAGCGTCGTCATCAGCCAGAACGCGCAATGCGCCATCAACACGATGCCCAGGATCCTGGGCAGGAAGCCCGACTTGAAGACCAGGGTGCCCAGCGGAAAGAGCCAGGCCCCGTAGAAAATCTGGGCGATCATGAACCCATTCTTGTACAGAACCAGGGCCGCCATGGCCAGCGCCGGCAGCTGATCGGCCTGGAAGACCTTCAAGTAGTCGGCGCCGCTTAGGAACAGTTGGCCGGCAAACAGGAACAGATCGCTGAAACACTGGATCGCGACGCCGCCCAGGTTCAACAGCAGGAACAGCAAGGCAATGTTCTCGTTGACCGGCTTCAGCAGCACGTACAGTGCCCAGGCTGCCAGCAGAAACAGCACAGCCGCGGCCAGATCGATCATGATGCCGGTGCGGAATTGCCCTGTAGACGCCATGATATTCCTGGCGGTTGTCGCGGCATCCCCGAGCACAATCAGCTTGGAACGCCCGATCACATCCGCGGCGGTGTGAAACACCATGTAAACCAGATACAGCCCCCCAGCCATTCTTGCGGTCTTATTGACGGAATTCATTTTGCTCTCTCCTGCGCAGCAGCACGATCCCCAGCCAGACGAACCAGATGATCTGGCTCAAGCCGAAAACGCCGGTCAGCACGCCGGTCAACCCTGGGATCAGCGAGAGGATGCCCACCGCGCCCACGACCGCCCCCAGGATGTTCAGGCCCCTGGGCAGCCCGCCGGCCCGCAGCGCGGCCAGGCTGACCAGCAGCGTCCACAGGCCGCCCAGGATCTCGCCGTTGCCGTTGCCCAGCCCGTTCGCCACGGTTTCGATTGCCTGCCAGCTCAACGCAGCCTGGCCCGGGTCGGCGGCGTACAGCGCCGCGACCGGCGCGATCCCGGCATTCGCGACCATGCCGCTGGCGATCAGCGAGCCGGCCCAGATGATCCCGAACGCGGTGGCCGCCTGCATCAGCGCCCGCGCGCCGGCCTGCAGCCGGTCGTACAGCGCCAGCGCCAGCACGATCAGCACCACGCCGAAGAACACGTACATCAGCAGGTTGGTTGAAAAGATGACCATCTGTTTCTTGACGAGCAAGGCCACCTTTTGGGCCGGGTCGGTGATGCTGGGGGTGTCCAGCACGACGAGAAAGAGCACCATTCCGATCAGGTACGCGGCCGCCAGGTACAGCGCGGCGAACCCGCCGAACTTCTGCCAGGGCTTCATGCTTAGCTCCTTTCCGGATTGAATCCCTTCACGATCAGCCACACCGCCAGCACCAGCTCATTCAAGCCGATCGGGATGTTCAAGTAGGTGTGAACCGACGCCATGCCGAAATCGCGGGCGAATGCAGCCAGCACGGTGGCCGCCAGCGACAGGACCGCGGCGACAACGCCCCAGCCCGACAGCCACCGGGGGATGAGGCTTGCGCGGTACAGGAGGATATAGTACATCAGCGCGCCCAGGGCAAAGGCCAGCCCCGAGATCACATGGAGCTGCCAGTCGCGCAGCGCCAGCAACAACGCGCCGGTGGTTTGAAATGCGGATGCACCGGGCGCCCCGGCAGCGACGAACTCCTGGCTCAATGTCAACAACGCCAGCAGGCCGAGTGTGCCGATCAGAACGAACACGCCCTCGACGACCCGAAAACTCACGGCTCCGAGCGCCAGGGCTTCGTTGGTCTTCTTCAAGAGCGGATACAGCCCGATGGCGATGCCCGCGCCGGTCGCAGCCCAGATGAACTCCAGCAGCGCCGCGCCGATGATCCGATTTGGATCGCCGGCCAGTTGAACGAGATAGTCCGGGCTGTTGGTCGCACCGGCCAGCGTCGGGCCAACGATGCTGGCAGCGGTGCAAGCGATGAAGAGTAGCCCCACGGTGATAGCGGTCTTCCGATAGGTGTTCATTTTCATGCTCCTGCCTGATACGTTGTGTGATCAGGCCCGGCCTTCAGGGTTGCGCCACTTCCAGGCGTACCACACGATGAACAAGGTGCAGGCCACTTCTAGCGTGACGAAAAAGATATAGGCGGGCCTGGGCGTTTGGCCGAATAGCGACCAGGAGGCGAACGCGGTCAGGAATATGCCTGCAGCGATGTTGGCCCAGCGATTTGCGCCATAGTTCAATACCCGGGACAGGAGAACCATGGCAATCGCAATCTCCATCAGTATGGCGAACACCAACTCAGCCCCTTGCGTGATCGCGGTTCCCCCCTGCTGTGCCGCAGGATCGAAGAACAACGTGAAGACGTCCGCGTAGAGATAGTTGAACAGAGCGAAGATCCAGAGCGTTGAGAGCCGTGCCTTCCTGTCTTTCATGTTGGTGGACTTGCTGTCGGTAGTCATTCTTATCTCCTTCCGGTGCTGGAATTCGGCGTAAGCAAGCCGCTGACGCCGTCAGGTGACTTTGCGTCTCACGCATCGGCCTGGCCCGGCCCGCGCGCAGTCGTGGGCTTGGGTTCAATGGGACACACCGAGACCAACGGCATGCCCAGATCACGCACTTTCTTAAGCAGGCCGTGCAGCGCAGCCTGATCAGCCACTGGGCCGGTCAGGAGCGTATCGCCGTCCTCTGTCAGCGTGATGGTCAGGCCGCCAAACCAGTCCGTCCACTGCGGGCCCAGAGAGCCCTTGAGCCTGATGCGATAGACCATCGGTTGGCTTGGATCGATTGTCGCGTTACGATTGTTTGACATAACCTCGCACCTGCTGTGTTCGATTCTCAGCCGCTCAGTCGCTGAGCCGCTCAGCGGATGAGCCGCTGAGCCGCTTGCTCACTGCACAGGCAATATACCGGCGCGGCGGTGTTGTTGTATAGACACTTTGGTGTTGGTGAGAGGTGTTGTTTTGGATTAGGGAAGAAAGACAACGAGGGTCAGGCTGCATCCTGCAGCGAGACCCTCGTTCAGCCGCGCAATCAGGCGCGGGCGGAGGATGACGTTAGACCGAGACGGCTGCTCTACTCGCCACGAATCAAAGCCTGGTAGTCTGTCACCGTGCCCCGGTCGAAGCAGCATTCGATGATCTGTCGGCCGAGTGGCGCCAGGTCCGTCGTGCGAAAATCTGCCAGGTGGGTGTGGACGTAGTCATACAGGATCTCGGCCCCCTGGTCATAGGCCGTTTTGCCCACCTCGGGCTGCATATCCACTTGCAGCAGAAACTGGGGGATCAGGCGGCCTTCGACGTGCAGCTGATGCGGCACCTGGCCCAGGAGCGCGCAGCGCGCGGGCTTCAGCTGATCCGGCCGGAACTTGGCGCTGCCTCGCCGGGCCAGGTACTCGCGGGCAATCCACTGCGGCATGAAGCCGGTCCGCCAGATTCCCACGTGTTGGTTGGGACACAGGATGTGGCGTGTGCGGGGATAGGCCACAAACTGGTCGAGCAAGAGGTTCGCCTGGGTCACCCGGCGACCGGCCGAGAACGGCCAATAGGAGCCGACCCCCTCGGTCTCCATCCCGGTGCCGGCGATGATGCTCGGATTGTCATGCCCGCGCGGCGGCACCAGGCGCCACAGCCAGGCCAGTGCCGGCGGCAAGACGTGGAAGAGGCCCAAGATCCCGTAGGTTGGGCGCTCCTCCGTGCAGGGAGGTGTCCGCACACCCAGGCTGCGAATGTCCACCGAGACCGAACCGTGGACGATGCCGGGATAGCTTTCCCTGGGAATGATCACGCGGGGATTGGGGCAGCGCTTTCCCGGCGCATCTTCGATGTGTTCCCAGATGAGTGCACGGCTGCCAGGGACCGCATCGATGTTAAGGAACAACAGCGGAACCTCAGGCTGTGCCGTCAATTTCTCCAGTTGCACGTCGGCTCCGTAATGCGCAATGTGATTCACCCGTACAAACCACCCGTCCTCCGCGTCTCGCACCTGAAGTTTGCCGCCCGGGTTCTGCTGGCTCGGCGCACACAGCGCAATATCATCGGTGACAGGATGGAGCTCGCAACTGCGGGGAATCTCCAGATAACGCTTCTCACCGGTCACCAGGTTCTCGCCCAATAACAGGCGACCATCGGGCTCGCGGTGGGCTTGCTCCAGCATCTCGCTCTTGCCCCCGCCGCTGGCGCCTTCGTGCATGATGGTCACAACATTGTCGTAGGGGGTCACGACCTGCACCGTCGAACAGTGCGCCGCCACCCATCCTTCGCGCTCGCCCCGAGCAATCAGCGCCCCGTACACCCCTTTCTTGGCGCTTGGTCCCGGGTAGAGATTGAACGAGAACATCTCGTGCAGGCTCGGGCGGCGGTTGTGCACAACCACCTGCTTCCCGGCGAAATGCGTGTGCCGGAATGGCGGCGCCACGAAAACCGCGGCCGTGGGCGCAAAGTCGGTGGGGATCTCGTCGTACGGAATGATGCCCTGCAGCATGGCTAACCCCAGGGCGAAGAAGCCGGTATTGGCAGGAGCCAGGACCAATGTATCTATGCCCATATCTGCCTGACCGGCATAAAAGCCGAAGACCACCAGCTCCTGGGTCTTGAGCCAGGCGAAGGTCTCTGCGCGCACCGGCGCGAATGGCTGGCCGAACCGCTGGTCGAAGGTCTCCTTGTCCGTCGGTTGGTCGTCACCGATCACCATGCAATCCGGATCTCGCCGCCGCATGTACGGCTCAGCATAGTTGACGACGATGCCGTTGCGCACGCGCGCCACACTGGCCTCGATGATCCGCCCCTTACCTGGGATATCGTAAGCCACCTCGAAACTGGCGTCCGCGCGCTCGACGCCGCATGCCAGCCGCGCCAGCTCATCCACGGTGCTGGCGACAACCACCTTGGGGCAGTGGGCCAGGACATCGGCAATTTCGGTAGGTGGGTTGAACCTTGTCCAATCCATCTGATCTCTCCTGAGGCTGAATGATGATCGAGTTGATACCTTTAGTCCATTATCACGATCCTGGCCGCAGCTTTCGTCAGCCGATCTCGGATCGCCAGGCCCAGCCCGGTGGCGCCGAAATCGCGCACCAGGATCACGTCCACCCCTTGCGCGTCCAGCCAGCGCATGCCGGCATACAGGCGGCGGGCCACGCTGCCCAGGTCTGCGCCCAGGGGATAGACGACCACGCCCGCCTGCGCCAGGTCGGTGACGTCCTCGTCCAAAGCCAGGGCGCCGGGCCGTCTGCCTGCTGCTAGCGCGGCGCGCAGCTCAGCTCCCAGCGCCTGCCGCGCATCCCGGCCCTGGCACAGGATCAGTTCAGCGCGCGGGGCATAGTGGGTCTCCAACAGGCCGGGCGCGGGCAGGCCCTGATCCCCCTCAGGGCTGCGCGTCAATACGGTCACCGGTCCGATGACCGCTTGCAGCATCTCCAGCGTAACCCCGCCCGGCCGCAGGATGCGAGCCGGCGAGACGGAGGCGTCCAGCACGGTCGACTCGACGCCGACAGGGGTTGGGCCGCCGTCCAGGATCACGTCAATGCGGCCGTGCAGGTCGTGCCAGACGTGTTGGGCGGTGGTGGGGCTGGTGTGGCCGAAACGGTTGGCCGAGGGCGCCGCGATGGGCACGCCGGCCGCTTGCAGCAACGCCAGTGCCACCGGATGGTCGGGCACGCGCACGGCCACGGTGTCCAGTCCGGAAGTGACCGGGAAAGGGACCTGGGGTTGTTTGGGCAGCACGAGCGTCAGTGGGCCGGGCCAAAAGGTCTCCGCCAGAACCTGGCCCGCGGGGGACACCGTGCGCGCGACACGCGGAAGTTGGTCCAGCCCGCTCAGGTGGACGATCAGCGGGTCCGCAGCCGGCCGCTCCTTGGCGATGAAAATCCGTGCGACCGCATCGGCGTCCAGCGCGTTGGCGCCCAGGCCGTAGACCGTCTCAGTGGGAAACGCCACCAGGCCGCCGGCCTTGAGGATCTCGGCGGCCCGGGCGATGTTTGCAGGCGTGGCAGCAAGGAGTTTGGTTGGCACGCCGTTATTGTACCGCGCTTCCACGCCGCCTGAAAATCCGTGCACGGCGAGACTCTCCGATGACGTCGCTCCCTGCCGTGGAACCTCTTCCTGGCCTGGCTGCCGCTGGCCCTCTCGCTGCTTGTGCACGGGGGGCAGTCTTTCACGCCGCCTCGATCAGCTCCTGCCGCCGCCGCCGGTAGGCGATGATCGGCGCATCGCCTGGAATCAGCTTCTCGCCGATCTTCAGGTCGCTCCGCACCGGCCGCTGCGTCACCACCACCCGGCGGTCCTGGCGCGCAACCACCGTGTTGAAGATCATCGCCGACCGGTTGATGACGTTTCGCAGTCCCGGCGTGCGCATGAAGTTCTGATAGAAGCGCAGATAGAGCACCGTGTGCTCGTCATCCACCGGTGCAAACGCGGCCACCACCCGCACCTTTTCGCTGATCCAGTTCTGCCACAGGTTGGGAAAGATGAACTCCAGGTGGTACGGCTTGTCCGGCGCCGGGATCTCCTTCGCGCTGCGCGCGGGCGTGCCGTCATCGAGGCGCATCCCCGTCCGCACGAAGAAGCGATCTGGATCCTGCCACTCGACCCACGGACCGTCCATCAGGGTGCGGCCGCCCCGGCCGATGGTGTTGTGGTGGATGAATGGCACGTGCGGCACGTCGAGTTGGTTCTCGATCACGCGCGAGTAGTGCGCCTGCCACGGGTCGCGCGCCGCGCCGTAGCTGAAGCTCGCGTCGAGGTCCTCAAACCAGCGCGGGGGCGCCACTTCCCCCTCGGGCTGGCCCCAGTAGATGAAGATCAGGCCGTGCATCTCGTGGGTGGGATAGGTCTGCACCCGAAACGCCTTCGGCACCGGCGCAGCCTTGCCGTTGGCCGGGATCACAGTGCCGCGGCCGCTGGCGTCGTACTCGAAGCCGTGGAATGGGCACCAGATGCAGTCGCCGTGCACCTCGCCCGCGCTGAGCGCCACCCCCCGATGCGGGCACAGGTCGTACATCACGGTCACTTTGCCCCCGCTGTCGCGCCAGGCCACCAGCTTCTCGCCCATGCGCGTCACCCCGACCGGCTTGCCGCGCCGGACTTCGTTGGATTCCAGAATGGCGTACCATTGATTGCGGATCATGACGTCTCCCGAGGAAAATAGTGTGGTTCTAGCAGGGCTGCCTGCTCGGTGAGCAGGCGCAGCGCCTGACCGACGGCCGCGCGCTCCTCAGCGGTGAGCGCGGTCAGCAGCGACGCAAGCCACCCCTGCTGCGCCTGGATGCTTTCTTCCACCACCTGTTGCCCCGCCGCGGTCAGATGTACCAACCGCACGCGGCGGTCATCCGGCGTTTCGGTGCGCTGCACCAGCCCCCCCTGCACCAGCCGCTCGATCATCTGGCTGGCGCCCGCAGGCGACAGCTGCAGCAGCTCGCCGCACGCCATCACCTCACGCGGGCCCCGGTAGTGGAGGTGCATCAACACCGCCATCTGCGCCCACGTCAGCCCGGAGCCGCGCGCGAAGCGCAGGAAGTCGTTCATGGACAGCCGCATGAAGATGGCGGTCCAGTCTATGATGGCTTGTGTTGCTTCGCGGTCGTCCATGGCGTCAATACTTTACTTTAGAGAAATATTCAGTATAATGAAATTATACATCGTATCGCCAATTTGTAAAGCGGGGCCTCAGAGAAGCACGCTGCGGGGAGGCGAGGCGCGCCGGGAGCGGGGAGCAAAGCGCATGGGTGTCTTGCAGGATCAGGTCATCGTCATAACGGGCAGCAGCCGGGGGTTGGGCTTTGCGATCGCCCAGGCGGCCGCGGCTGCGGGCGCCAAGGTGGTCATCTCCTCGCGGACGGCCGACGCCGTGGCGGCTGCGGTGGCCGCGCTGCGCGCAGCCGGCGGCGAAGCGAGCGGCCGCGCCTGCGACGTTGGCGACCTGGCGCAGGTGGAGGCGCTGGCCGAGTTTGCCGGTCGCGTCTACGGCCGTTTCGACGTGTGGATCAACAACGCCGGCTACGCGCCGCCGTTTGGCCCGGCGATGCACATCGCGCCACCCGCGTTCATGCGGGCTGTGCAGACCAACATGGTCGGCACGTATCACGGCTCGCTGGTCGCGCTGCGGGCGTTCCTGCCCGAGCGCCGCGGCAAGCTGATCAACATCCTGGGCCGCGGCGCGGACGGCAGGCCGGTCCCGCTGCAGAACGGCTACGCGGCGTCCAAGGCCTGGGAGCGCAGCTTCACGCTGGGGCTGGCGCAGGAGTATAAGGCCAGTGGCGTCGGTATCTACGCGCTCAACCCGGGCATGATGACCACCGATTTTCTGACCGACCTGCAGGCTGTCTCCGGCTACGAGGACCGGCTGAAAGCCATGCCGACCATCATCCGTATGTGGGCGACGCCGCCTGAGAAGCCTGCCCGCAAAGTGATCTGGCTGGCCTCCAACGCGACCGATGGCAAGACCGGCCTGGCGTTGAGCGCCATGGGGCCGGGCCAGATGCTGGGCGGCGCGCTGCGCGAAGGCCTGCGCCGGCTCCTCCGCCGCCCTGCACCGCCGCTGGACATGGCAGTCACCGTCATTCCGGCCGCCCTGTCCTAACTATGAACTGAGAGGTCATTCGTGAAACGTTCTCGTCTTCTCAATATCTTTCTCGTCGTCTTCATCGACCTGCTGGGCTTCGGCCTGATCCTGCCGCTGCTGCCCTACTTCGCCGGGCAATACGGCGCCAGCCAGTTCCTGATCGGCCTGCTGGTGGCATCCTATGCCGCGGCGCAATTCGTCGGCGCACCTTTGATGGGCCGCCTGTCCGACCGCTTCGGCCGCCGGCCGATCCTGATCTTAAGCATCGCGGGCACCGCGCTCGGCTTCCTGCTGTTGGGCCTGGCCGAGCCGCTGGGGGTGGCGTTCTCCTCTTTCGTGCTCGATAACCCCACTCCTGACCAACTGGCGGCGCTGCAAAACGGCGCGATCCTGGGGGTCATGTTCATCGCGCGCATGTTGAGCGGCTTGACGGGCGGCAACATCACGGTCGCCCAGGCCTACATCGCCGACGTCACCGACGCGCGCAACCGGGCCAAAGGCATGGGCCTCATCGGTGCGGCGTTCGGGCTGGGCTTCATCCTGGGGCCGGCCATCGGCGGGGTGCTGAGCCGCTGGGGCTACTCTGTGCCGGCGTTCGCCGCGGCCGGCCTGGCGACGCTGAACCTGCTCGGCGTCATCGCCGTGCTGCCCGAATCGCTGACCGCCGAGCGCAAGGCGGAGCTCGCCACACAGAAGAAACGGGCGCTGATCAGCGTCACCGCCATGCTCGAGGAGTTGAACAAGCCCCGCGTCGGCCCCTTGATGACCATCCGCCTCCTCTACGCCCTGGCTGCAGCGCTGTTCCAGACCATGTTCACGCTATGGGCCAAGGATCGTCTGAGCCTGAACGCGCAGACGACGTCGTACCTGCTGGCCTACGTCGGCCTGCTGTCGGTCATCGTGCAGGGCGGCCTGATCGGCCAACTGACCAAACGCTTCAGCGAGGCGAAGCTCATCGCCTGGAGCGTGGTCGTCCAGGCGATTGCACTGCTGGCCTGGGCCTTCACGCCCAGCGTGCCGGCGCTGCTGGTGGTGCTGATCCCGCTCGCCTTCTCGACCGGCGTGCTCAACACCGTCATCAACAGCGCGATCAGCCGCGCGGTGCCCCCGCACGAGATCGGCGGCGCGCTCGGGACGGCCGGTGCGCTCGAGAGCCTCTCGCGCGTGGTCTCGCCCTCGGTCGGCGGCTGGCTGCTGGGCGCGCTCGGCGCGTGGGCGCCCGGCGTGCTGGGTGCGGTCATCATGGCCGGCGTCGCGGTGCTGGCCTGGGTCCGCCTGATCGTCCGCCCTGATGCCGCGCTGGCCGCTGAGGGCTAAGAAGCATGCGCATCGTGAAACGTGTCCTGCTGATCCTGCTTGTCGTTTTGCTCCTGGCGTTCGCCGGTTTCACCGCCTGGGCCTATACGCCGTTGGGGCCGCTGCCCGAGGCAGTCGCCGCGCTCCAGCCGGACGCGGTAGTGCAGGTCACGACGTCCCCCTGGCTGACCTTTACGCCGGCCGGCAGCCAACCCACCGCCGGTTTCATTTTCTACCCCGGCGGACGCGTTGATGCGCGTTCCTACGCCCCGGTCGCGCGGGCCATTGCCGAACGGGGCTACCTGGTGGTGATCACGCCCGTGCCGTTCAACCTGGCGGTGTTCAAACCCGCCGCGGCGGACGCGGTGATCGCCGCGCACCCGGAGATCCAGCGCTGGGCGATCGGCGGGCACTCGCTGGGCGGCGCGATGGCGGCCAACTATGTTTACACCCATCCCAATGCCGTCCAGGGATTGGCGCTGTGGGCGGCCTACCCGGCCGGCAACAACAGCCTGGCAGGGCGTGAGTTAGCAGTGGTCTCCATCTATGGCGACGCGGACGGCCTGGCCACCGGCGACCAGATCGCCGCCTCCCGGTCGCTGCTGCCGGCCGGCACGCAGTTCGTGCCGATTGAGGGCGGCAACCATGCCCAGATGGGGTGGTACGGCCCACAAGGCGGCGACGGCGCTGCCAGCATCAGCCGCGAAGTCCAGCAGGCGCAGGTGGTGGATGCCACAGTTGCCTTGTTGGCGCGGCTGGGCCAGTAGCGTTCTGCCGGTTCAGAGGATCAGCGCGCAAGAGCGCCAAAGGAGCGGTTCAACATGCGGCTATTGGTGTTTGGCGCCACGGGAGGCACGGGCCGGGCGCTGCTGGATCAGGGGTTGGCGCAGGGCCACCAGGTGACGGCGTTCGTGCGGAACCCGGCTGCGCTGGCGGCGCGGGCTGGACTCACGATCGTCGAGGGCGATGTGACGGATGCGTCGGCCGGAGGCCGCGCTGTAGGCCGCGCCGTGGCCGGTCAGGAGGCCGTCCTGTCGGCGCTGGGGCCGCGCGGCGGGCAGTACGGCGTGCTGCCGGGCGGCGTGCAGAACATCGTCGAGGCGATGCGCCAGGCCGGGGTCAGGCGGCTGATTTACGTGTCTTCGTTCGGCGTCGGCGACAGCCGGGCGCAGATGGGCTGGGTGGCCAGCCGGATCGTGGTGCCGCTGTTCCTGCGCAAGGCGCTGGACGAGAAGGAGATCGAGGAGCAGATCATCCGCGCGAGCGACCTCGACTGGATCATCGCGCGGCCGGGCGGACTGGAGGACGGCCCCCGGACCGGCGTCTACCGCTGCATCACCGACCCGCACGAGAAGGTCGGTCAACCGCGCATTGCGCGCGCCGATGTGGCCGACTTCATGTTGCAGAACCTGGCGGATGAGCGGTTCGTGCGCCGCGCGGTCGGTTTGACGTACTAGCGCCTGCGCACCGGCATCGGGAGGACAGGGTGAACACAGACAACAAGGGCCCGCGATCTGAACCAGACGGTGGGGGGCAGAAAATCGCCCGGACGGTGCAGACGGTCACGCGCATCCTGTTGGGGCTATTCCTGCTCTTTACCGGGACCAGCCATCTCACGGTGGCGCGAGCCGAGTTCCTGGCCCAGGTGCCGACCTGGCTGCCGGTGAACGGCGATCTGGTCGTGGTTCTGTCCGGGATCGCCGAGATTGCGCTGGGGTTGGCCCTGATCTTCCTGGTCAAGCAGCGTGTGCTCGTCGGCCTGGCTGCCGCGGCGTTCTTCGTGCTGATCTTCCCGGGCAACATCTCGCAGTACGTCAACCGGATCGATGCCTTCGGGCTGAACACCGATCAGGCCCGCTTCGTGCGGCTGTTTTTCCAGCCGGTGCTGGTGCTCTGGGCGCTGTGGGCCACCGGCGCCTGGCGGGCGTTGGTCGCCAGAAAAGCGAAGTCAGCATAGTCCAGGAATACGCTCGCGATCGCTTATCGAGCGGTCAAGACACTTGAGAAGTCATATGATGGATAGAAAAACGCGCATATTTGTGGCAAACGGCAGCCCCAAAGGCGAATACAGCCTGACTCTGCAACACACACTTTACATGCTCGGCCAGGAAGATGAGGTCGAGTGGCGGATCGCTCACATCGGTGAAGCGCTCTCTCCGCTGGCGTACGATCGTGACTGGCTCACCAGGGTCGTTGATGATATCGCCTGGTGCGACGCCATCATCTGGACCACGCCCGTGTACACCATGCTGGTACCCTGGCAGCTCATCCGCTTTTTTAATCTCGTCAGAGACCTCGTCAGAGATACGGGGAAGGGCCAGATCTTTGCCGGGAAATACGCCACCAGCATGCTGACCTGCTTCCATTATTACGACCATCTCGCCGAGGAGTGGCTCCGGAGCACGAGCGAAGATCTGGGCATGTTGTTCATCGAAGGTCGGACCGCCGATAGTGAAGACATGCTGAAGGCGGAACACCGCGCGAGCATGCGGTTCTTCATGCACGAGTTTCTTGAAACGTGCAGGAAAAAGGCGCCGGTCGAGCGCAAGTCGGCAGAGCTTTCCGGCCTGCCTTCTCCCCGATTCACGCCGTCAACGTCCCCCCGCGCGGCCGGCACAGTTGCACCGGCCGCCAAGGAGGCTGCGCCGCGCACCGTCCTGCTCACCGACGAATTTCGGCAGGACGGCAATCTCTCCGCCATGATCGACGTCTTTATCGCCGCCTATCCGCACCCCGTGGAAGTTGTCGACATCAACGACTTCCCTTATGAGGCCGGCTGTCATGGCTGTCTGCGCTGCGAGCTGGTCGGCGAATGCGACCGCAAGGACGGCTTCCAGCAATTCTACACAGACCTCGTGAACACCTGCGATGTACTGGTGTTCGGCATGAATCTGGAAGGCCGCTACCTGAAGCCTGTCTGGAAGCTATTCCTGGACCGGTCGTTCGCCAATGGTCACAGGACGAGCATGATGGGCAAGCACACCTGTTACCTGGTGGCGGGGCGGCTGCGCGAGCTGCCGAATGTCAGGCAGTTCCTCGAGGGCAAGGATCAGGTCGGACGCGAGAACTCGATGGGCATCCTCAGCGACGAGTATGAGGACTCCCGCCAGCTCGAAATGCTGCTGCAGGAGTTGTCCGGCCGCCTGGCCAGGGCGGTCGCGGCGAAATACCAGAAAAGCGTCAACTTCCTCGGACTGGGCGGCATCAAGATCTTCAGGGACCTCATCTACAGCATGCGCGGCGTAGTGAAGGATGACCACCGTTTCTACAAGGAACGCGGCCTGTACGACTTCCCACAGCGCGATCTCTCGAAACAGGTTTTCAATGTGTTCATGGGCGCTGCCTTCATGTTCGAGCCTGTTCGCTTGCAGGCTTTCGAACGCATGCCGGCCATGTATATTCAGCAGCATAAGCGCATCGTGGACTCAGGCGAGCCATGACACCGGCGCGCGACCGGCGCATAGAGGAAGAAGCAAACGCCGGTAACATTCACCCAAGCTAAGGAGGAAGAAAACATGCCACGGGTAGCCCTTGACAAAATCGCTCCCAACTTCAGCCTGGCCGACTATCGCGGCAGCATGGTCAGCCTGGCCGACTTCCGCGGCCGCAAGAACGTCTTGCTGGTCTTCAACCGGACCTTCAACTGACCGTTCTGCCGCGCGCATATGGCGCAGTTGCGCCAAGACTATGCTCAGTTCGTGGCCCGCAACATCGAAGTCGTTGTCGTCGGCCCTGAAGACGCCGCAGCCTTCGCCGCCTACTTCGCCAAGGAGGCGCTGCCGTTCATCGGCCTGCCCGACCCCACGGCCAGCGTGCTCAAGCTCTACGGGCAGGAAGTGAACCTTTTCAAGCTGGGACGCATGCCCGCCCAGGTGCTGATCGACCAGGCCGGGGTCGCGCGCTACGTCCACTACGGTCACAGCATGAGCGACATCCCCGCAAACGCGGAACTGCTGGCCCTGGGGGATGAGATCAATAGCTGACCACCGGCATCTGCCGGATGTATTTGGCCGCGTGCAACTCCTTCAGCACGAAATCGGCGCCGTCGGCGCGGGCCACCTGCATGCCCGAGTCTTTGCCCAGGTAGCCGACGCGGTACTTGCCCGTGTGCGGCCCATCCGTCAGTCGCGGAAAACGAACGATGGTCCAATCCAGGTCGCTGCCGCGGATCACCGCCACGTTGGCGGCCGAATCGCGCAGAACTGCACCGGCTAGCAGCGTGAGCAGCCCCTTCATCAGGTGATCCACCGGCGTGGGCCGATCCTGTGGATCGCGCACGCCCGCGCCTGTGGTGGAGATCAACCGGCGCACGCCGTGCTGCCGCATCGCCGCAACGATATTCCTGGCCGCGGCCTCCAGCATGCCCGGTGCGGGTGGCCGTGAAGGCCCCAGCGCGCTGATCACCGCCTCTTGCCCCGCGACCGCGCGTGCGACTGCGGCCGCGTCCGTTACATCCCCCTGGCAGAGGGTCAAGTTGACATGCTGCAAGCCCAGTTTCGCTGGGTTGCGCACGAACGCAGTGACGACATCTCCCGCCGCCAACGCTTGCTCCACGATCTTGCTGCCTGTTCCGCCCGATGCACCGAAAACAACGATCTTCATACTCCCCCCGAAACGCTGGTGTCCAGAAATGCGGCCACAATCTCCCGGCACATGGAATCTAGCCAGGCTCACGTTCCTCAAAGACGCGCCGTGCGATCATCACGGCCGTGTTCGCTGCCGGCCAGCCGGCATAGAAGGCGAGATGCGTGATAGCCTCGATCAGCTCGTCGCGGCTGAGGCCGTTGTCGAGCGCCCGCTGCAAATGATGGGGCAGCTCGTTCGTCCGATAGAGCGCGATCAGGGTGGCGACCGTGATCAGGCTCCGGTCGCGCTTGGACAGGCCCGGGCGTTCCCAGACATCTCCGAACAGAACCTCATCTGTGTATTCGGCCAGCGCGGGTGCGATATCCCCGAACGAGTTGCGTCCGGGCGTGGGTTTATCTGACATGAGAGTGTCTCCTTCTCTTTCATCAATCATAATTTAAGATTTGCTCGTTCGCATCACGGGATCAGCAGCGCCTTGATCGCGCTGAACTCGCCCGCGTCCGAATCATACCTGGAGTTAGCTCCCTGTCAAGGGTAGACCCTGAACAATTACCCAGGATCATCCAGCGCACACAAAAAGAAAGTCCGGCATCGTTCGATGCCGGACTTGACACAACAAAGTGCCCCCGTTAGCGACACGTCAAGTGCCTCTATTCCTTCATGACCGCGTCTAACAACTCTTTTGTGGTGCAACCCTTGAGCAGAAAGGCATCTGCCCCGGCCGATAGCACGGCCGCGCGCTCGGTGGCGTACATTGTTAGCACCACGATTCGGATGGCCGGCCGCCGGCTTTTGATCATCTGGATCGTTGCCAGGTTATCCCGCATCAGTTCAGGCGCCGATGCTGGATGAGGTTGTAAATCCATTACCACGACATTCGGATGGAGCGCCTCCACCTGTGCGAGCGTCTCCCGTCCAGTGTCCGCTTCACCCACCACCTCAATGGGCAAGTGGGCGGCAGAGATAGACTGCGCGCCGTGGTCGGGAGTGCTCCAACGCATCGCCGTGAGCAGGGCCCTCAGGCTGCGCCGCGATCTTGGCTGGTCGTCTGCGATGAGCACTCGTATGGACACAATACTCGCCCCGTTGGTTCGATTAACTGCCGGTGGCGCTGGGTTTGTGAGCCGCCTGCTTCAGTCGCCGCCGATGCGTGCGCTCGCTTTGGGACAATCGCTTGGGCTTCGGTTTGCCGGTCTTCTCTATCTTTTCTGTTTTGGCTGTTTTGCCTGCCTCGTCTGTCATCGTTGCTTGCTCCTTTTTTGCTTACAAATTTGAAAGCTATGTGTGCTCCGATCCAGGAAATTGCGCGTGCTCGCCGACGAAGAGCGGCCCCCCCGGCCATCACCGTCTGGCCGGCCCCCGTGCAGCGTGCGATCGCCAGCCGCGCGGCGTCTCGCTGCACGAGCATGGCGCTGATGAAGGCCCACGCCAGGTCCTCGTTGCTCAGGCTTCGCGTGTTGAGATCCACCAGCTGCGGCTCCCAGTCGGCGGGCAGCATGGCGGCCACGGTCAGCAACTCAGGGATCACACGGCGCGTAGTTGGGTCACCACCCCCCAAATGGCAGCGCCCGCCTGTGACTTTGAAATGCCGTCTACCAGCGCTGCCTCAGTGCTGAGGCGCTCGCAGGACTTGTCGAGCCAGGTCCTTTCGCTCTCCCTGAGCGCTCGCCCGCGGCTCTGCGCCAGCATATCCCGCACTGCGGCAGCCAGCGCGGTCGGCTCGCCACCCTGGCCGCGCATCTGCAGCTCGGCTGCCCGTCTCCGGGCATCGTTGGGCAGGTCTAGCGCCGGCGAGCGCAGGCACAGCGTGGTGGCAGCCACGCCATTGGTGAGCCGGCGCACCCCGATGCTTTCCGCCCGACTTACAGGCATCAACAGCGTTCCCCCGCCCATGAGCTGGATATCGTAGTAGTCCTCCTGGGTAGACGCATCCCCGCTCGCCACCTCCTGGGTTGGGTGGAGCGGATCACGCCGCGCCAGGCCGCTGATGGTGCCAAAACCATGTCTCGGGTGAAAAATCAGGTCGCCTGGACCCAATAGATCAGCAAACTGCTGGTGGTCTTTGCTCAAAGGACCCGGTTCCGCGTGGCTCACCTCTGCGTCCAACGTGCAAGCCGGATCAAGTAATCGCGCGGGGTCTTGGCGTGGATCTCCGAGCCGGCGGAGCGCTCCAGCAGCGGTAGCAGCGCTAAAGCCAGAAGGGCCAGAACGGCGATGATGAGTGGAATGTGCATGGGTGTGCCCCCTATCCTGCGACGTTGTTGATCGTAAGGGCATCCTCACCCACGCCATGCTTGGTAAATTCGTAGCGCGCCATGTTGCAGCCTCCTTTGCCAGCGTATTACAGGCCTTCTAACAGGTTGCCCAATGCCAGGAGGACGAAACCCGCAACCACGAGCCACAACGCGTAGCCCGCCAGTGACGCAATGGGCGCCACGGCCGCGATCACGCCAATGGCGGCCAGCAAGACCGCGATCCAAAACGTAACGACCTTGGGCGCACTGAGATTCGTGGCCCCACTTCTTCTTGCCATGATGTACCTCCGTGAGATAATGCGATTTACTGGACAGTCTCGCGCCTGGCCGCGCGTGCGGCGTCCTGGACCTTATTTTTGGCATCGTGCGCGGCATCCTGGACGGCATTCCTGGCATCATGCACCGCGTCCTCGACGGCGTTCTTCACGTCGTGCGCCGCATCCTCGACTTTGTCCTTGGCGCTTGGCGTCCTGTCCGCGTCCTTGACGGCGTTCCTGGCATCGTGCGCCGTATCCTGGACGGCATTCTTCACATCGTGCGTCGCATCTTTGATCATGTTCTTCAGGTCGTGCGCCGTGTCCTTGAGCTTCTGTTCGGTGTCTGACATAGGTTCCTCCTGTTTGTTCCGACTAACGCCTGCGGCCGCCAACCGCCCGCAGGAGCGCAAGCAAAATCACTGCGCCGATGAAGGCCACCAGGATGCTGGTCACGTTGATGCCGTTCACAGCATCGGGCATGTTCAGCAGATTGGTGGCCAGGAAGCCGCCGATCAGCGCGCCTACAATGCCGACGATGATGTCACCGATGAGGCCGGAGCCGCCACCGCGCATCACCCGGCTGGCCAGGAAACCGGCGATCAATCCGACGACGAGCCATGCAAGGATTCCCATTGTTCACCCCTTTCTTTTCTGAGAGACGATCGTTCCCGCCAGCAAGCGGAAGATGCTTCTTCGTTCTCTATTCAAAGCATAGCAGAAGGAGGTGGTTCTGTCGTCCGCGTAAGCGCCAGACTTTTTGCAACAAAAAGGCCGCCTTTGAGGGCGGCCCTGGATGCATTTGATGTACGATATTTGATGTTTGGACGCTGATTTACCTGATTTCCTTGTCCTATTCCGGGCTTTGTTCCTCGTCCTTACTGGCGTCCGTCAACCCCTCCCGCACCGCGTAGAGCGCGGCCTGGGTGCGGCTCGCCAGGTGCAGCTTGCCGAGGATGCGGCTCACGTGCGCGCGCACAGTCGCCTCGCTGACCGAGATGCGGTCGGCGATCTCCTGGTTGCTCAGCCCCTGGGCAATCAGGCGCAGCACCGCCATCTCGCGCGCAGTGAGCGCCTCGGGCGCGGGCGGTTGCTCGGCCGGCCGTGCGATCTCTTGCAACAGCTTGCGGGCAATGGTCGGATGCAGCGACGGCTCGCCGCGGTGCACCTGGCGGATGGCGCGCACGAGTTCCTCAGGCGTGGAGTCTTTCAGCAGGTACCCCAGGGCCCCTGCTTTGATCGCGGGGAACACCTTGTTGTCGGCGGCGAAACTGGTCAGCACCAGGATGCGGGCCTTCGGCTGCCGGCGGGCGATCTGGCGCGTCGCCTCGATGCCATCCAGCCCGGGCATCAGCAGGTCCATCAGGATCACGTCAGGGTCGCTTTCCTCTGCGGCCAACACCGCGGCCTGCCCGTCCGCCGCTTCCCCTACCACCTCGAAACCGTCGGCTTCCGAGAGCAGGGCGCGTATCCCCCTGCGCACAATCGTATGGTCGTCAACAATCAAAACGCGAATGCTTGATCCAGCAGGGCGCATGGTTTTTTCCGTCATAACCTCACCTCAACCCGCACCCGTGTGCCCTTGCCCGGCGAGCTGTCATACGTCAGAGTCCCGCCAACGCGCGCGGCGCGCTCGGCGATGGTGCGTAACCCGCCCCGCCTTTCGGCAGGCACCGCGTTCGGATCAAACCCCACGCCATCATCCCGCACCTCAAGGCAGACCGCTGCCGCAGTGAACCGCAGATGCACGGTCACATGTTGGGCGCCCGCGTGCTTGCGCACGTTAGTCAGAGCCTCCTGGGCGATCCAGAAAAGCTCCGTTTCGATCGCGATGGGCAAGCGCCGCTCCTCCTCGATGCGGAACTCCATTTGCAGGTCCGCGCGGCCCTCGACGGCCGCCAGGCGCGCCTGCAATGCGGCCACCAGCCCCTCCGTCTCCAGCACCGGCGGGTGCAACTGGAAGATCAGCAGCCGCATGTCGCGCATCCCCTCCTGCGCGGTCTCCTGTAATTCCTGCAGGTAACCGGCTGTGACATCCACTTTACCGGCCGCAAGCGCCAGGGCCGCGGCGTTGGCGTACAGGGTCACGCTGTACAGCGACTGGGTCACCGAGTCGTGCAGCTCACGGGCCAGCCGTTGCCGTTCCGCCAACACCGCCAACTCCTCAGCCTGCTGTTGGAGCCGGGCGTGTTCGATGGCCATCGCGGCCTGATTGGCGAAAACGGACACGACGGGGACATCTTCCTCGGTGAAACCGCCCGGCTTGTTGACCACGTCCAGCACGCCGATGATCCCGCCATTGACGCGCAAAGGCACGGCGAGCAGTGCGTTGAGATCTGTCGGCCATTGGTAAACCTGCGCCCCCTCGAAGTGGGCCGGCTCATTCAGCAGCACCGGCTCTCCCCGGCGCACGACCTGGCCTGCCAACGAACCTTCCACAGGCACGGGTACGATGGCCGCCAACGGCTGTCCCAAGCGGTGTTTGACCTCCAGCCAGGCCTGATCTGTCAGCAGCAGCACCGCGCTGGCCGAAGCCCCGACCAGGCCCTGGGCTTCGGTGCAGACGATGTCCAGCACTTGTCCCAGAACCGTCTTTTGGAGCAGGCTCACGAGCACGCGATTGAAGCTCTCGGTCTCGGCCAGTCGCCGTTGCAGCTCGCCATACAGCTCGGCGTTACGGCGCGCCAACGCCGCGGTCGCTCGCTCCCGCTCGTCAATATCGGCTTCCAACGCGTCCAAGACAGATTGAAGGTGTGAGATGTCTATGGGCTCGGAAATTCTATAGGACATCTAGTTTCCTCCTGCGCTGAATTATACACGATCAGCTCTTTATTACTCAACGCGGAAACTGTATTTCATTTGTTCGGTGCAGCCGGCTGGCCGGGCGCTTGAACGCGCATGCCAGGGGCCCCAGGTCTTCTGTCCCGGTGGTGCGAAAAAGAAAGTCCAGCATCGTTCGATGCTGGACTTCAGCTGAGAATGGTGCCCCCAAAAGGGTCCCGACCGAAGACGAGCACCCCCACCCCCCAACTCTGGGCCAGCGCACCAC
>CAZELR010000052.1:0-31000 GCA_964513075.1 uncultured Anaerolineales bacterium
AGGATGAAGCGCGTCGCAAAGCCGGCGATCATCGGGATGCCCAGGTAGATGAACACCGTCTTGGCCAGCTCGCCGATGCTGATCTGCACCACCGCGCCGGTCAGCCCCAGCCATTCGGGCAGCACCTTGATGAAGACGTAGGCGTAGACGCTGTAGAAGAGCACCTGGAAGACGCTGTTGAACGCCACCAGCCCGGCCGCGTACTCGGTGTCGCCCTTGGCCAGCTCGTTCCAGACGATGACCATGGCGATGCAGCGGGCCAGCCCGATCAGGATCAGGCCCTGCATGTACTCCGGCTTGTCGCGCAGGAAGATGACCGCCAGCGCGAACATGAGGAGCGGACCGATGACCCAGTTCTGCAGCAGCGAGAGGCCCAGCACCTTGGTGTTCCGAAAGACCTCGGGCAGGCGTTCGTACTTGACCTTGGCGAAGGGCGGATACATCATCAGAATCAGGCCGATGGCGATCGGGATATTGGTCGTGCCGACCTGGAAACGGTTGATGAAGTCCTCGACGCCGGGAACGAAGTAGCCGATGGCGACGCCGACCGCCATGGCCAGGAAAATCCACAGGGTCAAGAAACGGTCAAGGGTTGAAAGACGTTTTACCGGACCAGGAGATGCGAGCGAGCCAGTGGTTTGCATCGTGAGTGCTCCTTGTTTCGTGGTGCGTGGTGCGGCGACCGGCGGTCGTCGCGTTTTCCGTCCTTCGTCTTGGGTCTTTCGTCCTCACTCCCCGCTCTGTGCGAGGATGTTCGTCAGCAGCGTAACGATCTGGCTGGGAGCAGGCACCTTGCCGCCGCTCACCAGTTGATCGTTGACGACGAGGCCGGGTGTGGCGAGCAGGCCATAGCGGGCGTACTCTTCATAGTCGCCGCTCTTTTCGAACGTGGCTTCGACGCCCAGTTGCTCGACCGCCTGTTTGGCGTGCTTCGCCAGCCGCTCGCAGTTGGCGCAGCCGCCGCCGAGGATCTTGATGTGCAGGGTCATGGGTTTTCTCCTTTGGATGGGATGTGTTGCGTGTTGCGTGTTGCGTGTCTTTCGCCTGTCACCTGACGCCTGTCACCTGAATCCTGCTCATTTTGCGGCCAGACGGTTCAGGGCCAGCGCAAGTACGACCAGGCCGACAGCCGTGCCGCCGACGATCAGCCACGGGCTGACGCCGTCCACCCAGGCGCCGTAGAGCAGTCCGGCCAGGGTGCTGAACAGCGCCACCCAGCCGACGTAGACCCACGCCTTGCGCCGGCCGATGACACTGGCGATGATCAGGATGCTCTGTAAGCTCAGCTCGGGGTCGGCCATCAGGTAGGCCAACAGCGGCCCGCGGTGCATGCCCAGGTCCAGGAAGAGGCGCGCAATGGGCACCTCCACCAGGGTGGGAAAGTACATGAAGACGCCGAAGAGCACACCAGCCAGGTTGGCGCCCAGCGTGTTGCTGCCGGCCAACGACTCGATCCACTCGGGCCGGATCAGCGGCCGGATCACGCCGACCACGAACACGCCGACGATCAACAGCGGGAAGATCTGCTTCACGAAGCGCCACGTCTCCCACAGCCACTCCTGCACCGCATATGCCTCGAGCCCGCGCCGCGCCAGCAGCCAGATGCCGAGAATGGCCAGCGCCACAGCGAAGAACTTGCCGGTGAAGGCCAACGTCAACCCGCTGGGGGCCGGCGTCAGCCGCAGCGCCGCCATCAGTAGGGTGAGCGCGACCAGCGCCAGCGCCACGGTCGTCCAGCGGTTAAAGCCCTCGTCGATGTGGTTCAGCCCGCGCCACGCCGCCGCGGCAATGGCCGCCAACAGCACGATCAGGAGCAGTCCTTGCACCGTGACCCCTTCCTCGCCGCGCGTCGCGTCGAAGGGCGCCAGGCGGTTCAGCGCAGCCTGCAGCGCGTCCGTGCCCGCGACCGGCAGGGTGACCTGCACGACCGTGTTCGTGAACAGGCCGATCTGCAGCGTGCCAGCGATGAGGAGGACGATCAACAGTCCCAACAGCAGCCAGGTGACACGCGGCACCCGGGCCGTGGCCGCGAACGCGTCCGGGCCAGCGACGTCCCGAGCAGCGTCATCCTTGCGGAACAGCAGCGCCATGATCAGGCCGATGCCGATACCGAACGCAATGGACAGCACCAGGCGCGCCACCGCGATATCCATGCCGATCGCAACGCCGGTGTAGGTCAACGCCAGAATATTTATGGCCGGGCCGACGAACAGGAAAGTGATGGCGGGGCCCAGGCCCGCGCCCTTCTTGTAGATGCCCGCGAAGAGCGGCATGATGGTGCAGGAGCAGACCGCCAACACAAAGCCACCAATGGCGGAGGCAGGGTAGGAGATGAACTTGGGCGCCTTGCGGCCCAGGTAACGCGTGACCGCCTCCTTGGGCACCAGCGCGGTCAGCGCGCCCGCTATAAAGAAAGCCGGCACGAGGCATAGCAGCACGTGCGCAGCCAGGTAGCTGGCCAGGTTGCCCAAACCGCTGCGCAGCAGTTCAATCAGAAAGCTAACGATGTTCACCACGCTTGACCTCGACCCTGTGCCCGGTTCAAATTCATACAGCAGCGCCGCGAGAAGTGCATGTTCCGCCCGGCTCACACTTAGGGCAATAACAACCGGCCACAACCTGGTGGCCGCGCGGCGTTGCCTTGTCGATGGCCCCCAGAACGGCCGCCAGCTGCTCTCCAGTGGGGCTGCGGGCCAGACCATAAAAGACGTTCGTGCCCTCCTTGTGGTCGATGATCAGCTCTTCTTTGCGCAGAATCGCCAATTGCTGGGACACATAGGGCTGGGATTTCTTGAGGGCAGCCGATAGATGGCAGACACACTCATCCGACCCGCGCACGATCGTCAAGATTTCGAGACGCATCGGATGCGCCATCAGCCTCAACAGGCGAGCCTGTTCGCAATAAGAACTCATATGCAAGCTCCAATATATAACAGTTTCTGCATGTGCGATCTTACACCCGGACATACGATCGGTGTATGATGCTCGTCATGCAAACGAACATTGACAGCACGACCGTTCGGGGGCATGATTATAGCCGGAAGCAGAACTACACAAGGAGGCGCAGATGTATCGAACTGACATGTACGAGGGCATGCTGGCCGAAACGGTCACACTGCAAGGTGCGCGAGGCGATACGATCAACGCCTACTTCGCCCGCCCGCTGGGACCGGGGCCGTTCCCGGGCATGGTGTTGATTCATCATCTGCCTGGCTGGGACGAATGGTACCGCGAGGCGGCTCGGAAGTTCGCACACCACGGCTACGCGACTCTTTCGCCGAACCTGTACTGCCGTGAAGGGCACGGCACACCGGAGGATGTGGCTGCCAAGGCGCGCGGGGCCGGCGGCGTACCGGACGACCAGGTGATGGGCGATGTGGCGGGCGCGCTGGCCATGTTGCGCGGCCTGCCCACCTGCTCCGGCAAGGTCGGCGTCTTCGGCACTTGCTCCGGCGGACGCCACGCGTTCCTGGCCGCGTGCCGCATCGAGGGCTTCGCTGCCGCGATCGACTGCTGGGGCGGACGCGTGGTGATGGGGCAAGAGGAGCTCACGCCCAAACAACCTGTCGCGCCGCTGGACTATACGGCGGACCTGGCCTGCCCCCTCCTCGGCCTATTCGGAGAAGAAGATCACAGCCCGACGCCGGATCAGGTGGCCCGGCACGAGCAGGAGTTGAAGCGGCACAACAAAATCTACGAATTCCACATGTACCCCGGGGCCGGCCACGGTTTCTTCTATCATGACCGGCCAAACTACCGCCAGGCGCAGGCCGTGGACGGCTGGCAGAAGATCTTTGCATTTCTCGGGAAGCACCTGCACACCGCGTAGGCCGGTAAAGGAGACAACCTGTGTGTACGATGATCAGCCAGCAGGCAGCGGTCAGTGGAAGCGGAAAAGGGCCGGAGGGCTGGTTCCAGGTGCGACAGGCCAGCGTGTCATACGATCACCCGTTCAACGTGCCGTTGGAATACGCCTTGAACATCGACTTCGTGAACGAGGCATTGGGGCCGGGCGCTCGGGTGGCGGTAGAGCTTGACGCGGACTCGGCGCGCGCGCTGGTCGAGACGATCCAGGCCGTGCTGGCGCGGGCCGAGAAGGGCGGGTATCTCGATCCGGAGATCGCGCGTGCTGATGGATGAAACACTCGCCTGGCTCCTGGCCGGGCCATCCTGGGTCGAGTACCGCACCCGGCGCGATCTGCTGGATCAGCCCGAAGGGGACCCGGAGACCGCCGCGGCGCGGCAGGCCATGCTGGCCGACCCACAGGTGCGCACGCTGGTCGCCGAACTGGGCAACTGGCCCGGCACGGTCATCAGCAGCCACAAGTCGGCCGGGCAGCCGTTCCACAAGCTGACGTTCAGCGCCGACCTGGGCCTGCGGGACGGCGATCCGGGCGTGGATGCCATCATCGAACGCATCCTGGCGCATCAGTCGGCACAGGGGCCGTTCGCTCTGCCCATGAACATCGCACCCGCATATGGCGGCGCCGGGCAGCAGCAATGGGCCTGGGCCCTATGCGACGCGCCGTTGATCCTGTATGCGCTGCTTAAATTCGGCCTGGCCGGCGATAGCCGCGTAGTCACGGCCGGCGAGCACCTGGTGAGTTTAGTGCGAGACAACGGCTGGCCGTGCGTCGTGTCGCCCGAGCTGGGGAAGTGGCGCGGACCGGGCCGGAAAGAGGATCCGTGCCCGTTCGCAACCCTGGCCATGCTGAAAGCGCTGGCAGCGGCGCCGGCCTGGCGCGATGACCCGGCTGCGGCTGCAGCCGCAGCTGCGGGGGCCCAAACACTACTGGCGCTGTGGGCGGCCAGCCATGAGCGCCACCCGTACATGTTCTACATGGGCACGGACTTCCGTAAGCTTAAGGCGCCGCTGGTCTGGTACGATCTGCTGCACGTGCTCGATGTGCTCACGTCGTTTCCGTGGCTGCATGATGATCCTCGGCTGGCCGAGATGGCCGCGCTCCTGGCAAGCCAGGCGGACACACAGGGCCGCTTCACCCCAGGATCGGTCTGGCAGGCATGGGGCGGCTGGGAGTTTGGCCAGAAAAAAAACCCCATCTCGCTGGTTGACGCTGCTTGCCTTGCGCGTCTTGCGCCGCGCAGGGCTTTGGGAGGTCCCGTGGTAACTATTCAGGCCCAGCGGAGCATCCTGAGCGGAGCCGGGGTAGGACCCCCGGCGCAGTCGAAGGACGCGGAGCGGTCATCACACAAGGCCGCATCCTTCGACTGCGCAGCGCGGAGTAATGCGCTGCTCCGCTCAGGATGCTCACTTTAGGTTATGGGCTGAACGTATTTCCTGCAAGGAGGCCGACATGACACCTACCAATCCACCGAGTGCAAAACGCGCCGCACCGGCCAAGGCGCGCTCGTCGTTCCTGAAGCGCAAGCCCGCGGCCGAAGAAGAGGCCCGGACCGCCGAACCTGCCCAACAGGTGCTCCAGGCGGTGAACCGCTATCGCAGAACACAGGGGAAGGGCGACCTGACATGGGATGCGCGGCTGGCGAAATTTGCCCAGGCGCGCGCCCAGGACATGCTGACGCGCGGCTATTTCAGCCATCGGGACCCGGAGACCGGCAAGTCATATCTGGAGCAACTGGGGAGCGCGCACGCCAACGGGGAGACGCTGTATCAGTTGAACGGCAACGTGGCGGCCAGGCTGCCGCAGCTCGGCGACGCGGTGCTGGCCGAGTGGCAGGACAGCCCGGCCCACGCCGCGATTATCGCGGATGCGCGCATGACGCGCGGCGGCGTGGGCGTAGGGCTGGCCGACCGTCAGGTGATCGTTGTTTTGGTCGTAGAGCAGTAAACTTTCTTACCGGGACCGCCGCAGCACCCAGCCGGCCATCAGCATGGCAGCGGACATCGCCAGCCAGGGCAGAGCCATCGGTGCGGCACCCGTCTCAGGCAAGATGGTTGGCTTCTCGGAATCCTGGTGCGAGACCAGGGCCTGCGCATCCGCCCCACCGGCCGGCGGGAAGACCGTGCCCTCGGCGAACAGGAAGGTCACTGTTTGCTGAGTCGGATTCGACAGCACCAGGTCAGCTTTGCCGAAGAACGGTGCATATCGCGTCACTTCAGATGGCAGCGTGTCGGTCACGGGCCCGAAACTATTGATTGCATAGGCCACCTTGCCATCTGCGATCGCTTTATCCAGGGTCAGGACGTCCGCAGGGATCGGCGCAACCGTCACTCCGGTCGACTCATTATAGATCTCCTCGGCCAACACATAGCCTTGCGACGCATAATCGTTGAACCGACCGGTGCGCACGCGCCAGATGGCCAATTCGGTCTGATAGATGCCGGAGACAACGGCGCCCTTGCTGATCGCCGTCTGCAACACCGCAATCACCCCATCCTGGGCGCGGGCTGCCGGCGCGTCCAGCGCGACCGGGAACGGCTTGCCGTAGTCAAGACACCACAGGCGCAGCGGGATGGTCGCCTCCTGCCCCGGCTTGAGCGTTATGGTGATGTCCGCGGCATGGGCTGCGGGGACCGTCAACAGGAAGACAAGGGCGAGCAGGCAAACGGTTATGAAGACACGCATTTTCATCGGACTAAGCCTCCTTGAGTTGATAACAGACGAGCATATGAATAATATTAATCGGACAAGATTACATCCATACTTACGAAAACGCCCTGGCGCAGTCGAAAGACCGGCCAGGGCGCAGCAGTGAAATAAACTACCGGGTAACGTTACGGCAGTCTCAGCCCGCGCTCAGGGCGGGTGTCGGCACGACGTTGCTCGCCTTGACTTCTTCTCCTACCCAGCCTCCCTGGCCGCTGCAAGCCGCCGGATTCCACGCGGGATGCGTCCAGTCACGCGACATCTCGGTAGCAACATCCTTGGCAAAGGTCGGAATGTGGCAGGTCTGGCAGGTGAAGTTTCCGCCCTGCGGCGACATATGGACATCGGATTTCAGCGACGGGTTGATGGTAGCAGTGCTGATATCCCCGCGCTTCACGCCATCGCCACCACCTGCTCCGGCATGACAGCGCAAACAGGTCGCGCGAGTCGGCAGGTGCACATTCTGCGCCAGACTGACCATGGTCGTACCCGGCGGCATCAGATCGAACCGAGGCTGCATCGTGTAGTTGCCTTCAGCGTTCTTCCGCGGCGTCATGTAGGTCTTGGTGTTGCCTTGCCAATCCAGGACAGTGACCGGGATGTCCAACGGTTGCAGCGAACGCCGGTAGGTGTCGTTATGGCATACCAAAAAATTACCGAGATGCAAATCCGCGCACCGGCCGAATAAAGGCTCAACGCGACTTCTGATCTCAACCAACGTCCTTACTTTTTAGGACTACAAGAATAGTAGTCCGTCTAATTGGCTGCCTGGCGTTATTGAGTCAGGTCATCGGCGCAGCAGAGGAGGTCTCTGATGAAAGTGCGCAGTCTTCTCTCGCTGGGCGCAGTGATAGCGCTCTCTCTGGTGATCACGGGGGCCGTGGTCAACGCTGGAACGGCCGCACCGTTCTTGTCACCCTGGCAGGGGCTTGCCGCCCCAGATGGCCAGCCGATCCAAGCCCTATCCGCATCGCCGGCCTACGATGCCGACCAAACGCTGTTTGCCGCCACAATAGGAGGTCTCTACCGCAGCAGCAACGCGGGTCAAAGCTGGACTGTGCTGGGCGTGGGGCCGACCGGCGCCATCAGCGACACCCTCAAAATCGTGCCCTCGCCGGCCTATGCCACTGACCGCACCCTGTTCGCATTGACTCGCAGCGCGGAGCCACCGGGCCGCCGCGTGCTGCGCTCGACAGACGACGGCGCCTCATGGCAGGCAATCTGGGAGAGCACGCAGGTGCAAGATCTGGTCGTGTCGCCCGCTTATGCCAGCGACGGAACAGTGTTCCTGGCTGGCGCCGACTTCAGCCAGCCGCAGGTCTATCGTTCCACCGACCGCGGGGACACCTGGCTGCCCACCGGCGGCCAACCCAGCGATCTTGACGCCTATCGCCTGGCCATCTCGCCCAACTATGCGGTGGACCACACGCTGTTCGTGGCCGGTTACGGCCCGTTGCAGCGCTCCACCACCGGCGGCGCTACCTGGCAGCGGCTCGGCGCGGCAGGCCCGAACTACAGCCTGGCCATCTCGCCCCGTTTCGCCACGGATCACACCATATGGGCCATGTACCGGGAGATCGAAGGCTCGGCCACACAGCCCGAGGCGGGGATCATACGCTCCATCGACGGCGGCAACACGTGGAGCAACGTCACGGCCGGTCTGCACGGCAACTACAACATGAACTACCGCAGCCTGACCGCCGATCCGACCGGTGAGGCGGTCTACCTGGCGCTGACCGGGCCGGAATGGGACCCGCGCTTCCCGCCGCGCGTCTATCGATCCGATACCGGTGGGCTGCGCTGGGCGCCGCAAGCCCTGCTGCCCAGCGGTGCAGCCCCCGACCAGGTGTTGGCGCTCGGCTCGCTGCCCGACCTGTTCGTGCTGGCCGAGGGTGTGGCTTACCGCTACGCTTCGGCCTGCTACGAGACGCTGGCGGATGGCGATTTCGAAACCGATCCTGACCTGCTGGGCTACCCAGGCATCGCCCGCGCCTGGATGTTCCCTGACACGTCCCTGCCGGCCGGCTATGCCGAGGACATGCACCACGCCGGCCACTACGCCGTGCGCACCGGCACCGGCCCGGAAGGCCCCAACATCTACAGCTTCTCCAGCGTCGACCAGGGGGTCGTCATCCCCGCCGATGCCAGCTCAGCAACGCTCACTTTCTGGCGCTATCCGACCCTGGGCGACGTTGCGGCCACGGGCAATGCGACCGTGGACGAAGCCACCGTGCTGGCGGCTGCGCCGGACGTCGCCGACTACCAATATCTGCTGGCGGTCTTTGCCGACAACAGCTATGCGGTGCTGCGCACCTGGCGCGACAATAGCCGGGCGTGGACATTCACCGCGGTCGACCTGAGCGCCTACGCGGGCCGCAGCTTCAAGCTCCACTTCGGCACTTTCAACAACGGCACCGGCGGCCGCAGCGGCATGGTCATCGACGAGGCAGCCCTGCAGGTATGCCTGCGAGCACGACTCTATCTACCCCTGGTCCTGCGCAGTCCTGCACTGCCCACGGCGACACCCACCGGCACCGCCACGCCGACGATGACCCGAACCGCCACGCCAACGCCGACAGCCACCAGAACCGTCACGCGGACCGCTATCCCCACAGCGACGGCCACGCCGACGGCTACTCGCACCGCGACGGCCACGCCGACGTCCACCAGCACCTTCCCAGCCTTCGTGCGCGAGCTGATCGTGGGGCCAGGTGCGCCAGGGCCGCTGTATGCCCTGACGAACAGCCAGTTGCTGCTTGTCAGCTACGATCGCGGGGAGACCTGGCTGCAGGCGCCTCAAGGGGTGCCGCCGGCTGTCGGGCGGAGCGGCCTGGGCATGGACTATGCCAACCCCAATATGCTGTATCTGGGTACGGACGCGGGCCTGTTTCGCACAGACGCCGGCGGCCAATGGCAGTTGCTGCATACCGTGCGCACGCACGCACTCTCCGTGGAGTACAGCCGACCCACTACGCTGTGGGCTGCGCCCAGCGCAGGCCACGACTTCGGCAGCGGCGTGATGATCATCAAGAGCGATAACGGCGGGTTGACCTGGCGCTCGGCCAGCGGCGACCTCAGCGGCTACACTGCAGCCAACCCCATCATCATCGATCCAGACGATTCCAACACGTTGTACGTCACCACGGCCACCAAGTACGGCAGCGGCATGCTCTACCGCGGCACCAATTCAGGCAACTGGCGCCGGCTGCCCGGACCGACCTTCGAGTGGAACGTCAACACCGGCCTGGCGTTTGACAATGCCGCCACTGCGGCCGCCGCGGCGGGCGCCAACGCGCTCTACATGGGCAGCCGCTATCCCGGCAAGCTGTGGCGCAGCCTCAATACCAACACGCCCGCCCCCGAAGACGTGCAGTGGCAACTGGTGTACGACTTCGGCGCGAACAAGTCCGTCGTGCCGCTGGCTGTTGGCTGGGGCCCCAACGGCTCGGCGCTGTACATCAATCTCACTGACACGACGGGCTGGGGCACGACACTGCTGCGCAGCGACGACGGCGGCGCGACGTGGCAGCCGCTGAGCCTGCCGCCTGGCCCGCCGCCACTGCCCAGCAACCAGTACCAATTGATCGTCAACGGCTACCCGGCCACGCGGCTGATCGCCGACTACCGCACGCAAGACCGCTATGCCACCAGCTTCGCCGGCTTGCACCGGCGCATCGGCTACGGCGACTGGGTGGTGACCAACAACGCGGCGCCGCGACCCAAGTTCGTCTACAGCCCCGCCAATTCAGCTCTGATCTGGGCTGGGCTGGTCCCACGCTGCCTGGCCGGCGGACCGGATGAACCGATGTACAAAAGCGATAACGGCGGGCGCACCTGGCGCGAGCTGGCCAGCGGGCTGAACATCCAACCGGTCGTGGCGCATCCCACGGACCCGCTGAAGGTCTATGGCTTCGGCTGCGACGGCGTCTACCTCACGGTCGATGGGGGCGTCACGTGGCAGCACCAGGACTCCGACCTGTGGCGCAGCTACTTCGTCTCCGACATCGCAGCCGTGGACCCGAGCTGGACCACGGTCTACGCCAGCGGCGTCAGCGAAGGCGGCGGGGGCATGCTGGCACAGAGCACCGACGGCGGCCTGACCTGGCATCAGGTGACCCCGCTGTACGAGGACATCTGGTGGATCACCGATGTGTGGGTGGATCCCACCAACCCCAGCCGCGTCTACTTCGTTGAGCCCAAAGGGGTGTGGCGCAGCCTGAACGGCGGCGGAACGTGGCAGCGCTTCACGGCCGGGCTGGAAGATGTGCTTTATCAAGACGGCCGCGCGGACTACGGCTTGCTCGAAATTGTGAATCAGCTCGACGATCCAAGCCGGCTGTATCTTGGCACGAAAACTGGGCTGTACCAGGGCTTCAACTATGGCGAGGCATGGCAGAAAATCAGCGGGTATAGTTGGGACAGTCAACCGGTGGATGGACTGCTGGCCGACGGCAGCAACGGCGTGTGGCTGAACAGTCCGGACGGCGCGTTCTACCTCTATCTCGGCAACGTCACGCCCGCGCCGACAGCTTCGTGGACGCCCACACCCACGGCAACGCCTGTCGCCGGCTGCCGGGAGGGACTGACCAACGGCGGCTTCGAGACGAGCGCCGGCTGGATCATCCGGTCCAACCCGGTGTTGGCCGCCTACGTAACGACGCCGGTGCATGGCGGCAGCCGCAGCATGCGCACCGGCATCGCCCAGGGCGGCGCCAACCTGGAGAGCTACTCGCCCATCGAGCAGGCGGTCACGATCCCGGCCGGCCTGACCTCGGCGACCCTCACCTTCTGGCGCTACAACGTCAACGGGGAGGCAGGAACCGCGGCCGCGATGGGCTGGCAGCCCGACCCGGCGAAGCTGCCGCGCACCGAAGCTGACCGCGCGGAGAGCATCCAGGCCGCGGACTACTTCTACGCGATCGCCATCCTGCCTGATGGCGCTATCGACTATCTCTTCGCCGAGACGGTCAACGCACCGTCATGGCGCACCAAGTCCATCACGTTGAACGTCGGCCGCTACGCAGGCAAGTCGATCCGCTTTCAGTTCGGCACCTACAACAACGGCATCGGCGGCATCAGCCGCACGTTCGTGGATGATGTGTCGCTGACCTTCTGCTCACCGGCCGCCACGCCCACACGTACGGTTACCCCTACAGCGACAGGGGTAGGGGCGAGCCCTACCCCTACAGCGACGCGCGCGGCCACCCCGACGGCGACGGCGACCCCCGCCGTTATCCCGACCGCCACACCTGCTTTCGTGTCCACGCCCTACTGGAGCGGACAATTGAATTTGCCGGCCGGCAGCCGACCGCATGGCGTGACAGTGAACGCCGCAGGCAACCGCGTCTACGTGGCGTTCCACGGCATCGACCACAGCGGCCGTACGCTGGGGGTGATCAATGAGTACCTGAGCCTGCAAGCGCAGATCGACTTGGGACCCGCCGCGCAGGGACCTAACGGCGTGGCGCTGATGCCCGGCACGAACCGCGTCATCGTGGCCAACCGGCAGACGGCCAACGCTTCGGTGGTGGATCCCGCGGCCGGGGCAGTCGTACAGAACATCCCTACCGGCTCGATGCCCGACGGCGTCATCGTCCACGGGGGCTATGGCTACATCGCCAACTACGGCAACGACACGGTGACGGTCTTCGATCCGGTGACATTGGGCGTGATTCGCACGCTGCACGGCGTCGGCCACGAGCCGGCCATGTTCGCGGCGGATTCAGCTTCGGGTGACGTTTACCTCTCGGCCCACGGCTCGAACCAGGTGTTCGTGCTGCGCGACGGGCAGGTAGCCTCGCACTGGGACGACATCCCAGCACCCTACGGCCTGTCCTACGACGCGGCCAGCCGGCGGTTGTACATCGCCAACCGGGGCGAGTCGCGCACAATTACTGTTCTCGATGTGTACTACGACGGCGTTGTCGGCACGATTCCGTTGTACAAGGAACCGTTCGTGCTTTTCGCCAACCCTGAGAGCGGGCATCTGTTCATCGCCTGCGGGGACCGGGTCGAGGTCTACGACACCATGGACTGGCATCAAATCACCAGCATTCCCGTGCCGGCGGGCGCCGAGGAGGGGATTGCCTACGATCCAAGGTTGAGCAAGGTGTTTGTGACCAGCGGGGACAGCGACGCGCTGACGGTGATCCAGGATCAGGGACCGGCGCAGGTGGTGTTTGCCAGCGATCGGGACGGCAACGGCGAGATTTACCGCATGCTGTCCGACGGCCGCAACCAGGTGCGCCTGACCTTCACCGCGGACGCTTGGGAGACGGCGCCGGCCGGCTCGCCCGATGGCCAATGGATCGCCTATGAACGGGTGGACAACGGCAGCCCCGCCTACCGGCAGATCTGGCTGATGAGCCGCGACGGCCGCGGGGCCACCATGCTGACCGATGGCCCCTTCAACAACTACAGTCCCTCATGGTCAGGCGACAGCCAGCATATCGCCCTGGCCTCTGACCGCGACGGCGACCTGGAGATCTATCGTTTGGACCTGGCCACGCGCGGGCTGACCAAACTGACCAACAACGCTTGGGATGACCAAGACCCCGCCTGGTCTAGGCTCACCGGCCGCATCGCCTTTGTCGCAAGCCACACCCCGTCCACCGGCGAGATCTTCACCATGGCCGCGGATGGCTCCGACATACGCCAGGTGACCGGCGGCTATAACGACGCCAGCCCAAGCTGGGCGCCTGCGGGGGATCGCATCATCTTCTGGGGCAGCCGGCCGGAGGGGCAGGCACTCTACACGGTGCAGTACAATGGGGAAAACGTAACCCTGGTGGCGCCGCAAATCCTGCGCCCAAGCTCGCCAGCCTGGAGTTATGATGGTAGCACACTCGTGTTCAGCGGCTACCGACCCGATAGCGGCTACAGCGAGATCATGCGCATCCAGGCTGATGGCGCCGGGCTGGTGCTGTTGACGAACAACGAGGTGAACTTCGATTACGCGCCGGACTGGCTGGCCGGATGGTAAGGGTGCGGTTCAAGGTTTAAGGTTAAAAGTTGGAGGTTGGAGGTTGGAAGCCGTGATCGAGCATCCAGCCTCCAACTCAGGCGAAAACCAGTGACCTGCGCACGATGCGCCGCGGGGCCGCTTCCAGGCCCAGCTCGGCCAGGAGTTCGTCGGGACGGCCGGTGGCGCCGGGCTCGGCGCGCATGATCACGTGGAAGGTGTGGCCGAGGTCGGTCGGGCCCTCGTAGGACAGCGCCTGCACCAACGGCCGCAGGTCATACCGCGCCATCTCTTTGCCCTTCCGGCGCGCGCGCCAGGCCTCGGGCCGCGCCAGGAACGCGTCCAACCGGGCCGCGAACTCGTCGGCAGATTCGGAGCTCTCCACCTCGACACGATAGCTGGCCCCGCAAACCTGCGACTGCAGCGACGGCACTTCGCGCGGCGCCGGCACGGCCTGCAGGAGGCGGATGCCGGGCGGCAGCGCCGCGGTCAGCCGGGCCAGAAACTCGGCCGGTTCCAACACCTCGTCAAGGTACACATCCGCCTGCTCGGCCTGGCCAGTAAACCCCACCGGCAGCGCGGCCGCGAACTGGAGCCGCGCCTGGGGATTGAAACCTTGCGTATAGGCTAAGGGCAGCCGTGCCCGGCGGATGGCCCGTTCCCAGGCGCGGTGCATATCCAGGTGGCCGACATACTTCACCGTGTCATCGGTGGCAAAGGTAACGCGCATGCGTTGTGCGTAGGTTTCAGCCATTCGAGCCCTTCCTGCCTTTGCGCACGGGCGGGCAGCCCCAGGCATCGTCGGCAACCTCCCGGCGCTGTTCCTTGAACTGCCCCAAGATGCCGCACGCGTAGCAATGCTCGCGGCAATCGCCGGTGGCGTGACCCTGCAGCGCGGCCTCATACTCCTGCATCAAAAAAGCCTTGGTGACCCCGACGTTGATATGATCCCACGGCAAAATCTCTTCCGTGGTGCGCTCGCGGCGGGCGTACCAGTTCGGATCCAGGCCTATATCGGCAAAGGCCTGGTTCCAGGCGCCCTCGTTGAACTGATCCCCCCAGCCGTCGAAGCCGGCACCCAGCTCCCAGGCGCGCTGGATCACGTCGGCCAGGCGCCGGTCGCCGCGGCTGAGCACAGCCTCCAGCAAGGTTTCCCGCGGATCGTTCCACGAGAACTCCAGCCCCGGGCCGCGCAGCTGGCGCTCGAGCAGGCCGATCTGGGCCCGAATGGTTGCCTCATCGGCCAGCGGCGCCCACTGAAACGGCGTATGCGGCTTGGGCACCAGCGTGCTGACGCCGACGCGCACGCTCGATTTCCGGCCCAACTCCTGGAAGCCGATGCGCTTCACCTGGTGGGTCAGGTCCGCGATGGCCTGGACATCCTCCAGGGTCTGGGTCGGGTGGCCGATCATGAAATAGAGCTTGATACTGGGCCAGCCACGGCGGTACACCTCGGCAGCCGTCTCCAGAAGCGCCTCGGTGGCGATAGGCTTGTTGATGACGTCACGCAGGCGATCGGTGGCGGCTTCCGGCGCAAAGGTGAACCCCGAGCGCCGCCGCCCCTTTTCAAGCTGCTCCATCAATTCCAGGCTGAAGGACTCGATGCGCAGGCTGGGCAAACCGATCGACAACTTCTCATCACCATGGCGGGCCATCACCTCGCGCACCAGTTCGTGAATCCCGCTGTAGTCGGACGAGCTCAATGACAGAAAGCTGATCTCTTCAAAGCCGGTGTCATGCATGACCGCTGCCACAGCATCCAACACCTCGGCCACCGGCCGCTCGCGCACGGGGCGGAAGACCATGCCGGCCTGACAAAAGCGACAGCCGCGGGTGCAGCCGCGCTGAATCTCGATCGCGGCCCGATCATGCACGATGTCGATGAAGGGGACGATGAATTTCGTCGGCGGCGGCGGCAGGGTCGAGACGATGCGTTTGACGATGGGGAGGCGTGTTGCGTGCTGCGTACTGCGCATTGCGTCTTGCGTACTGCGCAAGGCATGCTGCGTGTCGTTTGGGATGGTCACCGGGGCGAAGTGCGCGATACGGCCATCGGGATGATAGGTCACTTCGTAGAATGACGGGACGTAGACACCCTCGATCTGTGCCAAACGGACGAGCGCGTCGTGACGGCTCAGTCCTGCGCGACGCGCATCATGCCAGGTGCGCACGATCTCGGTGATCGCCTCCTCCCCTTCGCCGATGTAGAACGCATCGAAAAACGCATGCATGGGCTCCGGGTTAAGGCAGGCCGACCCGCCAGCCAGGATCAACGGCTCATGATCACGGTCGGCAGCGCGCAAGGGGATGCCAGCCAGATGCAACGTGGTCAGCACGTTCGTATAGAGCTGCTCATAGGGCAGGGAAAAACCGAGCACATCGAAATCTACCAACGGATGGCGGGTCTCCAGCGAGTAGAGTGGGAGCCCCTCGCGACGCATGGCCGCGAGCATGTCCAACCAAGGGGTGTAAGCGCGCTCGGCCAACATGTCGGGCTGCCGGTTAACGATGTCGTAGAGAATCGCCAGCCCCAGGTTGGACATCCCCAGATCGTACACGTCGGGGAAAACCAATGCCAGGCGATAAGGGATCGCGTCCCAGTCCTTGACGACACTGTTGAACTCGCCGCCGGTGTAGCGTGCCGGCTTTTGCACCGCCGGGAGCACGCGGTCAAGGCCGCGCGAAATGACTTGCGGGGTGGTGTGCATGAAACGCTCCTGGTACCCGCCCTGCTATGCAGGACGAGGCGGGGCTAGAACCCGCGGCTAGATTAGACTGGTGGAGAGTATAACACAAACCGGGGGTGCAGCCCGAATTTGACAGCGCATCTGCTCATCCGTATAATGCCTTAGTCAGTGGCGGATTCGTCTAGGGGCCCAGGATATCGCCCTCTCAAGGCGGAGACACGGGTTCGAATCCCGTATCCGCTACTCCATCCGGTGAGCCCCGGGAATCATCTTCCCGGGGCTTTTCTGTTCTCAAAGTGCGCACTTGCATTTCTGGCATTTCGGATTACCATTCACGCTATGACCGATTCATTTCCTGCTTTCGCTGCGCTTCCGTATTTCGAGGAAGATGAGGTTTACCCTGTGACGCGCATCACCACGGGCGCGCTGGGCGAGCCTGGTTACCGCGTTCTGGTGCTGCAGGCCCAATTCGGACCTGAGACCCTGTCATGGGTCATCGAAAAGCACCAGGCGTTGGCCCTGATGCGCACGATCCCGCAACTGCTGGCCAACGTGCGGAATGAGTTCCCTGAGCTGACCGAGCCGTTGGTGGCTGTTGAGCCTAACCTGACGTTAGTTGAGCCGCTGGCCCCGCTCTTTCGGGTGGGGGGTCTGGGGTTGGAATACGATCGTTTGCACGACTTGATCATTTTGACATTGGTGGATGCCAGCATGTTGCGCGGCGAAATCGAGATGCAAACGGACGACGCTGAGGAAGAAACCGGACAGCACATCTACACCACGCGCGGCCAGGCGTTGTTGCTCAGCCAGCAGACCGAAAAGATCGTGGCAGCAGGGCGGCCCTATTGTCCCGCCTGCGGTGAGCCCATCGATGATTTCGGTCACTTCTGTCTCCCGCTGGCTGCCAAAAACAGACAAACCGGAGACTACGTGCACTGACACGATGACTGATTCCACATTCCCGCCGGCAGATTGCATCCCCTGGCCCACCGGCGGCGCCGAAACTGAGCGCCTGGCCGCGCTGCTGGACCAGGGCGTGTTGACCCTGATCGGCCTGATACCCTGGAGTTCCAACTACACATTCCTGGGACAGGTCAGCCAGGGCGAGCAGTCAGTTCGGGTGATCTATAAGCCGGCACGAGGGGAACGACCGCTATGGGATTTTCCGCGCGGCACCCTTGCCAAGCGCGAGGCCGCAGCCTATGTGGTGTGTCGCGCACTGGGCTGGAATTTCGTGCCGCCCACAGTGCTGAGAAGCGGCCCGCATGGCCGCGGATCGGTACAGTTCTTTGTTGAGGTGGATCAAAACGCGCACTACTTTACCTTCAGGGAGCAACCGGCTTTCCGGCGCAGCTTGCAAGCCCTGTGCCTGTTCGACGTGATCGTCAATAACGCGGATCGCAAAAGCGGTCACTGCCTGGCTGCCGACAACGGCTGCATCGTTGCCATCGACCAGGGGCTTTGCTTCCATGCGGAGCCCAAGCTCCGCACCGTGATCTGGGACTTTGCCGGCGATCCACTGCCCGAAGACCTGGCTGCCGATTTGCGGCGGCTGATGGACGAACTTGATCGTCCGCAGGGCGAGGCTGCGCCTGCACTTGCCGCCCTGCTAGTGAAGGGTGAGGTTGCAGCGCTGAAAAGGCGGATTGCGGCGTTGCTGGCCGAAGATCGTTTTCCGACCCCGCCCGAAAATCAGCGCTCCTATCCCTGGCCCTTAGTGTGAAGAACCACATGACTGCCAACGTTCACGCCCTGCCCTCTGCTGCCGAGTCGCCGACCGCGCCGGATGATCCATCCGCGCGCCTGGCGCGGGGAGGCGGCTGGTGGGTGCTATTCCTGGCAGTAACGGCGTTGATAGCCATGACGGAGGCTCTGGTCACGGCCCATTGGAGCGACGGGCTGGAACTCGTCAGGTTCGCCGTGCTGGGCGGTGCGCTGCTCGCCTTTGCATTGTCACTCACCCGCTGGGATGGCATCTTCCCGGTCCTCTACAGCATTCTGGCCAGCCTCGCCTGGATCAGCACGCTCTTCAACCAGCTCATTTTCTCCGGCTTCACAAGCGCTGAAGGCATTCAAGAACTGGTCACCCGGAACGTCAACTGGATTATCGCGCTGGTCAATGGCAACGCCAGCGCCGATAACCTGATCTTCGTGACACAGCTCACCTTGCTCGGCTGGTGGATCGGCTATCTGGCGATCTGGAGCCTGATGCGGCACCAACGCCTCCTGCTGGCAGTGCTGCCGGCCGGCATAGGGCTGCTGGTCAATGTTTATTACGCATCACAAAACCTGACCGGCTTCCTGATTCTCTTCCTGGCGGCAGCGCTACTGCTCGCCATCCGCCTGCAACTCGCCCGGAATGAAACCCGTTGGCAGCTCACGCGTGTGCGTTATGCGCCGGATATCGCCTTGGATTTCCTCAAGGCCGGCGTGGGATTCACGGCGCTGGTGATCGGGTTGGCATGGCTGGTTCCCAACGCGGCAGACCAACTCACCATGGAGCGCCTGCTGCGGCCCTTCGAACAGCCCTGGCAAAAGGTCGAAGACACCTGGAATCGCATGTACAAGTCGTTGAACTACGGCAGCAGCACGACGACGGTGGCGACCTATGGGAAGACCTCCGCGTTAGGCGGCCCCGTGTCGCTGTCAGATCGACCGATCTTCGAGGCCGAGATTGCTGAACCGACTTATTGGCGGGCCACAGTGTTCGATACCTACACCGGCAGCGGCTGGCTCAACTCGGACTCAGAAGTCATGGTGATCGAGCAGAACGCACCGTTGGGCGAACCGCTTTACCTGCAAACTCATGCCATCACGGGCACCGTCTGGATGTTGGAACGGGGCCAGACCGCGGTCTTTACACCACCGAATCCGTTGCGCGTGAGCGTGCCGATCAACGCCGACTTTTCGCCCATCCCCAGTATTCTGGAGACGCGCACGGTCTCCCTGCTGCGCAGCCGCATCAGCTTGAGCGATCGGGAGCCCTATCTGGCAGCCGCGGCCATCTCTGACGCCCCACCGGAGGAACTGCGCGCCGACACCACCACCTATCCTGAGTGGGTGCTGCAGCGCTACCTGCAGCTACCCGATAACCTGCCGCCGCGCATCCAGGATCTGGCGGCGCGCATGACCATGGCCTACGACAATCCCTACGACAAGGCCGAGGCGCTGGAGCTGGTTCTCCGCACTTACACATATAACCAGCAGATCGCTGCACCCCCGCCCGGCGCAGATGGGGTCGATTACTTCCTGTTCGACGTCAAGGAGGGCTACTGCGATTATTACGCCAGCGCCATGGTGGTTATGCTGCGCTCCGTGGGTGTGCCGGCTCGTTTCGTGGTGGGGTATACCGCCGGCCAGGCAGTCGGCAGCGACAAGGAGCTGAACTTCGACGAACCGAGGGTCCGCCGCATCCTGGAGCGCAACGCGCATGCGTGGACTGAGGTCTTTTTCCCCTCGTACGGCTGGATTCAATTCGAGCCGACTGCGTCCGAGCCGCTGCTTGCACGTCCGAAGCCTGTGTCAAACGAACCGGTAGAGGCCGGCCTGATGCCCGATTCACCCGCCAACATCGGCCCCAACGACAACCCGAAGCCGGAAGATCTCATGCCCCCGGACAGCGGCTCGTCCGACCGGACATGGATTCGCTGGAGGCTCTGGCTGAGTCGCAATTGGGGTTGGCTCGCCAGCGTGCTGATATTGGGCGCCGCAGCCTTCGGCGGGCGGTGGCTGATGCGCATGCGTCAGGCAGCCTTGTTCCGCGATCATGAGGTGCTGGTGAAGCTGTTTGGTCTGCTGGGGCTGTGGGCTGCGCGGCTGAGAATCCCATGGCTGGCCAGCCAAACGCCGTCGGAGCGCGCGACGTCGTTCAGCTCACAATTGCCCGAGGCCGCGCCGGTCGCCGAAAGCATCGCCCACTTGTTTGTGGCGCAACGGTATGGTCGCGAGCAGCCTGCGGCTGAGACGCTGACATCGTTGGCGGAAAAGTGGCACGCGCTGCAACCTGCACTCTGGCGCGGTTGGCTTTTGGGCAGGCTGACTGAGCTGGGACTGATCCAGAAACAGTAAGGGCGAGGCATTCCTATAACGTCGCGGCGGCGCGAAGGTCCTCGCATCAGGACCACTGACGCTCGTCAAGCGCATGTCTACCTGGAATGCCTCGCCCCACTAGTGTCAGAATTCGATACTCCGCCCCAAGAAAGCCCGCAACAGCCGCACGGTGGCCTCCACATCGCGGCGGTCGACGACCTGCGACGGGGTGTGGATGTGGCGGCTGGGGAATGAGAGCGCAGTCGCCGGCACACCCCCGCGCGCGACCTGCATCGCGTACGCGTCAGTGGTGCCGCCCTGCAGCACCTCAAGCTGGTAGGGGATGCCATCCGCCTCGGCCGCGGCGATGAGCAGCCGGTTGAGCCCGGGGTGGCCGATCATACCGGAGTCCTGGATCTTGATGGCGACCCCGCGGCCCAGGTACACTTCCATGGCCGGCGTGGCGTACGGTATATCGCCGGTGTCCGTGACATCCAGAGCGATGGCCACATCCGGCTCGATGGCGTAGGCCGAGGTAGCGGCCCCGCGCGGGCCCACCTCTTCCTGAGCGGTAAACACCGCGTACAAATCGTGAGCGATCGTCACACCCTCGAGTTCCTTCAGCAGTTGAGCCAGTGCGACACACCCGGCCCGATCGTCCAGGTTCGGTGAGAACCAGGTGTTGCCCTGGGCCACAAAGCCCGGCCAGAACGCGGCCACGTCGCCCACCTGCTGCTTCACCTGGTCCCGGCTGGTGGCGCCCACGTCCAGGAACATATCACGCAGCGCCGGCACCTCATGGCGCCAGTCAAACCGGCCATCCAGCCCCACCGACGCCACCGTGCCATCGGCAAAGTGCACCTGCGCGCCCCACGAGGCGGGCGCGAAGATGAACCCAACCGGCGCGAAACGCAGGAACCCTTTGGCGTCGATGTGAGTCACCATCAGCCCGATCTGATCCATGTGCGCAGCCAGCATGACGCGGCGGCCGCCCCCACTACCCTTGCGATACGCGATGAGGTTGCCGAGTGCATCGACGCGCACGTCATCCACATAGCCGATAATCTCGTTGCGGATCACCGCACGAACCTTGTCCTCATACCCAGAGACACCAAACGCCTCGATAATTCGTTTTGCCAGTGCTTCCACAATGATCCTCCAACCTGTAAATCTCTCTAACTGTCACCCTGAGCGGGTCTATCGCACAAGGTGAGTTGCAGCATCATACCAGCGAAGGGTCTCGTGAGCTGTGCCGAGATGCTTCGCTGAGGCCCTGCCGTAGCTTGTGTTGAGTCGTTAACCCGCTCAGCATGACAGCAAAAAAGTTTCGGACCTGGGCACATCCAGCCGCTGCGGCATAAGTAACCCAGAATGACAGGGTCTCGATCAGTGAATTCTACTCAGTCCCGCACCAGATCGCTTCCTGCGATCCGCCGCAACGCCGCAGCGACCAGCTTCACCATATTTTCCAGGTCGTCCAGGTTCATGATCGCGGCAGGGCTGTGGATGTAGCGGCACGGCACGGCAACGGTGATGGCCGGCACGCCGGCGCGCGTGAGGTGGATGGCGCCTGAATCTGTGCCGCCCAGGCCAGGCGCCTTGTACTGCACGGCAATGCCCTCGTTCTGTGCCGCGTCTTGCAGCAGCCGCAAAAGACCCGGATGCGATACCATGCTGCGGTCCATGAGCGTGATCGCCGGACCGCCGCCCAGCCGCGTCACCGGCGTGTTATCGTCCTCGGACGGCTGCGGCAGATCGTCACAGATCGTGCCCTCCAACGCGATGGCCGCGTCGGGCGCGATGCCGTACGCCGCCACACGGGCCCCGCGCAGTCCTACCTCTTCCTGCACGGTAAAAACGCCGTAAAGGTCGACCGGGTAGCGCCCAGCCAGCAGTGTGATCAGCGCCGCACAGCCCGCCCGGTCATCGAACGCTTTGCCCCGCACCGTCGGCCAGGCCGGGTCAGCGCTAAGGACGGTGAACCGGGTGGCGAAAGCGCCGTAGTCGCCCACCTTCACCTTGCCACCCGCAGCCTTGTCATTCTCGGCGCCGATATCGATAGACAGATCGTCGATCTCCAGCACCTTGTCGGCCGGCCCGTGCTGCAAGTGCGGCACCGGCGCGGCAATCACCCCCGGCACGCGCTCGTCGCCGATCACCACCCGCTTGGCCGGCAGCAAACGCGCGTCGATGCCCCCCACGGCCTTGAAGCCCAGGGTCCCGCCCTTGCCCACGTCGGTGATCATCAGGCCGACCTCGTCCATGTGCGCGGCCACCATCACCTTCAGCCGCGGCTCAGGGCCTGTTCCGGCCTTGAAGGTGATCAGGTTCCCCAGCGTGTCCACCTCGACCCGGTCGACCAACCCTGTGACTTCCGCCTTGATCAACGCCCGAACAGCCTTCTCCCGGCCCGACGGCCCGATCTCATTGGAAAGCTTTTCCAGCAGATCCCGTAACTCAGCCATAGCTGCTCCTTCAGTCCAGCGCGGCCGCCAGCGCGGCGAGAACCTCGTCATCCAGGCGGCTGATAAACGCGGCCAGGAGCCGCGCAGTGCGATCGATGTCTGCCACTACCACCGTTTCGACCACTGAGTGCATGTAGCGGATGGGGATGCTCAGCAGTCCGGTGGGGATGCCCGCACGGGTCACCTGCAGCGCCCATGCATCAGTGCCCGAGTTCCCCGGCAGCGGCTCAGTGATGTAAGGGATTTCCAATGCGTCAGCCGTGTCGCGCAGACGCTGCACGATGCCCGGGTGCAGGTTCGGCCCCCAGCCGATCGCCGGCCCTTTGTCCATGGCCACGGTCTCGTTGCTGTTGAGGCCCGGCGTCTCGCCGAAGGTCACGTCGATGGCGATCGCCAGGTCGGGTGCGACGCCAAATGCGGCAGGGGCAGCCCCGCGCAGGCCGATCTCCTCCTGCGTCGTCGCCACCGCGACAACGTCCCAGGCGTGCTGCATGCCGGCCAAATAGCCCAGAGCGCCCACCACAGCAGCCACGCTGGCGCGATTGTCCAGCGACTTGGTCGCCACACGGCCATCCAACAGCTCGGTATACGGACCGCGCACTGCAACCCGATCCCCCACGCGTACAATCCCGGTCTCGAAGAACGCGGCTGGCTGGCCCAGGTCCACCCGCAGATCACCTAATGGCGTTGCCTTGTCGCGGTCGCCCGGGGCCAACATGTGCGGAGGCCGGCTGCCGATATAACCCGGCAGACCATCAGGATGCGCCTCAGCGCCCGGCCCGGAGGGGTAGACCGTCACTTCCTGGCCGATCACCGACCGCGGATCGACGCCGCCCACCCTGCCGACGTGCAAAAATGCACCTTCGACTTTCGTGATGATCAGGCCGATCTCGTCCATGTGCGCGGCCAGCATGATCCGGCCGGAGCCGGTTGTTCCCCGCCGCAGCGCGACCAGATTGCCCAACACATCCGTGCGTATCTCAGAGACGAAATCGGCCGCCAGGCTACGCGCCAAGTCGGCCACCCGCCCCTCGGTCCCCGATGGCCCGTCCGCGGCCACCAGCTTCTGCAGCATCGCAGCGATGCCAGCTTTGTCCATGCGCTGCACCTCCATCCTATGAATTGGGTAAAGGCGATGGTTCCACTGCCATTGTACCCTGGCACCGGGGGCGCGTCAAAAGTCGATTTGAAGTGCAAGTTACTTTCCATCCGGCGCGGCATCGGGTACAATGGTCGAGATCACGGAACCCTGGAGGAACGCATGAACATCGGCAGAATGATGTCGCCCCACGGAGGCGGACGGAGGTCCGCATTAGCAGTTGAGGCCCGCGCACTGGTGCAGCAGGCGCGTCGGGGCGTGTTGTGCTCCCTCATCCCGGAGGACGGCTTCCCCTACGGGTCGCTGGTTGAAGTGCTGCCCCTGCCCGACGGCGACCTGGTCATCTTCCTGAGCCGGCTGGCCGAGCATCAGCACTTTATTGAAGCGGACGCGCGCGCGTCCATCCTCATCGCGCCGCATATCGCCGACGAGCATGCTATGGCGAAGCCGCGCGTCACCCTGGTGGGCCAGATCGAGCCGGTCGAGGACCGGGCCAGCGTGGCTACTGCTTATGTCGAGCTGCACCCCGATGCGGCAAGTTACATCGACTTCCCCGACTTCCAATTCTATCGTCTGAGAACCGAGCGCGTGCGCTATATCGCGGGGTTCGGCCAGATGGGCTGGATCAACGGAGAAGCCTACCACGGCGCGCAATAAAACAAACACACTTCGGAAAGGATCAATCATGTATTATCGTCGCATGGGTAAAACGGGGCTGAAGCTCAGCGCGCTGTCGTTGGGCGCATGGGTCACTTACGGCGGCCAGGTGGGCCAGGAGACGGCCGAGCAGTGCATGGCCGCCGCGTACGAGCACGGCGTCAACTTCTTCGACAACGCCGAGGGCTACGCAGAGGGCAACGCCGAGATCGTGATGGGGAACGCCATCAAGAAGCTGGGCTGGCGCCGCTCGGATATCGTCGTGTCCACCAAGATCTTCTGGGGCGGCGCGGGACCCAACGACCAGGGCCTGTCGCACAAGCACATCATCGAAGGTGCGAACGCCGCGCTGCGCCGTCTGCAGATGGATTACGTGGACCTGATCTTCTGCCACCGACCCGACCCGGAAACCCCCATCGAAGAAACCGTGCGCGCCATGGATATCCTGATCAGACAGGGCAAGGCGTTCTACTGGGGCACCTCCGAGTGGAGCGCGGCCGACATCATGCGCGCCGACGGCATCGCGCGGCAGTACGGCCTCACCCCGCCCAGCATGGAGCAGCCGCAGTACAATATGTTCGTGCGCGAGCGGTTCGAGAAGGAATTCGCGCCGCTGTACGACGAGCTGGGCTATGGCACCACCATCTGGAGCCCGCTGGCCTCGGGCCTGCTGACCGGCAAGTACAACAACGGCATCCCGGCCGACTCGCGTGCCGCACTGCCCGGCTACGAGTGGCTGCAAAAGAACGTAATCACGCCGGAGCGGATCGAGAAAGTGAAGCAGCTCGCGCCTATCGCCGCGGACCTGGGGTGCACCCTGGCGCAGCTTGGCCTGGCCTGGTGCCTGACCAATCCCAACGTCAGCACGGTGATCACCGGCGCCACGCGGCCCGCGCAGGTGCACGAGAACATGGTGGCGCTGGAAGTCGCGCCCCAGTTAACCGAGGAGATTCTGCTGCGCATCGAGGACGTGCTGGGCAATAAGCCGGAGTAGACAAAGGTCTGATCAACAAACCAGGTTTCTCGGAGAAACCTGGTTTGTTGATCAGCGTTCGCAACCGCCTAGCGGGAGATGAGCAGATGGCAATGAACGCATATCTCAAGGTCAAAGGCGCCAAGCCGGGCGGCATCACAGCGCAGGATGAATGGTCGGCGCCGTCCGCATAAAAGCCAGCAATCCGGTTTGGAGTCGCCCATGTCCGCGCTCACTCTCGAAAGGCTGGCGAGCTACCGTGCCAAGACTTATCGTCTCGGGCCTGGCCTGCACATCAGCACCAAGGAAGAAGCCGTCGCGTTCGTAAACGAACGAGGTTATGTCTACTTTTGGCCTATCAAGGACGTCATGCTGCCCAGCTTATGGGCCGCGGTGACCGGCGACCGCCCCGTTGCGGATGAGCACGACGATCCGGGCCACGTCACCTGGGGCTGGAAGGATGAATTACTGGGTGCGCGCGTCTGGCACTACGCCAAGGTGCTGCGCAAGAAAGCCACCTTCATCAGCCTCGCCGTCATCCCCTACTTCTACGCCCTCACCGAGAACTACGGCGAGCCGGAGCAGGATTACCTGGTGCAGTACGATGAAGGCCGGCTGACCGTGGAAGCCAAGACGCTCTACGAGACGCTGCTGGCGCAGGGGCCGCTGGACACCGTGAGCCTGCGCAAGCTGGCGCGCATGACCAGCAAAGCGAGCGACTCCCCGTTCAACCGCGCGCTGGAAATGCTCCAGGCAGACTTCAAAATCGTGCCGGTGGGCGTCGCAGAGGCGGGGGCGTGGAAGTATGCGTTCATCTACGAGTGCGTGCATCGCCACTACCCCGACCTGGCCGAGCGCGCCCGTCCCATCCGCCAGGCCGAGGCGCGCACGAAGCTGGCCGAGTTGTACCTGCGCTCGGTGGGCGCCGCGCAGATTCGAGACTTCGGGAGATTGTTCGGCTGGCCGGCCCGGGAGATCGGGCAGGCGGTGGCTGCACTGGTTGCAGCGGGCAGCGCGCAGCAGGACGTGGCCGTAGACGGGCAACCGGGGGCTTGGGTGACGTTGACAGATCTATAGGCACTTATGCGCTGCTTGTCGCTGCCGGCCACACCGGATGATACATCAGCCACTGATCGGGCACCTCTGAGATCCACTGCTCAATCACTGCCAACACGCGGCGGGCGTTATGGCGCACATCAGCCGCGCGATCACCGGTGCGCTCTAACTCGATCAACGGCGTCGTGATGGCGTAGTAGCCGCGCTCGGGTGACCAGCGGCAGGCCAGCGGCAGCAGCAGCGCGTTCGCGCTGAGCGCCAACCGGATGTAGCCGGTGGGGAGGAGCGACGGCCGGCCAAAGAAGTCAATCGGATCATCTTCGTCCGCACCATACGGCCAATCGATCCCGGTCACAACTGCGCCGCCGGACCGCAGCCGCAAGATAGCTTTCCGCAGCGCACTACCATCCAGCGGCGTCTCCTCCAGCACCCCGCGGGCCCGCAGCTCGGTAAGCAGCTTGAATCCACCCGCGGACACGGCTGCGGAGAGGATCTGCAGCGGAAACCCTTCCACGGCATACTTCAAGAACGCCAGGTTGAAGTTGCTCAGGTGACAGCCACAGATCAGCACGCCGCGGCCGGCAGCTCTGGCAGCCGCCGCGGCGTCCCAAAACTCCTGGGGAAAGGCCACCGCATGCCGGACCGCTCCCTCACCCCGTGCGCTCAGCTGCATCAGATCGAGCGTACACATGCCCGCGTGGTTCAACACCGCCTTGACACCCAGATCGATCTGCTCCGGCGACGCGCCGGCTCCCAGCACCCCCGCCTGGTTGGCGTAGATGATGCGATAGAGGGGCCCGGCCTCCTTGCGGCGGTAGAGCGCGCCCGTGATCAGATTCGCCAACGCGTGACCGGCGGGCGGCGGCAGCCGTTGCGCCAACGTCATCCAAAGCTTGGTCCCAAAGCGAGAGGTGGAAAACTGCTGAAAGTTCATCGGGCTGCTCCGCATGCGTGCTTCACTGCACGTACTCCCACCAAAAATCCTCCAATGCCCGGTCTTCCTCGGCAGTCAAGTGCCAGGCGCCCCGTTCCTTGAGGCGGCTCATCAACGCGTAGGCGCGGCGCAGCTCCAACGCGGCCACGGCGATCTCGATGTCGCGAGCTTCGGTCGGAAAGCGTGCAGCCTGACCACGCAAGCTGCTCAGCAAAGTCTGCGTGATATTTGCTTCGGTCATGACAACTCCCCGCGGCCCAGCAGCCTGCTCACCAACCAGGCCACCGCGCCGGCCACCGCGTAGAGCAACCCCGCCAGCACCAGGACGAACTTGATGGTCGCACAAACGGCCGCAAGGGCAGGCCAGGGCGCAGAGGCAACGCCGGCGAGGAGCATCTTGAGCAGCGCGAAGTTCTCGGTCGCGTCCAACAACGCGGCTGCCCCCTGACCCCAGGCCAGGGCCAAGCCGATGTCGGCCAACCATGGCCTACGCGCGGCCAGCCGGCGCCGCGCCCACATGCAGCCCAGGGCGATGGCCAACGCATAGCTGGGCATGTACAGATAATCCAACCCCAGGCCGAATGCTGCGTAGAGCCGCGTCCGGGCATCCCAGGAGTCGATCATCGCCTGCGCCGCCGGCGCGGACCCGGCCAGCTCATAGGCGATGATGCCCTTAGCGACGCCTTTGGTCGCGGCCGGGGTTTGGAGCGGCGCGTCGATGACGCTGAACACAGCCAGAATGGCCAGGGCCAGGATCAACGCTGGCCAGAAAAGCCGTTGCACGGGACTGGCCGGTGCGTCCACCTTTGCACGCCTATCGCTCATACCGTCCCTCTCCATCCAGATCAGAATGAGGCGATGATAATGCACCGCGGCCATCCTGTCAATAGACGCATTCTTTCTGCGATTGACACCCGCGGCAGACGTGAACTATAATCCCCAAACCGCTTCCCAACGCGCACCACGCTATCGACGGAGGCTCAGCAGTGTCCGCAATCTTCAACGACGACGCGCTCGACTGGCTCGGCCGAGCGATCGGGGCCGCGGGCCGGAGCCTCGCTGTCGAGCCGATGGCGGGTTCGACCTCCTCCTCCCTTTATCTGATCGTGGACACGCGCGGCCCGGCCCGCCGGCAATTCGTGCTGCGCGTGCTCGACAACCGTGAATGGCTCGCCGACGAGCCCGATCTGGCTCAGCACGAGGCCGCGGCGTTGGATGAGGCGCAGCGGACCGGCCTGCCTGCGCCGCGGCTTGTGGCGCACAGCGGGGATGACGTGGGGTTCGGCGCGCCGGTCGTGCTCATGACGTTCCTCGCAGGAAAGATCGAGCTGCACCCGGCGGACTTTCCCCACTGGCTGCACGCGCTCGCCAGTCAGTGTGCAGCAATCCACCGGCACGCGGCGGACACCTTCCCCTGGCGCTTCCGTTCCTGGGTGAACCGGAGTGCCCTGACCCCGCCCAGGTGGAGCGCCGCTCCCGATGTCTGGCAGCGCGCCATCGACATATGGCTGGCCGGCGCACCGGAGACCCGCGCGGTCTTCATCCACCGCGACTACCACCCCACCAACGTCCTGTGGCAGGGCGCCGCCGCTGATGGCGGCGCCATCACTGGCGTTGTCGACTGGATCAACGCGTGCCGCGGCCCCGCGGGCGTCGACGTCGCGCACTGCCGGACCAACCTGGCCCAGATGTATGGCCCGGAGACGGCCGACCGTTTCCTGGATGCCTACCTCGCTGCCGCCGAAGGGTTTGTTTACGATCCGTACTGGGACATCGACTCTCTGCTCGACATGAGTTTGCCAGAGCCGACCTTTTATGAGCCTTGGGAGCATTTTGGGCTCAAGAGGATCGCGCCGGAGGAGACCATGCGCCGGATCGATGTCTATCTCGCACGCGTGATGGAGCGGGTATAGGATGCTCAAGCTACACCTCGATACCGACATCGGCGGCGACATCGACGACCTGTGTGCGCTGGCCATGGCGCTCAACTGGCCAGACGCCGATCTGCTCGCGGTGACCACGAACTCGGACGAGCGAGGCCGCCGGGCCGGCTATACGCGCTACGCACTGCACCTCGTGGGTCGAGACGATATCGCGGTCGCGGCCGGCGCAGATGCCTCGTGGCAGGGCTATCGCCTCTATCCGGGCCTGCCCGACGAGAGCGTCTATTGGCCGGAGCCGGTGCCGCCCGCGGCAGGGCCGCTCGACCACGCCCTCGATCTGCTGGCGCGCAGCATCGAACAAGGCGCGATCATCGTCGCGATCGGCGCGTACACCAATTTGGCGCTGCTGGAAGCACGCTCGCCCGGCACTCTGGCGCGGGCGAACCTCGTCCTGATGGGCGGCTACGTCTATCCCACCCGGCCAGGATTTCCGGCCTGGGGCAACGACATGGACTGGAACATCCAGGGGGACATGGCATCCGCGCTCACGGTGCTCCAGCACGCGAACCCGCTGCTCGTCCCGCTCTCAGTCACCGTCGAGACCGCGCTCCGCCGGAGCCATCTGCCGGCGCTGCGGAGGGCAGGACCGCTGGGCCAACTCATCGCGCGGCAGGCCGAAGCGTTCAGCCTGGAATACGACAACGAGGCCGCGTATGGATGCACATGTGCGGGGCTGCCGGACGACATCATCAACTTCCAGCATGACCCGCTCGCCTGCGCCATTGCGCTCGGATGGAACGAGGGTGTGGAGATCAGCGAAGTCCCGCTGAAGTTCGAGGTCCGGGACGGCTGGCTGTACGAGACGGTTGACCCCGAGGGGAAGCCGACCCGCGTGGTGACAGGGGTTAACGGAGAGAAGTTCAACGAATTGTGGTTAAGGTTGGTCGCTGCAGAGAGGGACTGATGTGATGAAACGACCGTTGTGGCCAGCGTCAGGGCTCGGCTGGTGGGCGTTCGCGCTGGGCATCGTCACAGTGCTTTGGGGCACGTGTTTTCCGTCCTTGATGGAACGGCTGGGGACGATGTCCGGAGGCGCCACGGGCCGGCCGCGGATTCCGCTTGGGTTCACCAGCGCGGCCCTCGAGGTCGTGCTCGCGCTCGCCGCCCTGGTGACCGGAATCATCGCGCTGCGAAAGGGCGAGCGATCCTGGCTGACGCTGCTGGCGCTCGTGTTGGTCGTAATCGTGGGCGGGTTCTGGATCTCCTTTGCGCTGGGTGAGGTATTGTGGCCGCACTGACCCGACGTTCGGACGCAGATTTACCTTATTGGCCTGCGCACCGACGGCCTCTACCGCTACAGCCGCAACCTGCAGTTGGTGGGCGGGTTTCTTTTTATCCTGGGTTTTGCCATGTTGTGGCCTTCCTGGCAGGGTGCAGCCTGGGCGAGCCTCTGGCTGGTGATTGCGCAGCTCATGGTGCGCGGCGAGGAGGAGCACCTGCGGCGCGTCTTTGGCGATGCGTACCGGGACTACTGCGCGCGGACGCCGCGATATCTTGGGTTGCCCAAGAAGTGAGCTGCGTGTTTCGGAGATTCTTCGCTGGCGTCTCGCCGTGACGAGGGTTCAGTGGTTGACCCGCTGCCTAGAAACTCCCGCGATGAGATCCTTCGCTGAGGTCTCGCCGCAAC
>CAZELR010000053.1:0-30281 GCA_964513075.1 uncultured Anaerolineales bacterium
TCCAGCCAGGTCAGAATTTCGCTTGACAAACTCATAGCGAAATTGTACAATTTCGTATCTTCGCACCATGTAGACTTAACCTTCCTGTTCATCTATCAAGATTAAGGAGAAGAACTATGAAGAATGTCGCCCCGGTATTCCGCAGGTCCTTGTTCCTTTTGGCAATCGGCATCCTGGTGGTTGCAAGCCTGTCCGGCTGTGCGGGTCAGAGCAAAGTGCTCAAGATTGGCTACGTCACTGAGCAGACCGGTGTCGAGGCCTATATCGGCCAGGCATCGATCCCCGCGTTGACCGACCGTATCGCCAAGATCAATGCAGATGGCGGCATCGGCGGTTACAAACTGGAGCTGGTCTCTTATGACACCCGTTCCGAAGCGACCGACGCGGTCGCGGTTACCAAGCGCCTGATGGACCAGGACAAGGTCATCGCCGTCATCGGTCCGTCCTGGTCGGCTGCCGCCATCCCGGTGGCCGAAATCGCCGACACCTCCAAGGTGCCCGTGGTAGCCACCACAGCCTCCAACGTCAACGTGACGGTGAGCGAAGACGGGAAACTGCACCCCTACATGTTCCGCGTCTGCTTCATAGACCCCTACCAGGGCTACGCGTTGGCCGACTTCGCCTATAACAAGCTTGGTTTGCGCAAAGTCGCCTTCCTGACCGATGTTGCATCCCCCTACACCGTGGGTGTGCACAAGTTTTTCGAGACGCACTTCGTTGAGCTGGGCGGCCAGGTCGTGGCCCAGGAAGGCTACTCCGGCGGTGACACCGAGTTCCGCGCCCAGCTTGCCAAGATCAAGGATTCCGGCGCTGATCTTCTGGTGGCCGCGGCGTACACCTACAAAGACGTCGGCCTGATTGGCCAGCAGATGGAAGCGCTCGGCCTGAAGATCCAGATCATGGCCGGCGATGGGGTCTTCGTCCCCGAGCTGCTCGAAATGTCCGGCCCGCAGTTGGAAGGCGCCATCGTCACCACCGGCGTCTCGGAGGCCGCGCCCGAATTCGCGCCGTTCAACGCCGAATTCGAGAAGAAGCACAGCGTGAAGGCCAACGTCTACACCTACTACGGCCTGGATGCGCTGTATGCCATCGAATACGGCATTCGTGAATCGGTGAAGAACGGCGGCACGCCCACTGCACAGAGCGTGCGCGATGCGCTGGAGAACATGAAGGACGTCCAGCTCTTCACCAGCGTCGTCAGTATGGAACCCGACACCCACAATCCACACAACAAGCCCTTGCTGGTCATGACGATCAAGAACAGCAAATGGGAGCTGGTTGAGACCTTCCAACCAAAAGACTAAACCGAAGCACAGACCGGGGGGTGTCTGCAGAAGCATGCAGACACCCCTCTTGCTATTGAGCCCTGGGAGATGACGATGGATCTACTCATCCAACAGCTTGTCAGCGGCATCTCGATCGGCGCGATCTACGCACTCCTTGCTGTGGGCTATGCGCTGGTCTATAGCATCTACAACTTCACCAACTGGGCGTTTGATGCCTTCATGGCCTTCGGCGCCATCATGGCCTTCATTGCCATCGCCTCGCTGGCCATGCCCTTCTGGGTCGCCGTCATCATCGCGATTTTTCTAACCATAGTTCTCTCCGTTGGCACCGAAAAACTGGCCTACAGGCCCTTGCGCATGCGTAAAGCCCCGCGCTTGTTCATGATGATCTCCGCGATGGGCGTCAATCTCACCATCGTGCAGTTGATGAATAAGTTCTTCGGCGGCACCTTTCGCAAGTTTCCCGTGGACAGCGTGCAGCCGATCTTCATCGGAAACATCTCGATTGGCCGCATGGACTTATTGGCCGGCCTGATCTCCTTCGGCGTGCTGGCGCTGCTGTGGTTGTTTCTGTATCGCACCAAATGGGGCCTGGGCATCCGCGCCAGCAGCATCGACATCCAGACCGCCTCATTGATGGGCATCAACAACGACGCGGTGGCCGTCATCATCTTCGCGCTGACCGGCATCCTGTCGGCTGTTGCAGGCGTCTTCTACGGCATCAAATACGCCGTGTTCCCCATGATGGGCGCGATCACCATCAAGGCCATGATCGCCAGCATCATTGGCGGCCTGGGCAATTTGCCGGCCGCGATCGTTGGCAGCATGCTGCTCGGCGTGCTCGAGACCTTGGTTTCGGGCTACATCTCGTCGAGCTACCGTGACCTGTTTTCCTTCCTGTTCCTCATCGTCATCTTGCTCTTTTTCCCGAATGGGCTGCTGGGCAAGAGCGGCGACGAGAAGCTTTAGGCCAGGGGAGGTAAATCATGGGGTATATCAACGCTATCATCATCCTGGGCGGCATCAACATCATCGCGGCCCTGGGCGTCTCGATTCTGACCGGCTACACTGGGCTGTTCACCATCGGTCACGCTGGGTTCATGGCCCTGGGCGGCTATACAAGCGCCATCTTAATCAAGTATTTTGGGGTGCCCTTCCCCCTGGCCTTGCTTTCCGGCGGCCTTGTGGCTGCGGTGTTGAGCCTGATTATCGGCTACCCCTCCTTTCGCAGCCGCCTGCGCGGCGACTATTTTGCGATTGCCACCCTGGGCTTTTCCGAGGCGATCCGCCTGATCCTCAACAACGTCAAGCAGATCGGCCCGATCAAGGTGGGCGGCGCCTTTGGCTACTCCATTCCATCCACACCGGCCAGCGTCATTCTGCTGGTCGTGCTGGTCACGGTTGCGCTGGCGCTGTTCTTTGCGCACATGTTTGTCACCTCGCAGTATGGCAAGAACTGCATCGCCATCAGCCAGGATGAAACGGCCGCCGAGATGATGGGCGTCAGTCCGTTGAAGACGAAGCTCATCGCGCTGTTCATCAGCGCCTTCTATGCCGGCATCGCCGGTGGGTTGTTCGGTATGTTCTTTGCGTACCAAAGCCCTTCGTTCTACACGATCACGCAGTCTTCCAACCTGCTGGCCGCGGTCGTCTTTGGCGGGATCCAGTCACTCATTGGACCCTTCATCACCGCCTTTGTGCTGATCGCGGCGCCGCAAGCGCTCCTGTTTCTGGAAGAGTGGCGCCTGATTGCGTATGGATTTTTGTTCGTGTTGGTGATGGTTTTCCGGCCCCAGGGCTTGCTGGGCTATGTAGAAATGAACTTCAACTTCTTGAATGCATTCTGGGGGAAGTTGACTGCACGCAAGCCAGTTGGCGGAAAGGTGAACTGACAATGAGCGAGCCTATCCTGGAAGTTCGTGACCTCACCGTTGACTTTGGCGGCGTCCGCGCGGTCAACAAGGTGTCATTTGCATTGAAACCCGGTGAGTTTGTCGGCTTGATCGGGCCCAACGGCGCGGGCAAGACCACCGTCTTCAACCTGATTACCAACGCCGTACGTGCCACCTCGGGCGAGATCGTTTTCAAGGGGAAAAGCATCCTCAACAAGAGCCCCGACCGGATCTGTCGCCTGGGCATCAGCCGCACCTTTCAGAACATCCGTCTGTTTCCGCAAATGACGGCCTACGAGAATGTCGAGCTGGGGTTACACAGCACGCCGCGCTATTCCATCCTCGAGGCTTTTGTGCGCACCCGGCACGCGCGGAACATCGAGAGCCAAACCCGCCGCCAGGCTCATGAGCTGCTGGAGCTGGTGGACCTGGAAGAACACGCCAACAAGCGCGCCTCCAGCCTGCCCTATGGCTTGCAGCGCCGGCTCGAAATTGCGCGCGCCATGGCTGCCGGCCCCGATCTGCTCTTACTCGACGAACCGGCCGCGGGGATGAACGAGGATGAGTGCGAGGACCTCATCCAGCTCATCCGCCGTATCCACGCCGAGAAGAAATACACGATGATCATGATCGAGCACCATATGAAAGTGGTGATGGATCTGTGCGCCGGCTCACGGATTTACGTGCTCAACCTGGGCAGTTTCCTGGCCATGGGCAGCCCCGAGGAGATTCAAACCAACCCCGCTGTTGTGCGCGCGTACCTCGGGGAGCGCAAGACCGATGCCACCAGGGCCTATCTTGGGGAGAGGAAACATGGTCACTAACACCCCCATGCTCGAAGTCACCGACCTGGTCGTACATTATGGCGGCATCTGCGCGTTGGACCGGGTCAACTTGCACGTCGACCAGGGCGAGTTTGTTGCCGTCATCGGCGCCAACGGCGCCGGTAAATCCACCCTGATGCGTACTTTGTGCGCCGTCAAACCCTTCACCTCCGGCACGATCATGTTTAAAGGCCAGCCGTTGAGAAAAGAGGCTTCGCTGGTCGTGCGCGACGGGATGACGCTGGTCCCCGAAGGTCGACGCGTTTTTGCGCCGCTCAGCGTTTACGAAAACCTGATGGCCGGCGCCTACACGCGTTCAAACAAGAAGGAGATCAACAAGACGCTGGAGGAGGTCTATGAGCTGTTTCCGCGCCTGAAGGAACGCCTGCACCAGCGCGGCGGCACCCTCTCTGGCGGCGAACAGCAGATGCTGGCGGTCGGACGCGCGCTCATGTCCAAACCCCAGATCCTCCTGTTGGACGAACCTTCGCTGGGCCTGGCGCCCATCATCATTGACAACATGTTCCAGACCATCCAACGCCTGAACCGTGAGCTGGGCCTGACCATCCTGGTGGTGGAACAAAACGCCACCCTGGCGCTGGAGATCTGCGATCGGGCCTACGTGCTGGAGACCGGCCAGATTCGCATGGAAGGCCGCGGGGAGGATCTGCTGCACGATGAGAGGGTCATGAAGAGCTACCTGGGCGCTACGAAATAACCCGCACCCAGACCAACCGATTTTCCACCATCTGCACGCGTGCCCGGCCTGCCCTTTGCAGCGACGCCAGGCACGCGTGTATTGTTGTCTGCGTCAACCAGAAATTGGCCGGATTGGGCAGGGTCAGGCCGAGGCGACCGGCCGTTCCGTGGACGATTCCGCTCACGTCGTCGCTCTCCGCCAGCGCGCCGGCCACCGCCTCACGCACTTCCAGCAGCCGGGCCGCGTTCTCCGCGCACCACGGCGCGATCTGCTCGACCGCGGGGCCGTGGCCGGGGACAAACCGGGCATAGCGGCCGTCCAGCGCGGCCACGGCTTCCAGCGTCGTCAGGGTCTGATCGATGTCGACGCAGAACGGGATGCCGTGCTTGGCCAGCACATCCGGGGCGAAGAGCGCATCGGCCACGAAGCAAGCGCCGCCGCCCGCCACCATCATCTGATTGGGCGCGTGGCCGGGCGCCGGGATGATCAGCAGCGGTGCGCCGCCGATGACCTGTTCCCCGGCCTCCAACAGCCCATCCACCGGGCACGCCTCGGCCAGGGTGAACTTGTGGCGGAGCTCGGCCGGCGGCAGGGCGCCCGAGAAGAGGTAGAGGGGCTCCAAAATGGGATTCTCGACGATGGCCGCTTCGAGCCTCGGCGCATAGACCGGCACACCGGTGCGCGCCCGCACCGTTGCCGCGCCCCCGAAGTGATCGGCGTGCGCGTGGGTGATGACCACAGCCGTCAGCTCCGCTTTGAGGGTCTCGATGTGGCGCAATATCTTCTTGGCCGTGTCCTTATCCAGCCCGGTGTCCACCAGCACGGCGCGGCCATCCTGGACGATCAGCCCGGCGTTGCTGCCGCCGCGGAGATGATAAGCATGAGGGGTAAGGGGAATAAGGTCCATCAACTGGTTGAAGGTTCAAGGTTCAAGGTTCAAGGTGTAAGGTTGAAGGTTGAAGGTCGAGGAGCAGAATCCTTCAACCTTCAACCTTGAACCTTCAACCGAATCAGTGCCCGCCCAGATACGCCTGCATCACCTGCGGGTTCTGCAGCAGTTCCTGGCCGGTCCCGGTCAGCACGATGCGGCCGGTCTCCAGCACGTAACCGCGGTGTGCTACGGACAGCGCCATCAGCGCGTTCTGCTCCACCAGCAGGATGCTCACGCCCTGGCTGTTGATCTCCTGGATGATCGAGAAGATCTCCTCCACCAGGATCGGCGCCAGCCCCATGGAGGGTTCGTCCAGCAGCAGCACCTTGGGCCGCGCCATCATCCCGCGGCCGATAGCCAGCATCTGCTGCTCGCCGCCGGAGAGCGTGCCGCCGAGTTGGGAAAGGCGCTCCTTCAGGCGGGGAAAACTTTTGAAGACGCGCTCCATGCTGGCCTGGATTTCCGCCGGGTCAGTGCGGGTGAACGCACCCATTTCCAGGTTTTCCTGTACTGTGAGCGGAGCGAAGATTCTGCGTCCTTCGGGCACGTGTATGACGCCCTTGCGAACAATGTCTTGTGCGGGAGTGTTGACCAGCGATTCGCCACGCAAGTTCACTTGTCCCGAACGAGGATGCAGCAGACCCGACACGGTCTTGAGCGTCGTCGACTTGCCCGCGCCATTGGCTCCGATCAAGCTCACGATCTCGCCTTCATCCACGTTGAAGGAGATGCCTTGCAGGGCGTGGATCGCTCCGTAGTAGACGTTGAGGTCTTTGACTTCAAGTAGCATTTAGACGTCCTTCCTGACCACGCCGGCCTTGCTCACCGCGCCACGTCCAAGATAGGCTTCGATGACCCGCGGATTGTCCTGGATGTCCTTCGGTCCGCCGCGCGCGATGATTTGGCCGAAATCCATCACGGTGAGTTTCTCACAGATGTTCATGACGAGGCGCATCTGGTGCTCGATCAGCAGGATCGTCAGGTTGAAACGGTCCCGGATGAAGTGGATGTACTCCATCAGGCGGCCGATCTCGTTCGGGTTCATACCTGCGGCAGGCTCGTCCAGCAGCAGAAGCTTGGGATCGCTGGCGAGTGCGCGCGCGATCTCGACACGCCGCTGCTCTCCGTACGGCAGGTTCTTGGCTATCTCATTCTGCAGCCGGTCCAGGCCGAAGATCGCCAGGAAATCCCGGGCCTTCTCTGTCAGTTCCCGTTCCCTGGCAGTGAACTTGCTGTTTCGCACGAGCCCGTCCTGGAGGCCATAGCCCGCATGTGGGTGATAGGCGATGCGCACGTTGTCGAGAACGGTCAGATTCTGGAACAGGCGGATATTCTGGAACGTGCGGCCCACACCCAGGTTGGTGACTTCGAACGGTTCCATGCCGATCGTGCTCTCGCCGTTGAGCGCGATCTCGCCCTCGGTTGGCACATACAGGCCGCTGATCATGTTGAAGACCGTGGTCTTGCCTGCGCCGTTTGGGCCGATCAAGCCATCCAACGCGCCTTTCTCCACCGTGAGGTTAAAGTTGCTCACGGCACGCAACCCGCCGAAGACCTTGGTCAGTCCCTCAATGACAAGCACCGGTTGTGTGTTGGGAGATGCTATCGTGGCATTCATGATGCTTTACCTCCGTCACCCGTTGCGCCTGCAGGTGTTGGCTTGCCTGCGATATCCTGAAGGAGCCGGGCGAACGTCGGATTCTTGAAGAAGCCCCACTCGATCTTCCCCATGAGGCCTTGCGGTCGCAGAAGCATGAGCAGCAGCAGCGCGATGGGGTACAGCACGAAACGCCAGGTCGGCGCGTCCGTTCCCATTTGGCCGAGGAGCACGCGCAGCAGGCCTTCCAGGAAAAAGATCCAGGCAAAGGATGCGGTGAGTGTCCCGGTCATGCTGCCCAGTCCACCGAAGACCACGATAATCAACGGATTAAAGCCGACCAGGAAGCTGAATGAGTTGGGACTCAGGAAGCCCATGAAGTGGGCGTAGATGCCCCCGCCGAGGCCCGCGAACAGGCTGCCGATCACAAAGGCGAGCAGCTTGTAGCGTGCAATGTCGATGCCCATCGCTTTGGCAGCCGTCTCATCCTCGCGCACCGAGATGATGGCGCGTCCCGTGCTGGAGTAGATCAGGTTGCGCATGACGATGATAACCAGAATCAGAAAGAAGAAGGCCCAGAACCAGGTGGTCAGCTTGGGGATGCCGATCATGCCCCGGCCGCCCTTCATCTCCGGGAAGGGCAGGATCGTGTCGGAGTTGATCATCAAAGTCTGAATGACGATGGTGAAGCCGAGGGTCGCGATGCCGAAGTAGTCGCTGCCCAGGGTCAGCACCGGCAGGCCGAACAGGAAGCTCACCTCGGCCGCAAATGCACCGCCGATGATGACCGCCAGCAGGAGCAGCATGTTCTGTGCCACAGCGCTGAGCAGGAAGGTTCCCGCGAACGCAGGGGCGACCGCGCGCGCCAGCGCGTTACCGATGATCACGGCCACCACCGCGGCCAGGGCGAAGCCGACAAGATAAAGCGTAAACTGGGACAACACGGGCATGCCCTTCAGACGGTTGACCAACCGGCCAACCAGGAGGATCATGAGGCCTCCCAGGATGACCAACAAGCCGGCCACGAAAAGGCCGCTGGCGTCATGGCTCATCCAGCGGTAGGTGATGTCTGCCGAGCAATAGGCGCCGATCCCGTAGAAGCCCCACTGGCCCAGGCTGAACTGTCCGTTGAAGCCGTAGATCAGGTTCAACCCCATCGCCACCATGGCCATCGCGCTGGCCTGGAAGAGCAGGCCGCGATCGAAATCGTTCAGTATCTGGAGGCTGCCCAGGGGGCTGAGCCCAAGTTGCACGATGCCGAAGGCAGCGACGATGCCAAGGACCTTCGCCCACCAGGCCTTGAGGCCCAACACCCACAGCACGCCGTAAATCCAGCCCAGGATGGCAATGATTTTAATAACTGAGAAGAGCAGTTGGTCGAAACCCATCGTCGCCCCCTACGCCTTTTCCGGCTCAGGCTCGCCGAAGATGCCGGTCGGTCGAACCAGGAGCACCAGAATCAGAAGTGTGAACGCCACCGCGTCGCGCATGGGTGTGGAGATGAACCCCATGGTCAACGCTTCGGCCTGCCCCATGATCAGGGCCCCCACGAACGCGCCCGGGATGCTGCCGATGCCGCCGAGCACCGCGGCGACGAACGCCTTGAGGCCCGGCAAGATGCCTAACTGCGTCCAGATCGACGGATAGGCGATGGCATACAGCATGCCGCCCAACGCCGCAAAGGCCGCGCCGACCGCGAAAGTGAACGAGATCACCTGGTCAACATTGATGCCCATGAGGCGGGCGGTGGGTTTGTCGAAAGAGGCGGCGCGCATGCTCTTGCCGAGCTTCGTGCGTTTCACCAGGTACTGGAGCAGCAATTGAACGATGATGGACGCCGCGACAATGATCAGGAAGATATTCGAAATGGTGACGACATTTCCAGGCGGTGTTTCGCCGGCCGTCAGCCTGTGTATCCCACCGGCGCCGATGTACCATGTCACTACATCGAATGGACGTATGTAGGGGATGAAGCGACCCGAGAACACAAAATACAAGGCGCCGAAGAACTCCAGGAAGAAGGAAACGCCGATAGCAGTAATCAGCGCTGCAATGCGGGGGGCGTCACGCAACGGCTTGTAGGCGACTCGTTCGATGGTGACCGCCATGGCCACGCAGACGAGCACACAAACGATCATGACCGACAGCAGGCCAATGAGCAGGGCTAACCCCGCCGGAAACCCTGGGAAAACGATGGCCGGCCACATGTGAAACTGGAACCGGGCCACCAGGTAATAACTGACGAACGCCCCGACCATGAAAATGTCGCCGTGAGCGAAGTTGATGAGCTTCACAATGCCGTAAACCATGGTGTAACCCAGGGCGATCATGGCATAGACGAAGCCGAGCTGCAGTCCGCTCAAGACGATCTGTATGAAGAGGCTGGGGGTTTTGATCGCGTTGGGGACGAGAAGCACCAAAACGCCCGCCGCCAGCGCGACAAGAAATGCCTTCCCGATCCATGCCAGGCGGGCGCCGGGTCTGCGCGCGGCGAAAGAAGATTGCTTGGAGACCGAGGCCTGTTGCATCCGCGCCTACCTCCGTGTTGTGGGTTGATGATACAAGTGGAGGGCGAATAGACCCGCCCTCCACCTGGGTGTGTTGATGGACTCCTGGGCTCAGCGGCTTGTAGGCCTGCGGGCCCGGTGAGCCACGATTGTTACGGATTCACGACCGAGTTGAACTTGATGCCACCCGGGGTGACTTCCAGGATGGTGGCGGCCTTGACCGGGTTATGCTGCGCATCGAAGGTGGTCAAGCCGGACACGCCCTGGTAACTAATGGCGGCCATGGCGTCCTTCACCTTGGTCGCGTCGTCGGCGCCGGCCTTCTCGATGGAGGTCAGCAGGATCATCGTCGCGTCGTACGCCAGGGCGGCCAGCGCGTCGGGCGTGGTGTTGTACTTCGCCTTGAAGCCGTTCACGAAGTTCTGAACCTCGGGGCGCGGATCCTCGGGCGAGTAATGGTTGGTGAAGAAGCCGCCCGCGGCCGCCACCAGGTCCAGGTCCGAGGAGTCCCAGCCATCGCCGCCCATGAACGGGACGTTGATGCCCTTGTCCTTGGCCTGTTTCGTCACCAGGTTAACCGCCTGGTAGTAGTCGGGCAGGTAGACCAACTCCGGCTGCGCTTCCGCGACCTTGGCCAGGATGGCCGAGAAGTCGGTGTCGGTCTTGCCGTTGTAGCTTTCCTTGCCCACGATCGTCCCGCCGCCCTTGACAAAGGCTGCCTCGAAGAATTCGGCCAGGCCCTTCACGTAGTCGTTGGACTGATCGAGCAGGATGAAGGCCTTCTTCGCACCGAGGTTGTTGAGCGCGAAGTTGGCGCCGACCGTGCCCTGGAACGGATCGATGAAGCAGGCGCGGAAGATGTAGTCCTTGGTCTTGCCGTCTTTGTCAACGGTCACCGAGGGGTTGGTGGAGGTGGGGCTGATCTGCAGCACCTTCTTGGCGTTTGCGATCTCGGAGACCGGGATCGAGGCGGACGAGCAGACCTCGCCGACGATGTAGTGCACCTTGTCCTGGTCGATGACCTTGTTGGCCGCGTTCACGGCCGGGTCAGGGCTGCACTGGCTGTCTTCGACAATCGCCTTGATGGTCATGCCGAGCACGCCGCCGTTATGGGCCTTGGAATACTCCTCGATGGCGAGCAAAGCGCCATCACGGGTCATCTGGCCGAAGGTCGGCTGGCTGCCGCTCAAGGGCGCCAGGACGGCGATCTTGAGCTCTTTGGGCGCTGCCGTTCCGGCGCAGCCGGTAACGATCAACGCCAGCACCATGAAAACACTCATAACCTTGAAGACACGCATGGGAATTCTCCTCCTGAAACAGATTGAAATTGAACCGGACTAACGATTGACTGCACGAATCCATGAGATTGGCGCGAACCGGCAGTTGCGGCAGACGCCAGGGCAAGGGCGAAAATGTTCGAGACTTTTCACCTCCTACCGGTGAGCTGTGAGAGTTGCGGATGGCACAAGCGAACGATTGACCTGCTGCTTGCACAGACGGACAAACGTCATTGTTTGGTGATCTGGAAGGAATAACGAGGCCATAAGGCAATCGTTCCTGGTGCGCATATCGCTATGAAACGCACGCCGGGATTATAAACCAATGGGAAAGCAAATGTCAAGCGCTTGACAGGGGAGCGGCATCGCCTCTATAATAACAATCTCCTGGAAACGGGAGTCCCCGATCCGGGCACGCTTGCCGATTTCTTTACACGCATCTCGCCAGGCAGGAAGGAGAACCTATTTGATGCAGCGCAACGCGATTGCCAATCCCCGGTTGATCATCGCCGTCCTAATCTTGCAATTGATTCCGCTGGTCTTGTTTCCCGCGGCGTCGTTCTCGCCCACGACCCAGGAGTGGTGGCTGCCGGTCTTGCTGGCCGTCATGGTCATCATTGCCGATGTCTATCTGATTGTGCGTCGCACGCCGGCGCCATGGCCCTGGTATCTGCTCTCATTCGCGCAGGGCTTCAATATCATCAGCCGTATGATGATGGTGTGGCCCCACTCTGCGAACCAGGTTGGAACGGCCTGGGTGCTGAATCTGCCCTATATTGTGCTCACGATAGTCTCAATCGTGCTGTCCGCTGCCATCCTGTGGTATACGGAAAAGCCCGAGGTTCGCATGGGGTTGCTGCGCGGCTGAGCATACGGGGCTGGCACACGATTTGCGCTGAATTCCATACAGGCCGAGTGCATCAGGTCTGACCTGGTATGCTCGGCCTGTGTAGGATCGGCAGAGTGAAGCTACTCTTTGACAGGCGCCCGGGCATCAGGCTCGCTGGGCGCAGCACCGGCAGTCAACTTCTCCACCGGAATCTGCTCCCCGGCCGTGGGCCGCGCCGGCAACAACGCCTCGTCCCCCTCCGCGCCCGCCATCACCAACTGGCCATCGAAGTGCGCCCCCTCATCCAAGAGGAAAGATCGCACATTAATAGTGCCCCACAGGCGTCCACCCTCCAGCAGTTCAACCCGGTCCGCCGTGATCGTGCCCTTGAACGCGCCGCCAACGGAGACCGTCTTGGCTTTGATGTCGGCCATGACGCGTGCCGTTTCGGTGATCAGCACGTTGCCCAGGGTTTCGATGGCCCCGCCTTCGACCGTGCCGTCGATGCGCACGCTGCCGTCACAGCGCAGGCGGCCGTCGAATGTGGCACGTATCCCGATCGTTGCTTCGATCTGATCCGGCGCAGGCCGGGATTCGCGTCTGAATAGCATCTTATCTCTCACCTTTTGCCTTTGTAATCGCCTGCTGTTCTTCATCTGTCAGCGTATAGGCTGATTCCCACGCCGCCAATGGCTTGCCATAAACGCGCGTCACGTCGCGGCCGTGCAAGCTGCTCATCACCACGCCATTGCCTTCTTGGTCGGCCAGCACGACCGCAAAGCTTTGGTCGCCGCCGGCATCGCGAAACGGGTTGAAGCGGAGGAATCCTACCCGCTGCACATGTGTGCGGCTGGCCCGTTCCAGGGCCCGCGCCAGCGCATCGGTCTCTTCCACTTTGGTCGTCGCCAGGCGCACGTCACGCAAGTGCGCATTCAGGACGGCCTCCAGGTTGCCGCCGTCCGTGCCTGTTGTCAAGGTCCGATAGTGGGCTTCCAGACGGCGCAAACGCACGGCAAGGACGGCTGCGAGAGCGATCAGGCCCAGCAGCAGCGCCAGGAAGACTCCCAAAATCGGGCCAATATAAGCCAGCAGCCAATTGTACAGCGTCACGCCTTGTTACCCCCGCGCTTTGTCGATTAAACTGCTGATGGATGAGCCCACGTGAATGCGCCAGATGGCATCGGCAAGCAGGGGTGCCACGGATACGACCTCGACCTTCGGATGCGCCAGGATCTCCGGAGGCTGCTGGATGGTATCGGACACGATCAGCTTCTTGATGAAAGGATGTTCCAGCCGCTTCAGCGCCGATTCAAGCAGCACGCCGTGAGTGATCGCCAGATACACCTCGGGTCGCGCCCCGGCATCGATCAAAGACCCGATCTCGTCCAACACGCTGCCGCCGGCGATCACGTCATCGATGATGATCGGGATTTTGTCCCGGATGTCGCCCACGACGTGAGACACTTCTGTTTGCTCGAAGCTATCGCGGCGCTTGTGCATCACCACCAACGGCAGTTTCAGGTATTCGGCATAGAGGCCGGCAAACTTCGCGCGCCCCACATCCGGCGACACGATGGCGGCTTCCTCGAACCCGGGCCGCTTGAAGTAGTCGGCCAGCACCATCAGGGCGCTGAGCGGGTCGACCGGCACGTCGAAGAATCCCTGCGTGGCTGGGGCGTGCACATCGAAGTAGACCACGCGCGATACCCCCATCGTCTCCAGCATGCGGGCGACGACCTTGGCGCTGATCGCCTCGCGGCCGTGGGCCATGCGTTCCTGGCGCCCGTAAGGGTAATAGGGTATTACGGCCGTGATCTCGTGCGCGGATGCGCGCCGGAATGCGTCGACGTAGAGCAGCAGCTCCATGAAGTGATCATTGACCGGCCTGGAGCACGGCTGGATGATGAAAACATCCTGATCGCGCACCACCTCATCGATCATGACGTGGATTTCACTGTCTTTGAGCTTTGTCGTGGTGCACTTGCCCAGTTTGAGGCGTGGAATTGCACCGTCGTCCTCGCTGAGCAGCTTGGACTCCAGCTCAAGTCGCGCCGGCAGGACATCCAGAATCCGAACGACAGCCTCAGCCAACGGACAATTCGCCGAGCCGGCAAAGATGCGTAGTGGATGGTGAACTCCCAAGGCTTCCTCCGCTTGCTAGGGATACCGAGCTTATGATAGCATTGAGCGGGTATTGAAGCAAAAAGTAGGGGCGAGGCATTCCTTCGAAGTTGAAGGTTGAAAGTTCAAGGTTGAAGGTGAACCTCTTCAACCTTGAACCTTAAACCCGATACTGAGAACGCTTCGCCCCTACTACACCAAAACAGGATTCGATCGCAATGACACGTAAGCTATTAGTTGCCACACACAACCCGGGCAAGGTGCGCGAATATCGTGAGCTGTTGGCCAAGCTGCCGCTGGAAGTGACGTACCTGGATGCCGAGGGGATCACGCTGGAGGTAGAGGAGACCGGCGTAACCTTTGCCGAGAACGCCCTATTGAAGGCGACGACCTACGCCCAGCACACCGGCCTGTGGGTCTGGGCCGACGACTCCGGGTTGGAAGTTGATGCCTTGGGCGGCGCGCCGGGCGTCTATTCTGCGCGCTACGCCGGGCCCGGCGCCTCGGACGCCGACCGCTATCGCAAGCTGCTGGATGCCCTGGCGGGTGTGCCGTGGGACCGGCGGACAGCGCGGTTCCGCTGCACGGTCGCGCTGGCCGCGCCGGGGGAAGATAGGCGCACGGCGGACGGCGCGTGCGAAGGGATCATCGCGTTCGGGCCCACGGGCAGCAATGGCTTCGGCTACGACCCGGTGTTCTACTTGCCCGAGCACGGCCTGACCATGGCGCAGTTGCCGCCGGAAATGAAGAACGAGATCAGCCACCGCGGCCGCGCCGCGCGGGCGGCGGCCAAAGTTTTGGAGGAGATGCTCGCGGTATAGCTTGATGATTATCGGGCAGGTGGCCTTGCACCTGCCCACCGAGCTATGCCACGAAAGGATTGACCACCCGAACCCCCTCATACACCTGATCCGGGTTCAGGTCTTCCGACCACACGACCTCGCAGCCTAGTTGCACGGCGCTTTGCAGGATCATTGCGTCCCAGAAAGAAACGCCATAGCGGCGTTGAATCTCTATCGCGCCCAACACGTCCTTCGCCTCCGGCGCGTGCACACGCCACGCAGACAGATCGGCAAGGATCCGGGCCGCGACGCCGCTATCCAGCGGGTGCGCGACTTTGCGCGTGATGTTGACGTAGAATTCCTGCAACACCTGGATGCTCAAGCAGCCGAGGCGGGATTCCCACAGATCCTCCAGCAGCCGTGCCGCTCGATCACGCTTGGCGCCGGCAGAGGTGTCATGGGCATAGACCAAGATGTTGGTGTCCACGAATTGGCAGCCTTGTCCGGCGCTCATCGTTCGTGCAGCTCCTCGCGCGTCCAGCGGATCGTTCCGCGGGTGCCCAGGTCCGCGCCCCGGCGCAACGTCTCCAGATGCCGCCCCCGTGCCTTGGCATAACGATCTTCCTGCGCCACCGCCTCAGCCAGGAATTCCCTCAGCAGCCCCGAGACCGACGTCTGTCGTTCCACGGCGACGAGCTTGGCCTTGCGCACGAGGTCTTTGGGCAGAGAGAGGGTGATGTTTTGCGTTTCCATTGCAATGCCTCCACGTGAGTAAGTGTAGCACGTGTTTACGTGGAAGACAAATCACAAATGACCAGGAACGCGGCTACGGCCCTCGCCACCGCGGCCGGCTGTTCCAGCATCACCATGTGCCCCGCGCCTGGCACGATCACCAACTGGCTGCCCGCGATTTGCTCGTGCAGGAACTGGCTGTACTTGACCGGCGTCATGCGATCCGCGTCGCCGCAGAGGATCAGGGTCGGGGTCGTGATGCGGCTCACGTCAGCGCGGCGGTCGAACGTGTCGCAGGCAACGAAATCATCGTGAATCACCTGGGGCGACACCTCGCGCAGCCGCCGCGTGTAGAGGCGCAGCAGATTGGGGTCCGTATGTTCGCCGTGCGTCCACTGCGCCAGCAGCTCGGTCGTCCCACTGAAGTCGCTGAGGATGCCCGCCAGGATCTGCGGCGCCACGCGCAGCCTGGCGCCGGTGCCGACGAGCAGCAGCCCCGTCAGCCGGCCCGGGTAGCGCAGCGCGAACTCCTGGGCGATCGCGCCGCCCATCGAATGCCCGCCCAGGACGAACGGCGGGAGCTGCAGCGCCTCTGCGAATGCGCGCACCACCTCGACGTATGCGCCGATCTCAGCTCGCCCCGCTCCGCTCGATTTGCCGTGCCCCGGCAGGTCGAGCGCGTAGACCATGTGCCCCGGCAGGCGGCGCAGCTCGCCCGGCCAGTGCATCAGATTGCCGCCCGCGCCGTGGACGAGCACCAGCGGCGGCTCGCTGGACCGCTGTGTGTCGTGGTGGAGTTGATAGCTAAGCTTCTCGCCGTCGACAAGAATGTTATACATGAGTGATCACCCAACAAAGAAATGGCTGTGCCGAGGCCCGGTAGTGCCAGAACATGCTGTGGACGGAGCCCATGCGCTCAGCCGTCGCCCAGCAGCGTATCCACCACGGCCTTCAATTGATCGTAAGTGTCGGCCAACATCTGCGGGATGACGCGCGTGTCGGAGAGCACGGACATATAGTTGGTGTCACCTACCCACCTCGGCACGACGTGGAGATGGATATGGTCCTTCACCCCTGCCCCGGCTGCTGCGCCCACGTTGATGCCCAGGTTGAATCCCTCCGGGCGGGCTGCCTGGCGCAGGCCGCGCATCCCAAGCGCGGCAAGCATCATGATCTCGGTCATCTCTTCAGGCGCCAGATCTTCCAACGTGTCAACGTGGCGATAGGGCACCGCCATGAAGTGACCATTGTTGTACGGGTACTTGTTCAACACCAGGAACGCAAGCTGTCCCCGGTGCACGATCAGCAGTTCCCGGTCATCTCCCGCCTCCAACATGTCGCAGAAGATGCAGCCCGGTTTTTTGGCGCTCAGGATGTATTCCATGCGCCAGGGGGTGAAGAGGTAATCCATTGGATGACTCCGTACTGCGTATTGCGTGTTGCGTTTGTGAAGCTTCTAAGCCTTGCCAGTGTAGCATCCGAGAGGCGGCGCGTCAAAGTCGGCGACACAGGGAGCAGAAACTCCAAAGGTCTCCGGAATCGAGGCTTTAGCCGGTTGCTGCCGCGGGCCGAGAGATCGGCTGAAGCCTCCATTCCAGTGCGCTATTAGCGGCTATATCTGGAATTGCTACGTCGAGGGTGCCGGCAAGCGGCACTACTCCCTGCGGCGCTTTGGGTATATAATCGCGCCGTACATCAGGAGTATCAAGAGGAAATGGACCAACTTTCCGCCGCCGCCATCGCCGCAGCTCTCACCACCCACCGTCTGGGCCGCCCGGCTCTTTTCTTCCCGTCTATCGGCTCCACCAACGACGTGGCGCACGAGCAGGCGGCAGCGGGAGCCCACGATGGACTGCTGGTGGTTGCGGACGAACAGACTGCGGGCCGCGGCCGGTCGGAGCACTCCTGGTGGGCGCCGCCGCGCGCATGCCTGCTGATGTCGCTGCTGCTGCGCCCAATGCTCACCTTGGTGCGTGCCGGCCAGTTGACCATGTGCCTGGGCCTGGCCGCGGCCGAGGCGATTGAACAGATCACCGGCCTGCACATCATGCTCAAATGGCCGAACGACCTGCTGCTGCATGGCCGCAAGCTGGGCGGCATGTTGACCGAGCTCAGTGCAGCCGGCGACCGGCTGCACTACGCCGTGCTCGGGCTGGGCATCAACGCGAATGTGAGGTTTGACTTTGCCTTCGACGAAGGACAAAGGACGGAGGACGAATCACTTTCGTCTTTCGTCCTTCGTCCTCCGTCTGATCTGCTGAACACCGCGACCAGCCTGCAAATGGCCCTTGGCCGGCCTGTTGATCGGTTGGCCTTGCTGGCGGCCATCCTGGCCCGCACTGAGGCGTGGTATGAGCAAGTGCTCGCAGGTGACTCGCCGCATGCAGCCTGGGCCGGCCGGCTGGACACGCTCGGCCGGCGCGTGACCGTTGCCTTGCCGGGCGGCATGTTGGTCGGTCAGGCGTTGGACGTAACCCCGGAAGGTGGGCTGGTTTTGCGGGATGATGCCGGTTGCCAGCATGTGATCTGGAGCGGCGATGTCACGGCCGTGCGGCCGGTGTAGGAATCGTGTGATCAGGGCGCTTTATCGAATTTTCTCTTGCCATGCTATAATCACTGCGCGATTTGAACATCCGGTACAAGTAGGAAACACGCCCTTGCGTACTCGCTTACGAAGCATCGCGTTGCTGATCGGCGCCCTGCTGATCGCGCTCATACTCACCGTGGCCATGTCCGACGCGATTATGGCCCGCTCGACGTTTCAATCCCCTCCCGCGTTGCCAACGGACACCCCGGTTGTGATGCAGTTGAGTCCTACGCCGGCGGTCTTAGAGCTGACGACGGCCACGCCCACGACGATGATTCTGGCGGTGACGCCGGCGCCTCCACCAACAGCGGTGCTGCCGCCGACTGTAGCGGTCGCGCCTTCAGGGTTCCTGCCCGCGCCCACCTTGACCAATCCCGATGGGCTGCTGCCTGTGCCATCGGTCGCGCAGCCGCCCCTGGTTGGCCCGGCGGCGTCCCCGGCCGAGTCAACCCCCCTGCCGGACACGGGGTCTGGGGTGCCCGGTGCAGCCGAACTCATCGACAACAGCATCGTTGCGTTTAGCTATCTTTGGCTGTGTTGCGGCGCACTCCTCCTCGGCTTATTGGCCTTGGTGGCAGTGTGGTTGTCGCGACGCGGTAGCCGGCGGTAGTCGGCCCCATGAACCTCGACGCGTCTTCGCGGAGGCGTCTTGCAGCCATTTGGCTGCCCCTGGGTCTGGCCTGGCTGGCGTTCGCGCTGCGCGTCTTGGACCTGACCGCGCAGAGCCTGTGGCGTGATGAGGTCGATACCCTCATGTTCGCCACGCGGCCGCTTGCCGAAGCATTGCACATGTTTCGCCAGGTCGGACAAAATGGGCCGCTCTTCTTCCTGGCGCTGCGGCCGTGGCTGCTGGCGATGGGCAGCAGTGAGTTTGCCCTGCGGTTCCCGTCGGCGCTGGCCGGTGCACTGGCTGTGCCGGTTTGCTATGCTCTGATCTCCCGAACCGCGGGCCGGAAACCAGCCGCGCTGACCGCGTTGCTCATGGCCGTGGCTCCCTACCTGGTCTGGTACGGCCAGGAGGCCAAGATGTACGCAGGGCTCACGCTGCTGGTGCCGGCCTCCTTATGGCTGACCGTAGAGGCGGCTCGCCGTGGCCGCTGGTGGCGTTGGACGCTGCTTTACGTACTCACGACCCTCGCCATCTACATTCATATATTGGCTGCGCTGATTGTGCCTGTGCAGGCGCTCTGGCTGCTGCTGTTGCCTTCCGCCGGTCAGCCGGCTCGGCGTTGGCGAGTGACCGGCGCGTACCTGGCCGCGCTCTGCCTGCCCTACCTGCCACTGGCGATCTGGGAAGCCAACACTTGGCTGTCCACCTTCGAAACCGGGCATCGGTTCGTTCCGCTGGGCGATATCCTATTTGTGCTCGCCGCCGTGTTCAGCTTGGGGGTGCAGCCGGGCCAGCGGTTCCTCAGCGTGCTGCCTTTCGTGCTGGCGCTGGTGTCCGGTGTGTTGCTGTGGCCAACCCGGGCGCGTCGCCGGGTCCAACCGGGCGTGATCGGCTCCCGGCGGCTGGTGGCTCTGTTGCTGATCTGGCTGCTACTCCCGCCCTTGCTGATCTATGTCATTTCGTTGGGCATGCCGATCTTCACCGAGCGTTACCTGATCTGGGCGATGCCGCCATTCCTGGCGTTGATTGCATTGGGGATCCTGGCCCTGGCGCGGGTGTGGCGCCCCTTGGGGGCGTTGGTGTTGGCCACAATCGTGGCGCTTAACATCAGTGATACTCTGAGTCAGGCGCACCAGCCCATCAAATCCGATTTTCGTTCGGCTGCGCAGGTTGTTGTTCAGACCATGCAGCCGGGTGACTTGCTGATCTACCAGATCCCGTATATCCGCTACACGTTCACGTATTACAGCAGCGGCCGCGGTGATCCCAATGACACCTCGCTGCGCTGGCTTGATGGGCCCTACACGAACCGGGGGATGAGCGAAGCGGAGGTGGACACATTGCTGACGACCGGCATCGACGACGCGCCCGCCGTCTGGCTGATTGCCTCAGAGGTGCCGATGTGGGACGAGCGCGGCCTGACGGAGCAGTGGCTGGCGGCGCATGGCGTCGTGGACACTCAGGCAGAGTTCGCGCGCGTGGCCGTCACGCGCTATAAGCTACAGTAATCGCCATCGGGCGTAAGCGTGGAGATAGAAAAGAGATGATCAGCTTCCAGGCATCGGCGCCCGTTGATGACAGCCAGGTCTATCGCGAGCCTGACTGGATGCCTTCGCCTGAAGAGGTGGCGCGGGCCAGGGTCGACATGGAGCGCCGGGGCATCGTGCGCAACCTGAGCCGTGGTCCAGCCGGAGTGCAGATGGTGCCGGCCGGCGAGACGCCCTGGCCCTGGCTCATCGGCGCAGCCGCGTGGGTGATACTCTGGCCGGCAGTGATCGCGTTGCGGGTCGGCGCTGCGCGGTTCATATGGCTGCCGTGGTGGCTGCCGGTGCTTTTGGCCCTATTGCATATGCTGGCCTTGGTGACGCCGGTGCTCTTGGCGCGTCGTGATGCCGGCCTGAGCGCAGCCCGCCGTCACTTCGGCATGGTCCGCACTGTTGCCCAAATGCTCGCCTTGGAGCCGGATGAGTTCGAGAACTGGGTAGGCATGCTGTTCAGGCTCGTTGGCTATCAGGTCAAGAACACGCAATATGTGGCCGATCACGGCATCGACCTTGAGGTGACCGGTCATGGACTGAGCCTGGGCCTCGTGCAGTGCAAACGCTATCGCGGCACCGTTGGCGAACCCACCATCCGAGACCTGTATGGCACCATGATGCATGAGCGCGCCGATCATGGCTGGCTGGCCACTACGGGCGGCATCTCGCGCCAGGCCCGCGCCTGGGCAACTGGCAAGCCCATTGCGCTGTGGGATGGGCAGCAATTAGCCGAGTTGGCAGCAAAGTATCGTTAAAGGATTAGGGGTCGAAACGGGCTTTCCCCCTAATTCCCCAATCACCGCTAACCGTTCCGAGCATGGCCGGGATTAGGAGCTAAGTTTTATGATCAATCCAAATAAGAACCGACCGCTCATCTTGGCACATCGCGGCGCCTGTCAAGTTGCGCCTGAGAACACCCTGCCCGCATTCGAGGCCGCGGTCCGCCTGGGCGCCGATGGCGTGGAGCTTGATGTCCAATACAGCTCTGATGGCGGTCTGGTGGTCTTCCATAATCCCACACTCGACGCCAACACCGAGGGCACGGGGCGCGTCACCGCCCACACCCTGGATGAGCTGCGCAACCTGGATGCCGGAAGCTGGTTCGGGCCGGAGTTTTCCGGCACGCGCATCCCTACCCTGGATGAGGTTCTCGATCTGTTGCGCGGCAAGGCGTTGGTCAATATCGAGCTCAAAGTGTTATACTCTTTAAGAAGCTCATTGGGCGCCGATGTGGTGGCGCTTGTGCGGCGCCACGGCATGGCCGATCAGGTGGTGCTCAGTTCGTTCAATCCATTCGCCCTGCGGGGCGCCAAGCAGGCCGGGCCGGAGATCGCGTGCGGCCTGATCCTGTCGCCCGATCTGCCCGCCTGGATGCGCTCTGACGTGGTTCGTCGTCACAGTCGCACCGATGGCTTGCACCCCGAGCTGCCGATGGTGGATGCAGCCTATATGGCGCGGGCCCGCAAGCTGGGGTTGCCCGTACGCGTCTGGACGGTCAATGAAGAAGTCGATATGCGCCGCATGATCGACCTGGGCGTCGATGCCATCATTACGGATGCACCCGACAGGCTCGCGGCTCTGCTCACGGATAACCCGGATTGATACCGCACAGCGTGGAGTTCGTATCTGAGGATGCCGCGCTCGATTGTATCGAGTCTTCTTATCCCTTCAACAACGGAGTTGATAATCATGTCTATCTTGCCCGAACGTTCCGCATCTCTTACGCCCTTCTTTACCCCCAACGGTGTTGCAGTGATCGGCGCCAGCCGTGATCCGAGCAAGCTGAGTTACGGCGTGATTCGCAACCTGGTAGATCCTGAACACGGCTATCCCGGCCCCATCTACCCCATCAACCCCAAAGCCGACGAGATTCTCGGCCTGCGCTGTTACCCCGACATTGCCGCTGTGCCCGATCCGGTGGAGTTGGCCGTGCTGATCATTCCGGCGCCAGCCGTGCCCGCCACGATAACCGCATGCGGCCAGCGCGGGATCAAGGCCGCGGTGGTCATCTCCGGCGGCTTTCGCGAAGTGGGGCCGGAAGGTGCGGCGCGCGAACTGGAGATGGTGGCGATCGCGAAACGTTATGGCATGCGCGTCATGGGGCCCAACGGCATCGGCGTCATCGATACGCACACGCCGCTGAACACCACCTTTGTTAAAGGCGCGTCGTCTCAAGGTTATATCGCGTTCATGTCGCAGTCGGGCGCACTGTGCGGCGGCATCATCGACTGGACGATCGGCCGCGGCATCGGTTTCAGCCGCCTCCTCAGCGTCGGCAACGAGGCCGACGTGAACGAGACGGACGTTGTCCCCTTCCTGGCCGCGCACGAGGCCAGCCGGGTCATCGTTCTGTATCTGGAGGATGTGAAAGGCGGGCCGGCCTTCGTGGAAGTGCTGCGCGCAGCGGCTGCCCGCAAGCCGGTGTTAGCACTCAAGTCCGGGAAGACTGCGGGCGGCCAGGCTGCCACCGCATCGCACACCGGCGCGTTGGCCGGTTCCCATGCCGCGTTTAGCGCCGCGTGCAAGCAGACTGGCGTGATCGAGATCGGGAATGTCCAGGCGCTCTTCAACGGCGCGTTGGCGCTTTCCTATCAGCCCCTGCCCGCCGGCAACCGGATCGCGCTCATCACCAACGCTGGCGGGCCGGCGGCCCTCGCTGCGGATGCGCTGGAGGGGGCCGGGCTGGTTCTGGCGCGCACCGATCCGCAGACCCAAGCCCTTCTGCGCACCGTCATGGTTCCCGATGCCCAGGTGGCCGGCCCGGTCGATCTACTGGGCGGCGCCGATGAGATCGGGTACCGCAAGGCGCTGGACATCCTGCTGGCCGACCCGGGGTGCGACGGCGTGCTGGCGACCCTGGTGCCGCAGGTGCTGGTGAACTCGAAGGCTGTAGTCGAGGCGTTCGGCGCGGCCGCCGCCGCACAAAAGGGTTCGCCTAAGCCCGTTCTGGCCTGCTTGATGGGCGAAGCGAGCCTGGACGAGGCGTACCGGGCAGCCCACGCGGCGCAGATCCCGGCCTACACCTTCCCGGAGGACGCGATCGCAGCGTTTGGGGTCTTGTGGCAGCGGTCGCGGTGGCTGGCAGAGCAGGCGAGCCGGGGAGCCGGGGAGCAGGAGCGCGGGGGAGCCGGGGAGCGCGGGAGGGCCCGGCACTCGGTGCAGCAACTCCTTTCCGCGGCGCGGTCGGCTGGCCGGCACGCGCTGGATGCGGCTGATGCGCGGCCGCTGCTGACGGCCTACGGCATCACGACACCGGGCGAAGCCCTGACGACCAGCCCGGACGAGGCTGCCGCCTTTGCAGCGAAGATCGGCTTCCCCGTGGTGCTTAAGCTCATCAGCCCGGACATCTTGCACAAAAGCGACATCGGCGGCGTGCTGCTGAACATCCGGGATGAAGCCGCAGTTCGCGCAGGGTTCGACGAGATCATGGCCCGCGCACGCGCCGCCCATCCGGACGCCGACATCCGCGGGGTGCAAGTGCAGCAGATGATCGGCGGCGGCCAGGAAGTCATCGTCGGCGTGAAGCGCGACCCCACGTTCGGGCCCCTGATCATGTTTGGCCTGGGCGGCGTCTACGTCGAAGCGTTGCGGGACGTCAGCTTCCGGCTGGCGCCGCTGACCCCGGCGGACGCGGAGGCGTTGATCGACGAAGTGCGCTCGGCGAAGCTGCTTGCCGGCCTGCGTGGTGCACCGCCCGCCGATCGCGCGGCGCTGGTGGATGCCATCGTTCGCATCAGCCATCTGGCTGCCGACCATTCGGAGATCGGGGAACTGGACATCAACCCATTATTGGTGTTGCCCCAGGGACAGGGCGCGATCGCTGTGGACGCGCGGGTGATCCTGGGCTAGATCAGTTCCGGCTGGAATAGCTATGACTCGTTCGACCTGTGTTGATGTTACGCTCCTGCGGCGCGTGCCGTATTTCAGCCCCCTGCCCGACGAGGTGCTGGCGGCTTTGGCCGCGCTTGCGGTCGAGCGGCACTATGACCGCGGCCAGGCAATCTTTCTGGAAGGGGAACCCTGCGCCGGACTTTATGTGGTGGCCAGGGGTGAGGTGAAGGTTTTCAAGGTGTCGCCTCAGGGCCGTGAGCAGATCCTGCACCGGCTTGACCCCGGCGACACCTTCAACGACGTCGCTGCGTTGGATGGCGGTCCGAATCCCGCCAGTGCGACGGCTCTCAGTGATGCCACCCTGTGCCTGATCGCCCGCCCCGACATTCAGCGGCTGGCACAGGCTCATCCCGCGCTTGCCTGGGCACTCATTGAGAGTGTCGCGCGACGCGCGCGGCATCTGGTAGCGATGGTTGAAGACCTCGCGCTGCGTTCGGTAAAGGAGCGCCTGGCCCGGCTGCTGTTGGCCGAAGCCGAGCGCATCCCGGCCGCCGGCGCGCTTGACCGCAGCCGCATGCTGTCTCAGGCCGAGATGGCCGCGCGGTTGGGCACCGTGCGCGAGATGATCGGTCGCGCGCTGCGCGATCTAGACGATGATGGGATCATCAGTCTGGACCGGCATCGCATCGTCATCAGGGACGCCGCGCGCCTTTCCGCCATCGCAGACGGGCTGGCAACATCTCGTATGTGACAAAAGTCCCTGACACCTGCGTTCAGCTCTGCTATGCTCGGGACAGGGGGGAGTCATGTTCGATAGAGTCTTGCCCGAGATCGATTTGGCGGCATGCACGGGCTGCGGCGATTGCGTAGCGGCCTGCAAACCCGGCGCGCTCGGCCTGGTTGCGGGTAAGGCCGTGCTGGTCCGCCCGGACTGCTGCGAATATGACGGGCAATGCGAGCCGATTTGCCCTACCGGCGCCATCCAATTGCCGTATGTCATCGTGTTGGCGGATTGAGCTCACTTGGTCCGCCGCATGAAGAGGACACAACCATCTTGAACAACCAGTATTGTCCTGGATCCAGCAGCCTGCGCAATAACATCACGCTTGATATCAAAACTTGTCCTGTGTGCGGCGCCGATGTCGAGCTGTTTTCGATTGATCGCAAGGTTGCCTGTGATAAGTGTGGGTTCGTTGTTTATAACAGCGTCATGTCGTGCATCCAATGGTGCCGTTACGCGGAAGGGTGCTTTGGCGCCGAAATGGTCACGAAATACAAGAAGCAGCCGTAAAAGGGGCGGGGTTAAATGGCGAGAGTCAAGCGTCAGATCATCACCATCGACGAAGAAAAGTGCGACGGCTGCGGCAACTGCGTGCCGGCGTGTGTTGAGGGCGCGTTGCAAGTTATCGACGGCAAGGCGCGACTGATGAAGGAAAGCTATTGTGACGGCCTGGGCGCGTGCCTGGGCGATTGCCCCCAGGGCGCGCTGCACGTGACCACGCTGGAAGTCGATGCCTATGACGAGCCGGGCGTGCTCGGCTACCTGCAGCAGACCGCGCCGGCGCGGGTTGAGCAGCACGTCGCGCATCTGCGCGAGCACGGGATAGAGTCATCTTATAAGCCAGCGGGTAAGCCGCAATTGGCCGATATTCCCCTCTGCCCATCGGTGCAGGCGAGAGGCTGGGACGAACGACGAACGACGAACGACGAATTTGCGGGCGGCCGCGTTAAGTCGGAGCTGCACCAGTGGCCCGTGCAGCTTCAACTCTTGCCGGTGCGGGCGCCTTTCTTCGACGGCGCAGACCTGACCCTGATCGCCGACTGTGTGCCGTTTGCTAACCCCAACATGCACGCCGACTTTGTGCGGGGCTCCGCGATCGCGGTGGGCTGTCCCAAGCTGGATGATGCCCAGGCTTACATCGACAAGGTGACGCAAATTCTGCAGAACAACACTATCCGCAGCCTGAAGGTCGCCTACATGGAGGTGCCCTGCTGTCGCGGTCTGGTCTTCATCGCCCAGCAGGCCCTCAAGGCCAGCGGGAAGGAGGTCCCATTCGAGATTGTGATGGTCCCTATCAACTAACAATGTGAGGAGGTCCGAATGCAGAATGCCCCCCCTGAAGTTAAGCGAAAAAGCAGCGTTGCACAGTTCTTCAGCGCGGCGCCGCTCTGGATCTGGATAGCGCTGGCCGGGTTATTTGGCGGCGCCGCAGGCCTGGGCGGTTACACGCTCTCCTATGCCAATTTCCTGGCCTACCTGGGCAACGATCCGCAGACCTGCGCCCAATGCCACATCATGCGCGAGCAGTATGATGGCTGGGCGCGCGGCACCCACCATGCCGTCGCCGTCTGCAACGACTGCCACGCACCGCACGACAACCTGGTGCACAAGTATTTCATCAAGGGTGTCAACGGCATGCGTCACAGCTACGCGTTTACCACCGGCAGGCACCCTGAGCCGATTGTTATCACCGAAATGAACCGCGAGGTGACGCAACACGCGTGCCTGTACTGCCACGGCGAGCTGACGCAGGCCATGAACCACGCCGACACCGATGATCCCACCGACTGCCTGACCTGCCATGCGGGCGTCGGACACGACCATTAGTAGCGCAGGTCTTGCGCCTGCCCACAAAAGGAGAGAACCATGACATCGTCCCAACCTAAGGCCCCTTCCCGCCGCATCTGGCTTTGGGTCGCGCTGGCTTTTTTTGCCGGTCTGCTGATCATGGGCGCCGTTGCCTTTATGCTGACCAATATCCAGACCCGAAAAGCCGAAGCTGTCGAGTTTCCCCTGAAGACGGTCGCAATTGCGGCCAATGAGCTGGACCCTGCCATTTGGGGGCAGAACTTTCCGCGCGAATATGACTCTTTCAAGAAGACCGAGATCGACGACAACGAGACGCCCTACGGCGGCTCCAAACCGATCAATAAGCTGGAGAAATACCCCATCCTCAAGCGCGTGTGGGCTGGCTATGCGTTCAGCGTCGACTTCAACGAGGAGCGCGGCCATTATTACGCCCTGATCGACCAGAAGCAGACCAAGCGTCAGGAAGTGGTGAAGCAGCCGGCTGCCTGCGCCAACTGCCACGCTGGCGAGGCGCCGCAGCTCATCGAGCAGATGGGCTGGGAGAAATTCAACAGCACGCCCTACAAGGAAATTTCCGGCACGCTGCACCTGGGCAGCACATGCGCCGACTGCCACGAACCGGAGAGCATGGAGCTGCGCATCACCCGTCAGGCGTTCAAGAATGCCATGGCGGAGCTTGGCGTCGACCTGAGCAAGGCCACCCGCCAGGAGATGCGCACCTATGTCTGTGCCCAGTGTCACGTCGAGTACTACTTCAAAGGCGACAGCAAGCTCCTGACCTTCCCCTGGGATAAGGGGTTCAAGATTGACAACATCATCGACTACTACGATGAGTATGGCTTCAAGGATTGGACGCACAAAGAGACCGGCGCGCCGATGTTGAAGGCGCAGCATCCTGAGTTCGAGACGTTCACTACCAGCCTGCACTACCGCTCCGGTGTGTCCTGCGCCGACTGCCACATGCCCTACGTGCGCGAAGGCGCAGTGAAGGTCTCCGATCACTGGCTGCGCAGCCCGCTGACCAACGTCAACCAGGCGTGCGGCACTTGCCACAAGCAGGATGAGCAAGCGTTGAAAGATCGCATCGCTGTGATTCAGGACAACACTGCCAGCCTGCTGCGCACCACCGAAGTGGCCTTGGGCGACGCGATGGATGCCATCGTCGCCGCGATGGCGGCCGGCGCGACCGACGACCAGCTCAAGGAAGCGCGCGATTTTCATCGCAAGTCCTCCATGCGCTACGACTTCGTCATGTCCGAGAACAGCACTGGTTTCCACAGCCCGCAGGAAGCTGCCCGCAACCTGGCCAACGCGATCGATTTCGCTCGTAGGGCGCAGTTGTCAGCCCAGAAGCTCACGGCGAGCAAGTAACGTAGGGCGTGTGAAACAGCAGCGCGATCGGTTTGCTTGAGCACCTGATCGGATGCAGAAACAGCGTGCCACGCGTTCCCTGGAATGCCAGGACGCGTGGCACGTTCGCGTTGTGCCCAGGGGAACGCTGCGTGCAAATGGCCCAGCCTTGTTTGGCCCATCTGCGCCAGTGCGGTATACTCGTTCCCAATCGCAAGGCGATTACAGTATCGTCATGAGAGCCCACTTCTGCCTGCGCTGAGAGAATGTCACGGCTGTGCTCGATTCTATCTTGAAACTGTTGCACGATTTTTGGGCGGGCCTGGTCGTTGGCCAACTGCAGCAGCTTGGCAATTGGAATTATCTTTTACTCGCGTTGATGGCGATCATCGAAGGCCCGATCGTGACGTTGCTCGGCGCCGTTGCGGCGTCCACGGGCTTCCTGAAGCCGCAGCTTGTCTTCATCGCCGCGGCAGCAGGCAACCTGACTTCAGATATTGTGTGGTATTCGCTCGGCTACCTGGGCAAGACCGAATGGCTGGTCCGGCATGGACGACGGTTGGGCATTCGCGCGGAGCATAGCGAGCGGCTGGAAAAAGCCATGCATGCGCACGCCCCCAAGATCTTGCTCATTGCCAAGCTCACGATGAGCTTCTCGATCCCGGCGCTGATAGCCGCCGGGGTCGCACGTGTGCCCTGGCGCCGTTGGTTCACGACGGTCTTGCTGGGGGAGATCGTCTGGACGGGGACGCTCGTATTGATTGGCTATCACGTCACCCTGTCGCTTCGACGCATGGAAACTGGGCTCCAGATCGTGTCAATAATGGGCATTGTTATCTTTTTGGCTCTGGCAGCCCGGTATCTCATCCGCTACGGATCGCGATTCAAGTTTCCAACTGACAAAGACATCTAGGAAGCAACGATGCGCATTGTTGTCGCCGGAGAAACATACTATCCCTTCTCGAATGGCCAGGCGGTCTTTACAACGCACCTGGCCGAGGGATTGGCGTCTGTCGGACATGACGTCATGGCGATCGTACCATCCGAACGCGGCGAACCTTACACTGCTTGGACAAACGGCGTCCGCGTCGAAGCGGTGCGGGCGATGCGGCTTATGCTGGACGTTTACGTGGCCCTGCCTGCTGGACGGCGGATCGCGCAACTGCTCGCTGAATTTCGGCCGGATGTCGTTCACATACAGGACCACTACCCCATGTGCAGTGCGGTGGTCACGGGCGCTCGCAGGCGCGGCGTGCCGGTAATGGGCACCAACCATTTCCTCCCCGAGAATATCATCCACTACCTCAAGCTGCCCCGCTGGACCTGGCCGGCCCTCGAACGCCTGGCCTGGTGGCACATGCTGCTCACGTTCAATCGCCTGGACCTCATCACTGCGCCGAGTGCCACCGCGGCCGCCATCTTGCGCCGGCAGCATCCCTGGCCGCGGGTGGAACCGATCTCGAACGGCATCGACCAGAGCATCTTTTGCCCGGATCCGTCCCTCGACCGCGCGGCCATGCGGCAGCGTTACGGCCTGGACCCGAACTGCGTCGTGTTCCTGTTTGTCGGTCGAGTTGACCAGGAAAAGCGGCTCGACGTGCTGCTCCAGGCATTGACCATGTTGGAGCATGACGGCGTGCAGGTGGCGATCGCTGGCCGCGGGCGTTACTCGGCTGTGCTCAAGAGGCTGGCGCGCGAGCTGAATCTGGGGAACCGAGCGGTGTTCACGGGGTATGTGCCGCCAGAAGACCTGCCAGGGCTGCTCAACAGCGTGGATATATTCGTCATGCCGAGCGAAGCCGAGCTTCAAAGCATTGCCACGCTGGAGGCGATGGCGAGTGCCAAACCGGTGCTGGCCGCCAATGCGCGGGCGCTGCCTGAGCTGGTGGAGCCGGGGACTAACGGGTACCTGTTCAAGCCGGGCGATGCAGCGGATGCGGCGCGCTGCATGGCAAGACTGGTCGATGAGCGAGGCTTGTGGTCAGCGATGGGGGCTGCGTCCCTTGCACGGGTGGCGGCGCACAGCCTGAGCACAACCGTCCTTCGGTATGCGGAATTGTACGAACGCCTGGCGCGGTCGCCGCTACCGGCGGCATCTCGATCGACGCGGCGCCGGACTGAAGATCATTCACCGGCGCATCCTTAAGAAGTGTCTTGTTACTATAGGAGGCAAACACCCATGGGCTTTCCACGATCCAGCGGCATCCTATGCCATCCTACTTCCTTCCCCAGCCGGTTCGGCATCGGCGACCTGGGCAAGGGCGCCTATGACTTCGTCGACTGGCTGGCCGCGGCCA
>CAZELR010000054.1:0-29566 GCA_964513075.1 uncultured Anaerolineales bacterium
TGCTCGACGAGCTGCGGCAGGTGTGCACCGCGCTGCGGCCGCCCATGCTGGACACCCTGGGGCTGGGCGCTGCGCTGCGCGCCCTGGCGGAGGACTGGTCCGGGCAAAACGGCGTAACCGTACAACTGGACCTGCTGCCCGACGCCGCGCTGCGGTCCTTGCCAGAAGAGGCCGCCGTCAACCTGTACCGGATCGCGCAGGAGGCGCTCTCGAACGTGGCACGCCACGCCCAAGCGCACCGCGTCAGCCTGCACCTGGCCTGGGATGCGGGCAGCGGCCGCCTCGAGCTGGAAGTCCGGGATGACGGCTGCGGTTTCACGCCTGAGGCCATCGAGGAGCTGGCCGGCCAGGGGCATTTCGGCCTCGCCGGCATCCGGGAGCGGGCCGCGCTGATCGGCGGGGAGTGGCGCCTGGAGTCGGCGCCGGGCCAGGGGACGGCGGTGGGCGTGGTGTGGCAGGCCGGGCGGGGGTTTGCTGGGCGGAGGTTTGAAACCCCCGCCTGAAGTTGAGAAGCGCCCGCAGGCGCTGGACCAGAGGCTGCATCCCCGGCGCAACGGCCATTTCGCATGCCGCTGGTACTGCAGTACCGGCACCCTCCGTTCAAAGACAGTACTGCACCCCGATGTCAACCGCGTTCCTTTCTGCTATATTCTGACTGAAAGCACCGGGCGCCATTGAGATTCGTTTTCGCTTTCATCGAGACGCTTGGCGCTACACACGTCATTCCTTCTGCAGCCAGGCGAGCGCTTCAGGGTGACTCTTCCGGGTCGGGTCGTGGTGCAGGGAATGCGGCGGTTCTGAGCAGAGGCCCAATCGTGTTTCGCGTTCTGATCGTCGACGATCAACCAGCATTTCGCCTGCAATTGCACAGGCTGCTGGAACGCGCCGGCATGGATGTCGCCGGCGAGGCCGGAGACATTCCCGCAGCCGAGGCCCAGGTTACGGCCTTGCAGCCCGACCTGGCCGTGGTGGACGTGATGCTGCCGGGCATCAGCGGACTGGAAGGGGCGCCGCGACTCAAGGCGCTGGCGCCGGGGCTGCGGGTGATCATCGTCAGCGCCCACCATGACCAGGCACACAGCTTTCGCGACGCAGCCCAGGAAGCGGGCGCCGAGGCGTTCGTGCAGAAGGATGATCTGGATTTATCTATCGTGAACGCGTGGCTCTCCGGCGCCAACGCGCGAAAACCAGCTTGAAAGGAGAATCCCGTCCATGAAACCGCGATCGTCTTCCTTTGTTCTGGCCACGGTGGCCGTGGTCTTGATCCTGTTGTCTGCCGGTGCAGCCGCCGCCCAGGAGGGCGGGCCGGCCACCGCCGGCGCTGTCCCCACCATCGACGCCGGCCTTGCAGCGCCGGACAGCGGCGGGGGGCCCGGCCCCATCACCCCAGGCTTCAGCTACCAGGGCCAGCTCAAGACCGGCAGCAGCCTGGTCAACGGCACGTGTGACTTCCAGTTCAGCCTGTGGGATCAGTCGGGCACGGGCGCGCCCCCCACCGGGGGCGTGCAACTGGGCACAACGGAGACGCAAACCGCAGTCCCGGTGAGCAAGGGCCTCTTCACCGCGATCCTGAACGCCGGCAATCAGTTCACTGACCTCGCATTTCAGGCGGCGCGTTGGCTGCAGATTGCCGTGCGGTGTCCGGCGGGCAGCGGCAGCTACACGACCCTCAGCCCGCGCCAGCCGTTGTGGGCGGCGCCCTACGCGCAGGGGCTGCGGCCGGGCACGACGATCAAGGGCGCGGCCTATCAGAACCTTAAGGTGGTCAGCACGGCGCCCACCGGGGGCATCCCGGCCGGCGTCACCGGCGAGATCACCGTGGCGGCCGACGGCGTCGGCGTTTACGGCTCGAACAGCGTGGTTGCCGCGGGGGCCACCGGCGTCGGCGTGTGGGGTCGCACCTGGTCCGAGGCCGGCGCGGGCGTGAAGGGCACGGGCCTGTACTATGCCGATGGCGTCTTCGGGGAGAGCGATGGCGCGGGTGTGCACGGCCAGGGAGACACGGGCGTGCTGGGCGTGGGCGTTGCCCAGGGCAGCACCGGCACGGGTGTGCTCGGCAGAGGCGAGGCTTCCGGCGAAGGCGTGTGGGGCCGCAACACGACGGGCGTCGCCGGACGCTTCGACACGAACAGCTCGACCACCAGCCCGCAGGTCCTGCTCGAGGAGAACGCCGACGACTACGCCCGGCTCAGCTTCGAGAACACCACGGCCGGCAAGGCCTGGACCGTCGCCGGCTATCCGAGCGCGACCGATGCCAATGCCCGCCTCAACCTGTGGTACAGCCCGATCGGCGACGTGATGAGCCTGACCGGCAGCGGCAAGGTCGGCATCGGCACCAGCTCGCCGGACGAGAAGCTGGTGGTCTATGGCGGCAACACGATCACGCGCATCGCCGTTGATGCCAGCGGGACAGGCAACACCGGGATCCGCTTGCGCCAGGGCGGCACTGCGCGCTGGTCGGTGGCCACTTCCGGCGCGAGCGGCGACTTCCAGATCTACGAGGACGACACGGGCAATAACCGGCTGTACATCAAGGGCGACGGCTCGGGCAACGTCGGCATCGGCACCAACAACCCGACGACCAGGCTTGACGTGGCAGGCACCGCCGCGGCCAATATCGTGCAGATTCGCGGCGGCAGCGACCTGGCCGAGAAGTTCGATGTGGTGGGCAAAGGCGCGCCCGAGCCCGGCACGCTGCTGGTGATCGATGACGCGCATCCCGGCAAGCTGATGGCGAGCAGCCAGCCCTACGACACGCGTGTGGCGGGCATCGTCAGCGGTGCGGGCGGGATCCAGGCCGGATTGATCCTGCACCAGGACGGCGTGCTGGATGGCGATACGCCCGTGGCGGTGGCAGGCCGCGTCTACGTCAAGGCCGACGCGTCCTCCGGCCCCATCCGGCCCGGCGACCTGTTGACCACTTCGAGCATCCCCGGCTGTGCCATGAAGGCAACCGACCGGACGCAGGCCCAGGGCGCGATCATCGGCAAGGCGTTGTCGGCCCTGGACAAGGGGCAGGGGCTGGTGCTCGTACTGGTGAGCTTGCAGTAAGAGCCGCATGCCAAAGGAGGCAGACCCATGAATACGACAAATCGGCTCCTACGGCTGGCGTGCGGCGTCGCGCTGCTGTTACTGATGCTGGCGTGGGCGCCGAGCCCGGCACGCGCCGAACCGGCCGGCGAAGCTTCACCTATCAGCGCGGACGCGGTGCGCGCGGCAGTCGAGACCTTTGTGCGCTATGTGACGGCGGAGGCGCAACCCGCTGCCGTCGTAGAACGCCTGGAGCCGTACCAGGTGGACGGCGTCACCGTGGCCTACATCGCCCATCTACAGGGAGGCGGTTTTTGCCTGGGCGCCGCCGACGACCGCCTGCTGCCGGTCTATCTCTACAGCCCCCAGGGGACCTACGACCCGGCGAGCCCCGACTATCGCTTTGTCCTGGATGAGATCGCCGGGCGGCAGCGGGCGCTGCTGGACCGCAGCTTGACCATGACAACCGACCAACTCGCGGAGCGCGCAACCTACTGGGCGGACCTGATTGCAGGGCGCGTCCCGCAGAATCCCAATGCGCCCGCCACCCCCGTCTCGATGGCGCTGCCGCTCACCTCGCTCTGGCACCAGGGCTCGCCGTACAACGACCAGTGTCCGGTGCTGACCCCCGGAACCGACGAGCACGCCATCGTCGGCTGCACCGCGACGGCCGTCGCGCAGCTCATGTACTACTGGAAATGGCCCCCCACAGGGGTCGGCAGCGATTCCGTCACCTACGAGCGCCGCTATCGCACGGCGTGGGGTTACACGCCGCTGGCGAGCAGTCCCGGCATTCCCACCGGCTGGGCAGGCCGGCTCGAGTACGACAGCGTGAACCACCGTCTAGGCATGAATGGCTATTGGGATTTCGGCCTCTACACGGCTGCGCAGGGGATCGCTGCGAATAATACGGCTTACCAGAGCGCCCTGGCTGCCCTGTGGAGCGGGATGAGCAACGGCGACACCCCCCTCACGGTCAACATGGCCGCGGCCACCTACAACTGGGCCATCATGGCTGATGACGAGACCGACCCTCCCGACGCAGGGGCGAACGAGGCAGCCAAGATCAGCTATCATGCCGCCGTGGGGGTGCACACGTACTTCGGGGTGAACGACTCGTCTGCCAACGGGGGCGGCGCGCGTTCGGCGCTGGTCGACCACTTCCGCTACGCGCCGACCGTGCTTTCCCACGAGCCGCCCGTTCCCAATATCATCGTCAGCGAAATCCAGTGGCTGCGGCCGGTATGGCTGGGCGGACAGAATAACGACAACCCAACGTACCCGATCGGGGGACACGCATGGGTGGGCTACGGCTACAATACCGCGACGAACCCGATCCAGTTCCTGATGAACTTCGGCTGGAACACCCCCCCGGCCTGGTACTCGCTTGATCAGCGTTTCCCGACCTATCAGGCCGACATCACCGCTATCGCGCCGCTCAACGTCAAGTTCGTCGGCACGAGCGGCAGCGGCGATGGCTCGCCGCCCACGCCGTACGGGGGCATCGAGGCAGCCCTGGCCAGCGGCTTCTCCGATGGGACGTTGATCTTTCAGGCCGATTCGGTGAATACCTTCTCGGCCGACACCTTGACCATCAACCGCCCGCTGATCCTCAAAGGACAGAATGCGACGATCCGCTAGACGAGGAACCATCCTCAGGAGGACGATGATGAAGAAATTCAAGCAGCCGGGTGTGGTGCTCCTGCTCGTTCTGGCCGTCATCTTTGCCGGTGAGGTCGCCAGCCAGGCCCAAACGGGCGGCGGGTATGATCTGACGTGGAACACCGTCAACAGCGGCTACATGTTCAGCACGGGCGGCAGCTACAGCCTGGGCGGCACGGCCGGGCAGGCGGGCGCGGAAACGCTCAGCGGCGGCGTCTACACGCTGAGTGGGGGCTTCTGGAATTTGCCACCCGAACCCGTGTATAAGTATAAGATTTACTTGCCCCTGGTCGTCAAGCAGTAAGCACTGCACCAGGGCGAAGCACCCCGCCTGGCAACTGAAGTTGCGGCTACCGTTGCGAAGTCGGCCTGCACCGACTGGAACCCAGTCCACGCAGGTGGACTTTGCAACGGTAGGCGCAGTTTCAACTGCCGGCAGGCCTGTGTTTCATTTTCAGGCGCAGCATCCTGAGCGGGTCTACAACCCAATCGACGCGACGGCGAAGCACCCCGCCTGGCAACTGAAGTTGCGGCTACCGTTGCGAAGTCGGCCTGCACCGACTGGAACCCAGTCCACGCAGGTGGACTTTGCAACGGTAGGCGCAGTTTCAACTGCCGGCCAGCCTCCGCTCAGGATGCTCCGCTACTTTCTGCCCCAAACGTGAGCCACACCCCTTCACTGTCGTTGCGCAGTCCTCATGGTGCGTGATATAATTGTGGCAACAACCCATCCGCACACACTTCTGCAACAGAGATCAGCATGAGCAAGCCCACGGTCTTCATCAGCTACAGCCACAAGGACGAGGTCTGGAAGGACCGCCTGCGCCCCCAACTGGGCGTGCTCGAACAGGCGGGGCGCATCGTCGTCTGGGATGACCGCAAGATCGACGCGGGTGCGACGTGGTATCCGGAGATCGAGCAGGCGATGGCGAATGCGGCCGTGGCGGTCTGCCTGATCTCTCCCGACTACCTCTCCTCGGACTTCTGCAACAAGGAGGAGGTGCCCTACCTGCTCCGGCGGCGCGAGAGCGCCGGGATGGTTCTCATCCCTATTTTGGTGCGTCCCTGCTTCTGGCAGGCGGTCGAGTGGCTCAAGGCGATCCAGATGCTGCCGCGCGACGACAAGTCGGTGGCCCATGACTTCAAAGAGGATTGGGACACGCCCTTTGCGGAGGTCGCGGGCAAGATCTACGAAATCGTGGACAACCCCGCCTACCGGCCGCCCGCGCCGCCGGCACCGGCCTGGGCGCCGCCGGAGAAGATCGACATCGGCCGCCTGCCGGTCACCGGCGCGGAGCTGTTCGGCCGCGACCGGGAGCTGGCGCTGCTGGACGACGCCTGGACGTCCGGCCAGACGCACGTCGTCAGCCTGGTGGGCTGGGGCGGGGTGGGCAAGTCCACGCTGGTGAACAAGTGGCTGGAGCGGCTGGGGGCGGACAACTACCGGGGCGCGCGGCGGGTGTTCGGCTGGTCCTTCTACAGCCAGGGCACCGGCGAGCGCGTGACCTCGGCCGATCAGTTCATCAGCCAGGCGCTGCGGTGGTTCGGCGATCCCGACCCGGCGGCCGGCTCGCCGTGGGACAAGGGGGAGCGGCTGGCCGCCCTGGTCCGGGCGCAGAAGACGCTGCTCATCCTGGACGGCCTGGAGCCGCTGCAGTCGGACACGGCGCTGGAGCGGGGCAAGGTCAAGGATCCGGGCCTGGCGGTGCTGTTGGCCGAGCTGGCGCGCGATACCCCCGGCCTGTGCGTGATCACCACGCGCGAGCTCGTGGCCGACCTGGCGCCGTTCGCGAGGACGGCCCGGCAGGAGAACCTGGAGCACCTCTCCCCGGCGGCCGGCCGCGCGCTGCTGCGCATCGGCGGGGTGCAGGGGACGGATGCGGAACTGGAGGCGGTCTCGGCCGCGTTCGGCAACCATGCCCTGGCCGTGACGCTGCTGACGAGCTACTTGCAGGCGCTTCCGGGCCACCCGGCGGCCCGCGCGCGGGAGATCCCCGACCTGGACGCACCGGAGGAAAAGGGCAAACACCCGCGGCGAGTGATGGCCGCGTTTGCCGCCCGGTTCGGGGCCGGCCCCGAGGTCGAGCTGCTGCAGGTGCTGGGGCTGTTCGACCGGCCCGCCGAGCTCGCGGCCATCGAGGCGGTGCGGGCAGAGCCACCTATCCCCGGCCTGACCGAACACATCGGCAAGATGTCCGCGGCTGCGTGGCTGCGGCTGCTCGAAGGCCTGCGGCGGGTGAAGCTGATCGCGGCGGAGAGCCGGCACCGGGACGAGGTGCTCGACGCGCACCCCCTGGTGCGCGAGCACTTCGGCGAGCAGCTCAAGCGGACCAACGCGGCCGCCTGGCGGGAGGCGCACGACCGGTTGTACGAGTACTACAAGAAGCAAGCGCCCGAACAGCCGGACACGCTCGAGGCGATGGCGCCGCTGTACGCCGCGGTGGCGCACGGCTGCGCGGCCGGCCGGCACCAGGAGGCGCTGGACGAGGTGTGCTGGGCACGAATCAGCCGGCAAAATGAGTTCTACGCCACCCAGAAACTCGGCGCGTTCGGCGCGGAGTTGGCCGCGCTGGCCGGTTTCTTCGACCCGCCGTGGGGCCGGCCGGTCGCAGGGCTGCGGGAGGCCGACAAGGCGTTCGTCCTGAGCCAGGCCGGCTTCCGACTGCGTGCGCTGGGCCGGCTGGCGGAGGCGCGGGAGCCGATGCAGGCGGGGCTGGAGGCAGACACCGCCCGGGAGGGCTGGAAAAGTGCAGCGGTCGACGCCGGCAACCTCAGCGAGCTCGCCCTGGCGGCCGGCGACCTGCCCGCGGCGCTCCGCACCGCGGAGCAGAGCGTCGAGCTGGCCGACCGCAGCGGCGACGCGTTCCAGCGCATGGGCAACCGCACGACCCTGGCCGACGCGCTGCACCAGGCGGGACGGACGGACGAGGCCGCGGCCCGCTTCCGGGAGGCGGAGGCGATGCAGGCGGCGCGGCAGCCGGGGTACCCGCTCCTCTACTCGCTCCAGGGCTACCGGTACTGCGACCTGCTGCTGGCGCAGGGGCAGGCGGAGGAGGTGCTGCGCCGGGCCGGGCAGACGTTGAAGTGGGCGGAGCAATACCTGGGATTGCTGGATATCGCCCTCGACCACCTCTCCCTGGGCCGGGCGCACCTGATGCTGGCGCTGGCCCGGGCCTCCGCCGGCGGGACCGCCGCGGCCCCCGCTGCGGACCCGGCTCCTTCGTCTTTCGTCCTTCGTCCTTCGTCCGCCCTCGCGTCTGTCGCTTCCGAGCTCGACCAGGCCGTGACGGGCCTGCGGCAGGCGGGGGACCAGGAATTTGTCGCTGTTGGCCTATTAGCCCGCGCGGTGCAGCGCCGCGCCACGGGCGAGTTCGGCCGGGCGCGGCGCGACCTGGACGAGGCGCTGGGCATCGCGACGCGCGGGGGGATGCGGCTGCACGAGGCGGACTGCCGGCTGGAGGTTGCGCGGCTGTGCCTGGCGCTGGGGGATGCGGCGGGGGCGCGGGAGCAGTTCGAGATCGCCAGGCGGATGGTGGCGGAGATGGGGTATGGCCGGCGGGAGGGGGAGGTGGCGGAGCTGGCGGGGGCGTTGGAGGGTAGGACAGCGGATGGGCAGGATTGAACGGATTTAGTACACGGGCGGAGTTCGCATCCTCAGATGCGAACGGCCCCTCACACCCGCTCCGCATCTGAGGATGCGGAGCTCCTCTTACAAATTGCCTCACTTACAAATAAACGTACGAAATCCTATTCCCCGCCCGCGATCTGGACGTAGTCCTCGGCGACGGTGTTGCCGGGGGAGACGCCGAGGCTGGTCAGGAGGTCGAGGGCGAGGGCGGCTTTGTGCTCGGCGTCGCGGCGGCTCCAGGTGCGGCTCTTGGCTTCGATGAAGTAGCCCAGGTCGGGCTGCTCGATCCGGTCGAGGTTGAGGTAGAACTCGGTGCCGCGGAAGAGGACGCGCCAGCGCAGGCGGTCCTTCTGGATGAAGAGCTCGCGCACCGGCTTGAAGTATTCGCGGTAGAAGCGGAGGCTGTGCGGGGCCGGGGCCAGGAAGCGGCTGCGCGAGAGCAGCACGTCGCTGGGGAAGCGGCCTTCGCGCGCGGGGCCGAGCAGCGTCAGGCGGTAGCGCACGTTGCTCACCTTGCCGTCGGGGTCGATGAATTCATCCTCGCGATGGCGCAGCTGCCCCTGGACCGGGTCGGCGAAGGCGAAGTAGGTGTCGTATTCGCGGTAGTGGCGCGCGTGCAGGATCTCCAAATCAGGCCTGGCGAGCGCGGCCAGCACCGGGGCCGGGTCGGCCAGGCGGGCTTTGGCCTGCACCTCGAAGCTTTCCCCCTCCTGCGCGCCGCCGATGGCGACCAGCTTGGAGAGCACCGACTGTTCGCGCGCGATCAGGAACGCGTCGATGCGCTGGGCATACTCCCTGGCCTGGGCCAGCAGCTCCGCTTCGTTCAACGTCTTCAACTGCCGGTCCGTCATGACCCACCGGCCGTTCACCATGACATCGGTGACGTCGCCCGCGTGGCTGGCGTAGACCAACTGCGCGTAAACCGCCTCCGGCTCGCGGCGGAAGCGGGGCGCGTTGTGGACCGGTGCGATGTCCACCAGGATCAGGTCGGCGCGCTTGCCGGGCGCCAGCGAGCCGATCAGCGCTTCCATGTGCAGCGCGCGCGCGCCGAGCCGGGTGGCCATCGTCACGGCCTGCGCGGCGGGCAGGACGGTGGGGTCGTTGTTGGCGCTCTTGGCCACCAGCGCGGCCAGCCGCATCTCTTCGAACATGTCCAGGTCGTTGTTGGAGGCCGCGCCGTCGGTGCCGATGCCCACGGCCAGGCCGGCCTTGAGCATCTCCTTGACCGGCGCGAAGCCGGACGCGAGCTTGAGATTCGAGGACGGGTTGTGGCTGACCCCGGCGTTGTAACGCCGCAGCGTCTGGATCTCGCGGCCGTCCACGTGGACGCAGTGGGCGGCCACCACCTTGGCGCCGAAGATGCCGTGCTGCTCGACGTGGGGGATCACCGTCATGCCGTTTTCCGCCTGGCTGTTGGTCACTTCCAGGGCGGTTTCGGCCAGGTGAATCTGCATGGGCACGTCGAACTCGACCGCCAGCGCAGTGCAGGCCCGGAGGACGTCCGGGGGACAGGTGTAGGGTGCGTGGGGCGCGACCGAGGGCATGATCAGCGGGTGGCCCTTCCACGCCTGCAGGAACGCGCGCGCCAGCTCTACCGACTCCTCGTAGGAGGCCGCGTCGGGCGCGGGAAACTTCATCACGGTCTGGCCCAAGACGCCGCGCAGGCCGGCGTCGGCCGTGGCCTGGGCCACGCTGTCCTCGAAGTAGTACATGTCGGCGAAGCAGGTGGTGCCGGAGCGGATCATCTCGGCGCAGGCAAGCTGGGTGCCCAGCCGCACGAACTCGGGCGAGACGAAGGAGCGCTCGACCGGCATCATGTAGCCGAGCAGCCAGACGTCGAGGCGCAGGTCGTCGGCCAGGCCGCGCAGCAGCGTCATGGCCGCGTGGCCGTGCGCGTTGACCAGGCCCGGCATCAGCACCTTGCCGCCGCAGTCGACGACGTTTGCCGCGGGGAACTGCTCAGCCAGCGCGGCCGCGGGGCCGACCGCCACGATGCGATCGTCCTGCACGGCCACCGCGCCAGGCTCGTATTGGGTGAGGGCGTCGTCCATGGTCAGGACGATGGCGTTGGTGAGCAAAATAGGGTTAGTTGACACAGTAACTCCTCTCCCAGAAGCATCCTTGCTGTAGGGGCAGTGCCTTACGCCTGCCCCGTCTGCCCCGAACGGGCGACCGCAAGGGTGCGCCCCTACGTTGGTATGTTGTTGTAGGGGCAGTGCCTTGCGCCTGCCCCGCCTGCCCCGACCGGGCGACCGCAAGGGTGCGCCCCTACGTTAGCGATCCACCAGCGTCAATTGACCGGCTTCGTCCGCCCCCAGCAGCAGCAGCTCCGGCATGGGAAAATGCCGGGCATTGGTTGTGACCAATGCAGCGCCCACTGCCAGAGCCGACGCGGCGATGACAGCATCCGGACCGCCCAAGATGATGCCGCGGCTTTGCCAGACTCGCAGCCATTCGCCCGCCTGATCGGCGGTCGCGCGATCGATCGGGTGCGTCACAAGGCTATCCAGCAAAGCGAAGGTGCGCTCGCGTTCGTGATCCCGCATGCCGCGCAGCACCTCGACGCGGGTGAAGGCTGAGATGTAAATGTCGCCGTTCCGGTTCAACCGCTGCACAAGCTCGCGATAGCCAGGACGATTACGCAAATGGCGAATCAAAATGCCGGTATCCAGCAGGTACGCGGGCATTCTATTTCTCCTCGCTGCGATCCCAATCCAGTTGCGCGCGTCCTTCCGCGATCCAGCGATCAATAGCTGGGCCGTCAGCTAGGTCGGGATGATCGGCATCCAGCCAGGCCCCGGCGCTGGCATCGAGCGCAGCCTCAAGCCGTACACGGCGCAGCTCGCGTTCGACTGCCTCGGCCACAAAACGCGCACGTTTCCGCGGAGGCACCACCTCGCGCAGGGTCCTGGCAACGTCGGCGGGAAGCAGAACGTTTATGCGCACGGAAGTGGAGATAGGGGTCATAGCACACTCCATAGGCACAATCATCAGTGCCTTAATTATATAGCAAGTTTGGACTGTGTCAAGCGGATTTTGGGGATGGAGAAGGGCGAAGCCCTGCCTGGCAACTGAAGTTGCGGCTACCATTGCAAAGTCCACCTGCGTGGACTGGGTTCCAGTCGGCACAGGCCGACTTTGCAATGGTAGGCGCAGTTTCAACTGCCGGCAGGCCGTCGAAATCGAGCTTTCGAGCAGCCTAACCGGCTAAAGCCTCGATTCCTTGGTACGACCGCGCTACGGTTGCCCGATTACCGCTGCGCCAGGGTGCTGACGGCCTTTTGGATGAGCGCGGTCCAGGGCCACTGCCACAGGCCCAGGATCAGCGTGCCGGCGGCGGCGATGGCGATGGCAGCCCAAACAGCCCAGCCGGGCCTGGGCGCGTCGACGGCCCCGGCCGCGGGGTCGGCCATGAACATCGACACGGTGACCCGCAGGTAGTAGTAGGCGCCGATGGCGCTGTTGATCACCGCGACGATGGCCAGCCACGTCAGCCCGGCATTCACCGCGCCGCTGAAGACGTACAACTTGCCGAAGAAGCCGGCCAGCGGCGGGATGCCGGCCAGCGAGAACATGAACACGGCCATCAACACGGCCAGGGCCGGCTGCCGGTGCGCGAGCCCGGCCATTCGTTCGCCGGTGACGTCGTTCTCGTCGCGGCGCTGCACGGCCAGGAGCACGGCAAACGCGCCCAGGTTCATGAAGGTGTACGCCAGAAGGTAGTAGAGGGCGCCCTCGCTCCCCGGCCGGTTGCCCGCGGCCAGGCCCACCAACACGTAGCCGGCGTGCGCGATGCTGGAATAGGCCAGCATGCGCTTGAGGCTGGTTTGGCGCAGCGCGGCCAGGTTGCCGAGCGTCATGGTCAGCACGGCGAGGCCGGCCAGCGCGAGCAGCCACGGCCTGTCGTTCGTGATGAGGGCCGCCAACACGCGGATGAGCGAGGCAAACGCCGCGGTCTTGGTGGCGACCGACATGAACGCGGTCACCGGGGTCGGCGCGCCCTGGTAGACGTCGGGCGTCCACATGTGGAACGGCGCCATGGCCACCTTGAAGCCGTAGCCGACCAGCAGCAGGCCGATGCCGACCGGCAGCAGCGGCGCAAACGGCAGCGACACCGAGAGGGGTGCAATCGCCTGCGTGATGGCGGCCAGATTGGTGCTGCCGGTGGCGCCGTAGATGAGCGCAATGCCGTAGAGGAAGAAGCCGCTGGCGAACGCGCCCAGCAGGAAATACTTCAGCGCGGCCTCACCGGAGCGCAGGTCCTTGCGGCTGAACCCCACCAGGATGTAGAGCGACAGCGAGAAGATCTCCAGCCCCAGGAAGATGGTCAGGAAATCGGCGCCCTGGGCCATCGCCAGCATGCCGGCGGTTGCCAGCAAGAGCAGGCTGAAGTAGGCGCCGCGGCGGGCCGTGAAATCCGCGGCCCGCTCGCCGGCCAGCAGGATGGCCAGTCCGGCGGCGATGAGCACGGCCGCGGCGGCAAACAGGCCCAGGCCGTCGGCCAACGCCATGCCCTGGAAAGCGGGCGCGGCGGGCCTGACGAACAACACGGCAGCCAGCGCGGCCACCACTGCCAGGAAGCTGAGCCAGGCCAACGGCCGCTTGTCGCGCAGCGCGAGGTCGAGCATCAGCACCACCAACGCCACTACCACCAGGATGATCTGGGGCAGCAGAGCAACGAAGTTAAGCGTCGGTAAAGTCATTTGTCCACCACCATGGTCACCGCGGACCGCGGTGCGTTCAGCGCATCGACGACTGCCTGAGCCGACGGGTTGATCTTGTCCAGGAACAGGTTCGGGAACAGGCCGATGACGAAGAAGAGCACGATGATCGGCGCCAGGACGAGCACTTCGCGCACGCTCAGGTCACGCACGCTCTGGTTCTCGGGCTTGGTCAGCGGGCCGTGCAGCATCTGGCGCACCGCGTGCAGCAGGTACCACGCGGCCAGGATGATTCCGGCAGTGCCAAAGATGGCGAAGACCCGGTTGGCCTGGAACGCACCCAACAGGATGTTGAACTCGCCCACGAAGCCGTTCAGGCCGGGCAGCCCGGCTGACGACAGCACCACGATGACGAAGAGGAACCCGTACAGCGGGATCTGCTTCCACAGGCCGCCGAAGTCGGCCAGCAGACGCGTGTGCCGCCGGTTGTAGAGCATGCCGACCATCAGGAAGAGGGCGCCGGTGCTCAGGCCGTGGTTGACCATCTGCAGCGTTCCGGCCGCGATGCCCTGTACGTTCAGCGCCATGATGCCCAGCATCACATAGCCCAGGTGCGCCACCGAAGAGTAGGCCACCAGCGCCTTGAGGTCCTTCTGCGCCAGCGCCACCAGCGCGCCGTAGAGGATGCCGATGACCGCCAGGGTGAGCACCCAGGGCACGAGCCGGCGGGTGGCATCAGGGAAGAGGGGCAGGCAGAAGCGGACGAAGCCGTAGGTGCCCATCTTCAGCAGCACGCCGGCCAGGATCACCGAGCCGCCGGTGGGCGCGGCCACGTGCGCATCGGGCAGCCAGGTGTGGAACGGGAAGATCGGCACCTTGATGGCGAAGGCCAGGCCGAACGCCAGGAAGAGCCAGAACTGCAGGTTGGGGGGGAACCCCATCTTCTGCAGCGCGAGCAGGTCGAAGGTGCCGGTGTAGCGGTAAAGCACCAGGATGCCGACCAACATCAGCGCGCTGCCGGCCAGGGTGTAGAGGAAGAACTTGAGCGCCGCGTAGATGCGCCACGGCATGACCCGGCCCAGGAAGGTGTAGGTGCCGTGCGGATCGCCCCAGCCGCCGATCAGGAAATACATCGGGATCAGGGTGAGCTCCCAGAAGACGTAGAACAGCACCAGGTCCAGCGCCAGGAAGACGCCGATCATGCCGGCTTCGAGGAGCAGCATGAGGATCAGGTAGGCTTTCAGCCGTTTCTCGACCCCCTGCCAGGAGAACAGCAGCACCAGCACCGTGAGGAAGGTGGTGAGCAGCACCAGGAAGAGGCTGATCCCGTCTACGCCCAGGAAGTACTGGATGTTGAACTGCGGCACCCAGCCGGCGCGTTCGACGAACTGCATGCCCGCCTCGCCGGCCTTCCACCAGGCGAAGAGCAGGCAGGAGACGGCGAACGTGGCCAGGCTGACCAGCAGCGCCCACCACTTCTGGAGCTTCGCGCCCGGCAGGAACAGGAGCACTGCGGCGCCTGCCAGCGGCAGGAAGGTAATAATAGAGAGCAATGGAATGTTTGGATTCATAAGGGCTTACTCTTGATTGCCATGTGACTACTCAGCGACCACTTTGCGCTGGCGTTCAATCTCTTCAACCAGTTCCCGCACAGAACGCTTTCCAAGCCAGGTGTGGCGTTCTGCGGTGTAGTCGCCCTGTCCCATCTCGAATTGCTGCAAGAACCGCACCATGCCTACCGATCCCAGATCGCGTGCAAGCGCCTTCAACCCTGCCATACGCACTTGTTCCAAAGTCATCATCGTCATATTCATGTCTAGCTGACCTCCCTCAACCAGTTCAATGGGTTCTTCACTGGCACGTGCAGTTCTTGGGCGCGAGCGGCTGCCTTGCGAAGCAGCTTATCGTCCGTTGTCAAGAAAACTGTTGCACCGCCACTTTCCGCGCACGCAAGATGCAGCGCGTCGAACCCAGAAAACTTCATTCGCTCTAATTGCTCGGCACGATCCAACTCGGTCTGTTTGACCACAACGGTGCGATGGGCACGTGAAGCCAACACTCGCACGCGACGCCTGCGTTCCGGATCGGGTGTTTGGTTAATTTCCAGGGTGATCGCTTCGCTGTTGACCCATTCCCACTGTCTGGTGTCACATGCAGACAGAATGAATAAAACAGCTTCTGCCTCAAGCCGAACCCGCGGCTGTGACTGATCGTCAAAAGGCCGATTCAAACAACACACGTCGAGATAGACCGCTGTCAAGAATCACCTCTACCTTATCACCAGCCACGCCAACAGCGCCACTGCGCCGAGCAGGATCGAAAGTGCGTACATCCCCACCAGTCCGGTTTGCAGCTTGCGCGCCTGCTGGCCGACCCAGCCCGTGGCGCCGGCGATGCCGTTCACTGCACCATCGATGCCGCGCTGATCGAAGACCCGGGCGAGCCAGCCGCCCAGGTCGCGCAGCGGCTGCACGATGACCATGTTGTACAGCTCATCGACGTAGTACTTGTTCTCCACCAGTTTCGCGAACCAGCCGAGCGACTCGCGGATCCGCTTCGGGATGTCGGTATTGACCACGTAGGCCCGGTAGGCGAAGAACGCGCCGCCCAGCGCCACCAGCGCGGACACGGCCAGCAGCACCCACTCGATGGGGTCGTGCGCGGCGGCCTGTGCGGCCCCGGCCGCCGCCTCTCCGGCCCCGGCCGCCGCGGCGGCGCCCGCATGGAAGACCGGCTCCAGCCAGTGCTCGATCAGCGACAGCCGCGGGAGGCCGATGTAGCCGGCCAGCGCTGCGCCGACGGCCAGGATGATCAGCGGCACGGTCATCGCCCGGGGCGACTCATGCGCGTGGTGGTGCAGCTTCTTGTCGCGCTCCTGGCCCCAGAACGGCACAAATACGGCGCGGAACGAGTAGATCGCGGTCAGGGCCGCGGTGAGCAGGCCGACCGCCCACAGCAGGGGCGACTTCTGCCAGGCGTACCACAGGATCTCGTCCTTGCTGAAGAAGCCGGAGAGGAGCGGGATGCCTGCCAGCGCGGCCGCGCCGACCAGGAAGGTCCAGTACGTGGTCGGCATCTTGGCCCGCAGGTTGCCCATCTTGCGGATGTCCAGCTCGCCGTGCAGGCCGTGCATGACACTGCCGGCGGCCAGGAACAGCAGGGCCTTGAAGAACGCGTGGGTGGCCAGATGGAAGATACCGGAGGCATACGCGCCGACCCCCACCGCCAGGAACATGTAGCCGAGCTGCGAGATGGTGGAATAGGCCAGGATGCGCTTGAGGTCGACCTGCGTCAACGCCATGGTGGCGGCGAAGAGCGCGGTGATGGCGCCGATGACCGCGACCCACATGGCGCTGCTGGGGGCCAGGCCGAACAGGACGGCCGAGCGGGCGATCATGTAGACGCCGGCAGTCACCATGGTGGCGGCATGGATCAGGGCCGAGACGGGGGTGGGGCCTTCCATGGCGTCGGGCAGCCAGACGTAGAGCGGGAGCTGCGCGCTCTTGCCGGTGGCGGCCAGCAGCAGGAGCATCGTCACCGTGACGGCCATCGGGCCGCCCACGCCCCAGATCCCCGGTGCGCGCTCGAACACGCCGGTGAACTGGAGCGTGCCCAGGGTGGTCCAGATGAACATGATGGCCAGCGCCAGGCCGAAATCGCCGACGCGGTTGACGATGAACGCTTTCTTGCCCGCATCGGCCGCGGCGGGCTTCTCGAACCAGAAGCCGATCAGCAGGTAGGATGCCAGGCCCACGCCTTCCCAGCCCACGTAGAGCAGCAGGTAGTTGTTCGCCAGCACCAGCGTCAACATCATCAGGATGAAGAAGTTGAGGAAGGCGAAGAAGCGCGGGAAGCGGGGGTCGTCGTGCATGTAGCCGACCGAGTAGACGTGGATCAGGAAGCCCACGCCGGTGACCACGAGCGCCATGGTGATGGAAAGCTGATCGAGCAGCAGCGCAATGTCCACGCTGAAGCTGCCGGTCGCCATCCACTGCCACAGCACGATCTCGTGGCGGCGTTCTTCCGCGGGCAGGCCAAGCATGGTGACGAACAGCCACACGGCCACGCCGAAACTCGCCAGCACCATCGCGGGGCCCAACAGGCCCACGACGCGTCTGCCCAGCCGCGTGCCGAACAAGGCGATAATCAAAGCCCCCAAGGCGGGGAAAGCGAGCATTAACCAGGCGGTGTCGAGCATGAGAACTCCCCAAACGGACGAATGACGAATGACGAATGACGAAAGCTATTTTCGTCCTTGGTCTGCGGTCTTTCGTCAACCTTTCAACAGATTCACGTCCTCAATGTTTGTCGTGTCCTTGTTGCGGACGATCGTCATGACGATGGCCAGCCCGATGGCGACCTCGGCCGCGGCGACGACCATGGCCATCAACACGAAGATCTGGCCGTTCAAGCTCAGGAACTGGCGCGCGAGCGCAACGAAGGTCAGGTTGACCGCGTTGAGCATCATCTCCACGGACATGAAGATGATCAGGACGTTGCGCCGGACCATCACGCCGGTGACGCCGAGCGTGAAGAGGATCGCGCTGAGGATCAGGTAGTAGGATGTCGGAACCATGAGTTGCTCCGTGTTGCGTGTTGCGTGTTGCGTGTTGCGTATTGCGTAATCTGTCATTCTGAGCGGGTTAACGGCCCAACTTTCGTTACGGTGAGACCTCAGCGAAGAATCTCGTGCCTCGTACTTGCAGCGAGATGCTTGTCCCGAAAATGAGCCGCTTCTCATCCTTCGACTGCGCACTGCGGTGCTCCGCTCAGGATGCTCCGCTTGGTTTTCATCAGTTGTGGTGACGTCTGCGGCATGTGACGCTGGTCGTTCGGCGTGATGAACCGCATATCAACATATCGTCGGCGGCGGACGCGAGCCTTCAGGCGGTCTGACGCTCAAACGGAGAAACCGGCTAAAGCCTCGAGTCCGGTCTCTCGCCCTGTTTACACATCAAGCGTCACCTTTCATGCCTCGCGCTGGGCTAACACCACTGCGCCTACCAGCCCGACGAGCAGCAAGATGCCGGCCAGCTCGAAGGGCAACAGATAGTCGGTATAGAGCACCGAGGCGATGGCCTGGGCGCTGCCGTGATCGAAGGCCGCCGCGCTGCCCTGCGCCGGATTCAGCTGACCGGTGACCAGGCCAAAGACGATACCGGCCAGCAGCAGGAGGCCCAGCACCAGCGCGGTGATGCGCGGGGCGGTCAGCCGTTGGCGCAGGGACTTGTTCCGGTCGCGAATGTCGGTCAGCTCGCCGCCGCCGATGAGCATCACCACAAACAGGAAGAGCACGACGATGGCGCCGGCGTAGACGATGATCTGCACGGCCGCGATGAACTGCGCTTCCAGCATGATGTAGAACGCGGCCAGGGTGGCGAAGTTCAACAACAGGAACAGGGCGCTGTAGACCGGTTTGCGGCTGACGATCACGCCGACTGCGGCGACGATGGCGATCAGGGCGAAAATGATGAACAAGAACATGCAGGCCTCACTCAGGTTGAAGGTTCAAAGTTCAAGGTTGCAGGATGACCTTGAACCTTGAACCTTTAACTTTCAACTACTCTGCTCTCACCACAACATTCGGGTGCGTCGGTTCCAACAGCATCTCTTTGGTCCACAGGAAGCCGTCGCGATGATGGACGGCCAGCTCGAAGTCGTGGCCCAGCACGACGGCCTCCACCGGGCAGGCGGTCTCGCAGTCGCCGCAGAAGACGCAGCGCATCAGGTTGACCTCCCAGACGCTGGCATAGCGTTCACCGGGGCTCACCGGGTGGGCGGGATCGTTTTCGGCCGCTTCGACGTGGATGGCGCCGGTGGGGCAAGCCGCCTCGCACAACATGCAGCCGATGCAGCGTTCCAGGCCGTTCTCGTAGCGCCGCAGCTCGTGCCGGGCGCGAAACCGCGGGTAGACCACGGCCGGCTGCTCGGGGTATTGCACCGTCAAGGGGCCGGCAAATAGATTTTTCAGCGTCAGGCCCATCGCCTGGACGGTCGCGCCGATCCCCTGGAAAACGTCACTCACACTTGGCATCACACCACCTCATCTAGAGCAACACCACCATCACTGCCGTAATCACCATGTAGACCAACGCCAACGGCAAGAGGAAAGTCCAGCAGAACTTCAACAACTGATCGTAGCGGGGCCGCGGGACGCTGGCGCTGACCCAGATGAACAGGAAGATCATGGCCAGGATCTTGGCTACGAAATAGACCACGCCCAGCACGGGCACTTGCTCGACGAACGGTCCGCGCCAGCCGCCGAAGAAGATCGAGACGGCGACGCCGCTGGCGCCGAGGACGTGCAGGTACTCGGTCATGTAGAAGAGTGCGAACTTGATGCTGCCGTATTCGGTGCCGAAACCGGCCACCAATTCGTTCTCGGTTTCCGGGAAATCGAAGGGCTTGCGGCTGGTTTCGGCCAGCATGGCGATGAAATAGAGCGGGAAAGCCAGCAGCAGCCAGCCCCGCAGATACCACGGCAGGGTGGCGGTCACCATTTCATTCAGGTTGAAGGTGCCGTAGACCAGCAGCGCCGCCAGCAGGAGGACGCCCATCGGCAGCTCATACGACAGCATCTGCGCGCTGGTGCGCAGCGCGCCCAGCAGCGAGTATTTGTTGTTGCTGGCCCAGCCGCCCAGGATGATGCCCAGGGTGCCCACGCCGCCGATCGCCAACACCCAGAGCACGCCGATGTTGACATTGGCGATCATCAGGGGGACATCCCGGCCGAAGAGCTTCAGCATGGGCCCGACCGGCACCACGGCGAACATGAGCAGCGCGGACGCGACGGCCAGCCCGGGCGCCAGCACGAACAGCACCTTGTCGGCGCGCGCGGGGATGATCTCCTCTTTGAAGATCATCTTGAGCGCATCCGCGATGGGGTGGCCCAGGCCGAACTTCCAGGCCCGGTTGGGGCCGAGGCGCATCTGGAACCGGCCGATCAGCTTGCGCTCGACCCACGTGAGGTACGCGAAGCCGGTCAGCAAGATGATGATGAAGACGAGCGACGTGATCGCCGGGATGAGAATCAGGTTGATCCAGTCCATAGGTTTAGTTTCCTAGTGCGATAGTACGATAGTGCGATAGTACGGTAGTGCGATGGTGCGATAGTGCGATGCTGCAACACTATCTCACTATCTCACTATCTCACTAACTCACCACTACGGCAGTTTCTCCGCTACCTGCCCCTAATGTCTCCGCGGGTGCGCCGGGCAGGCCATAGGGCATCCAGGCTGTGCCGGGCTGCACGGCCGGGTCAGCCTTCAGGAGCACAGTCACCGCCGCACGGGCTGCGGTCACCGTCACCTGGCTGCCTTCCGCCAGGCCGCGGGCGGCCAGGTCGGCCGGGTTGAGCGCGACGAACGGCGCCGGGGCCAGGGCGCGAATCTGCTCGGCGCCCCACTGCATCAGCCCGCCGGCCCACAGCAGGGGGCCGCTGACCAGCAGATAGCTGCCTGTTTGGGCCGCGGCAATGGCCGCAACGTCCACCGGCTCGGTGCGGCGTGCGGGGCGGGCCAGCGCGGCGGCCGGCCACTGCACGCCGAGGTCGCCCAGGGTGTCCCAGCGGATGCCGGCGTAGGCGGGCACGGCCTTGCCGATCTCTTCCAGCACGGCCGCGGCCGTGGGATAATTCCAGGGCTTGGGGGCCGGTCCGGTCTTGGCCTTGGCGCGCTTCTTGCGTTTCCAGTCGGGGACGGCCGCGGTGAAGACCTTCGAGGTTTCGGAAACCTCGAAGGTCTGGTTGGCCAGCCATTTTTCGGCCAGGGCGGCCAGGATCGCCCAATCGGCCTTGCTGGCGCCCTGGGCGCGGATGCCTTGCGGCGCACGCTGCACGCGGCGCTCCAGGTTGGTATACGTGCCGTCGGCCTCGGCAAAGCTGCACGCCGGCAGCACGACGTCGGCCAGTTGCGCGGTCGCGGTGAGGAACATGTCCTGAACGACCAGGAACTCCAGCCCGGCCAGCGCCTCGGCGTTGGCTGCTACGATGGCGGGATCGGCGCCCATGACGTAGAGTGCCTTGACTCCGCCGGCGACCAGCTTGTCGTAGGAGCGGCCTGCCTCGGCCGGCGGCGGCACGCCCCAGAGCTTGCCCAGCCGCTCGCGCACCGCAGCATCGCCGACCGGCAGGGGGCCCGGCAGGGTTTCGGGCAGCAGGCCCATGTCGCTCACGCCCTGGCTGTTCGCTTCGGCGCCGATGTAGGCCAGCCGGTCGCTGTAGCCCAGCAGGATGGCCAGGTTGCTCAGCGCGGTCACCGCGGCCCGGCCGCGCTCGCCGCGGGCCGCGTCGGGGCCGTAAATGAAGAGGGGCGATTTGGCGGCGGTTAAGAGATCGACGGCGGGGTCAGATGATTTGCGATTTGCGATTTGCGATTTGCGATTTGTTTGTTGATCTGCGGCCTTGTTCGCCTGGATGGCGGAGGCCAGATCGCGCAGGACGATTGCTTCGTTGCCCGGCAGCACGGGGAGGTAGACGCCGTTGGCCGGGGTGTAGCGCGCCAATTCGATGCGCCGCGGGTTGACGATCACCAACCTGGCGCCCGCGCGGCGGACCGCGCGTTTGATGTGCAGGGCCAGCACGGGAGCGGCTTCGCTGGGATCGATGCCCACCAGCACGATGACGTCGCTCTTGGCGATGTCGGTGATCGCCGGGAGCCCCAGGGGCTGGGATTTGACCGCGGCGCCGTCCGGGAAATCGACGTTGTTCGTGCCGACCAGCGCGCGGAAGAATTTCTGGAAGAGATAGGCGGCTTCGTTGCTGACGCGGGCCGCGGCGACGCCGCCGACCGCGTTGGCCCCATGCACGGTGGCCAGCTCATCCAGCCGGGCGGCGACACGGTTGAGCGCCTCGTCCCAGGTGGCCTCGCGCAGCGTGTTGGTTTGGGAATCGCGCACCAGCGGCGTCTTCAGCCGTTCGGCATGGTCGACGTATTGGTGCAGGAACCGGCCCTTGTCGCAGATCCACGCGTCGTTGACGGCCAGGTTTTCGCGCGCGACGATGCGGCGCAGCGCGTGCGAGCGCTCATCGAGCCGCAGGTTGCAGCCGACCGGGCACAGCGTGCAGATGCTGTTGGTCTTCTGCACCTCCCAGGGCCGGTAGCGAAAACGGGAGACGCGGCTCGTCAGCGCGCCGACCGGGCAGATGTCGATGATGCTGCCCGAGGTCTTCGCGTCCACCGGCTGGCCCGGGAAGACGTCGATCACCGTCTCGCCGCCGCGTTCGAAGCGGCCGATCTGCGGCTTGTCTTCCCACTCTTCCAGGTAACGCATGCAGCGCCAGCACAGGATGCAGCGCTCCTGGTCCAGCATGATCAGGTCGCTGATGGGGTAGTGCTTGTTCTTGCGGCGCTTCGACTCCACGAACTTGCTGACGCCCGGCCCGTAGGCCACCGTCTGATCCTGCAGCGGGCACTCGCCGCCCTTGTCGCAGATGGGGCAGTCCAGCGGGTGGTTGATCAGGAGGAAGCTGAGGTTGGCCTCGCGGAACGCCTTCACCTGTTGGGTGTCGGTGCGGACAACCATCCCCTCGCTGACGCGCACGGTGCAGGCGGTGTCCAGCTTGCTGCCGCGCGGCCCGATAAACTCGACCGTGCACATGCGGCACGCGCCCAGCGGATCGAGCTTCGAGTGCGAGCAGAAGATGGGGATGTTGATGCCGGCCGTTTTCGCAGCATCCACCACCAGCGTCCCTGCGGGCACGGTTACTTTGATGTCGTCGATGGTCACATTGACCAGATCAGGCATAGGAACCCTCGAATTTGCGAATCAGCGAATCAGCGTCGATGCGTCGGCGCGTTGTACTTCTCTTCGAGCGGCAGGCTGGGCTCGGTCACGCCGGAGGATACGCCGGTGTCGGGCCGGTAGGTCGGCCGGACCGGGATGACCGGCGCGCCCGTAGAACGGGCGATCGCGGCGTCAAACTCGGGCCGGAACTTGGCCAGGTTGCTTTGGAGACCCCAAACCGAGGCATAGCCGAACGGGCAGAAGCTCTTGCCGCCGATCATGTCGGCGATCCAAGTCATCAGGGCAATGTCATCGACGCGGCCCTCGCCGTGTTCGATGCGCTCCAGGATGGCCTCGAGCCAGGGCGTGCCCTCGCGACAGGGGGTGCACTTGCCGCAGCTCTCCTCGCGGTAGAACGCCAGCGTGCGGCGGGCCACTTCGACCAGGCTCTGGTGCGCGCCGATGACGATCACCGCGGCCGAGCCGAGGCTGGAGCCCTGGGCGGCGACGTGCTCAAAGTCCAGCGGGGTGTCCAGTTGGCTGGCATCGAGCAGCTGCACCGACAGGCCGCCGGGGATCACCGCCTTGAGCTCGCCGGCCTCGTCGGTCAGTCCGCCGCCGAAATCGTAGATCAGCTCGCGCAGGGTGACGCCGTGGGGCAGCTCGTACAGGCCGGGCTGCTTCACCTGCCCGCTGAGACAAAAGACGCGGAAGCCTGCGCTGTCCGGGGTGCCGTGCAGCCGGTACCATTTCGCGCCCTCGCGCATGACGTGCGACATGTTGGCGATGGTCTCGACGTTGTTGACGATGGTGGGCTTGCGATAGAGGCCCTCAACGGCGGGGAAGGGCGGCTTGAGCCGCGGATGGCCGCGGTAGCCTTCGAGCGATGAGAGCAGCGCGGTCTCTTCGCCGCATTCGTAGGCGCCTGCCCCGCGATGGACGACCACCTTCAGCTTCTTGCCTGAACCGAAAACGTTGTCGCCCAGGATGCCCTTGGCCTCCGCTTCGGCGATCGCGCCTTCCAGCCGCTGCGCGGCAAAATAGTACTCGCCGCGCACGTAGATGAACGCGCGCTCGGCCTCGATGGCGTAGGACGCCAGGATGATTCCCTCGAGCAGTTGGTGGGGATCGTACTCCATGATCATGCGATCCTTGAAGGTGCCGGGCTCGGACTCGTCGGCGTTGACGACCAGGTAACGGGGGTGCTTGCCCGCCGGCAGGAAGGTCCACTTCAAGCCGGCCGGGAACCCGGCGCCGCCGCGACCGCGCACGACCGCGGTTTTGACCTCGTCCAGCACCTCGCCGGGGGACCGCTGCGGGATCGCCCCGCCGCCCGCGATGACGCCGCGCGCCACTGCGTAGCCGCCGTCGGCGATGTAGGTGGCGATCGTGTGCGAATCAGGCTTGTCGACGCGGGCCAGCAGGAAGTTGGTTTCCGCCTTGCCCCCGTGGCGCGCCGGCCCCAGCGGCCAGCGTTCGCAGGTGTCGAATCCGCGGCCCGCGCGGAGCAGCGCCAGCACTTCGTCCAGCTTCTCGGGCGTGTTCAGCTCCTCGAAGTAGCGGATGCGGCCGGTGGCCTTCTCGGTGCACATGAACATGGGGGCGGTGGCGCAGGAGCCCAGGCACTCAATGTGGCCGAGGCTGAACTGGCCGTCCGGGGTGGTCGCGCCGAAGTCGATGCCCAGCCGGTCGCGGAGCAGGTCGCCCAGCCCGGCGGCGCCGCCCAACATGCACGGCACGTTGTCGCAGAGCTCGATGTTGTACTGCCCCGGCTCGCGGTGGGTGTTGTACATATGATAGAAGCTGGCAAACTCGCCCACTTCCGCCACGTCGAGGCCGAACAGCCCGGCGACTTCGGCCAGCACGCCGGGCGGCAGCCAGCCCGTCTCACGCTGGGCGACGTACAGCGCCGGCCCTAAGGCAGAGCGGGCCACGGGATAGCGGGCCTGTAGGGTTCGGATTTCGCTCTTGGCTTGTTCAGACAGCACTCGTGCCTCCAGGTATACCGGGTTACAGGTCGAAGGTTCAAGGTTGCAGGTGAAAAGTTTGACCTTCAACCTTCAACTTTACCAACCTGTGACCGTCAGCGATCTACATCACCCAACACGATATCGACCGTTCCGATGATCAGGACCAGGTCTGCGATCAGGCCGCCGGCGGCCATGGTGTTGGTGGCCTGCAAGTTATGGAACGAGGGCGTGCGGTAGCGCAGCCGGTAGGGGTGCGCGGTGCCGTCGCTAACCAGGTAGAAGCCCAGCTCGCCGCGCGGTCCTTCGACGCACTCGTAGACCTCGCCCTTGGGCGGCGTGAAGCCCTCGGTCATCAGCTTGAAGTGATGGATCAGCGCCTCCATGCTGGTGTCCAGCTCCTGGCGGGGCGGCAGCGCCATCTTGCGGTCTACGGTCCACACGGGGCCGTCGGGCAGGTTCTTGAGCCCCTGCTCGATGATGCGCAGGCTCTGGCGCATCTCTTCGAGGCGCACCATGTAGCGCGCGAAGGTGTCGCCCTCGGTGGCGGTCGGGATCTTGAAATCGTAGTTTTCGTAGCCGCTGTAGGGGCGGGCCTTGCGATAGTCGAACGCCAGCCCCGTCGCCCGCAGCATGGGGCCGGTCACGCAGAGCGCCAGCGCCTGCTCGGTCGTGAGCTTGCCGATGCCGATGGCACGCGCCTTCCAAACCGGGTTGTTCGTAACCATGCGTTCGTATTCGTCGATGCGCTTGGGGAAGGCCCGCAGCACATCCTGCACCCGGTCCGCGAAGCTGGGCGGCACGTCCTTCCAGACGCCCCCAGGCCGGATGTACGACGTGGTCAACCGCGCGCCGCTGACCAGCTCCAGGATGTCGAGGAGCTGCTCGCGCTCGCGGAAGCAGTACATCAGCATCGCGTGGCTCATGCCGGCGGCATCCATCACGTGGGTGCCCAGCCAGAGCAGGTGCGATGCCAGGCGCTGGAGCTCGGCCATAATGACGCGAATCACCTGGGCGCGCGGCGGGATTTCGACCCCCATCAGCTTCTCGACCGCCAGTGCGTAGCCCAGGTTGTTGCTCATCGACGATACGTAGTCGGAGCGGTCGGTGTAGGGGGTGAAATCCTTGTAGCGGATGGACTCGCCCTGTTTTTCGAAGCCGGAGTGCAGGTAGCCGAGGTCGGGGTAGGCAGCCACCACCCTTTCGCCATCCAGCTCGACCACGACGCGCAGGACGCCGTGGGTGGCGGGATGGTGCGGCCCCATGTTGAGGATCATGTGTTTGTTGGCATCCGCCTGTTTCGGCGGCGCCTGGGGTGCGGCTTTGGCTTCGATGATCTGCTGGCCGAAGGAGGCGAATTCTTCGTCCTCCCAGGTCATGGAAAAAGGCACCGACTCGCCGCCGCGCGGGAATTCCTTGCGCAGCGGGTGGCTCGTCCAGTTGTTGGGCAGCAGGATGCGGCGCAGATCCGGATGACCCTCGAATTTAATGCCCATCAAGTCATAGACTTCGCGCTCGGGCCAGTTGGCGCCGGGCCAAAGGCCGGTGAGGCTGGGGACGACCGGGCTGTCGCCGCCGGGCGCGGGGGTCTTGAGGGTCAGGCGCTGGCCGGCGCCGGTCGAAAGGAGGTTGTACACGGTGGTGAAACGCTCTTTGGCGCCCGGCACAGGGCCGGCGTATCCCGGGTACTGGCTCCAATCCACCGAGGTGAGATTGGCCAAATGGTTGAACTTCAGCTCGGAGTCGTCCCGCAGGAACCGCGCGACAGCCACGAGATCCTGCGCACGGACGACGACCGTGGTCTCGCCCCGAAACTGGCTGACCGCCTGCACGGCGTTGGGGAACTGCGCTTTGAGCTTGTCAACGGCTAAATTTGCTTGGCTCATGCTTTATACCTGACGAGTTGACGAAAGACGAAAGACGGAAGACGAAGACTGCTGATTGATGACAAAGGCGCTCCTTCGTCATTCGTCCTTCGTCATTCGTCCATAGGCCCGATCGCGGAACTTTTCCTTCTGGATCTTCTTCTGGAGCAGCGTCAGCGCGTAGAACAACGCCTCAGGCCGAGGCGGGCAGCCGGGCACGTAGATGTCCACGGGGATCAGCTTATCCACGCCCTGCACGACCGCGTAATTGTTGAAGGGGCCGCCCGCGCTGGCGCAGATGCCCATGGCGATCACCCACTTGGGCTCCAGCATCTGGTCGTAGATGCGTTTGACTACCGGCGCCATCTTGTTGCTCACGCGGCCGGAGACGATCAGCAGATCGGCCTGGCGCGGCGAGCCGCGAAACACCTCGGAGCCGAACCGGGCGATGTCGAACCGGCTGCCGCCCGCGGCAATCTGCTCGATGGCGCAGCAGGCCAGGCCGAAGGTCAACGGATAGATGGACCATTTGCGGCCCCAGTTGACGGCCTGCTCGAGGACGTTGGTGATGAATCCCTCATCGGGAAGACGTTCTTCGATCCCCATGGTTGCTCCGCCTCACTGCCACTTGAACGCGTCGTTCTTCCATTCGTAGATAAAGCCTACGAGCAGCACAATCAAAAAGGTGGCCATGACAACCAGCCCGAACACGCCCAGCTTGCGCGCGGCGACCGCCCAGGGATACATGAGGATCACCTCGACGTCGAAGAGGATGAAGGAAACGGCCACCATGTAGAACTGCACGGGGAAGCGCCGCTTAGCGTCGCCGAACGGCAGGATGCCGGATTCGTAGGGTTCACCCTTGGCCGAGTTGTGACGCTTGGGGCCCAGGATCGCAGAGACGCCGAGCGCGATCGCTGCGAACGCGAAGGTGATGACGACCATCACCAAGATGGGCAGGTAGCCTTCTGGCATGGCTCACTCCACGATATGGACCAGATTTTTGCCGGCGCGACGCCATGAGGAACACGGTGGCTGACGCCCCGCAGGCGGTGCTTTCAGAGTGCGCAGTTTATCACGATGGGAGGTGCTTGTCAAACACCTAGCGGCCGGTTCCCAGGGTGAAGGCCGGGCAACTGAAGTTGCGGCTACCGTTGCGAAGTCCACCTGCGTGGACTGGGCTCCAGTCGGCGCCGGCCGACTTGGCAAGGGTAGGCGCAGTTTCAACTGCCGGCCCAGCTACCGTTCCCAGGGTGAAGCCGGGCAACTGAAGTTGCGGCTACCGTTGCGAAGTCCACCTGCGTGGACTGGGCTCCAGTCGGCGCCGGCCGACTTGGCAAGGGTAGGCGCAGTTTCAACTGCCGGCCCGGCTACCGTTGGCTACAGATTCTCGAACAACGCGGCGGCATGCTCCATGTTGGCCGTGACGGTCACGCCGAACGGGCAGCGCGCCTCGCAGTCGCCGCAGGCAAGGCAGGCCGATGCGGGCGCGGGCAGACGGCCGTACGCGGCAGCCAGGGCCGGGGTGACACCCTGCTTGCGCGCGGCGTCGAGCAGCCGGGTGGTCGCGGCAATGTCGATGCCGGCCAGACAGGGCAGGCAATGGTTGCAGTACATGCAGGAGCCGGACAGGTTCCAGTCCGTCTTGCCGAGGATGACGCTGTAGTCCTTCTCCTCGTCGGTGGCGGTGAGCCAGGCCAGGGCGGCCTGCAGTTGCTCCGGCGTCTTGCAGCCCGGCACCGCAACACAGACGCCCGGCTGGGACAGCGTGTACTGGAGGCATTGGACCGGCGAGAGGACGATGCCGCTGGGGTTTTCCGGCCAGAAGACCCAACCGGCCGCGTAGGGCTTCATGGCTGCGATGGCCACGCCGCTGCGCTGGCAGGCCAGGAAAAGATCACGGCGCGAAAAGACGGGCCGGTTGCCGGCCGCCTTGAGCCCGGCATACGGGTCCGCCTCCCACAGAGCATCCACTGTCGTCTCGCCCGGCAGCAGATCGAACGCGGGATTGACCGGGAACATCAGGATGTCGACCAGGCCGCTCTCCACCGCGGCCAGGGCGGCGCCCACCTTGTGGCTGCTCATGCCGACCGCGCGGGCCTTGCCCTGCTGCTTCCAGCGCTGGGCCACTTCGAGGATGCCTCCGGGGGCGGAGACTTCGGCCCATTCCTCCGGTTCGTCGACGAAGTGCACCATCAACGTGTCCACGTAATCGGTGCGAAGCCGCCGGAGCAGGTCCTCGGCGTGGCGTTCAGCCACGACCGGCTCGCGGGTGCGAAGGTATTGGCCGTCGTCCTGCAGGCCGACGCCGATATGCCCCTGGATCTGGAAGCGGTCGCGCCGGCCCTGCATCAACCGCCCGATGCGGTCGCGAAGGCCAGGGGAGGGCATGAACAGGTCCATGTAGCGCACCCCGGCTTCCAGCGCTGCTTCGACGATGGCCGCCACATCCTCGAAGGGAGCCTTCTCGAGATGCTCCAACCCGAGGCCGATGACGCCGGTTTCGATGCCAGTCCGTCCGAGTATGGTGGTTTTCATAGTGTGCTCGATTGTACCACGAATCTGTTGTTAAGTCCGATAGTGCCCGTTGATGTCCACGTAGGCGTGGCTCAGGTCGCAGGTCCAGACGGTGGCCTGGCCGGCGCCCAGCCCGAGTGTCACGGCCACGACGATCTCCGGCCCGGCAAAGATGGCGGTGGCGGCGGCTTCCGAATAGGGCAGCGGCTGGCCTGCGCGGACCAATTGTAGGGGCGAGGCATTCCCTCCACGACCCGCCGCAACGGCAGCTATCTCGTGCGATGCACGACTCTCCATCACGGCAGATTCACTAAGGAATGCCTCGCCCCTACGGTCCCCACCACGCGCCGTCGCGACAGCTATCTCGTGCGATGCACGACTCTCCGTCACGGCAGATTCACCAAGGAATGCCTCGCCCCTACGGTCGCCATCGTCCGCCGCAATCCACAGGTCCGCTTTGTCGGGATCGACCTGCGCGCCGGAATAGCCGACCGCGGCCAGGATGCGGCCCCA
>CAZELR010000055.1:0-28118 GCA_964513075.1 uncultured Anaerolineales bacterium
CGGGGCCACCTGAAGGAGATATTGCATGAGCTGGGCTGCTCAAACCGCTGAATTCCTCGCCTCCTACGAAGGCCATACTCTCGATCGTTACACGGCTGGCCTGGCCGCATTTGCTACCTGGTATCAGGAACGCTTCGGGGAAGAGCCTGACGCCAACTTGCTCACCGACGAAGAAGCCCGTGCCTATCGCGTCTATCTCACCGGCAAAAGCTATAAGGCTGCCACCGTCAATGCTTACCTGGCGCCGCTGCGCGCCCTGGTCGCCGAAATCGCGCACGGCCGCAGCCTCAAGGTCAAAGGCGTCAAGCTCGTGCAGGCGCCCGTGACACCTCTCGACGCGCGCAGCCTGGGCCGGCTGATCAACGTCCTCGACGGACCCGACTGGCAGGCGAAGCGGGACGTGGCCCTGGTGGGCCTGCTGGCGCGCGCGGGGCTGCGGATCAGCGAAGCGCTGGCGCTAGAGCTGGAAGACATCGAACTCGGGCCGCGGTCCGGCCGGGTGCTGATCCGGCACGGCAAGGGCAGCAAAGAACGCGCGGCGCCGCTCTCCGCCGAGGCGCGGGCCGCGCTGCGCGCGTACCTGAACGTGCGACCGCAGGTCGGCCACAATCTGCTCTTTGTAAGCCGCTCAGGTCGACCGCTCCTGGCGCGTGACGCGCAGCGCCTGATCAGCAGCGCCGCGCAGCGCGCCGGCATCAAGACGCCGGTAACGCCGCATACGCTGCGCCACACCTTTGCCACGCGCTTCCTGGAACAGCACGCCGGCGATCTGCGCACCCTGCAGGATCTGCTGGGCCATGCCAGCCTGAACACGACCGGGCGCTACCTGCATCCCAGCGCCCAGCGCGTGCAGGGGCTGGTCGAAGATCTGTGAACTCAGGCTGCCGCAAGTACGCGACGCCAGACGGCGACTGGAATCTTGCGTCCAGTACCTGTGCATCTATTGCGATTCGCGCTCGGAATGCTACGGGATCGAGAACTTCGACGGCGAAGTGTTGGTGAAGACCAATGCGCTCGATCTGCTGCGCCGCGAGCTGCGAAGCAAGCGGGTCAAGGGGTACGTCGGCACCGGCTCGATGAATGACCCCTACATGCCGTTGGAGCGCGAGCTGCGCCTGACCGGCCGCGCGTTGGAAATCATCGCCGAGCTGCGCTTCCCGGTTCACGTTCTGACCAAGAGTGACTTGGTGCTGCGCGATATCGAGCTGCTAGCCGCCATTGAGCAGGCAGCCGGTGGGGCGTCTCCGGGCGCGGTGGTCAGCTTCACCGTGACGACCGCGGACGACGACCTGGCTCGCAAGCTGGAGCCGGGCGCGCCGTTACCCTCCGCCCGCTTGCGCGCCCTGGCCGCGTTCGCAGCGCGAGGCATCTCCACGGGGATCATGTTGATGCCGGTGCTGCCTTTCATCGAAGACAATCCGGAAAATATCCGCCAGATCGTCGAACAGGCCCACGCATGCGGCGCGCGCCACGTTGTCGCGGCCTTCGGCATGACGTTGCGCGACCGGCAGCGCACCCACTACTATCAGCAACTGGATCGCCTCTTCCCGGGCCTGCAGGAACGTTATCAACGCACGTTCGGCGAGCGCTACTCCGCGGCCGCCCAACGCGCAAATCAGCTCGAAGCCATCTTCGCGGAGCTGACTGCCCGCTATGGCCTGGCCCGCGTGGTGGCGCCTTACCGGGCCGCCGAAGCCAGACAACTAACGCTGCTCTAGAAAATGCAGGCACTCTTCGACTGCGCACTGCGGTGCTTCGCTCAGAGTGCTCCGCTTTTTCTGTTGTGGCGCCAGGGCCGATACGAACACCTACTCTGATATGGAGGTAGCATGACTTCCTACGACTTGCACTCTCTCTCCCTCCCTAAATTGGCGGGCGCCGCGCTTAACATGTTCGCCGCGGCGTTGGACAGCCCCGTCACCCAGCCGCTCCTGATGCCCTCGCTGTTGAAACAGGGCGGCTTCGACCGTTTTCACGCCCTGCACCCGGACGAGCCACCGACCTTTCTGCCGCTGGCCTTTGCGGCCGAACCGGCAGCCGCGTCGATGCCCCTGGCGCAGTTGATAGCCGCTTTGGGCGATCCTTCGCCCAGCGGCGTCTACACCACGGCCCGCGCATACGCACACGCCTACCGCTCCGGCGCAACCACGCCGGAGGCGGTCGCGCAACACGTGATTGATGCCATCCGGGCCAGCGATGCGACCGATCCGCCGCTGCGCGCATTCATTGCCAGCGACGCTGAAGATGTGATGGCGCAGGCACGCGCCGCGACCGAACGCCTGCACCAGCGCAGACCGCTCAGCCTGCTGGACGGCGTGCCGGTGGCCATCAAGGACGAGGTAGATCAGACCCCCTACCCCACCACCGTCGGCACCACGTTCATGGGCCGGGGCCCGGCCGCCGAGGATGCCACCGCGGTGGCACGGCTGCGTGCGGCGGGCGCGCTACTCATCGGCAAGGCCAACATGCACGAGATCGGCATCAACCCCAACGGCGCCAACGCGCACTACGGTGCGGCGCGCAACCCCTATGACACCAGCCACGATCCCGGCGGCAGCTCGAGCGGGCCGGCCGTCGCAGTTGCCGCGGGCCTGTGCCCCATCGCCCTGGGCGCGGACGGCGGCGGCTCGATCCGCATTCCCGCGAGCCTGTGCGGCGTGGTCGGCCTGAAGCCCACCTTCGGCCGCATCAGCGAGCACGGTGCCGCGCCTCTCTGCTGGAGCGTAGCCCACCTGGGGCCGCTGGCCGCCACCATCGAGGATGCGGCGCTGGCCTACGGGCTCATGGCGGGGCCCGATCCACGCGACCCAAACTCGCAACACCAGCCCGCGGTGACCCTGGAAGGTTGGAACACCGATCACCTGGAAGGCATCACACTAGGGGTCTTCCGCCCCTGGTTCGAGCACGCGACACCTGCCGTGGTGGCTGCCTGCGATGCGATGCTGGCGCAATTCCAAAAGGCCGGCGCCCAGGTGCGAGAGATTACGATCCCCGGGTTGGATGATATTCGCCTGGCTCACGTGCTGACGATCCTCAGCGAGATGGCAGCCAGCATGCGTAACTACGAAGAGACGCCCAGCCGCCTGGGGCCCTCGGTCCGCACCACGCTGGCGCTGACTCATGGGTTCAGCTCTGCTGATTATGTCAAAGCACAGCGTGTACGGACGCGCGCGTTAGCCGCCTTTGCGGAAATCTTCCGCGAAGTTGACGCGATCATCACGCCGGCCACGGCCATCACCGCGCCGCTCATTCCGCCCGCGGGCATCCACAGCGGCGCCTGGTCGGATCTCAGCGCCGATACTGAGGTGATGCGGTATGTGTTCCCGGGCAACCTGGCGGGCCTGCCTGCATTGAGTTTTCCTGTCGGTTACGACGCCGCGGGGCTGCCGATAGGCATGCAGGCCATGGGGAGGCACTGGGAGGAAGCGACGCTGCTGCGCATCGGCTACGTGGCCGAACAGCGGGTGTCACGCCGGCGGCCTGGCACATACTTCCCGATCTTGGGCTAGAAAAAGGACGGTTGCCCTATGGAAGACATCATCCGGGAGCGCATCCGCGGCTGTGCCGTGGGGGCAGCGATCGGGGATGCGCTGGGGATGCCGCTGGAGTTCGGCCCAGTGCAGCCGCCGGCCGCGTTGGTGCGTGAGATGCGGCCGGGACGGCTGCCGGCTGGCAGTTTTACCGACGATACGGAGATGGCGTTGGCGCTGGCCGAAAGCCTGCTGGCCCATTGCCCGCTCGACCCGGCCGATTTAGCGCAGCGCTTTGTGGCCTGGTTCCGCGCGGGCCCACCCGACATCGGCCGCCACACGCGCCTGGTGCTGAAGCGCATCTACCGCGGCGAGCCCTGGGAGCAGGCGGCCGCCGCGGTGCAGGCTGAGAATTCGTGGTCGGCAGCCAACGGCTCGGTGATGCGCTGCTGGCCCGTGACGCTGGCGTACTGGGACAACCTCGACAGAGTACTAGCTGAAAGCGGCCTGCAAAGCCAAGTAACCCACCAGCATGAAGAATGTGTCGCGGGCAGCGCGTTCGTGAATGCAGCCATCTTCTTCCTGCTGCACGGCGCAGCGCCCAGCCAGGCGGTGGCCCAGGCGCTGGATGCTGCGCAAGCGCCACAAGGACTCCGCCAGATCATCGAGCAAGCTCCGGCGCAGTCGCGGGCCGGGCTGCCCAATACGGGCTGGGTGCGCCACACCCTGGCGAACGCCGTCTGGGGCCTGCTGACCACGGCGTCTTGCGAAGAAGCGGTGGTGCAGGTGGCCAACCTGGGGGACGACGCGGACACCGCTGCCTCAGTGGCCGGGGCGCTCGCCGGCGCGGCTTATGGGCTGGCCGCGATCCCGCCGCGTTGGCGCACGGCGCTGCAGGGAGAGTGGCCGCTGAGGAGCGGCAACCGCTGGACGGTAGAGAACTTCATCGAGCTGGCCGATCGTTTGGCCGATCAGTAATAGACCGTCCGTAACACCGGCTGGAACAACTCCTTCCGATGGGCGCAGACAGAGTCAACGGCACAACGGGCGCAATCCGGCTCCGTCATCTCAGGGCAGCGGCGGCGAGCGTTGAAGAAGAACCAATCCACCGCGCCCATCGTCCGTCCCGAGCGCCGCACCAGCGTCTGGACCGCCTCGTAAGCGGCCAGGCGCACGGCCCATTCGTCAGCCGGCGGCAAGATTTGCCGCGCCACCAGCGACTGCGCCAATCCCGCGTCCGTCACGGCAAGCAGCCCAGTGCGCAAGCAGGAACGCATCAAATGGTAGTCGATGACCGGTGGGTAAGTTTCACCGTAACCGGGCGCCAGCCACCGTTCAGGACGCTGGCTGAGGATCAACGCAAGCAAACCGGCCTTCTTGCGCAGCGGATCCTCCTTGTACCCCCCTACGTGATCCAGTCCGGCCAGAAAAGCAGTCAGCGGCTGCGACTCACAGCTCACCGCGGCGAGCAGGTCAGCGGGTGAGATGCTCAATGCCGTCATGTCCTGCCCATAAGCACGCGCCTGCGCCAGGTGGAGGTCGAGCGCGGGCATGGGCTGGCCGCCATCGTCAGCCCGGAACAAGGCCGCGAGGTCGCCGGCAGCCAGTGCGGCCTGGCGGGCAGGATTGTAGAAGCGAACATCAGCATGCAGAGGCCGCAGCCATGCCCGCCACAGATAGTCGGACCCCTTGCGCATGGACCCTTCCAGCGGCGCGAGCAGTGGATAGCCGTAACGGCCATCGACGGCCTCCCAGAAACCGAACTGCTGCAAAGTCGCGGTGAAAAAGTAGTCCAGCGCGGCCGGATGCCCGGCGGGTGGAAAATCAGGTCCGCTGAAGTCAAACGGCTGCACGTCCGGCAGTGCTGCGATCAATTCGGCCACGCGGTCGATCTGCGCGGCGTCCGCCTGCACCCGGATGTCTCGAGCCGGCGCCGGCAGCGGTCCCACCTCCCACAGCGCAGTCGGCCCCACCGACCCGATCATGTGGCTGGCCAGTGCAACAGCCTGGTGCGCAGCCATGACCGGGTGCTCTCCGCGCGCCAACCCGGCCAGAGTCGCGCCGCAGAAAGTATCGCCTGCCCCGGTGGGATCCAGCTCGACTGCGGACAGGCCGGAGATATGGGTCGTGTGATGCCCCTGAATGGCTAACGCACCACCCGCGCCCAAGGTGATGAACAAGAGCTTGCCCGGGGCTGTCCGCGCAGCTTCCAAAGAGCCAAACAGGCCGATAGCTTCGTCCCGATTCATGAAGAAGAGATCGGACTGAGCCAGAAGCGCACGAACGGCCACTGTCTCATCGGCAACGGCGCAGGTGAAAGTGCCCGCGGAGATGCGCCTGGCCCCACGCGCGCGGCACGCATGCAAAAACGCCAACTGGCGGGCGGCCGATCCCAACGCGACGATATGGACGATCCGGTAACCGGACAGATCCTGGGGCAGGCTTTCCGGATCGAGTGATGTCTCGGCGCCAAAATAGGCGTTCAGCATGACAGTGCCACCGCCGCGATGAGCGATCTCAAAATGCGGCAACTGCGCCGAACTCACCTGCGGACCAAACCATGTAAACCGCTCGGCCGCGGGCGCCAGCAAATCGGGCAAAGGATCCGGCCTGGGCGCGTACATCGCGGCGGCTGCGCCTGAGCGGGCCGCCGCCGCCGCCGTATACAATCCTGCGCCGCCGGCCGAGTGGGCCGTTTGCCCGGCAAAATGCAGCACGTCCAACGACGCGCCGCCGATCACGAGAAGATCCAACATCGTACGCCTCACACCCACAATCACGCCTGTCTGATCAGGCGAGGGATGGCTGATGATAGCACGGGCGGCGTAGAGTTGCCAACTTTGCCGTAAAGTTGGCAACTCTACTTCATCCCGCACGCATTCCCTTTTACCGTTTTCACGCCCGGTGGTATAATTGAGCAGTCAGATTCAAGTTAGCAGTTCCCAGGAGTCTTTCTTTGCCACCCATTCGACCCTACCCATTCACGGCCATCGTCGGCCAGGAGCGCATGAAGCGCGCCCTGATCCTGAATGCCATCAGCAACGCGATCGGCGGCGTGCTGATCCGCGGGGAACGCGGCACCGCCAAATCGACCGCGGCCCGCGCCCTGGCTGCGCTGCTGCCGGAAATCGAAGTTGTCGCCGACTGCCCCTTCTCGTGCGACCCCAGCGGCATCGAAACGTTGTGCGACAACTGCCGGGATCGACTGGCGCGCGGCGAGACGCTGCCGCATGCGCTCCACCGCACCCGTTTCGTGGACCTACCCGTCAGCGCCACTGAAGACCGCGTCGTCGGCACGCTGGACATCGAGAAAGCGATTCAACAAGGTGAGCGCCATTTCGAGCCGGGGGTCCTCGCGGCGGCCAACCGGGGCCTGCTCTACGTCGATGAGGTCAACCTGCTCGATGACCATGTGGTGGACCTGCTTCTGGACTCAGCCGCGATGGGCGTCAACGTGGTCGAGCGGGAAGGGATCAGCTTCAGCCACCCGGCCCGCTTCATGCTGGTAGGCACGATGAACCCCGAGGAAGGGGACCTGCGGCCGCAGCTCCTGGATCGTTTCGCCCTGTGCGTCGATATGCACGGCATCGCAGACCCGCGGCAGCGCGTGGCCATCGTCGAGCGCCGTGTGGCCTACGAGAGCGATGCTGAGGGGTTTTACCAGGAGTGGCTGCCCCGCGAAGAGCAGCTTTCCGACGAGATCGCCCAGGCGCGCACCGCATTACAGCAGGTCAGACACACACAGCGCGATCTCTTCACCATCGCTTCGCTCACCACGTCGTTCAAAGTGGACGGCCATCGCGCCGACATCGTGATCCTGAAGACGGCGCGGGCGCACGCAGCCTGGCAGGGCCGGTCGGCCATCAGCGAGCAGGACATTCTGTTGGCCGCCGAGTTGGCGCTGGCGCATCGGCTGAAGCGGCAGCCGTTCGAGGACGCCGCGCTGGATGCGGGCCAGCTCGAAGAGCGGCTGAAGAAGGCTCGTGCAGAGGCCCCGCCCGATCAGGCGCAGCCCCGCTCCGAGACAGACCAGACCACTGCCAGCTTAAAAAAAGCACCGAGCCGTTAGCAGAGTCGGGCGACAGCTCTGCTAGCGGCGAACCCACAGACCTCGACGCCGGTCAGGCCCAGTCGTCCAATACGGGGCCGCAAGCCGGACGCGCCGTGAAGATCGGCGCCGACTTCCAGGCGAAACGACTGGACACCCCGCTGGACAAACTGACGCGACAAGCAGCCGGTAAACGTAGCTCCACACTCACCGACCGAAAACGCGGGCGCTATATTCGCGCGCGGCCCATGGAGGGCCGGCCCGATGACCTGGCGTTCGATGCCACCCTTCGCACCGCGGCGCCCTTTCAGCGCCGTCGGGCAAACGAGCGTGCCGGCCGCAAGGTCGCGTTCGTGGTCAAGCGTCAGGACCTGCAGAAGAAGGTGCGCGTGCGTCGCGCGTCCAACCTGGTGTTGTTCGTGGTAGACGCCTCTTGGAGCATGGCTGCCGCCGAGCGCATCGAGGCTACCAAGGGCGCGGTGCTCTCGCTGCTGCACGACGCGTATCAACGCCGCGACCAGGTGGGTCTCATCGTATTTCAACGCGAGGAAGCCCGCATCGTGCTGCCCCCCACTTCCAGCGTCGAGCTGGCCCAACGCGCCTTGAGAGACATTCCCGTCGGCGGCAAGACCCCACTCTCAGCCGGCCTGCTGGCAGCCTATCGCGTCTGCACGATGGCGCTGCGCCGCAGCCCCGAGATCAAGCCACTGATCATCATCCTCACCGATGGCGCAGGCAACGTCTCAGTTACCGGCATGCCGCCGCAAGAAGAAGCGATGCGCATGGCCGGTATGATCCACGATAGTCACTTCCGTACTTTGGTGATTAACATGGAACATCCGGCATTCGACCGCGGCCTGGCCCAGCAGCTCGCCGTTGCCGTGGGCGGCCCCTGCCTCACCTTGCCGGAGCTTAAGGCCGATGCGCTGGTACGGACCGTGCGCCAGGAACTCAACGCCAAGCCGGGCGAAACGGTGCAGCAGCCGACGGCGCCGGAGCAGGGCGACTGGCTGCCCACCGTCCCAGGCTCCGCGGCGGCAGGAGGCGCCCGGCTTTGAGGCCGGCCCTGTCGCGCCAGCTCAGCGCCGATCTGGCCCTGCTGCTCGTCACCCTCATCTGGGGCGCGACCTTCGTCATGGTCAAGGACGCGGTCAGCGCCTTCCCCGTATTCAGCTTCATGGCGATACGGTTTGCGCTGGCCGCTGCTGCGCTGCTGCCCCTCACGATTTGGCGGCGCAGACTGTTAGCAGCTGCCAATCCAACAGGACCGTTCGCGAGCAGACGTCTCTTGAGTCGGGGAAGGCTCCGGCGGCTGGCCCTGTCCTCCCTGCTGATCGGCGGCGCGCTGTTCGCCGGTTACGCATTCCAGACCTGGGGTCTCACGTTGACCACGCCGGCCAAAACCGGGTTCATCACGGGGCTATCGGTCGTCATCGTGCCGCTGGCCGCCGCGCTGCTCTTGCGCCGGGCGCCGAGTCGCAACGCCTGGATCGGGGTGGCATTGGCGATGGCCGGCCTGGCCACGCTCTCATTGACCTCAGATTTGCACATCGAGCCGGGTGACCTGTTGGTGCTGGGGTGCGCGATCTCTTTTGCCGCACATATTTTGCTCACCGGCCATTTCGCACCCCGACATGATCCGCTGGCGCTGACGCTGGGCCAGATCGTCACGGTGGCGATCCTGAGCCTTGCCGCCGCGCTTCTCTTCGGCATGCCCCCAGCAGGCCCGCCCGCACTTGTCGACCAGCTGGATGCCCGCGCGCTCGGCGCGGCGGCGTTCACTGGTCTGCTAGCAACGGCGGCTGCGTTTGGGATCCAGACCGTGGCCCAACGCTTCACCACGGCCACCCACACCGCGCTGATCTTCGCGGCCGAGCCGGTCTTCGCCGGACTGTTCAGTTTTTGGCTGATCGGTGAGCGGCTCGGCCCACGGCAAGTGTTCGGGTGTGGGCTGATACTGGCGGGGATGGTAGTGGCGGAGATGAAGCGTGAGACGTAGTCAGAAACCGCCTGGCCGCGGATGATGATGCGAGTAGTTCAGCACTCTCGTGCGTACCGAATCGCCCGACCCTGCTTGCCAACTTCTGAGAGCACGCCGATGCACCTGAGGCAATAGGCCATCTGCTGGGCCAGCCGCCGGGGCCTGCCGACGGCTTTGGCCAACTCAGCAGTGGTGAAGGGCGCCTCCAGGCTCTCAGGGATGAGAGCCGCAAGGTCGGCCGGCCCCGCGAACAGGCGGCGGTCCACCACCTGTAGCAGATGGCGATCCTCGGTGCCCCAACCTCGCCGCCGCCAATTCAGGCGAGGATTGTAGCGGCGCACCTCCTCTTCCTGAATCAAGAGCACTTCCAGCGAAAAGTTGGGGTGCGCCATGAGATGCGGAAAACTGACTAATTCCCGGAAAAGATCAATTGCGGAGCCACGCTTGGGGGACTTGCGGCGTTCCACCAGCGTAACGCCGTCATCAGCCAGCCGCCGAATCCACTTCTCGCTGGCGATGGGATAGACCAGGCGCACGGGATGGCTGACGACCAGCTTTTCCAGCTTACGCGTCAAGGCCGAAAAGCCGCGCGTTTGAATCTCGATCAGCAAGCCATCGTGCACGATGTCGATGACGGAGCCATCGACAGGCACCTCTGTGTCATCGCCTGGCCACGCATACCATGCCTTAAGCGCGGCATGCAGCGGTTTTTCGTTGAGCAAGCCCACGCCATTCGATCCGAAAGGCATATCCTCAACTCGCCTTCGACAGCTTATCCGCAGTGTCCAGCCACAGTGTCACCGGCCCATCGTTGACCAACGCGACCTCCATGATGGCCTGAAAGCGGCCGGTCTCGACGTGCAGCCCTTCCCCGCGCAGCTTGGTCACGAAGTACTCGACCAGCGGCTCGGCCTGTTCGGGCCGCGCCGCCTGCAGGAAGTCGGGCCGGCGGCCCTTGCGCGCGTCGCCGTACAGGGTGAATTGGCTGACCACCAGCACGGCGCCCCCTGAGTCTGCCAAACCAAGATTCATTTTGCCTGCTGCGTCATCGAACACGCGCAAGCCGGCGATTTTGTGCGCCAGCCAGTCAGCCTCCGCAGCGCTGTCGCTGTGGGTGACACCCAGGAGCACCAGAAACCCGCGGCCGATCCGGCCGATGACCTCGTCGCCGACCGTGACGGATGCCTGAGTGACCCGTTGGATGACTGCGCGCACGCTACCCTCTGACGAATGACGAATGACGAATGACGAAAAGGCCTTCGTCTTTCATCGTTCGTCCTTCGTCTGCAATCACAATCCCACCGCCCGCGCGGTTTCCCCCAACACCCGCGCGGAGTTCTGGAGTGAAGCCAGCTCGTCTTTGCTCAAGGGGGGCTGAAGCACGATCTCGACGCCGTTATGATCCACGATCGAGGGCAGGCTCAAGCAGACATCTGAGATACCATACTGCCCGGTCAACAATGTAGACACGGTCAGGATGGTGTTTTGGTCGCGCAGCATCGCCTCGATGATGTGGCGGATGGCCAGGCCGATGGCATAGTAAGTGGCGCCCTTGCGCTCGATGATCTCGTAGGCCGCGTGGCAGACCTCATCGGCAATCCGCTCCTGGATGTACGGGTTGAAGGGGCGCCCGCGCTGAACGCAGAAGTCGGCAATGGGCATGCTGGCGACCGTGGCCCGGCTCCAGACAACCACCTCGCTGTCCCCATGTTCACCGATCACGTAGCCATGCACGCTGCGCGGATCTACTTCCAGCTTCTGGCCGATCAGCGAGCGCAGCCGGCCGGTGTCGAGCACCGTGCCGGAACCAACGACTCGGCCCGTCGGGAAGCCTGAAAACTTCAGCGTCGCTAAGGTCAGCACGTCCACCGGGTTCGCAACTACCAACAGGATGGCGTTGGGCGCGGCCGCGGCGATCTGCGGGATCATGCTTCGGAATATACCGGTGTTCTTCTTGACCAGGTCCAACCGCGTCTCGCCCGGCTTCTGCGCAGCGCCGGCCGTGATGACTACGATGTGACAGCCGGCACAGTCTGCATAGCCGCCATGACGCACGATCACCGGCCGCACGAACGGTGCGCCCTGCGCCAAATCCATGGCTTCGCCCTCAGCCCGCCGCTCGTTCACATCGACCAGCACGATCTCGCTGGCCAAGCCGCTGATCATCAGCGCATAAGCTGCGCTCGCGCCCACCGCTCCCGCGCCACCTACAATGGCGATCTTAGTTGGGGTTCGTTCACCTTCCATCGGTTGCCTCCTTCAGAGATGACTCCGGCCCTTCCACCCAGTTTGATCCATCCGGGCCGAATTCCTTTTTCCAAATCGGTGAGATCTGCTTGATGCGATCGATGATATAGTGACACGCGTCAAAGGTATTGGCCCGATGTGCGGCTGCCACAGCAATGACGATCGATACGTCGCCCACCGCGAGCCGGCCCACGCGATGGACCACCGCCACCGCGCTGATATCGGGCCAGCGCGCTCGCGCCTCGGCCGCAATCTCACCGAACGAGGCTTCGGCCATCTCAGGATACGCCTCGTATTCAAGGGCGTCGGTCCGCACCTCGTCGGTCCGGCCCGGACGCGTGACACTCCGCACCGTGCCTGCAAAAACGGTGATGCCGCCTAGCTCAGGGGCAACAACCCGGCCGGCTACATCGTCCAGCGAGATGGGCTGATCGGTGATCTCGTAGGGGCGGGGTAACCCCGCCCCTACCGCGGCGTGGCCCGATCCGCCGCTGACCGGCGGAATCAGCGCAACCTCATCGCCGTCGGCCAAGATGCGGTCGAGCGGCGCATAGGTGCGGTTGACAGCCACTGTGAAGTGTCGGCCATCAAGCCTGGCATGCGGCCATTCGACCGCCAACTGCGCCAGCAACCCACCCACATCAGTGCCCACAGGCAGCACCAGCACCACGCCTGCCGTCCCCATTGCCTCGCGCAGCCCTGCAAACGCCCGCACCTTAACTTCCAACTTCTGACCTCCAATCGCCACTCTTGCCCCCGCGCTTTTCCAGCAGGCGGATGCCCTCAATCACCATGCCCTTTTCGACTGCCTTTGCCATGTCGTAGATGGTCAGCGCAGCAACGCTCACTGCCGTCAAGGCCTCCATCTCGACGCCGGTCCGGCCCCGGCAGCGCACCGTGGCTGTAATCTCCACCGCAGATGCGGCCGCATCTACGGCATCATCGAAAGCGAAATCGATCGCCACATGAGTCAAGAGCAGCGGGTGGCACATGGGAATCAGTTCGGAAGTTCGTTTGGCAGCCATCATGCCGGCCACGCGCGCCGTGCCCAGCACATCGCCCTTGGGTAGATTGCCCGCGCGCAGCAACGCCAGCGTCTCCGGCTGCATGCGAACACGTCCTGCAGCGAGCGCCTCCCGCTCCGTCTCAGTCTTGGCGCCCACGTCTACCATGCGCGCCTGACCGTGTTCATCAAGATGAGTCAATTCCGGCATACTCGGCATTGTAATCGAAGATGCGAATTGACACAACGATCTGTGCCATTGAGCACGATCGGCTTCAACGCATCAAGTCGACGGCCGACAGGATGATCAAGACGTAAAAAAACAGCGGAAGCTGTGACCGGCTTCCGCTGCCGCTTTGTTCAGGCTGATTTCTCTTTCAAGAATTCGCCCCAGGCGATGGCTTGACCGTCCTGCAATATCAACAAAGGCGGGGCGCCTTGGGTGATGCAATCGGCATTCACCACGCACTTGACAACCTCGGGGTGCGAAGGAATCTCGTACATCACATCCAACAGCACCCGCTCGATGATGGTGCGCAGGCCACGCGCGCCCGTTTTTAGCTTCAGTGCCTCGCGCGCCGCTGCACGCTGCGCTTCGGGCGTAAAGACAAGTTCCACGCGATCCAACTCGAACAAGCGCTGATACTGTTTGGCGATCGAGTTTTTCGGCTCGGTTAACACCGCCACCAGGGCATCTTCATCCAGTGGATCCACGCTGACAGTAACCGGAAGCCGCCCTACAAACTCGGGGATCAAACCATATCTGAGCAAATCATCCGAGATAACATGCTGCAGCAGCGCAGCGATCTGAGCATCCCTGGGAAGCAGCGCTTCATCTGAGATGGAGAAGCCGACGCGGCCCTTGGCGCCGACCCGCTGGCCGATGATCTCGTCCAGCCCGGAGAAGGAACCGCCGCAGATGAACAGGATGTTGCGCGTGTCCAACCGGACGAATTCCTGATTGGGATGCTTGCGGCCGCCCTGAGGCGGCACGTTGGCCACAGCGCCCTCGATGATCTTCAATAGGCCCTGCTGCACCCCTTCGCCTGAAACGTCGCGCGTGATGGAAGGATTAGCGCCACTCTTGCGAGCGATCTTATCGATCTCATCCACATAGATAATGCCTACCGATGCACGCTCCACATCCCAATCAGCAGCATGCAGCAGTTGCACCAGGATATTTTCGACGTCTTCGCCTACATAGCCGGCCTCAGTAAGGCCCGTAGCGTCTGCAATGGTGAAAGGCACGTCAAGGATGCGCGCCAAGGTGCGGGCCAACAAGGTCTTGCCGCACCCGGTTGGACCGATGAGCAGAATGTTGCTCTTCTCAAGCTCCACGTCGGCGAGCAATCCTTTGTCCTTATCTGCGCCAAGCGAGAGCGCGGTCGAGGTTTCGCCGGCCGGGGCGCCATCCATTGCGATGCGCTTGTAGTGGTTGTACACTGCGACCGAAAGCACCTTCTTGGCGCGCATCTGCCCAACAACGTATTGATCCAGAAGCGCCAAGATTTCTTTCGGGGGCACCAGGCGTGAACGCAACGGGGCGCTGGCCGCGCCAGACTTGATGCCATCCTCGTCCAGCACCTCCTGGCACAGGCCGACGCACTCATCGCAGATGAAAACGCCTTCCGGCCCGGAGATCAGTCGTCGCGCCTGAGTCTGATCCCGATGGCAGAAAGAGCAACGCTCAACGTCGGTCCGCGTCTTACTTGCCACCCTTGACCTCTTTGGCCGAATGCAGCACCTCGTCCAGCAAACCGTACTGCTTGGCCTGCTCGGCGGTCATGTAGCGATCGCGCTCGGTGTCCTCCGCGATGCGCTCAACCGGCTGGCCGGTGTGGTGGGCAAGAATGGCATTGAGCTCTTCACGCAGGCGCAAGATCTCCTTGGCCTGAATCTCGATCTCGGTCGCCTGACCCTGCGCACCGCCCAACGGTTGGTGCATGTGGATGGTGGCATGCGGCAACGCGTAGCGCTTGCCCTTGGCGCCTGCCGTCAGCAGCACGGTGCCAAAACTCGCGGTGACACCTACCGCAATGGTGCTGACCTGGGCGCGAATAAGTTGCATCGTGTCGTAGATCGCCATGCCCGCATACACCTGACCGCCGGGCGAGTTGATGTAGAGTTGAATGTCCTTTTCGGGATCTTCACGGTCCAAAAACAGCAATTGGGCCACGATAGTGTTCGCCACCTGATCGTTGATGGGCGTCCCCAGGAAAACGATACGCTCCTTGAGGAGCAGCGAATAGATGTCGTAGGCCCTTTCGCCGCGGCCCGAGGTCTCGATAACCATCGGGATCAGCGACTCGGGGGTATAGATACGATCGGCCATAGAAATCAACTCCCTTGAAACGAATAACGAGTAACCAATAACGAGTCGTTCGTCACTGATCACTACACAGCTTCTTACTCGTTCTTAGTTACTCGTTTTTGATCTTTTTTACAGCAGTCTGGCTTACTTTGCCTTGCTGTCGTCCTTTACCGGCTCTTTCGAAGCCTGCACTGCGGTCTTTTCGGATTTCCCCGCGTCGGCGGCAGCATCGGTTTCCGGGAGCACAGCGTTCTCAGTTACCTCTACAACAGACTCAACCGCGTTGATTGCAGGTTTCGACTTATCAGCAACAACCACCGGCAAGGGCGCCGCAGCGACCTGCCCGGTGACGATGTCCCGCAGCCGAGCCAGGGTTTTGTCAGTCAGAACGTCCTGCCGGATAATGCGCAGTCCGTTTTCGGTGCCAAACACATCGCGGAGTGTCTTTTGGGACTCTTCACTCTCCGCATCACCAACCATGCGATCGAGCTCGGCCTGCACCTCTTCGGGAGAAGCGGTGATGGCTTCACGCACGGTCAGCTCAGATAGAACGAGGCGGCCCTTCAGACGGCGCTCAGCCAACGGGTGCAGCTCCTTGTGGTACGCCTCCATGGTCTTGCCTTGCAGGCGCAGGGAATCCTCCATGGTGTAACCGATGTTGGAGAGGCGCCCTTTCATGTCCTCTACCAGCTCTTCGACCACATCCTCAACTGCTGCCGGCGGATAGGCGATGGTTGCATTGGCCACCAACGCCTCGATGGCAGCATCATTCTGCTTGGCCAGAGCCTCGGCCGCGCGCTGCTTACGGATTTCCTCCAGCTTCTTGGCCCGGTAATCGGCCAGATCAGTGTAGTCGCCCAACGATTGCGCGAAGGCATCGTCCAACGCCGGCAAAACCTTGCTCTTCACAGCCTTGACCTTCACCGCGAAGGATGCCACCTGGCCCTTGTAGCGCGATGCCGAGTCCTCGGGGTAGGTAATCTCAAAACTCTTCTCATCCCCTGCTGAAAGACCGACAAACGCCTCGTCAAAGCCGGGCAGCCAGCCGCTCTCGCCGCGCAGGCTGAGCTCCCAATCCTGGTTATCCATGATGGAGTTTTCACCCACCATGCCCTTGATGTCCACCAGCACTGAATCACCGATTGCTGCCGGTCGCGCGACCTCTTCCAGGGTCACACGCGACTGACGGGCCTGTTCCAGCGCTGCGTCCACATCCGCGTCGGCCGAAACGATCTCAGGCGCCTCGATGCGCAGGCCAGAATAGTCGCCCAGGTCAACCGTGGGCCGCAGAGGAAGCACCAGCTTGAACTTCACCGGATCGTATTCGACATCCTCCAGGCCTGCCTGCCCGTACAGATCGAATTTCTGGGCATCCAGCGCCTCTTGATAGACCTCCTGGCCCAGGTCATCCAGGATCTCACTGAGCAACGCTTCTTTGCCAAACATGCGCAGCACTGTGGCATAAGGCGCCTTGCCGGGCCGGAACCCCGGGATGCGCGCTTTCTTGGCGACCACGCGGGCTGCCCGTTGCAGCGCCTGCTCGGTGCGTTCAGGTCCAAGCTCAATGGTCAGGTTAAGCTGGTGGTCGTCGCGGGGCGACGTGGTGATGATCAAAGCTTCAGCCAAGGGAACCCTCCATAACACAAGTAACGAGTAACAAGTAATGAGTAAAGTGGGTCCACGTTACTCGTCACTCGCTACTCGCTAGATACAACTAACGTTACTATTATACACGCGAGGAGCCAAAGCGCGAAATCTCAAGGCCGGTTATATCCGGCCGAACTGCCGCGCCAACTCCGCCGAACTCATGTAGATCATGGTAGGCCGGCCATGGGGACAGGTGCGCGGCGAACGGCATGCCTCCAACCGACGCACCAGTTCCTGCATCGCGGCGAGCGGCATGGGGGTGTTGCCCTTCACCGCCACACGCTTGCAGATCAGCGTCACCAGCCGGGCCTCGCGGGTCGTCTCCACCAGGTCGCTCTGCTGCGCCAGACCATCGATGATCTCGATCAGCGCGGAGGTGGGGTCGTCGGTGCTGAGGAGCGCAGGCAGGCTGCGCACCAGATAGCTGCTGCCGCCAAACGGCTCCGCTGCCACCCCAAGATCGTTCAGCGTCTCCAATTCTTCAGCGGCGATGGCGGCCTGCTCCGGGCTCAAATCCAGCATCAGCGGCTCCAGCAGTGGCTGGACGGCCAGCCGGTTGGCTGCGTGCTCAGCCAACATCTGTTCATAGAGAATGCGCTCATGTGCGGCGTGTTGGTCGATCAGATACAGACCATCGGGGCCTTCGGCGATGATATAAGTAGCGCCAAGCTGTCCGACCACGCGCAACAGCGGCAGGAGCGGCGAGGCCGGCGGCTGGGGGCCGGAAGCCGACTGTTCGATGTTGGAAGCCGGGAGTCCGCTGCCAGATTGCTCGCCCGGCTGGCGCTCTGTCTTGCCGCCCAGTTCTGCCGATGGGAAGAGGCGATTCTGACCTGCGCCGAGCAATGCATCGCGGCGTTCGGCCCAGCCTTCGCCGCCCAGGACGTGCGGCTGCTGATCGCCCAGCCACGATCCAGGCGCAGGCGAGCCGCCGATGGTGACCTGGGGGATGGGTGCGTGGCTGGTCAGCGTCTTGCGCACGGCCTTTTGCACTGCGCTGAAGATTGCGCCCGGCTCACGGAAACGCACCTCGGCCTTGGTTGGGTGCACGTTCACATCCACATCGGCCGGGTCCATCTCAACAAAAACCAGCGCCACCGGGTAGCGTCCCACGGGCAACAGAGTATGGTACGCCTGAACTACGGCATAGGCCACCGATGTATCCTGGAACCAACGCCGATTGATGAACAAGGTGATGTAGCCCCGGTTGCCGCGATGCAAGCCTGGCGTGCTGACATAGCCCGAGACGGTAATGGATGCTGGACGAAGGACGAAAGGCGAAGCTGCGTCGACCGTTGTTTGGCCTTCGTCCTTCGTCTCGATGGGCAACATCTCCCGCGCCATCTCCAAACCATAGACTTTGACCAACACATCGGACAATTTGCCGCTGCCGGTCGATTGAAAAGCCAGCTTGCCGTCCGTAACCAGGCTGAAACGACGTTCCGGATACGCCAGTGCATATCGAGTGATCACCTGCTGAATATGCGCGGCCTCGGTGGCAGGCTGCTTCAGAAACTTGAGGCGGGCGGGCACATTGGCAAAGAGATGCTCCACCGTGACAATGGTGCCCGGCGGCATCCCAGCCAGCCCGCGTTCGACCTCCTGGCCTTCGGTGACCCGGATCAGCGCGCCAACGTCCGCGTCCGGCGTCCGCGTGAGCAGGGTCACATGCGCCACCGATGCGATGCTGGCCAGCGCCTCGCCCCGGAACCCGAGGGTGGTGATGTGGCTGAGATCATCCGTCGAAGCGATCTTGCTGGTGGCATGGCGCTGAAAGGCCAGGCCTGCCTCGGCCGCGGGGATGCCGCAGCCATCGTCCTGGACGCGCAGCAAGCGGCGGCCGCCCTCGCGCACCTCCACGCGCATATCGGTCGCGCCCGCATCCAGGCTATTCTCGATGAGCTCTTTCACCGCAGATGCGGGACGCTCCACCACTTCGCCAGCAGCGATCTGATTGGCAACTTCGGGAGATAGGATTCGGATCGGCATAGGGTCGATTTTACCACAGCTATCCCACAAAGCACAGCTTGCTCTTCAAATAGTTGGCTTCCCTCGGATTTGACGAGTTTCGCACAAGTATTGCGCAATCATTGACATTCGGGGCGCGATGCAGTATAATGATGATTGGTCAATAAATGACCATTAGTCAGCCATCTTCTGGTAACCTTCATTTTCATCATCTTCGGGCTGCGACCGGCCACCTGCCGGGCTGCGCATGTGTTTGCCAGGCGATCTCTGGCCGCGAACGACGTGGTTTGCTGAGAGGCAAGAATGGCGACGCAAGACCGTCGTGAACAAGACCGGATACGGCGCAAGCAACAAATACTGCTGGCAGCACGGGCCGTCTTGGCGCAAAACGGTTTTCGCCGCGCAACCGTGGACCAGGTGGCCCAACGAGCCGAAGTAGCCAAGGGCACCATTTACCTCTACTTCGAGAACAAAGAGGCAATCCTCGCTGAATTGGTCCTCTGCGCGCTCAGCAACCTCGCCGGCAGCCTGATGGCTGCTAATAACGGACACTCCCTGCTCCATCCCGAAGCAAAGCTGCGTGCGATGGCGCGCGCCTATCTGACCTTTGCGCAGCACTCTCCCGACTATTTTCGCTTGTTGACGACGTTCGACAGCGATGATTTTGCGAGCAGGCTTTCGGCCGCACGCCGGGATCAGATTCGCGCTGAGAGCGACCGCGTGTTGGATCTGGTGACACAAGCCATCAGCGACGGCATGGCGCTGGGTGTCTTCACGGCCGGTGACGCACGGCAGTGCGCCGGCGTCATTTGGGCCGCCTTGAATGGTGCACTGGCGCTGATGTCGCATGGCATACGACGCCAGTTGATTGTCACGGATATGGCGGGACTCTATAACGCCACAACGGAAATCTATCTCAGAGGGCTGGCAGCCCCAACCCCCATCAAAAGGAGCGAACAATGAAGGAAGTCGTCATCTGCAACCCACTGCGCACCGCCAATGGGAGCTTCGGTGGTGCATTCAAGACGGTCGCTGCATACGACTTGGCGAAAGTCGTCATCCAGCGCGTCATCGCCGATGCCGGCATCGACCCCGGCCAACTGGATGAGGTGATCCTGGGCAATATCGGTCAGCCGTCCGAGGCGGCCAACATTGCCCGCGTCGCCGCGCTCTTTGCCGGCATCCCCGAACATGTTCCGGCTTACACCGTGCAACGCAACTGCGCCTCATCCATCCAGGCGATCGTGTGCGCCTACCAATCCATCCAGGATGACTACGGCGAGCTGTTCCTGGCGGGCGGCACCGAGAACATGAGCCAGATCCCCTACGTGGTCAAGGGCGCGCGCTGGGGGCTCAAGCTGCGCCACGCCGAACTCACCGATGGTCTGTGGGAGGGCCTCACCGATATCACCTGCGGCCTGATCATGGGCGCCACCGCAGAAAACCTGGCGGAGCAGTATGCGATCACCCGCGACGAGCAGGACGCCTACGCCGTGCAGAGCCATAAGAAGGCGTTCATGGCCACCCGCATGGGCAAGTTCAAGGATGAGATTGTGCCCGTGGAGGTGGTGAAGCGGGTGGCGGGTCAGGAAGTGGCCAAGGAGACCATCCTCCAGGACGAGAGCATCAACCCGGGCCTCAGCGTACAAAAAGCGGCGCTCTACCCCACGGTGTTCAAGAAGAACGGCACCGTGACTCCGGCCAACGCGTGCCCCATGAACGACGGCGCGGCGGCCCTGCTGGTCACCACGGCCGAACGGGCCGAAAAGCTAGGCCTCAAGCCGATGGCCCGCATCGTGAGCTACGGCTTCGCCGCCGTGAGCCCGGCCTACATGGGCATCGGGCCGGCCTATGCGCTGCCCAAAGCGCTCGCCCGCGCGGGTCTGAAGTATGATCAGCTCGACCTGGTAGAGCTGAACGAAGCGTTCGCGGCCCAGTCGCTGGCTGTGGGCAAGAAGATGGCGGCGGACGGCAACGGTTGGGATTGGGAAAAGACCAACGTCAATGGCGGCGCCATCGCGCTTGGCCATCCCGTCGGCCAATCGGGCGCGCGCATCGTCGGCACGCTGCTGCACGAGATGAAACGCCGCAACGTCCGGTACGGTGCAGCGACCCTCTGCGTCGGCGGCGGCCAGGGCGCGGCGTTGATCGTGGAACGAATCTAGAATTCGAAGGTTCAAAGTTGAAAGTTGCAGGTTCAAGGTTTGAGGTTATGTTCGAGTGACCTTCCACCTTCTACCTGCAACTCGTAATCAAGGAGGGACAGTATGTACATTTTCAAGGCCGCAGTGGTCGGCGCCGGCACGATGGGCGGCGGGCTGGCACAACTCATCAGCTTCAGCGGGCTGCCGGTGGTGCTGAAAGACGTCGATCAGAAGATGCTCGACAAAGGCATGGAGACTGTCCGGCGCATTTACCAGAGCCGGGTGGACAAGGGCAAGATGAGCGCCGGCGAGATGGAGAGCAAGATCAGCATGGTCGAGCCGGCCCTCACCTACGACAGCTTCGCAGACGTGGATATCGTCATCGAGGCGGTGCCGGAAAAGATGAAGATCAAGAAAGCCGTGTTGGCCGAACTGGACGCGGTGCTGCCCGAGACGGCTATCATCGCCAGCAATACCTCGGCGCTGTCCATCAGCGAGATGGCCTCTGCCACCAAGCGGCCGGGCAAGGTGATCGGCATGCACTTCTTTAACCCGGCTCACGTGATGAAGCTGGTGGAGATCATCCCTGGGCTCGACACTACCCAAGAGACCATCGATGATGTGATCATGTTCGCCGAATCGCTGCGCAAGCTGCCGGTACAAGTGGCGGAGTGTCCCGGCTTCCTGGTTAACCGGCTGTTCATGGCTTATCTGAACGAAGCGGCCTACTGCCTGCAGGAACACGCAGCCACGGCCCCCGAGATGGATGCGGCAGTTGTCGAGTGGGGCATGCCCATGGGCCCATTCACTTTGATGGACATGTTGGGCATCGACGTGTGCAAATATACTGGTGACTACATGGAAAGCGAGTATGGTCCCCGCATGGCGGGCGGCTCCCTGTTCGACAAGATGGTGACAGCCGGCAGGCTGGGGGAGAAGGTCGGCAAGGGCTTCTACGGCTACGGCGACGAAACCGACGAGGGCACGCAGCAGATCCTGGCTACCTATGAGCGTGATCCCAACAGCGTCTTCAGCGTCGAACGGGTCATGTACCCATTGATCAACGAGGCCATCCTGTGCTTGCAGGAACACATCTCCGCGCTCAACGACATCGACATGGCCGCCATCGCAGGGATGGGCATGACCTATCACGGCGACCGAAAGGGGCCGCTGGCCATCGCCGACGAGATCGGGCTCGACGTGCTGCTCGAAGCGCTGGAGAAGTTCCAGGCCCAGTACGGCGAGCGCTTCCGCCCGGCCCGCCTTCTGCGCACCAAAGTTCGCGCCGGCCACCTGGGGACGAAAGTAGGGCGCGGGTTCCACGAATATGCATAACTAGAAGCTGGATGCTGGATGCTGGATATCCAGTATCCAGTATCAAACTCAACAAGGAGCCATCCCATGTCCGAATACACGAATGTAAGAATCACTCTCGAAGAACGCGTCGCTGTGCTGACAATCGATCACCCTCCGGTCAACGCGTTTAACCGAGCTACGGTCGAAGACCTGGCCAACGCGATGGATGAGCTGATTGCCAACGATCAGGTCAAGGTCATTGTCATCACCGGTGCGGGCCAGTTCGCCTTCATCGCAGGTGCAGATATCAACGAAATCAACGCGGTCAAGACCGCCGAAGAGGCCAGAGAGTTCATCCTGAAGGGCCAGGCGGCGTTCAACAAGGTCGAGGCCTGCCCCAAGCCGGTGATTGCGGCCATTAACGCTGTGGCGCTAGGCGGCGGCATGGAGCTGGCTATGGCTTGCCATATCCGCATCCTGTCAGATCGCGCGCGCGTCGGCCAGCCGGAGAGCAATCTGGGCATCATCCCCGGCTGGGGAGGCACGCAGAGACTGGCACGACTGATCGGCCCGTCAAAAGCCATCGAGATGATCATTACCGGCGACCCGATCAACGCGCAGGAGGCGTTCCGCCTGGGCCTGGCCAACAAGGTTGTGCCTGCGGGCCAGGTGCTGGCCGAGGCCATGGGCCTGGCCAAAAAGATCGCCTCTAAAAGCAAACTCACCAATGAAGCCGCCCTACGCGCAGTGTACGGCGGCCTGAAGACCACCCTGGCCGAAGGCCTGTTGGTGGAAGCAGACCAATTCTCGGCGCTGATCGGCAGCCATGACACCGAGGAGGGTGTGTCCGCATTCCTGCAGAAGCGCCAGCCAAAGTTTACGGATAGTTAGCAGGTGGAAAGAAGGAGAGCCTATGGACTTCGCACTGACCGCCGAGCAATTGATGTTCCAGAAGCTGTTCCGCGATTTTGCCACCAAAGACGTGGCCAAAGTCGCTGACCAGATCGACAAGAAAGAGGAGGTGCCAGCCAGGTTGCTGAAACGCGCGGCCTCTCAGGGCTTCATGGGCGCACTCGTTCCAGAGGAGCCCTATGGCGGCGCCGGGCTGGACTTACTGACCTACACCCTTCTTGCCGAGGCGCTGGCGGCCGAGTGCGCCAGCACCGCACTCGTGCTCCATGTGCACAATGTCCTGGCGCTGGGCGCCGTCCTGGCCCACGGCACGGCATCCGCCAAGGAAACGCTGATCCCCGAGATGGCGGCCGGGGAACGTATCGGCGCCTTTGCGCTGACCGAGGCCGAAGCAGGCAGCGATCCGACCCACCTGCGCACCTTGGCCGGTCGTGAAGGCGACGAGTACGTCATCACTGGCAACAAAACCTGGGTGAGCAACGGTGGCATCGCAGGCGCCTTCGTGGTGTTCGCGGCTACCGATCCGGCCGCAGGCGCCAGGGGCATCAGCGCATTCGTGATACCGGTCGAGACGCCAGGCGTGGTGGTAGGTGGCCGGGAGAAGACGCTGGGCCTGCGCGGCGCGAATATCACCCGTCTTTACCTGAAGGATGCGCGTATTCCGGCCGATCATCTGTTGGGCGCTGAGGGAGACGGCTACAAGATCGCCCTCGAGACGTTGGATCGCGGCCGCGTCGGCATCGCGGCCGCAGCGCTGGGCGTAGCGCGCAAAGCGCTGGAGTCGGCCATCAAGTATTCCAGCGAGCGCCGGCAGTTCGACGCGCAGATCGGCACCAAACAAGCCATCCAAGACTACCTGGCCGACGCGGCCACCGAGATTGCCGCGGCCGAGTGGCTGGTGCGCAATGCGGCCTGGCTGGCCGACCAGGGCAAGCCGTTCACCCAGGAAGCCGCCATTGCCAAGCTGTTCGCCAGCCGCATGGCCGCCAACGTGACCAACAAGATGGTGCAGGTGCACGGCGGCGCCGGTTACGTCGTGGACTACCCCATCGAGCGCTACTACCGCGATGCCCGGGCGATGGAGCTGGTTGAGGGCACAAGCCAGATTCAGCAAATCGTCATCGCGGGCGGCTTGCTGGCCGGCGTCGGCATCAAGGTGAAACCGTAGCTGGATACTGGATACTGGATACTGGATACTGGATGCCAGCTTCTAGCTTCCAGCTTCCAGCTTCCAGCTTCAAGGAGGCAAGACAATGGATTTTACGCTTCCAAAGCATATCCTACTCTTCCGCCAGATGGTGCGGGAATTCGCCGAGCAGGAGGTGCGACCGCTGGCCAAGCAAGTCGATGTGCTCGACTGGCCCAACATGGACGTGGTGCGCAAGCTGGGCGAGAACGGGCTGATGGGCGTGCCCTTCCCCCAAGAATACGGCGGCGCCGGCCTGGGCGAAATCGGCTACTGCTCGCTGATGGAAATCATGGGGGGCGTGTGCACCAGCACAGCCACCATCATCGGCGCACACATCGGTATCGGCGTTATGTCGATCTATTTGGGCGGCAATGAGGAACAAAAGAAACGCTGGATGCCGGAGCTGACCGCCGGTAAAAAGATCGCGGCGTTCTGCCTCACCGAACCTAACGCCGGCTCAGATGCGGCCGCCATCCAGACCCGGGCGATCAAGGATGGCAACAACTGGATCATCACCGGATCCAAGATATACATCACCAACGGCCCTATCGCCGATGTCCTCACCGTGCTGGCGGTCACCGATCCAAGCTTGGGCGTACGCGGCGGCGTGACCGCGTTCGTGGTGGAAAAAGGCACACCCGGACTGTCGGTAGGCACTATCGAGCATAAGATGGGCATCCGCGGCAGCGCGACCTCGGAGATCGTGCTCGATGAGGTCGTGGTGCCATCAGCGCAGGTGCTCGGTCCGGTAGGCGCGGGGTTCGTCGCGTTCATGGCCACGCTAGATACAGGGCGCCTGGGCCTGGGCGCGGCCTGCCTGGGCGGCGCCCAGGCTGCGCTCGACGCGATGTGCCGCTACGCAGCGGGCCGCAGTCAGTTTGGCCGGCCCATCGGCGAAAAACAGAGCATCCAATGGCTGATCGCCAACACGGCTGTCGAGGTTGAGGCGCTGCGCTCACTGGTCTACCGCACGGCATGGATGGTGGACACCCACCAGCCCTACAGCAAGGAGGCCGCTATGGCCAAGCTGTACGGCTCCGAGGTGGCTTCGCGCGCCGTCGACCGCGCACTGCAGGTGCACGGCGCATTGGGTTACAGCCGCGACTTTCCCATCGAGCGCAACTGGCGCGACGCGCGCATCGCTGAGATCTTCGAGGGCACCAACGAGATCCAACGCATCGTCATCGCTGGGCAGGTGCTGCGGCCATACGGAGTCGCGGCGCGACCGTAAAGGAGCGACTTATGCGAATCGTCGTGTGCGTCAAACAAGTCTATGATCCAAAGACTCTGAAGATCTCACGCAGCCGCGAAGAGTTCGATATGCGCGAGGCAGTGAAGATCATGAACCCGGCGGACAAACACGCCCTCGAAGCCGCGCTGAAGCTGTGCGAGGCGCGGGGCGGCGAGGTGATCAGCCTGACCATCGGAGATGCGAACGCCGAGGACGTGGCGCGCGAGGCGATAGCTATCGGCGCCGACCTGGCTGTGTTGATCACGGCCGACGGCCCACTCTCAGGCAACGCGGTAACCGTGCTGGCGGCTGCCGGGATTGCTCGGCTGGGCGGGGTCGATCTGGTACTGACAGGCCAAACCGGCGCCACCGACGGCACGGGCAGTCTCGCTCCCCGCCTTGCAGTGGCCCTGGGGTGGCCGTTCCTGCTGGACGCGGTGCAGTTCGACGCGGACGCGGGCGGTCTGACAGCGGTTGCCGCGCATGGGACCGCGACCGAACGCGTTCCGGTGCAGACACCAGCCGTGATCTCGGTTGCGCCTGGCCACACACGCCCGCGTTATCCGCATCCGGCCCGCATCGCCATCGCCTGGACGCCGAATCTGATGGAAACCTGGACTGTGGCTGATCTGGGAGTAACAGAGGCGGCCCTGGCGCCCGATACCGAGTTGGGCGGCCTGGTGCTCGGCCCGGACCGGACGCGAGGCCAGATTATCGGTGGCGAGGCCCAGGCGGCGGCCCGCGAATTGACCAATGTCTTGCGCGGCAAGCGGATCATCTGAGGTGACTTGAGAATGTCCCCGGAGGCAACCTATGGGAATGGATCTCTCCTACCTTGAAGCGCTTATGGGCGGTCCGGCGGAGGAGTCGGGCGGGGCTACCGGCGGTGTATGGGTGGTCAGTCCCGACGGTGCGCTGGGCGACGGCGTGCTGCGCCTGGTGGGCAAAGCGCGCGTTGTCGCTGACGCCCTTGGAGGGTATGTCTATCTGCTATTGGGACAAAACGCGAACGACAATGACCCGCAAGCAGCTATTCGCGCGGGCGCGGACCAAGTGCTGACTGCAGGCGGCGTGCCGACTGCAACCGATCTGGCCACGTTCTTTCATGAGCGCGCGCCCCAGGTCGTGCTCCTGCCGCGCACGCAGCTCGGTCGGACGCTGGGCCCTGCGCTGGCCCAGGAGTTAGGCGGTGGGCTATGCGGCCTGGCCGCCGACCTGGCTGTGGACCCGATCTATCAGCGCGTGGTAGCGCACCAACCGGTGCTGGAGGACGCGGCACGCCAGGTGATCTCGATCGTGGCTGCGCCTGCGGTGGCTGTCGTGGACACCGCCCTGCTGCCCGCCGCGTTCAATGAGCCCTGGCGCAGTGGCAGATTGGAAGAGACCGGCCTGGCATGGGCTGAACCGGTCACATATCCCCAGGTCGACCTGGCCGCGGGGCCACTGACGCTGCGCAACGCGCCGGTAATCGTGGCCGCGGGGCTGGGCTTACACGACGAGGCGGGCTTCGCCGTGGCCAACAAGCTGGCCACGGCGTTGGGCGGCGTGATAGCCGGCGATGTGGGTGCGCTGGACGCCGGTTGGATCACCGAGGAGCAGGTCGTAGGGCTAACCGGCTACAGCGTGGCGCCGAAACTCTACCTGGCGTTGGGCATCGAGGGCGGCACCAGTCAATTCATGGCGACGGCCGACGCCGGCTGCATCGTCTCTGTCCAACCGGATGCGAACGCGCCGTTCGTGCGGGTGGCCGACTACAACATCATCGCCGATCCAGTCGAGTTTGCGGCGGCGCTGCTGGCCGAACTGGGCAAGTGATAAAAGTGTCCTTCACCGTGCGTCCGTCAACCGATGCCGATCGAACCAGAATGCGCGAATTCATGGTCGAACACTGGGGCGACGAGATCATGGTGGCCCACGGTGCAATCTACCGGCCGGCTGAGCTGCCCGGTTTCATTGCCGACCGGGACGGCGAAATCGTTGGGCTGGCGACCTACCACATCGCAAACGAAGCATGCGAGATCGTCACGCTGGACAGCCTGCAGGAAGGGTTGGGGGTCGGCACGGCACTGATCGAGGCGGTGCATGATGTGGCAGTACGGTCCGGCTGCCGGCGGCTGTGGTTGATCACCACCAACGACAACACGCACGCGCTGCGTTTCTACCAAAAGCGGGGGTTTCGGTTGGTTGCTGTTCGGCCAGGCGCTGTAGATGCCGCGCGGCGCATCAAGCCGGGAATTCCACAGATCGGCAATGACGGCATTCCGATCCACGATGAATTGGAGCTGGAGATCTCACCACTGAAAGCCGCCGCGCAGGGGAACGAGGCGCTGCGATAACTCACCGGTATACCCCTTGAGCTGCCGCATCAACGCATCCCACTCGCTGCTGGCCAGCGCGGTATGCGCGGCTGCCAGATCCTCAGCTGCAAAGCCGATGAGCCGAGTTGGGTAATTGCCATAGGCGGTATGCCAGGCATCGGTCGGCATCAACCCGAGTTCCTGCGCCTGCGGCAGGAACTCTTCCAACACAAAACGCCGATATGCGTTTTCCTTACCCGATCGGATGTTATAGGATAACAGAAGTTTGACTTGCGCGCTCATCTCACCCCTCTAGGTCAGAGCATGATAGCCAGGAACCCAACCGGTGTCAAATCGGATTAGCGGTTAGGTGT
>CAZELR010000056.1:0-27735 GCA_964513075.1 uncultured Anaerolineales bacterium
CGCGCACCTGCTGGCGGCCCGCGCCGATCAGCGCGGCGGCCCGCTCGGGCTCGCCGGCCGTCAGGCGCTGCGCACTGTCCAGCTGCACCGCCGCGATCGTCAGCCGGTGGCCGATGCTGTCGTGCACCTCCCGCGCCAGCCGGTTGCGCTCCTCGACCACGACCAGTGTTTCGACCTGCGCAGCGTATTCCTCGAGCTGGCGGTTCTTGGCTTGCAGCTCGTCCAGCAGCCGCGCGTTCTGGCGTTGGGTCAGCCGCGCCTGGGTCAGCAAATGGGTGATCACGCCGAAGAACAGATAGCCGCCCGCATAAATGGCCATCGCCTGCAGCCCACCGCTCAACCCTTCCTGCTCGAAGAAGAACCAGCCGGTCAGCAGGATGAAGCCGCCCAGCCACACCAGCCCCGGGCGCAGCGGGTTGTACAGCATCACCGTCGCGCTCAGGATGAAGAACAGGAAGATAAAGGGGAACCCGGCCCCCGTGGCCTCGATCAGCGCCACCGCCAGCCCGGTCTGCAGGGCGATGATCAGGTTGGCCCGGCGCCGGCTGTTTGGAGAGGGTTGCCAACGGCTATCGCTTGCGGAAAGTTGGTAAACCTGCTCATAGGCCGGCAGGCGGCTGTGCAGCAGGCCGAAACCCACCAGCAGGCCCAGGGCGAGCCAGCGCAGCAGGATGCGGTCGATCTGCCACAAGCCCGCGGCGGTGATGCCCGCCAGGGCGACATAAGCGACAACGGCTACCGGGTCGAGACGCGAGAAACGCTGCATGGGCTTATTTTACCATAGATTGGCGGCCAGGCGGCAGTGGGCAGTGGTCAGGCGGCAGTGGTCAGGCGGCAGGTTTTTCGCTGCGTCACGGTCCATGAGAATGGCATGCTGAATGTGGCCAAGCCACCCGACGGGTGTCATGCGGGTAGCCCACGAAGCACAGTTTGTCATTCTGAGCGGGCCAACCACTCAACACTCGTTGCGGTGAGACACTAGCGAAGAATCTCGTGCCGCAGACGAGATGCTGCGCCATGTATGGCGCGCTGGCGTTTCGCCGCAACTGCTCCTGAGCCGTCAACCCGCTCAGCATGACATTGCGGCATGCCTGCCGTGCGGCACGCATACCATGCGGCATAGCATCAGGGGTGTGCGCACCACTGACTGTGCGCACACCCCACACTTGGCGGCGATGGGTCAGACCACCGCCTACGCGATCGCCGCAGCTTCGACGGGCGCCTGGGGCGCCGGGCGGGCCCGGAAGATCGCCAGGATGATGGCGCCCAGGCCGGCCAGGATGACCAGGAACTCGAGCACGCCGCCGGCCACCGGCACGGCGAAGAGCAGGCCCAGGAGGAACAGGCCGATCAGCAGCGGAGCGTAGAGCTTATTGTTCCACTCCGGCCGGATGCGGCTCACGATCCAGCGCCCGCCCAGGTAGGCGACGATCGCCTGGCACAGGTAGCTGAGCACGAACACGAGGGCGACGAACACCAGGCCCAGGGCGGGCAGGCCGGCCAGCACGGTCAGGGCCGTCAGGCTGCCCAGGCTCAGCAGCCCGAAGAGCACCGCGATCACGATGACCACACCGAGCGCCACCAGCCAGGTGAGCGGGGCCGCGAGCAGGCCGACCAGGCCGAGCCCCAGGCTGGGCAGCGGCTGCGCCAGCAGCTTCGCGGCCGGGCCGGTGACCCAGCGGGGCGCCAGCCAGGCGATGAGCAGGCCCACCAGCAGCAGGGCCACCAGGCGCCGCAGCGCCTCGAACAGCGCCGATGAGGTGCTTTGCTTCTGCGCCAGTTCCCGGGATAGCTGTGCATCCTGCGACGGCAGGCTGTGCGTGACCTGCGACGAGACGCTGTCGATACCCTTGACCGCCTCGGGGCTGATGTAGTCCAGGCGGCCGGCCACGCGTGCCTCGGCGCCGAAGGTCAGGCCGGCCGGGACGGCAGGCATCGGCGGCGTTTCCGGGCCGTAGTACATGGTGCTGGGCGAGTAACCGCCGTTCGGGCCATCGACGGCAAGCTTCGCATTGCGGCCCACCGCGCTCTCCAGGCGCAAGCGGCCGGCGCCCGCCAGCAGATCGTTGGTGACCTGGCCGGAGACCAGGCCCTGGCCCGCGCCCATGATCAGCGAGCCGTCGATCAGGCTGCCGCCCCGGCTCTCCACGCTGCCGCCCGCGGTGTAAGCATTGTGCCCGATCCGGGCGTCGGACCCGATGGTCACGGCCGCGCCGGCGGCAAAGACATCGTGGCCCACCTCGCCGTTCACGGTGACACCCGAGCCGGCCGCGACCACGTTGCCGGTCACCTTGCCGTTGATGATCACGGTTTGGCCGACCGCAATCAGATCACCGTTGACCGTGCCGTCCACGGTCACGGTGTCACCGCCCACGAACAGATCATCATCGATGACCTCAGCCTTGCCGATCACCACGTTCCCGCCCTCGCGGCCATCGTAGGCCGACGCCGCCGGGACAAAGATAAACAGGGCCAGAACGGCCAGGGTCAGCAGGTTCAAGAATCGAGTGTTGCGCTTCATTTTTGACCTCCCAGTCATAGTGCGAACCAATTTCGATCAATGCGATCTTGACCCTATCCTATGGGAATCCGGTCACTTTGCACAGTGCCAAAAGTAACCTGGGCGGTCATATGACGAACCTGGATAAATATCAATAAATTCATAGTAATTGACAACAGGCCCGGACTGTGTTATCATCTCGTCCGCTTAGCGCGCGACAGACCGCCCACATGGGCCGCGCGAGCACAAGGAGCGAGGCGTGCAACCGGTTCGACGTCGCATTACGGAGTTACTCAAGGAATATGGCTCAGTCACCGTCGCTGAGCTGGCGCACCATCTCGACATGGCGCAGGTATCCGTTCGCCACCATTTGGACATCCTGGTGGGCGAAGACCTGGTCGAGCTGAGCGGGGTGCGCCGGCAAAACAGCGCGGGACGCCCCAGCCTGATCTACTCGCTGACGCCGAACGCCGCGAAACTCTTTCCCCAGCGCCACGATGCGCTGGCCAGCGCCATGCTCATCGAGTTGAAGTCGACGCTGCCCGGCAGCGAAGTGCAGCGAATCATGCAGCGCATGGGCGAAAACACGGCCCGCCGCGCGCCGGCAGCCGCACCCGGCCAGACGATCGCGGAACGCCTGGATGAAGTGACCTCCTTCCTGTGCCAGGAAGGCTACAGCGCGCGCTGGGAAGAACGCGAGGGCTGCTACGAGATCTATACCTGCAACTGCCCGTATGCCGGTGTATCGGACGAACACCCGGAGCTGTGCGCCATGGACCAGGCCATGATGAGCCATCTGTTGCCCGAAACGGTCCGTCTGCAAACGCGTGTCGTCAACGGCGCGGCGCGCTGCGTCTACGTGATCGCACCCGATCTTGTGACGGGCCAGGACTGACCGGCTGACCGACCCATGAATAAAAGCGCACAATTCGCCCCTGCGGGCGCCATGGTCGACTCCTACGGCCGGCGCTTGCACTACCTCAGAGTATCGCTCACCGACGCGTGCAACCTGCGGTGCATCTATTGCATGCCGGAGCATGTCACCTTCCGACCCTCGGCGGCCCTGCTCCAGGATGACGAAGTCCTGACCCTGGTGCGCGTGGGCGCCAGCCTGGGCGTGGACAAGGTCCGCCTGACCGGCGGCGAGCCGACCGTGCGCCCCGGCCTGGTGGCGCTGGTGCGCGCCATCCGCGCCATTCCCGGCATCCAGCGCATCGCCATGACCACCAACGGCATCCGGCTGCGCGAGCTGGCACAGCCGCTGGCCGAGGCGGGCCTGGACCAGGTGAACATCAGCGTCGACTCGCTGGATCCGGGCAAATTCAAGCACATCACCCGGCGCGACGCGCTGCTGAACGTTCAACAGGGAATCGCCGCGGCCGCGGCCGCCGGATTGTCGCCGATCAAGATCAACTGCGTGGTCACGCGCGGCTTCAACGAAGACGAAGTGGTCGACCTGGCCCGCCTGACCCTGGACAATCCCTGGGATGTCCGGTTCATCGAATTGATGCCGCTGGGCAGCGTGTCCGAGTTCCAGCAGGAGCAGGTCGTGCCGTCGACGGAAACGCGCGCGCGCATCGAAGCGGCCTTGGGACCCTTGACGCCGCTGACCGACCACAACGGCCACGACCCCGCGCGCCCCTTCCGCCTGGCGGCCGCCGCGGCACGCGGCCGGATCGGCTTCATCAGCAGCGTCAGCGAGCCGTTCTGCGCCAGCTGCAGCCGCCTCCGGCTGACCGCCGACGGCAAGCTGCGCCTCTGCCTGTTGCGCGACGACGAAGTGGATCTGCTGACGCCGCTGCGCGCCGGCGCCGACTTCCCCACCCTGCAGCGCATCATGGCCGAAGCCGCCTACCGCAAGCCGTGGGGGCATCGGCTCGAAGAAAACGACATCGCCCGCTCGCGCGAAATGCACGCGATCGGCGGGTAGTGCGATAGTACGATAGTACGATAGTGCGAGAGTGCGACAGGTTACTAACTCACTATCTCACTAACTCACTATCTCACTAACAACTAACTAATTCTACGGAGGATTTCATGTCTGTTGCGATTAACGAAGAAACCGCTCTGCCGGTCGCCGAAGCGGCCGACGCCATCACCCTCACCGCAGCCGCAGCCGCCAAGCTGGCGGAGATCATGCACGAAAAGGGCGTCGCTGAGACGCACGGCCTGCGCGTCTTTGTCAGCGGCAGCGGGTGCAGCGGCCTGCAGTATGGGATGACCTTTGACAACGCCCCGCGGCCCGTCGACACCGTCTTCATGCAGCACGGCTTGCGCGTGATCATCGATCCGCAGAGCCTGCAATACATGACCGGCTCGCAGATCGACTTCATCGACGGCGAGGTGGGCGCCGGGTTCCATATCGATAACCCCAACTCCGTCTCGACCTGCGGCAGCGGCGGCTGCAGCAGCTGCCACTAAGAAACCCTGCATGAAGCCAGTGACGCGCCATGACCTGCGGCTGATCGGCGACTATCGGTACGAAATCCCGAAGTCGTTCCGCCCGGACATGCGCGTCCCGGCCCATTTCTACGCCGATGACGACATCCTGGAAAAGGCGCTGGCCGACCGCTCGCTCGAACAGTTGGTCAACACCGCCACGCTGCCCGGCATCGTCGGACAAGCCCTGGCCATGCCCGATATCCACCAGGGCTACGGCTTCCCGATCGGCGGCGTCGTCGCCACCCGGCTCTCCGATGGGGTCGTCTCCCCCGGCGGCATCGGGTACGACATCAACTGCGGGGTCCGGCTGCTGGCCAGCCACATCGACGCCGACGAGATCAGGCCGCACCTGCCGGCCCTGGCCGACGCGCTCTACCGCCACCTGCCCGGCGGCGTCGGCGTCAAGGGCCAGCTCCACATCAACAAGGCCGAGCTGGACCGCATCCTGGCGGAGGGCAGCGTGTGGGCGCTGCGCGAGGGGTATGCCTCCCGCGCGGATATCGCGCACACCGAACAGGGCGGCCGGATGGCCGGCGCGGACCCGGCCCGGGTCAGCCTCGATGCCAAACGCCGCGGGCTGGAACAGGTGGGCACCCTGGGCTCAGGCAATCATTTCGCCGAGATCGACGTCGTCTCGCAAATCTTCGACCCCGCGGCGGCGGCCGCCTACGGCCTGCGCCGCAACCAGGTGGTCATGCAGATCCACTGCGGCAGCCGCGGCCTGGGCCACCAGGTTGCCACCGACACCATTGAGACCTTTCAAAGGGCCGGCCGGCGCTTCGGTTACGACCTGCCCGATAAGCAGCTGGTGTGCGCGCCGCTGGATTCGCCCGAGGGCCAGAACTACCTCGCCGCCATGAACTGCGCCGCCAACTATGCCTGGGCGAACCGGCAGGTGCTCACCTACCGGGCACGCACAGCCTTCGAAGAGGTCCTGGCCGGCAGCGTGCCTGCCTGGGAGCTGTTCCTGGTCTACGACGTCGCACACAACATGGCCAAGCTCGAGACCCACACCCTCGACGACGGCGACGGCAGCGGCGGCCGCGAGCTCGAGGTCTGCGTGCACCGCAAGGGCGCCACGCGCGCCTTTGGGCCCGGCCACCCCGACGTGCCGGATGATTACCGCGCAGTGGGCCAGCCGGTGCTGGTGCCGGGCAGCATGGGCACCGCCTCCTATGTCCTGGCAGGCGCGGCCGGCAGCATGGCGCGCACCTTTGGCTCCTGTTGCCATGGTGCGGGCCGCGCGCTGAGCCGATCGGAGGCCAAGCGCCAGGTGCAGGGCGAACAGTTACGCCGTGACCTGGAACATGGCGGCGTCCTCGTGCGCACCGGCAGCTCGGCGGGGCTGGCCGAAGAGGCGCCCGCGGCCTACAAGGACATCGACCGCGTGGTCGCGGTGGTCGAGGCGGCCGGCCTCGCGCGCATCGTCGCCCAACTGGAACCGCTGGCCGTTATCAAGGGCTGAGCCAGCCCGTTCGCCCATTTGCTCATCCTGGAGGTATCGTTGCGAGTTGCACTGATTAACCCGAAATTTCACCTGCCGATTGACACGCGCACATCGCCGCACCTGGCGTTGGCCTATCTGGGCGCGGTCTCCGAACGCCGCGGCGACGAGGTGCGCGTGTATGATGCGGACGTGGAAGACCAACCGCTGCAGGCGTTCCTGAATGAGTTCCGCCCCCACCTGGTGGGCATCACCACCAATACGCCGCAGGTCAAGCAGGCCTGGCGCACGGCCGCAGCCATCAAGCAGGAAATGAATATCCCGGTCGTGCTGGGCGGTCCGCATCCCAGCGTGGTGGCCGAAAACCTGGACTTCGAGTCGCTGCGCCAACCGCCGGTAGATCTCATCGTGCGCGGCGAAGGCGAGACCCCATGGATCGCGATCAGCGACATCGTAGACGCGTTCATGCGCGATCAGGGATTTCAAAATGACGACTTCGCGCGCCGCTTGATGAGCCCCGAGCTGGACCTTTTCCGTGAGGTCAAGAGCACCAGCTACAAGACCAGCGACGGCGAATTCCACCGCAACCCGGACGGCCCCGTCATCGCCGATCTGGACAGCCTGCCGTGGCCGGCCTACCACCTGTTCAAGATGGACCGCTACACCAACCTGCAGCCGGCCACCGATGCGGTTCCCGGCGAGCGCAGCTTCTCCATCATGACCAGCCGCGGCTGCCCCTATCGCTGCACCTTCTGCTCGCAGAGCATCATGCCCATCAAATGGCGCGCCCGCTCGGCCGAGAGCGTCCTTGCCGAGTGGCGGCACCTGGTGCGCGATCTCGGCGCGCTGGAAATCGGCGTCCTCGACGACAGCGCCAACATCCGGCGCAACCGGCTGGTGCAGCTGGCCGATGATTTGATTGCCGACAACCTGAACCATGTGCCGTGGATCTTCGTCAACGGCATCCGCGCCAACCTGGCCGACCTCGAGCTGCTCACCAAGCTGAAGCAAGCCGGCCTGAAGCGCACCGCGTTCGGCGTCGAGACCGGCGATGAGCAGATGATCATCAAGATCGACAAGCACGTCGACCACGACACCATCCGCCAGGCGTTCAAGAACGCCAAGGCTGCGGGCATCGAAACCATCGGCTTCTTCATCATCGGCCTGCCCGGCGACACGCGCGCGTCGATGCAAAAAACCATCGACTTCGCGATCGAGCTGGACCCGATGATCGCCAACTTCAGCATGATGACCCCGTATCCCGGCACCATCGTCTACGAGCAGGTCAAGCAGAACGGCCGCTTCCTGGTGCAGGACTGGGAAGATTACGTCTTCTTCGATCAAAAAGCGCGCTACGAAATGGGCGACCTGACCGCAGAATTGATGGAAGAGATGTATCGCAAGGCGTACCGGCAGTTCTACTGGCGCCCCAAGTACGTGCTGCGCGCGATGAGCCGCAAAGACTTCTGGTTGAATTTCGGCCGCAACGCCCGCATGGCCTGGCGCACCGTCGTGCCGCGCAAAGAAAAAACGGAACTGCGCCGCGCCGCGGGCACCTCGGCGTAAACTATGAAACAGGTAATCAGGAAAATCAGGGAAATCTGCGTCCCCCTTTCCGATCCGGCATCGATGCAGAGCGCTCCGGAGGTTAAGTGAAAGTAGCACTTGTAGGCCCCAAGTGGCACGCCAAGGTCAATTCCTACCCGTCCCTGGGGCTGGCGTATCTGGCCGCCATCGCGGAGCAGGAAGGCCATGTCGCCGCCGTCTTCGACATGGGGCTGCACCCTCAGAAACCGATCGCGGATGAGGTCAGAGACATTGTCGCCTGGCAGCCCGACGTCATCGCCTTCACGTCCATGACCACCTCCTACCGCAGCGTCGAGGAGTCGGTGGTGCTGCTGCGGGAAGCGTTGGGCGCGGCGGTTCCGATCATCATCGGCGGGCCGCACGCCACCACGCTGCCCGAACTGACGCTGCAGAATCCGCACATCGACTTCCTGGTTTACGGCGAGGGCGAATACGTCTTCCGCGACTGGCTGCGCCAGATTGCCGCGGGCGATACCAACTGGAGCAGCAACGTCGGCCTGTGGTACAAAGATGCGGCCGGCAACGTGATCAAGGGCGGCGAGCGGGAGTTGATTCCCGACCTCGATGCGCTGCCGTTCCCCGCGCGCCACCTGTTCGATCTCGAGGCCTACCCGCTCTACGCGCCCGACGGCCAGCACATGATCACCATGCTCACCAGCCGCGGCTGCCCCTACAACTGCTCCTTCTGCTTCAAGGGCATCGTCGGCCGCACCTATCGCCAGCGCTCGCCCGAGAACATCGTCGCTGAAATCCGCCAGCTCATCGATCGTTACGGCGTGCGCAACTTCTACTTCATCGATGACCTGTTCACCATCAACGTCAAACGCCTGGAAGCGATCCTGGACTATTTCATCGGGCAGAACCTGGACGTGCGCTGGCAGTGCTTGGCCCGCGTCGATCGCGTGAACCCGGACCTGCTCGCCAAAATGTACCGGGCCGGCTGCCGGCAGATTCACTTCGGCATCGAATCGGGCAACCCGGAGATCCTGAAGAAAACCGCCAAACACATCAACCTGGACCAGGTGCGCCAGGCCATCGACTGGACCGAAGACGCGGGCATCATGAGCAAGGGCTACTTCATCCTGGGCCTGCCCGGCGACAACGATGAAACCATGAACCAAACGATCGGGTTTGCCACCAGCCTGCGCCTCAGTGAGGCGATGTTCTCCATCGCCACCCCGATGCCCGGCACCGAGCTGTGGGATGAGCTGCTCCGTAAAAACCCGGACACGGTCTACAACGCAGACTTCACCAAGAGTTATTACTACAACTCCTACACCAGCGAGATCGCGCCCTTCATGAACGTCTCCGACGTCGGCGACGACAAGCTGAGCAAAATGGCCATTTTGGCCAACCGGCGGTTCCTGGACAGCAAGGAAAAGCGCAAGTACGTACGCTACTTCGGGCCCCAATGGGGCGAACGACTGTATCGCGTGGCGCAGATCCCGCCCATCAACCGCGTCGGACGCACCATCCTGAACCTGGGCCTGTTTCCGCAGTTCCGCCGTTTGCAGCCCAAAGAGGAAGTAGAAGCGTGGGGATGAACCTATGAACAATTCACAAACTGCAGCGCCGGGCGGCAGTCGCAGCTTTCTGGAGCGCGTCGAGCTGGCCACCCGCTGGCAGCGCAAGCCGCTGCTCCGGCCGGTCAAATGGTTAGCCTATGAAACCGGCCAGACGCGCCTGGTGCCGCCGCCGGACCGTCTTTACATCGAATCCACCAACATCTGCAATCTGAGCTGCATCATGTGTCCCACCGGCCGCAAGGAGCAACTCCGCAGAAAAGGCTACATGGACTTCGAGCTCTTCAAGTCGATCGTGGATGAGATGGCGCCCTGGGTCCAGGCCACCACGTTGCACATCTGGGGCGAGCCGCTGCTGCACCCGCGGCTGTTCGACATGATCGCCTACTGCCGCCAGCAGGGGCTGCGCAGCGAGATCAGCACCAACGCGACGCTGCTCAACGAGGAGCGCTCGCGCGCCATCCTCGACGCCGGCCTGGGCGCCATCTATCTCTGCCTCGACGGCATGCGGCCGGAGACCTACGAGCAGATTCGCGTCAACGCCGATTACGAACAGACCAACCGCAACATCCGCCGCTTCATCGAGCTCAAGCAGGCCGGCGGCTATCAGGATCCGTTCGTCAACCTGCAGATCATCCAGATGGAAAAAACGCTCGGCGAGATCGATGAATTCGTCAAAGAGTGGCATCTGCCCGGCGTCGATCGCATCAGCGTCAAGCCGTTCGATTCGTGGGGCGGCCAAATCGAAGATATCAACAAGCTCAAAGCGGACGCGGACGCCTTGCCGGCCCAGCGCTACGCCTGCCCGAACCTGTGGTACCACACGCACATCTACTGGGACGGCCGCATCGCCATGTGCGATCGCGACTTCAACCTGACCTACGACCTGGGCAACGTGCGCAACGCGGATGGCTCCGTGCATGTCTTGGAAAACTGGAACGGGCCCAAGATGCAGCAGTTGCGCCGCCAACACGTGCGCAACGACCTGAACGGCGTCTCACCCTGCAACACCTGCAGCGAGTGGGCCTGGTGGAAGCCCACCCCCTTCCGGTCGTGGGGCAACGCCAACGTGGCCAAGCGCGAAGAGCTGCAGAAGCAATTCGATTCTGAATCATAATCTAAGGAAACACCCATGCGCGTATTGCTCGCCAGCCCCGAATCCGAGGTTTGGACCTCACGCAAACATGTCCCCCTGGGCCTGGGATATCTCGCCGCCGCGCTGCGCGCACAAGGGCACCAGGTGGGGCTGTACGACGCGGCCATCGAGGATGAGCCGCTGGAAACGGTGATCCGCCGCGGCGGCTACGAGATGATCGGCATCACCGCCGTGACGCCCCTGATCGTCGACGCCTGGGCGATGGCCCGGGAAGCCAAGCGGCTGGGGCTCATCACCGTGCTGGGCGGCCCGCACCTGACGCTGATGCCCGAAGAATCGATCAGCGACGCGCACCCCGAGATCGATTATGTCATGCAGGGCGAAGCCGAAGTAAGCCTCCTGGAGCTAGTCGATGCGTTGGAAGGCCGCGGCGCCCTGGAAACCGTGCACGGCCTCTACTGGCGCCGCGGCGGCAGCATGGTCGTCAACGCCCCGGCCGGCCTCATCATGGACCTGGACAGCATCCCCTATCCCGCGCATGACCTGTACAAGATTCAGCGCTACGCCAACCTCCAGCCGCTGACCGACGGGCTGGACAAAAACGCCCGCGCCTACACCATCATGACCAGCCGCGGCTGTCCCTACAAGTGCACTTACTGCTCCAAGCCCATCACCGGCACCACCTGGCGGGCCCGCTCGGTGGACAACGTGATCGGCGAGTGGCGCTGGCTGGTGCACGACCTGAAAGCCACCGAGATCGGCTTAACCGATGACATCTGGAACCTGAAACTGCCGCGCGCCAAGGAGTTGTGCCGCCGGATCATCGCGGAAGGCTTGAACACTGTGCCGTGGATCACCGTGCACGGCATGAAGGTCAACCACACGGATCCGGAGTTATTCCAACTGATGAAGCAAGCCGGCTGCAAACGCGTGGGGTTCGGCGTGGAAAGCGGCGACGAGACGATCCTGCGCGATGTGATCAAGAAGAGCCAGACGCTGGACATGGTGCGCAACGCGTTCCGCTGGTCCAAAGAGGCCGGGCTGCAAACCATGGGCTTCTTCATCTTCGGCATGCCCGGCGAGGACGAGGCCTCCATGGAGAAGACGATCCGGTTTGCGTTGGAGCTCGATCCCGATCTGGCCAACTTTATGCTGGCCACCCCCTACCCCGGCACCGAGATGTACGACCAAATCAAGAAGTACGGCAACATCTACGCCGACAAATGGGAAGACTACGCCATCCACTCCGACAAGGCGCGCTTCACCATGCCCGACTACGACCCCGACCTGGTCGTGAAAAAATGGAAAGAGGCCTACCGCCGCTTCTATTTATACCGGCCCAAGCGCGTCTGGCAGAAGGTGACGATGAAGAGCTTCTGGACCGATCTGCCGGGCACCGTCTCCAATGCGCTGCGCTTCTTCATCCCGGAGAAGCATGCCATCGCTGGGAAAGCTGGGGAATAGCCTATTTCCCGTACACCCACTCGCCGAACAGCGCATCCAGCTTCTTCCCCGCCACCTCTTCCGCCAGCGCCTGGAACTCGGCGGGCGTAGCGATGCGCCAGCGATAGCGTTCGAGATACGTCCGCAGCAGCGTATCGAACCGCGCCGGCCCCAGCTCGTCCCGCAGCTCGGCGAAGAACAGCGCGCCTTTGCCGTAGACTAACGTCTCGTAATCCCGCTCGTAGTCGACCACCGCGCGGCCGATCGGCGCATCGTTCCCGCCCTGCGCCACCACCGCCGCCGGGAGCTGCCAGCGCAACTGGCGCAGGCTCTCGGCCCGCGGCTCGCCGTAGCGCTTCAGCGTGTACTCGTACATGCTGAACTCGGCCAGCCCCTCGTCCAGCCACGGGCTGCGCACCTGATCGTTGCCCACCTGGTTGTACCACCACTGGTGCGCCACTTCGTGCACCACCAGCGTCTCCAGATCCTGCGTGAACCGGTTGTAGACCTGGCTGCCGATCAGGCTGACGCCGGGGAACTCCATCCCATGATACAGCAGCGGCGCCTCGACCACCGCCATCTCGCGATACGGATAGACGCCGAACGTATCGCTGTAAATCTGCAACGCTGCCACGGCATGATACAGGGCCGACTTGCCCGCGGCGGCATCCTCGGGCAGGAAATAGGAGCGCACGCGCACCCCCAGCGTCTCGGTTTCGAGCGACTGATAGCGCGGGCTGAGCAACGCGGTGAATTCCCGCGCCGGACCCAGCACATAGCGCGCCGTTGCCCATCCGTCGGCGGCCACGGTGCGCGTCACCTCGACGCCGGTGGCCACCAGCACCTGGTCGGCCGGGTACGTCAAGGCCACCCGATACAGCGCCGCGTCATGGAAGCCCACGTCGCCTTGCGGATGCGGAGTGTCCAGCGCCCACGCCTCCCCGCGCCGCGCGGCAAGGATCGGATAGAAGTTGGTCAGGCTCAGGACCCCCTCGTTGGCGCCGAAGATCGTATACCGGCCCGGCTGCGCCTCATCGGGCAGCACGCCGACAAAGGCCAGCCCGACGCGGGCCGTCTTGCCCGGCTGCAGCGGCTCCACCAGGCTGAGCTGCACCGCCGTCCGCTCGGCCGCCACGCCATAATTGACGGTGATGCCATCGACGCTGGCGCCGGTGACGCTCAAGTTGCCGCCAAAAGCATACAGGTTGGGATAGGTGCGGAAGAACAGATCCTGCAGCGGCGCAGTGCCGCTGTTGGGCAGGAGCAGCTCCAGGGTGCCGGAGTATTGCTTCTCGGACGGAGATATCCGCACGGTGATGCTGTAACTGGGCAGCGCATCCAGCGCCACGGCGGATGCCGCAGCCTCCATGGTATATCCCGGGCTCCAGCTCATGCGCCAATCCGCATACGGATCGGACGCCGGCGCAAACAAGCTGCACCCCGCCGCCAACAGTCCCAGCAGCACCAGGCAGACAAACACCGCTAACAGCGGCGCGAGTAACTGAGGAGTTCGCATCTGAGGATGCGAACTCCCGCTCCCTGGACTTACCATATCGCCCATCGGGCCTCCGCAACAAGACGAGGGATTTTCGCCAGTATAGCACAAGCCCCGGCATGCACCAACGCCCCGCCCCGGGGCGAGGCGTCAACCCGGCTGGGCGGCGTTCATATCAGGACTCGCTTCCAGCCCTTGCAGCGCAGTAACCAGTTCCACTACACTCTGCCACGCCGCGGCGAAAGTCACCGGTTGCTGAGGGGGCAGTAGGTGCGCCAGACGGCGCTCCCAATCGACCTCGAAAACGGCCCGGCGTCGTATCAGGTCTGCCGCTGAGACGCTGTTGGATGGCAGACCCTTGGCGGCCAGCTTGGCCGGCAGCGCCTGCCGGATAGCTGTCAGGGGAACCTCCTGTCCAACGAGCTGATGAATATCGTAGATGTCGCGCGAGATGGCAAACCGTCTCTGGCCCGAAACAGCACGCAGTTTCTCCGTGAGCATCTCGGCAAGGTCGTAGCACGGGATGGCGACGGGCGGCAGGTGACCCGCGTCAGAATATGGATGGAACAACCCACGCGCTGTAACGGGGAACAGCAGTGGCTCGCCGCGGCTCACATCGAGTTGGATTGCACGCGGCGGGCCAGCCCAGCGCAGCGGCCCGCGATAGTATACCCGGGCCTGGTACGATTCCAGCCCGTAGTCGTCGTTGACCACCTCCAGGCGCACCGGGGCCGCCCCGAAGTCCGGCCCATCGGCATCCAGACTCCAGGCCCGCACCTGCTCCAGCGCTTCGGCCAATGCTGCAATCGGCCAGGCCTGCCGCAAGGTGAAATCCAGGTCCTCCGAGAAACGATAATTGGCGAAGTAGCATTTCCGCAAGCAGGTGCCGCCCTTGAAGACCAGATGCTGTGCGGCGCTTGTCTGCGTGAAAAGCCCGGTCAGGAACCAACCCAGCCCGTAGTCGAGGTCCTGGACCATGACGTCTACGCCCGCAGCAACCGCATACCGCCGCAACTCTGCTTCGCCGATCATCGTGATTCTCCTGCAGCCGGCGCCAAACCGATGTTATCCCGCACCCGCCAGCGCATGCACGCTGAGCCGCCAGCGCTCTCGCCCGGATCGAGCAGTGCAATGCCGGCCGTGAGGTGGGTCCGCCAGCTTGCGAGGCGCTCCGCTCGCCCAGGGATCGGCAGATCCAACGTCTCCACCAGATAGCCCAGGCGCTTGTACACCGCGCCGGAAGCGAAGCGAATCAGATACTCATCCAGCTTGGACCATTCCACCTCGGCCCAATGGCCGCGTAGCGCCTGCGCCAACTGCCAGATGCCGCCGCACAAATCGGGCCGGTCAGCCGCATCCACCACCGTCTTCGCACGATCGGTCACCTGGATGGGCTGCTCATCCACTGTGCGGCGCACCAAACCAAAAAAGCGCGCCGCCCGGATGGTCACGAGTTGGTACTGCACGCCGGCCAGGACCGGCCTGGATTGCAGTTTACGCCGCGGGGACTGCACGAAGACTGTCTTCGGCATCTGCTCGGTGAAGTTCCAAAAGCGCAGCGCCGACCAGTACGCGACCGCGCTCGGCTCAACAAGGCGCGTACCGATCACCAATGCGTTTTCGGTCCACACCCGATCTGGGCCGGCGCTGAGAGGCACGAGCATATAGAGCCCGCGCTCGATGCGTTTCAGCCAGCCGCCGCGCTGCAGCCGGCTGAGCGCGTGATGCGCCCTGGCAGGGTCCGGCCAGATGCCGGCAACATCGGCGTAGCGGAAGATGGATCGGTTCTCCGCGGCCAGGCGAGAAAGGAATTCCGCCTCGCGCGGCGAGAGTCCTGTAATAGTTTGCGGCATCGAATTCCAGCAAGAATGCAGTATCTTGCAGTATAATATCACAATGAGAATCATCTGTCAATCACCTACGCCATTGGATTTCCTGGCGCGCCGTCTGTTTGTTCCCTCATTCCCACAGTGCTATAATGATCCCACGTGCATCGCGCACGACTGCCCTGTCAATCAACCGATTCAGGAACCAGACCATGCCCCTGTCGCAAGCCGAAGTCGAACACATCGCCGAGCTCGCCCGGCTCAGCCTGACCGCGGCCGAGATCACCCTCTTCCGCGAGCAGTTGGGGGCCATCCTGGACCATGTCGCGGCCCTGCAGGCGCTCGACACGTCAGCCATTCCGCCCACGGCGACCGTGCTGCCGCTGCGCAACGTCATGCGGGAGGACGCCCCGCGCCCCTCCTTGCCCCAGGAAGACGTCCTGGCCAACGCGCCGGACGCGGCCGACGACTGCTTCCGCGTCCGAACCATCCTGTAGACCATGTTACACGAACTGACCATCCACGAAGCCGCCCACCTGCTGCGCAACGGCGACATCAGCGCCTCAGAGCTGACCGCGGCCGTGATCGAGCGCATCCGCGCGGTGGAACCCACGGTCAAAGCCTACCTGACGCTGACCCCCGAGCCGGCCCGGCAGCAGGCGGCCGCCGCCGACGCGGCCATCGCGGCCGCACGCCGGCAGGGAACCCTGGCCGAGCTGCCCCCCCTGACCGGCATCCCGCTGGCGGTCAAAGATGTGATCACCGTCCGGGGGGTCCCGCTCACCGCCGGATCGAAGATCCTGGCCGGCTATGTCCCGCCCTACGATGCCACGGTCATCGCCCGCCTGCGCACGGCCGGCGCCGTCATCCTGGGCAAAACCAACACCGACGAATTCGCCATGGGCTCCTCCACCGAAAACTCAGCCTACTTCACCACCCATAACCCGTGGGCTACGGACCGGGTGCCGGGCGGGTCGAGCGGCGGGAGCGCGGCCGCGGTGGCCGCGGACGAGTGCCTGGGGGCGTTGGGCAGCGACACCGGCGGCAGCGTGCGCCAGCCGGCCGCGCTGTGCGGCATCGTGGGCGTCAAGCCGACCTACGGCCGCGTCAGCCGCTACGGGCTGGCCGCCTACGCATCTTCCCTCGATCAGATCGGGCCCCTGGCCAAGGACGTGACCGACGCCGCGCTCCTGCTGGACGCCATTGCCGGCCATGACCCGCTCGACAGCACCAGCATGGACGTCCCCGTGCCGGACTACCTTTCAGGGGTCAGGAGTCAGGAGTCAGGAGCCAGGGGTCAGGGGTCAGGAGTCAGGAGCCAGGAGTCAGGAGTCAAGGGCCTGCGCATCGGCATCCCCGTAGAATATTTCGTCCCAGGCATGCAGCCCGAGGTCGAGACGGCCGTCCGCGCGGCGATTCGCGTCCTGGAAAGCCTCGGCGCCGAGGTGCACGAGATCAGCCTGCCCCACACCGACCTGGCGCTGCCGGTCTACTACCTGATCGCCCCGGCCGAAGCCTCGGCCAACCTGGCGCGCTATGACGGCATCCGCTACGGCCTCTCCGAGCCGGCCGAGACTCTGTGGGACACCTATCGCCGGACGCGCGGCCAGGGCTTCGGGCCGGAGGTCAAGCGGCGCATCATGCTCGGCGCCTACGCGCTCAGCGCCGGCTACTACGACGCCTACTACCTTAAGGCGCAGCAGGCGCGCACCCTGATCAAGGCCGATTTCGACCGCGCGCTGGCCCAGGTGGACCTGATCGCCTGTCCCACCACGCCCACCACCGCATTTCGCATCGGCGAAAAGGCCGGCGACCCGCTCAGCATGTACCTATCCGACATTTTCACCCTGGCGCTGAACCTGGCGGGCATCTGCGGCCTGTCGTTGCCCTGCGGGTTTGACGGCAGCGGGCTGCCCATCGGCCTCCAACTGATCGCCGGCGCCTTCCGGGAGCCGCAGCTGCTGGCAGCCGCCTACACCTATGAGCAGGCCACGGAATGGCACACGCGAAAGCCGAGTCTGGATTTTTGATTTTTGATTTTTGATTTCGGACACGGATGTCAGGTGATGAGAGGGCATCCGACCGCAAACCCTAGAGGTATGCTACTGTGGTTGTCAACGCTGACTTCGCGCCCTTTGCCGAGCAGATGCGCGCCGACGGCTTGCCCGACATCGTCATCCGCAGCTTTCATTTCTACTACGACCAGCTCGCTGCAGGCCGCACCGGCTTCATCCCCGAGGCCGAGATTCGCCCGGTCCGGTCGCTGCCCGACCGCGAACAGTTGTCGCCGGCCTTGAAGCGGACCGGCCGCGCCGCCCTCGCGAAAACGGTCATCCTGAAGCTCAACGGCGGGCTGGGCACCGGCATGGGGCTCAAAAAGGCCAAGTCGCTGCTGACGGTCAAGGATGGGCTGACCTTCCTGGACATCGTCGCCCGGCAAGCGCTGCACGTGGGCGCACCCCTGGTGCTGATGAACAGCTTCAGCACCCGAGACGATTCGCTGGCCCGCCTGGCCCGCTATCCGGGGCTGCAGGGCAGCATCCCGCTCGATTTCCTCCAGCACAAAGTGCCCAAAGTGCTCCAGGCCGACCTGGCCCCGGCCGTTTGGCCGCAGGAGCCGGAGCTGGCGTGGTGCCCGCCCGGCCACGGCGACATCTACACGGCGCTGGTCACCAGCGGCGCCCTGGCGGCGCTGTTAGCGCACGGCTACGAATACGCCTTCATCGCCAACATCGACAACCTGGGCGCCGAGCTGGACCTGACCATCCTGGGCTACTTCGTCGCCCAAAACCTGCCCTTCCTGATGGAAGTGGCCGACCGCACCGCAATCGACCGCAAAGGCGGTCACATCGCCCGGCGCATCGCCGATGGCCGGCTGGTACTGCGCGAGTCGGCCCAATGCCCGGATGAGGACCTGGCCGCGTTCCAGGACATCGACCGGCACAGCTATTTCAACACCAACAACCTGTGGCTGAACCTGCCCGCGCTCAAGGACCTGCTGGATCGTAACGCCGGCTTGCTGGGCCTGCCCATGATCCGCAACGGCAAGACCCTCGACCCGCGCGACCCGGCTTCGCCCAACGTCTACCAGCTCGAAACCGCGATGGGCGCCGCCATCGCCCTGTTTGAGGACGCAGCCGCGCTGCGGGTGCCGCGCACGCGTTTTGCGCCGGTGAAAACCTGCGACGACCTGCTCGCCGTGCGCTCCGACGCCTACGTGCTGGCCGGCGATTGGCAGATCAGCCCCGACCCGGCGCGCGTGCTGGCCCCCACGGTGGTGCGCCTGGACCCGCGCTACTACAAGCGCATCGACGATCTGGAAGCGCGCTTCCCGGATGGGCCGCCCTCGCTGGTCGCCTGCGAACAGCTCACGGTGACCGGCGACGTGCGCTTCGGCCGCGGCGTCGTCTGCCGCGGCACAGTGGCCGTCAACAATGAAACCGGACAGCCGGCCCACATCCCGGCCGGCGAAACGCTCACAGGAACATATCAAATCACTTAACAGCTACTATGGAGGCTCTACATCATGTCTGATCGTCTCTCGCGCCGGGTGGTCGCCGTGCCGCCATCCGGCATCCGCAAATTCTTCGATATCGCCGCCACCATGCAGGATGTGATCTCCCTGGGCATCGGCGAGCCTGACTTTGTCACCCCAGAAGTCATCCGGGAGGCCGGTGTTGCATCGCTTCATCGCGGGGAAACCGGCTACACCTCCAACTCCGGCATCCTGGAGCTGCGCCAGGCGATCGTCGCCAAATGGGCCCAGCTCTACGGCGTCGCCTACCACCCCGACCGCGAAACACTGGTCACCGTCGGCGGCTCCGAGGCGCTCTACCTGGCCCTGACCGCCATCCTAAACCATGACGACGAGGTCCTGGTCCCCGAGCCGTGTTTCGTTTCCTACAGCGCCGAGGTCATCTTCGCCGGCGGCGTGCCCGTGCCCATTGCCACGCACGTCGAAACCACCTTCCAGGTGACCGGCAGCCAGCTTGAGGACGCGATCACCCCGCACACCAAGGCGATCCTGATCAACTACCCCAACAACCCCACCGGCGCGACCCTGGACCTGGAGCGCATGCTGGAGATCGCCGCGGTGGCCGAAAAACATGACCTGCTGGTGATCTCCGACGAGATCTACGACCGGCTCGTCTACGCCGGCCCGCATATCACCTTCAGCAGCCTGCCGGGCATGCGCGAGCGCACCATCATCGTCGGCGGCTTCTCCAAGGACTACGCGATGACTGGCTGGCGCCTGGGCTTCCTGTTGGGCCCGGCCGATATCGTCGGCCTGGCGCGCAAGATCCACCAGTACACGATCATGTCCGCGCCCACCACCGCCCAGGTGGCTGCCATCACCGCCATGACCGACCCGCGCGCCGAGGAAGCCGTGCTCGCCATGCGCGAGTCCTACGATACGCGGCGCAAGCTGCTGGTGAGCGGGCTGCGCAGCATCGGCATGCCCACCTTCGAGCCGCGCGGCGCCTTCTACGCGTTCCCCGACATCCGCATCAGCGGCATGACCTCCGACGAGTTTGCCTCGGCCCTGATCGAAGAAGAACGCGTGGCCTGCATCCCCGGCCCTGCGTTCGGCCTGGCCGGCGAGGGCTACGTGCGCATGTGCTACGCCACCGCCAAGGACAAGATCGAAGAGGCGCTGGAGCGGATGAACCGCTTCGTGCGCCGGCACGGTTGAGGTGGCGAGGAGAGACGCGATGAGTTCCTGGCAATCCGGTGACATCGAAGTCAACGGGATAAAGCTGCACTACACCCGCACCGGCAACCGCCGCGGCGGCAGCACCGTCAACCGCCGCGGCAGCACCGACGGCGGCGTGAAGCCGCCCGTCGTCCTGGCGCACGGCTTCTCCGACGACGGCCTGTGCTGGACGCCCGTCGCCGAGGCGTTGGAGGCCGACTACGACGTCGTCATGGTGGATGCGCGCGGCCACGGCCGCTCGGATGCGCCCGAGCAGGGGTACGGCTCCGCCGAGCACGCCAACGACCTGGCCGGCGTGATCGCAGCCCTGGGCCTGCAGCGGCCCGCGGTGCTGGGCCATTCGATGGGCGCGGTCGCAACCCTGGCGCTCGCCGGCCTGCACCCCCACCTGCCACGGGCGATCCTGCTGGAAGACCCGCCCCCGTGGTGGGCGCCGACCGCGGCCGCGCCGGCGCGACGAGCGCCCATCCACCTCGACATCATCGAACTCAAACGCAAGACGCGCGCAGAGCTGATCGCCCACGCGCGCAGCCAATCCCCCACCTGGCCCGAGGCCGAACTGGGCCCCTGGGCCGATTCCAAGCTGCGGTTCAGCTTCAACGTCCTCCTTGCAGGCGAATCCGCGGCTGTCGACTGGCCCGCAACCCTGCGCCGCATCACCTGCCCCGCGCTCCTGATCACCGCGGACCCCGCGCGGGGCGCGATCCTCACGCCGGAGACCGCGGCCTCGCTTCAGGCGCTGGCCCCGCAGACGCGCGTCGTCCACATCGCCGGCGCCGGCCACAGCATCCGCCGCGAGCAGTTCAGCCGCTACATGGAGGTTGTCAAGGCCTTCCTGGCCGAATCATAGGGTTAGGGTTGCCAACTTTGGAAAAGTTGGCAACCCTGGCCGTCCCGGGCTTGACCGCCCATGCCGGACGCGCAAGGCCCTAAGGGCTCCCCAACCCTTAGGGCCTTGTCCTCACCCACCACACCAGAAGGAGAAGCGTCTGTCCTCTGTCTCAGACACCTTGCATTCTAGCCGGGGATGCTGAGAGAATGCCGAGAATTAGCTGAAGAAATGATGAGAGTTCAGAGTTCAAGCTTCTTCGATGTCATGGCATGATGGGCTTCGCGAAAGTTCAAGGTTGAAGGGGAATCCCCCTTCAACCTTGAACCTTGAACTTTCAACCTGCCTGGGAATGCCCGACCCCGGCTATCACGGCTCGATGCGCACCACCTGGCCCATCCCCGGAAAGATGCTGAAGTTGCTCACGTAGAGCGCGCCGTCGGGGCCGACGACCACGCCGCCGGGCGCCACCAGCCCCGCGCTGGCAATCGTCGTGCGGGCGCCGTCCGGCGCCACGCGGATCAACGCACCGGTTGGATCGTCGGAGAGCAGGCTGTGCGCGGCAATCTCCAGCACGTACAGGCTGCCGTCAGGCCCGAAAGCCAGATCGATGATGTTCGTGAAGCCGCTGGCGAACACCGTAGGCTGCTCGCCCGGCAGCAGGCGGTAGACGTTCGCCCCACCCACCTGGAACGGGAACCCGGTCAGCTGGCCCACATAGTACGCCCCATCCGGCCCCTTCGCGATGGCGTTCGGCACAGCCTGCATCGGGATCTGCGCGCCCGGGGGCAGGCCCAGGAAGGGCGGCGCAGGCACCATGCGGTCCGCGAACACCGCCAGCGTGGAGATGCTGCCGCCGCTGGGCAGCGCCCCGGTGAACTGCAGCACATCGTTGCCGCCCGCGTCCGCGATCACCCCCCCGCCCGGCGCAGACACCACCGAGTAGGGATTGCTGTCAACGTCTGCAGGATGCGGATTGGCCGCGGCCTCGTAGGCCAGCGGGTCTGCGCCCATCAGCCACGAACCGTTGGCGCTCAGGTGGAGCACTCGGCCAAACGTGGCGGCCACCGCGCCCAGCCGGGCCCGATTCTCCGGCGTGCCGACCCCGCCCATCATGACCAGCAGCCCCTTCCTGGCGCCGGGGGACACATCCACCGGCCCGATCGCGGCGAACCCGTCCGGATCCGCCACCGACGGCAGGTCCGTCACCACCCGGGTCTGCTCGCCCCCCGCAACCCGCGTGATGGCGCCGGTCTGGCCGAAGCAGGAGATGCCTTCGGGACCGGGGAAACAGAGCCCGCCGCCGCCGCGGCCGGCCTCCGCGATGTACAATGCCCCATTCGCGTCGAACGTCAGGCCGCGCGGGTTGTCCAGGCCGGACGCCACGACGGTCCAACTGCCGGCTGCGGAGTCGGCGGAGAATGCCTCGGCGCGGCCAACGCTCTCTCCAACCTGGGGAAGCTGCGCGCTCCGGGCCAGCCCAACCAGGTAGCCCTGGATGGAGCCGTCCTGACCGGGTGAGGCGGCCTGCACGGCAAACGCCGGCAAGCTCAACAGGCCAAGGATGGCCACGACGGTGAGAAGCTTACGCATGGACACTACCTCCTGACGGACTTCGTCATATAGGACAAGCATCGCACAACTACCGTACAAGATTACGCTTGTCCCAAAGCGCGGGCTGTAAGCGCCCTTCCGTTTCTGGCTGCCCCCTTGCCTGCTCGCTTGGGGGCGCGAAAAAGAAACCAGGTTTCTCGAAGAAACCTGGTTTCTGGATCACTGTAGTTCAAGGTTGAAAGTTCAAGGTTGAACGAGAATTTCCTTCAACCTTGAACCTTGAACCTTCAACCTGCCCGGGAACGCCTCGCCCCTGCCTGCGCTACGCGCGGCGCCTCCGCAGCAGCACCGCGCCCGCCAGCCCGGCCAGCACCGCGGCCAGGGGCAGGGCGACCGGCAGAGCCGCCGCGGCGCCGAAGGTGCGCAGCGCCACCGCGTTCGGGTTGACGAACTCATCCGCGCCCATGTCGGGCACGGCCGCATCGCGGGTCGTGCCGTCGATGTCGACGGTGATCCCGGCGAGCGGCGCGGCCACGTTGCCGGCCGGCGAAGTCGTGTCGGTGATGTGCAGGTCGGTGGTCGAGACGAAGAGCGGATCGGCTTCGAGCGAGGCCGCGTCGTCGGTGACCGCCGTTTGCCACAGCGCAAGCGTGGCATAGTCCGTTCCAGCGCTGCTGGTCAACGAGCCGCTGCGGAAGCCCCCATCTTGCGCCCCCGTTGACCAGAAGAGATTGTAGTTGGAGTCGAGATTGGCGAAGGTAGTCGTTACCATGCCGATCGCATAGCTCTTGGCCTGTGCGCCGCCACCTGACGTCTGTGTGGTGTAGAAGATGTTGTCTTTCAACTCCACCGCCGGGTCGACGCCGGTCACGGCCAGTGCGAAACTCGGCATTTGGCTGGACACCGCGCCCCGGTCGCCGGTCATGGAGACCGAGTTGTAGTAGAGCCGCGTGCTCGAGCCGGTGGCGCCCACCACACAGACCCCCGCCACCAGATCGGGTGAAGTAGAGGGCGCGGTCACGCCCGACACCATGTTGTTGACGATGGTGTTGGCGCCGCCTGAGCCACCGGCAACCGCAATGCCAGCGGCGGAGAAGCCAATGGTGCTTGCACTGTTAACGCCGTTGACCTTATTGCGCGACACGAAGGCGTTGGTGACGCCGCCGCTGGTCGTGCTCGTCGTGTCAACACCCTGCGTGCCGACGCCGATACCGATGGCATCGGCGCTCTCATTGGTTTCGATGCCGCCAACGCTGTTTTCGGTGATCTGAACGCCGTCCTCGTTGAACACGACGATGCCAACCCGGCGGATGCGATCCGTCCCTGTGGCGGCAAGGTCATTCTGGGTGATCACGGTGCCGGTGTTGGGATTGGCTGCGCTGGCGCCGGCCGCATAGATGCCGTAGATAGCCCGCTTGACCGAGCAGTTCTCAACTCGGTTGCCGTCGTTGTCCGTGCCAACGGTTCCGGGCGTGTTGCCGCCCAGCGTGATGCCTCCCAGTGTCGTCGTGGGGTCTTGTCCCAGCACGTTGACGTTCTTGATCGTGTTGTTCTGCGCGCCGTTGGCGCCGGTTTGAACCGCGATCACCACCGATGACGTGCCGGTGTTGCTGTTCTGAATGGTCAGCTCGCGCAACGCGGGGTTGCCGCCGACGACCAACATGGCGGCCGTGGAGCCGTTGATCGTCACGCGGTCGGCGCCGAAAAGCCGGATCAACGCGCCGTTGATGCTGCCGGTGATGGTGCGCGGCCCGCCGCTGGGCTTGATCAACAGGGTATAGCCGCCGACGCCATCCTCCGGCCATTGATTCAGGGCGTTGGTTCCCAGCTCGCCCGTCAAGTCAGTAGTGATGTTGACGGTAACGTTGCCGGTTAGAGCGCCCGCGTTGATAGCCTCAAAGATGCCGCCCGCGTTAGTCAGCGACGTGTATGTCTCACCCGCGCCGACATTATACGCACCGCTGAACGCCACCACGATCATGTAGCTGTTCGGGGCCGCGGGCGGGGTCGTCACGGTGTTGACGTCGGTCGCCACCACGCCGGCCGGGTTCGAGCCGATGTTCGGCGTCGCCGCCGTGTCCTGTGCGATCACGTAGTAGTAGATCGTGTCGCCGCCGGCCACGCCGCCCATGTCGGCCGCCACGATGGTGAAGCTCCACGCACCGTTCGTGCCGCTGCCGCCGGTCAGCACGCCCTGCTGCGAGAACCACGCGCCCGCGGCGCCCTTCTTGTAGTAGATGCGCGGCTGCAAGGCGCCCGAGGTGGGCACGCCGGTGACATCGGTGATGGTGGCGGCCAGCGTGCGATCGCCGGTCGAGGTCGTGTTGCTCAGCGCCGTGTAGACGATGGCCGGCGGCGTCAGGTCGAGGCCGATGTAGTTGCCCGCGTCCGCGCCGATGTCCACCGGGGTGAGGCCCGCGCGCGTCTCGCCGTCGAAGTCATCCGTCACCGACGCGATCAGGAAGCCGTTCCCCTCGGCCGCGGTGGCAACTGCGGCGTTCAGGTGCAGGTTGGGCACGGCAGCCGTGGGCGCCAGGTACTGCGGGTTGGCCGAGAAGCTGTTGGCATCCTGGCCGGTGGCCGCCTGCCAGTTGGCCAGGGTGAGCTGGTCCACCAGGTTGAAGAGGCCGGTGAAGCCGCCCACGCCGGGCGCATAGAGCACGTTGTTGTTGCTGGTCAGGCCGGCCGGGTTCGGCGCCGTGCCGCCCACCTTGATCGCGTAGTGCTTGCCGGTCGCGGCGCCGTTGCTGCGCGCGTTGTAGAAGATGTTGTCGCGGTAGGCGCGCGTGTTGGTGATAATACTGTTGAACGCGAAGGAGTTGGCTGTGCCGGCCGCCACGTCCGCGCCGCCGATGTAAACGCTGTTGTGGTAGAAGCTGTCCGTGCCTGCCCCCGTCTCCGCGATGCCGTTGATCTGCGGGCTGTTGGCGGTCATGTCGCTGCCCAGCGCGATCATGTTGTTCTGGTAGGTCGCCAGGCCGGCCTGCACCTGGATGCCGTTGACCGTGGCCGTGGCGCTGGTGCTGGGCGTGGACAGGCCGTAGATGAAGTTGCGCGCCACCAGGTGCGTGCCGGAGGTGTTGCTGCTGTACTGCAGCCCGGTGACCCACACCGCAGCCGAGGCATTGGTGTTGCTCAACGAGTGGATGGTGTTCTGGGCGATGTTGTTCGTGGTTGCGCTGATATTGTCCACCCACAGGCCGATGAGCGAGGCCGTCGAGCCGGTGCCGACGTTCGGGCTGTTCAGCGTCAGATTGCGAATCGTGTTGCCGGTGACGACGCCCAGGCCCGCCTGGCAGTAGAGGCCGATGGCCCGTGAGCTGGCGGAGCTGGCGCTCACGCTGATCGGCGCGGCCGCCGAGCCAACCGTGTTGTTTGTGAAGGTGTTCGTCACGATCGAAGACGTATAGGCGCGCAGCCCGTAGACGACGATCGCGCCGGAGGAGCTGTTGCTCGCCGTGATGCCGCCCACACTGTTGTTCGACATGTTAACGGCATACGACGGGAAGAAATAGATGCCGTAGAGCTCCGAGCTGGAGGTCGAGTTGCTGCTGTAGGAGATCGCGCCCGGCGCGGCCAGGCTGCCGATCACGTTGCCCGTCACGTTGCCGATGTTGAACGCGCCGCCGCTAGAGATGATGATGGCGCCGAGCGGCGTGCTTGTACCTGTGCCCGAGGCGCCGCCGCTGACGTTGATCGCGGTGATGGTGTTGCCCTGGATGCTCGACGCAGCGGTGGCGCCGGCCGAGGAGTAGTAGATGCCGTAGAACTTCGCGGCGGTCGAGGCCGGGAAGACCAGGGTGTATATGCCCGTGCCTGCGGCGCTGGCATAGCCGATGGTGTTGCCGCTGATGGTGTGGCCGTCGTTGCCCGTGGCGCTGGCGACCTGGATCGCGGCGTGGATCGCGCCGGTGGTCTGCGTGCGCGTGGCGGTCTGGTAGAACTTGTTGTTGCTGATCGTCCACGCGGTGTTCGCGCCGGCCAGGTAGATGCCGTGGCTGGCTGCCGCGGCATTGAAGTAGTCGTAGATGTTGTTGCCGGTGATCTGGATGCCGCTGTTGTAGAGCGTCGTGGTGGTCGTTGTGCCGTTGCCGTAGATCGCCTTGGTGGGCAGGTTCGCGCCGGCGGGGCCGATGTTGCAGTTCGAGATCACGTTGTTGTCGTTGCCGGTGGCCACCGCCCCTGCGCCGAACCAGATGGTGCCGCCGTTAGTCGTCGTGTTCATCGTGGACGAGCCCAGGATGGACGCATTGGTGATGGTGTTGTTGGTGGCGTCGGTTTGGAAGCGGATCGTGCTCGTGCCCGACGTCGCCGAAGCGGTGGTGTTGGCGATGGTCAGCGCGTTGCCGCCGGTGTTCAGGCCGTCGATCGTCACGTTGTCCGCGCCGTTGAGGTCGATCAAGGGCAAGCCGGCCGTTGCCGCGCCGCTGATCGTCCACGCGCCGCCCAACGGCTGGATCACCACCGAGGTGTAGGAGGCGCTGCCACTGCCGCTGGCGTTGAGCACGGCGGTCGCGGTCTCGGTGGTGTCGCTGATGATGTCCAGCTGGATGTCGCCGGTCAGCACGCCGGCATTGATGTCGGCAAATGCGAGGGCCAGCGTGGCATAGTCGCCACCCGCACCGACGCTCTTGACAACGGTGGGCGCGGCCGGCCGGGTCGCGCCGAACGGGCCGGTGGGGGCGGGCGCCGCGGCCTGCGCGCTGTAGCACGCGGTGCGCTGGGCCAGGGCGCCCAAGCGCAGCATGTCTGCGTCAGCCAGCGTCTCCGCGCCCTTCGCGGCCTGGAGCGCGTCGTACTCCTGCTGTTCGGCCTCGGTCAGGGCCGAGCAGTCGACCTGCGGCGTCTCAGGCGCGCTGCCGGCAGCAAGCTCTGCCTGCGCCGGGGCCGCGCCTTTTGCTCCGCCTTCGACGGCCGCAAGAGAGGTCACGCCCTCCTGCGCCATAACCGGCGCCGCGAACGTAAATAATAAGATGATGCACAAAAATGCCGAGAGCAGACGAGGAAATGCGGGTGGTTTTTGCATGGCGATCCTCCTTACGGTCCTTTTCTTCCGGTCTAAAAATAAGACAACGCTCATCGAGGGATGCAAGCGTAGGCTGATGGCGCCTTTCGCGCCGATGACCTTCATTATAACACAGCACTTGTGGGGTACAAGTCGCAAAAGACCTCGGCCAGCAATTCCAAATATAGCCGAAGCATCCTGGCTACCTTGTGCGAAGCGCCGAGTGATGATATCCTCACCCTTGTCGAAACTCACAACTGCTGGAGGTTGCCATGAA
>CAZELR010000057.1:0-27114 GCA_964513075.1 uncultured Anaerolineales bacterium
AAGACACTTCTTAAGGAAAAGGTTACTGAGGTTACTGAGGTTACTGAGGTTACTGGTCCGGCGAGGCGGCGGGCGGTTGAAGGTTGAAGGTTCAAGGATGAAGGTGCGATGTAGATGGTCACTATGATTCTGATGCTGGTGTTGGCGCTGGTGGGGGTGGGGTTGGCTTACCTGTACGTGCTCCTGGCAGCAGGCGCGCGGCGCGCGGCGCCGGCAGCGACGCCGGACCGCTGGCTGCGCCTGGCGATCGCCCTGCCGGCGCACAACGAGGAGGCCGTAATCGGCGCTTCGGTCCGCCGCCTGCTGCAGTGCGACTATCCGCGCGACGCGTTCGACGTCCATGTCGTTGCCGACTACTGCTCGGACGGCACTGCCGCGGCGGCTGAGGCGGCCGGCGCCATTGCCCATCCGCGCGACGCCGGCAACCGGGGCCGCAAGGGGTATGCGGTCGTCTGGCTGCTGCAGCGGCTCCTCACGGATCCCAAGGCCTACGACGCCATCGTGGTATTCGACGCGGACAGCCGGGTGGACCCGGCATGCCTGAAGCACATCAACGCGGCCCTCAGCGCAGGCGCGCAGGTGATCCAGGGCCGGCACGTGATTTCCAACCCCTCGGCCAGCGCGTTCAGCGCGCTGGCCGATGCAGACATGCGCCTCAACAACCGGATCCGCAACCAGGCCAAGACCAACCTGGGCCTTTCGGCGCGGCTGATGGGCGATGGGATGTGCTTTCATCGCCGCGTGCTCGAGGCGCATCCCTGGAAGGAGGCCAGCTCGTTGGCTGAAGATCGCGAATACGGCATCCAACTGGCGCTGCAAGGGATTCGGGCGACCTACGCGGCTGACGCGGTCAGCGCTGGCCAGGCCACCGCGGCCTGGAAGGATGCAGGGACCCAGCGCCTGCGTTGGTACGGCGGCGTTTTCGAGCTCCAACGCCGCTACGTGCGCCCTCTGCTGGCCGCGGCGTTGCGCGATCGCAACCTCACGGCGCTCGATCTCGCCCTTGATCTGCTGCTCCCCCCTTTCTCGATGTTGACGCTGCTTTCCGCGGGGGCGACGGCGGCTGCGGGGGTGTCGGCCGCCCTCGGGTTGGCCCCGCCGGCCCTCTTCGCCGCTGCCGGCGGCCTGATGCTGCTGGCCGTGGCCTTCCCCTTCGCCGGCCTGGCGGCCGAACGCGCGCCGGCCAGCGCCTACCGTGCGCTCTTGCACGGCCCAGCATATGCACTCTGGCGGGTCTGGATCGGGCTGAAGGTCGCGCTGCGCCGCGGCAACGTGCCCTGGATTCGGACGCGCCGCGCAGAAGAAGCGGAGCAGAAATGAGTCGAAGCAAGGTGCGCGTCCTGGTCATTTTCGGCACCCGGCCCGAGGCCATCAAGATGGCGCCGGTGGTGCAGGCGCTGGCGGCGCGGCCGGCAGATTTTGCGGTCCGCACGTGCGCCACGGCACAGCACCGCGAGATGCTGGACCAGGCGCTGGCGCTGTTCGGCATCACGCCCGACATCGATCTGGACCTGATGCAGGCCGGCCAGACCCTCTCCGGCCTATCCGCCCGCGTCCTGGCTGCGCTCGACCCGGTCCTGGTGGCAGAAAAGCCGGACTGGGTCCTGGTCCAGGGGGACACCACCACGGTGATGATGGCCGCGCTGGCCGCGCAGCATCGCCGCATCCGGGTGGGCCACGTCGAGGCGGGCCTGCGCACGTGGGATCGCGGCAACCCGTTTCCGGAGGAGATGAACCGCGTGGTGGCGGATCATGCCAGCGACCTGTGCTTTGCGCCCACCGAGACGGCGCGCGCGAACCTGCTGGCCGAGGGGATCCGGCCCGATACGATACGGGTGACGGGCAACACGGTGATCGACGCACTGCTGCAGATCGCGGGCCGCGACTGGCAGCCCGACCCGCAGGGTGCGCTGGCGCAGCTCCCTGCTGACCGCGACTGGCTGCTGGTCACCGCGCACCGCCGGGAGAACTTCGGCGAGCCGCTGGCGGCCATCTGCCGGGCGCTGCACACGCTGGCCGGCACGCGCGGAGACCGGCTCCACATCATCTATCCCGTGCACCGCAACCCGCAGGTGTGGGACCCCGTGCACGCGGCGCTGGGCGATTGTCCCGGCATCACCCTGCTGCCGCCGGTGGACTACCAGGAACTGATCTGGCTGATGCAGCGCTGCCGGCTGGTGCTGACCGACTCCGGCGGCATCCAGGAAGAAGGACCGAGCCTGCACAAGCCGATCCTGGTGCTGCGCGAGACGACCGAGCGGCCCGAGGCGCTGGCCGCGGGCGCCACCCGCCTGGTGGGGACGGAACCGAACCGCATCGTCCGGGAGACCTGCCTGCTGCTGGACGATCCGGCGGACTATGCACGGATGGCGAGCGCGGGAAACCCATATGGCGACGGGCATGCGGCCGAGCGGATTGCCGATATCCTGCTGGCGGCAGGGTAACGGGTTGGTAGGTTGAAGATGACAGCGAGCGGGGGAGCGGGAGAGACGCAATCGGCAATCAAAAATCCAAAATCCAAAATCACCGTGGTTCCGATCTGCGTTGACCCGGAGCAGGTGGCAGTTGCGCCGCGGCAGGACGGGGGGCCGCCGACGATCCTGCACCTGGGGACGATGTTCTGGCCGCCCAACGTGACCGGGGTGCTGTGGTTCGCCCGCGAGGTGCTGCCGTTGGTGCATGCCGATGGCGAGAACATCCTTATCGCGGGCGGCCGCGCCGATAACAGCGCGGCGGCCGCGTTCGCGGATGCTACGGTGCGGCTGCTGACCGACCCGGCGCTGAATGCGCGCCTGCGCGCGGCGGGCCGCGCCTGGGTGGAGGACACGTATGCGTGGCAGGCGGTATATCGGCGGGTGGATGAGGTGTATCGGACGTTGGTGCATTAGTGCGGCAGTGGTGCTGCTGTTGAGCAGCAGCGCGCCGGTCTGGGCAAACGGCCCGATCTGGCGCAGCGAATGCATCGACTGTCCTGCGATCGGCTTTCAGATCGGCGACCGCAGCCTGGCCTTGGACGCGGCCGGGCATCCGCACGTGGTGTATGCGGGCGATGCGCTGTACTACGCCCACTTCGACGGCGCGGCCTGGCACCTGGAGGTGATCGACGCCGCACCCGGCATCCTTGACGCCCTCACCTACCAAACCTCAGCTGCGCTAGCGTTGGACAGCCAGGACAGGCCGCATATCAGCTATCTCAACGCGGACCACACGGCGCTGCGTTATGCACACAAAACAGCATCTGGCTGGCAGATCCAGACGCTGGAAACGGCCGCGCCAGGCAAAAAGATGGCGTTTGAGTCGAGCATCGCCATCGATCGCAGCGACCGCCCGCATATCGCTTATAGCAACTATGGCTGGCTCAAGGTCGCCTCCTGGACGGGAAATCATTGGGAGATCCAGTCTGTCGACGACTCGGCCTGGGTCGAGTGGTACATCTCGCTGGCCTTGGATGACAGCGATGCCCCGCGCATCAGCTACTTCGCCGTCCTGAGTGGCGCCTCGCAGGTCAGATATGCAGAGTGGAAGGACGGCCGCTGGCAGCGGGAGGTGGTGGACACAGCGATTTGGCTGGGCGAGTTTAACTCTCTGGCTCTGGATCGCAGCGGGAATCCACACATCAGTTACCTGGACGTCACCCATAGCCAGCTCAAATATGCCACCCGTCACGGCGCCGCCTGGGAGATTCGCATACTGGAAACTGTACGCTGGTGGGGGGGCTGCACCTCGATTGCCGTGGACAGCCGAAACCAGCCGCACATCACGTACGGTGGCCAGCCGGCAGGCGTACGCTACGCTCACTGGAACAGCGCGACCGCACAATGGCAATTCGAAACCCTGGATAGCGACGGCTGTTTCACATCGCTGGCATTGGATGGCGCCGATCAGCCGCAGATGGTCTATTATGCCAACAGTTCGCGCCGTATAGTCTACCTGGCACGCAATGGCGGTGATTGGCGACGGCACGACGTGGACCGCCTCGCGGACGCTGGCGCGTACAACTCGCTGGTCACCTCGGCTGCCGGCGGGCTCGCGATCAGCTATTACGAATCCGGCCATGGCGACCTGCGCGTGGCGTGGGAATCCGGCCCAAGTTGGCTGGTGGAGACGGTGGACGCGGCCGGGGATGTGGGCACGTACACGGACATCGTCCTGGATGGTGCGGGCTGGCCCCTCGTCAGTTACTACGACGCCACGAACGGCGATCTGAAAACTGCGCACCGCAGCGCCGCGGGCTGGGCTATCGAAATTGTGGACAGCGCAGGCGACGTCGGCCAACATGGCTCCCTGGCGCTGGACACAGCCGGCAGGCCGGTGATCAGCTACTACGACGCGACCCGCGGCAATCTCAAACTGGCCCGCCGGACCGCAGACGGCGGGTGGGTGATTATTACCGTGGATCGTGGCGGTGACACCGCCGGCGCCACGGGCAGCAATGCTGGCGCCACCAGTGGCGCCGACGTAGGTCAGTTTACCGCCGTCGCCGTTGCGCCGCGCGGCGATATCTGGATCAGCTACTACGACGCGACGAACCACAATCTCAAAGTCGCGCAGTCCGGAGATCGTTGGGAGCAGGATGGCGCGTGGCTGATCGAGACCATCGACAGCGCGGGCGATGTGGGCGCCTACACGTCGCTGGCACTGGACTCGGCCGGCAGCCCGCACGTCAGCTACGCTGATGCAACCAACGGCGATCTCAAACACGCCTATCGTGCGGGCGGCGCCTGGCAGACCGAGACTGTGGACGCGGCCGGCGCCACCGGGGTATACTCTGCCCTGGCCCTGGACGCCGAGAATAAATCTTGCATCAGCTATGCCAGCGCCGACGGCAATGAGCTCCGCTTCGCCCGGTGGACAGGCAGCGCCTGGGCCACACAGATCGTGCGCCAGGGCTGGCAGACCGCAGGACACACCTCGCTGGTGCTCGACAGGCAAGGCAACCCCCTTATGAGTGCCTACGACCCCGGCTGGCACGCCCTGCGCCTTATGCGCGGCGCGGCGTTCGGAGTGTTCTTGCCGGGGGTGGCCCGCTGAAAACGTTGGTAGGTTGGTAGATTAGTAAGATGAAACGCGTAGACATGCTGACGTGCAAACGTCTCCCGCTGCTCCTGGCCCTGGTGGCATTCGCCTTGCGGTTGGCCTACATCGCCGTCTTCGTCGGCTATAACCATCCGCCAGAGTATGATGGCATCATCTATGACCATCTCGCCCGCGCGCTGCTGGACGGCTCTGGGTACGTCAACTACTGGGGCGAGCCCGCGGTGTTTCGGCCGCCCGTCTACCCGCTCTTCCTGGCAGGGGTCTATGCCGTCAGTAGCTACAGCCTTGCCGCGGTCCGGGTTGTGCAGGCCGCGCTCGACGCGGGGATGGTCCTGGTCGTCTATGCTATTGCACGCCTGCTCTTTGGCAGCCGCGCTGCGGCGCTGGCGGGCCTGGGGGTAGCGCTCTACCCGCTGCTCATCTACGAGACCGGCCTGCTCATCCCAGAGACCTTGTCCTACATGCTGCAATTTGGCGCTATCCTGTTGCTCCTACGGATGGCAGAACCTGCACGCTCAGAACAGGTGCAGAGACGGCCAAGCGGCGAGATGCGCGCCCTGTTCGCCGGCTTCCTCATCGGCTTGGCCGTGCTTGCCCGGCCCACCGCAGCCGCCTGGGCGCCCCTGGCCGTGTTGTGGGTCTGGTGGCCCGGCCGCCTGCCCCGGGCGGCTGCGAAGCTCGCGCTGATGACGACCGGCCTGGCATTGGTCTTCACGCCCTGGATCGTACGCAACGCTCTGGTTTTCGATGCGTTCATCCCCATTTCTGGCGGGGGCGCGTTCAACATTTGGGCCGGCAACAATCCGCTCGCCGATGGTGGCAGCGTAGCGCCCTCAAGCGAGACCTGGAACGGTCCCGACGCCCCGACCCGCGGGCAGTATGGCTGGGAAGGCCTGAGTGAGGTCGAGAGCAATCGGCGATTCGCCGCACAGGGCTGGGCGTGGATTCGGGACAATCCCGGCGCCTTTGCCCGCCTGGTGCCGCGCAAGCTGCTCCGGCTCTGGTCACCCCTCGCTTACGCGGTGCAATTCCGGCGGCAGACGCCTGCAGCCATGATTGCCATTGCACTGCCACCTTATCTCGTGTTCCTGGCCCTGGCCGCGGCCGGCATCGTCTTACACGTCCGGGCCTGGCGCAGGCTCTTTCCTTTGCTGGCTGTGATCATTTCGGTCAACGTGCTCGCTGTAGTTTACTTCGGCGCCTCCCGCTATGCCCTTCCAATGGTGATCGCACTGATTATCTTCACGGCGGCCACGCTCGATCGAATGCTTGCACGTTGGTGGAATGGACAGGGCAGGCGAGAATTGCCCATTCATGATTGACTTGTGTATAATGGTGCCTTATGGAACTAAAAAACTACTTCATGCCCTTGCGCAAATGGTGGTGGTTGATCGCCGCGGCAACGCTGGTGGCCATGCTGTCCAGCTTCATCGCCACCCGCAGCCAGCCGTTCAGCTACGCGGCCAAGGCCACGCTGATGGTCGGCCGCTCGATCCAGAGCACCAACCCGCAGGATTACGAGATCAATGCCAGCCAGCAGCTCGGCGCGACGTACGCCAGCCTGGCGACGCGGCGGCCGGTGAAAAAAGCGACGCAGGAGGCGTTAGGGCTGACCGCGCTGCCGGAGTACACGGCTGAGATGGTGGCGAACACCCAGCTGCTCGAGATCCAGGTGATCGACACCGATCCGGCGCGGGCCCAAGCCGTGGCCAACGAGGTCGCTAACCAGTTGGTGCTGCAGACCCCTTCGGAGGAACGCGATCTCCAGCAGCGGCGGCAATATGTCAGCAATGACCTGCAGCAGACCGAAGCGGATATGGACGCGACCAAAGCCGAGATCGCCAAGCTGCAAGCTGACATGGCGAACCTGTTCAGCGCGCGGCAGATCGCGGACACGCAGAATCAGATCTCGGCGTTGGAACAAAAACTGCGCTCGTACCAGGCCACGTACCTTGCGTCGCTGGAGCTGGTGCAGGGCGGGGTGAACACCCTGCAGGTGGTGGAACCGGCCGACCTGCCCGAGATGCCTATCGGGCCCAACAAGGGCCTCACGATCGTGCTGGCCGCGTTCATCGGCCTGGCGCTGGCGACCGCGGCGGCGTACCTGCTGGAGTATCTGGACGATACGCTGAAAAACCCGGACGACGTGCGCAAGGCGCTGGATCTGACCACACTGGGCGGCGTGCCCGAGATCAAGGGGCTGGAGGGAAGGGGCATTCTGACCGGCAGCATGGAGGCCCAATCGGGCGCAGCCGAGGCGTACCGCGTGCTGCGCACGAATTTGCAATTTGCCGCGGTGGATCGGCCCCTGCGCACCCTGATGGTGACCAGCCCGCTGCCGTCGGAAGGGAAGTCGGTGACCGCGGGCAACCTGGCGACCGCACTGGCCCAGACCGGCAAACGGGTGGTATTGGTGGACGCGGATCTGCATCGGCCCAAGCAGCACCGGCTCTTCGGGCTGCGCAACAACATCGGGCTGACCAGCGCGCTGCTGGAGCAGCGGCCGGTGATCGACGGTCTGCTGCAAGCCACGTCCGTGCCCGGCCTCAGCGTGCTGACCACCGGCCCGCTGCCGCCCAATCCGGCGGAGCTGCTCGGTTCCGGCCGCATGGCGGAGCTGATGGAGGCTCTGACGGATCAGGCGGACATGGTGGTTTTCGACACGCCGCCGGTGATGGCGCTGGCCGACGCCGCGGTGATGGGCAGCCAGGTTGACGGGGTGCTGCTGGTGGTCAACGCGGGCGAGACGCGGCGAGAGATGGCGCAGCGAGCCATGGCTGCACTGAATCACGTCAACGCGCGCGTTTTGGGCGCGCTGATCAACCGCGTGCAGGCCCGTTCCAGCGGCTACTACTACTACCAGTACGGCGACTACTACGGCAGCGACGGCAATGGCCGCAGCGACGGCAATGGCCGCAGCAGCGGCCGCAGCAATGGCCGGAACGGGAGCGAAGCCCCAGGCCGCAGCAAGGGGAGCCGCCTGCGCGAGCTGGCCGGCCTGGCGCGCAGGGTGAGAGGAAGCAGGGGAACAGGGGAAATGGGGGAATAGGGGAGTCGTGTTTGAAAGTTCCTCGCTGCACATGCATTTGACAGGCGCAGAGTTCCTCGTTATACTGTGTTAGCTGCCTCGCAATGTCGCTGGGCCTCGGGAATGAACGCGCACCACACATCAAGCTTTACCCACTGTGATCATGCGATCAGATGACCGCGCGATCATCGTGCAGTCGTAATCACGTTCGTAAGGGTTGGCTGTCATCCTACTCACGGAGGAACTCATGGAAGATACATTATCAACGCGCCAAATCGAAGCGGCCCAGGTTGCCGGCAAGCTGGCCTGGCAGGAACCGGCTATCGTGCTCGAACGCTCGCTGCTGGCCGCGGCGCAGGATCCCTCGCCGGCCCGGCGCGCCGGACGGACGCGCAACGGACTGCTGGGGCCGCTGAACACCTCGGGCGGCAGCGGCACTTGTGAAGACAACTGAATCTAGCAAGGCTGGCAACCGGTAACGCCTGGCGGCGTTCCGGCTGCCGCCTGTTCTTGCAACGGGCCTGACTCTGGCCTGGGGACTTCACCGATGCGGCGTTCTAAACGGGGATCTCGCTCTCGCTCCCTCGTAAGCGTCAGCCTGGTGGTGCTGGCTCTCCTGGCGTGTCTGATCGGGCCGGCAGAAACAGCGGCCCAGAGCCCGACGGTCCCTGCCGGCGCGGGCGGCCCACCCACAGCCGCCCAGCAGGTCGCCACCTTATCCGTACGAACCCCCACCTATGAACTCGCTGGCGCTGCGCTGCGCGTGCCCGGCTACGGCGCGCACGGCGTTCCCGGCGCGCCCGCGCTGCCCGTGTGGAGCACGGTGGTCGAGCTGCCCCCCGAGGGCGAGCCGATCCTCACAGTGACGCCGGGCGCAGCCCGGCTGCTGAGCCAGCCAACGCCGCTGGCCGCGGTCCCTGCACCGCAGCCGGTCGAGCCGAAGCCTTACGGCTGGCTGACCGGCGAAGATCTCCCCGCCGTATCCACCTTAGACCGCCCCGATCCGACCATCTACCAAACAGACGCCTTCTATCCCGCGACGCTGGCGCAGGCCGGCATGATCCAGTGGCAGGCCGGCCGGCGGCTGCTGCAGGTGCGCGTCTTTCCGTTCCAGTATAATCCGGTGGCGGGGATGCTGCGCTTTTACGCGGATATCAGCGTCACGGTGAGCGTGCAGGGGGCAGGGGACAGGGGTCAGGGGGCAGGGGACAGGGGTCAGGAGGCGGTGAACCCGGCGGCGATGCCGCTGGAGGGGGGCGGTGCGCTGCGCATCCGCACCGGCGAACGCGGCCTCTACCGCTTGACGTGGCAGGATTTGGTGGCTGCCGGCGTGCCGGTGACGACCACCAGCACTGCCACTTTCGCCGTGTCTTACCTGGGTGAGGCGGTGCACATCCAGTTGACCGACGAGGACGCAGACAACGCGTTCGACCCCGGGGACCTGGTGATCTTCTACGCCGAGCCATACGCGGGCCGCTATCAGACGGCCAACGTGTACTGGTTCACCTACGGCGGGGCCCCTCCCCCAGTCAAGGCGATCATGAAGACGCGTGCGGTCGAGGTCAAGGGCAACGAACCGATCATCACGGAGATCACCCAGACGCTGCGCATCGAGAATAACGCGGAGTACCGCAACGAGTACGCCCGGCCCAGGGATGCCGACCATTGGTTCGACAGCGTCCTCTACGCCAGCAGCACCCTGCCGGTGACCCGCACCTACGATCTGGCCCTGGACGACGCATTGACGGCCGGCGATCGAAACGTCATTCTGACCGCGGTGGTGCACGGCGGCACGGACCAGGCCGCAGCGCCCGACCAGTCGATGCTGGTGCGGCTGAACAACCACGACGCGGGCCTGCACCAATGGGAAGGCAGCACGGACATCACCGTGACCGCGACGCTGCCTGCAGCCTGGCTCGACGGTGCGCCCAACCAGGTGTCGCTGGTGGCCGGCACGAGCCAACTGCCGGCGCTGCCGTACTACTGGATTTCGCCGGACTGGGTGGCGCTGACCTACCCGGCGCTGGCCGACGCGGACGGGACGGACCGGCTGATCATGGCAGGCGTCGCCGAGGCAAATGCCGCTCGCCCCTACGAGGTGCAGGCCACGGGCTTCACCACCTCGACGGTGGGGGTCTATGACGTCCGCGATCCGCGGCGGCCGGTGCGGCTGCTGACGACGGCGTTCGACAGCGACACGGGGATGCTTTCCTTCTGGGACGCGGACCTGCCGAATCCCACCTACGCGCTGAGCAGCAAGGCCGCGCTGCTGGCGCCGGTCGCGATCGAGCCGGACACGCCCTCGTCGTGGCGCACGGCCGGCCATGCGGCGGACTACATCGCGATCGTGTATCGTGACCCGCTGAACGGGGCCAACAACTTGTGGAACGCGATCGACCCGCTGCTGGCGCGGCGCAGCGATCCGCTGGGCGACGCCTACCGGGTCGCCAAGGTGGATGTGCAGGACATCTACGACGAGTTCAACTACGGCCGCCGCGACCCGGAGGCGATCCGCAGCTTCCTGAGGTACGCTTATGACAACTGGAATGCGGGCAGCCCACCGCCGCTCCGGCGGCCACAGTACGTGCTGCTGGTGGGCGACGGCCACTACGACTTCACCGGCGCCAGCGGCACCACCTATCCGAACCTGATCCCGCCCTACCTGGTGGCCGTCGATCCGTGGCTGGGGGAGACCGCGGCCGACAATCGCTTCGTCAGCATCGATCCGCCGGTGGGCGGCGTCGAGGACATCCTGCCGGAGATGGCGATCGGCCGCATCCCGGCCCGGACCCCGGCCGACGTGACCGCTGTCATCAACAAGATCGTCGCCTACGAGAGTGCCGCGAGCGGCGCGTGGCAGGCGCGCGCGGTGTTCGCGGCCGACAACTACCTGGATCCGGCCGGCGACTTTCACGCGTTCAGCGACGAGGTGCGGCTGGGCTGGCTGCCGGCGGCGTACGACGACCGCACGATCTACTACAACCGGGATTTCTTCACCGGCGACGCCATGCGGGGGGCCATCCGGGCCGCGTTCGACGCGGACGCGCTGCTGCTGCAGTGGTTCGGGCACGGCTCCAGGTATCGCTGGGGCTCGATCTCGATGTTCAGCCGCAACGATCTGCCCCTGCTGGCCGCGAACGATGTGTGGCCGTTCACCACGTCGTACTCGTGCTGGACCGGCTATTTCATCAGCATCTTTGTCTCCAGTGACGGACAGACGCTGGCCGAGCAGATGCTGCTGACCCCGCAGAAGGGCTCGGTGGCCGACCTGTCGCCCAGCGGGCTGCACGTCGGCTCCGCGCTGCTGACGCTGAACGAGGGAGTGGCGTTGGCGCTCTTCCGCGACCGCATCCGGCCGGTGGGCCAGGCGGTGGACCAGGCCAAGCTGGCTTATTTCACCAATGCCGGCGGCTATTACGACGTCCTCGACACGTCGATCCTGTTCGGCGACCCGGCGCTGAAGCTGCGCGTGCCCGCGACCCTGCCGACGCCGCCCGCGGTGAGCATCTCGGCGGCGGGCAGCGCGGCCGCGCTGAGCTGGCCGCACCGGCTCGACTCGGCAAGCTATGAGGTGTGGCGCGGGACCGCGCCCTACTTCGACCCCGCGACCGCGGGCGTGCAGGTGGCCGGCGTGGACGCTGGCTTCCGCGGGACGATCGGGCCCAACATGGCGTTTGTTGACGCCGGGACGGTCCCGCCGCCGCCGGTGACGATCATCGGCGATCCGGCGACCAACTATTTTTGGGTGGTGCGATCGCGCAACGGCGACGGCGTCTCGGAGGTCTCGAACCGCGTGGGGGAGTTTGATTTCGGGTTGGTGGCGGGGGAGTAGAGAATTTTTGATTTTTGATTTTTGATTTGAGATTGGCGTGAAGCACTTTCTTTTTTTCGATGAGGCCTGCCTCCGCTTCCGCCGGTGCGCCGGCATTCTGACGCTGGTGGTGATGGGGTGCGCGGCATGCCTTCCTGCTGGCCGGCTGCCCGAGCCGGCGGCCGCCTCGTCAGCGCCGCAGGCGCCTGCCTTGACCGCAACGAGCCGGCCGGCCCCGGCAGTCGCAGCCACCGCGATCCTGGCGGAACCGGCGACAGCCCCGGCAGCCATGCAGCCGCAAAAAGAGGCGTCCCGCCTGGAGTCGATCCTGGCAGAGCTGGCGGCAGCGCACCGGGCCGGTGACGGCGAACGGTTGGCCGCGCTGGCAGGCAGCCCGCACATCGACCTGGCGGCCAACACCGTGCGCGTGATCCTGGAGATGGATCGCGACCCCGAGGCGCACCAGGCGGGGCCGGCGGTCATCGAGGAGGTGACGCTGGAGAACGGCCAGAAGGCGCGGATCGAGCATGCGCCGCCGATCGCCATCCGAGAGGATCTGGCGCAGGCGATCGCCGCGACGGGCGCGACCTATGAGACCGCTTATGAGGACCTGGTGCAGGTGTTGGCGCCGTTCGGCAGCCTGGAGGCGCTGGGGCAGATCCCGGACGTGCGGCTGGTGCGGCTGCCCTACCCGGCAGGGCAGCAGTGAGGTTCGGCCTGGATATTCCCGCCGGCGAGATGCTTCACTGGCCATTCGCCGTAACTGACTTTGAGCGACAGACCCGTTCAGCATGACATGGTGGGTTTCTTGCTGGGGCACATACCGCCCGCGGCATGGGTAGCTCAGAATGACAGAATTGTTTCAGTATTCAGGAGGAGGGAAAATGGACTCTCGTAATTTTACCAGACTTCATCGGTTCCTGTCGATTGCGTCCCTGGCTGTGCTGCTGCTGCTGCCGCTGAGCGGCGTGGCGCTGGCCGGCCGGGAAGCACCCACCGCGACCGCCGTGACAGAGGCGGTTGCCCTGCCCGCGGGCGCGGCTATCGTGATGGAAGCAGACGCGACCCGCAGTGCGGCCACGGATGCCTACCCGAACATCGAGTCCCGCCTGGCGCAGATGATGCTGGCGGCCCGCGCGGGCGACCGGGAGCAACTGGCCACCTTCAGCGGCGAGCGGCACCTGGACGTGGCTGCGGGGACCGCGCGCGTGATCCTGGAGATGGGGCGCAGCCCCGAGGCGCACGCGGTGGGCGGGCCGACCTACGAGATCGTGGCGCTGCCGAACGGCCGCACCGCGACCATCGAGCACGCGCCACGCATCGCCATCCGGCCCGAGCTGGCGGCCGCGATCGCCGCGACCGGCGCGACCTACGAGCTGGCGGTCGACACCCTGGTGCAGGTACTGGCGCCGCTGGACACCCTGGAGGCGCTGAGCAAGCTCGCGGACGTGGCCTACGTGCGGCTGCCCTACCCGGCGCAGCAGCAGGAGCTGCCCGCGCGGCCGCAGGCGCAGCCTTTCATCGGCCCTGCCGCGCCCCAGGTGGGCGCGCAGACCTCCGAGGGCGTGAGCCTGACAGGGACGGCCGTCTGGCACACGTGGCCCTCGGATGATGGCACCGGGATCAACCTGGCGGTGTTCGACTTCGGCTTCACGGGCTACGCCGCTCGGATGGCAACCGGGGACCTGCCAGCCGGTGCTGTCTTGAAGGATTACAGCGCGGCCTACAGCTTCAGCCCGGATACCGCGGGTAACGAACACGGCGCAGCCTGCGCCGAGATCGCCTACGACATGGCGCCGGACGCGACGGTGTACCTGTACGCGTGGGACACCGACGCGGAGTTCGCCTCGGCGGTGGACGACTATCGCAATAACGTGACCGGCAAGCGCGTGGCCACGATGTCCATCAGCTTTGTCAACGCCGGCCCGTACGACGGGACGGGCACCACCACCGGGCCCACCACCAAGGTCAACCAGGCCCAGGCATCAGGCATCTTCTGGGCCAACGCGGCGGGCAACTACCAGACGCAGCACTACTCCTGGACGTCGGCCCGGTACAGCACAACGAACGCTGTCGCCTTCGGCACCGGCAACGTCGAAGGGATCGGTCCCTTGGGCACCACCAACCTCTGGAACATCGCCAGCGGCACGGTGCTGAGTTTCTATCTGGAATGGAACGACTGGAACGCCACCCGCACCGGCGACCAGAGCAACATCGACTATGATCTATATCTCATACGTTACACGGGATCAGGATGGACCCAGGTGGCCTCATCCGCAGGGAACCAATGCACGGCGTCGGTCACCCCCACCGAGGCCATCGCCTACACGGTTCCGGCCGGCGGGCCTTACAACTACGGGCTAGTCATTCAGCGCTATGTCACCGGCTGCACCAACAACTTCGGCCACTGGATGCAGTTGTTCACCTTCAACGGCTTCTACACCGAGGGCACCGGGATGGTGTCCAGTTTCTGGTACGCCAACGCGTGCAACAGCCTCACCATCCCGGCGGACGCGGACGGCGCGGTGGCGACCGGCGCGACCTTCTGGGGCGAGGATGGGAATGCCGCGACCACCTACGGGCTGGAGACCTTCTCCAGCCAAGGCCCGCGCAACGCCAGCGGCGGGACCAACCCCGGCACGACGGTCAACAAGCCGGACGTGGTCGCGCCGGACGGGGTGAGCACGGCAACCTATGGCGCCAGCAACAACCAGCCCTATCGCACCGCCACCTCGACGGGGTTCTGGGGCACCTCGGCCGCGGCGCCGCACGTGGCGGGCATCGCGGCCACCTACTGGGAGACCTATCCCAGCTACACCCTGGCGCAGCTGCGCAACGTCGTCCAGACCCAGGCGCTGTATAAGACGGACGGCGGCACGTGCGGCGGAACGCTCCTGGCGACCGGCGAATGCGCGCCGGGCACGCCGGACAGCGGCATCCAGAACAACCGCTTCGGCTGGGGCCGCATCAACCGGAATCCGCCGTCGCCGCAGGCGGTCACCCTGGCCGGGTTCAGCGCGACCGCGGCCGCGGAGGGGGTGACGCTGGCGTGGGAGACGGTGAGCGAGACGGAGAACGCGGGGTTCAACGTGTACCGCGCAGATTCTTCGCTGGCCGTTGGGGATGACGGGAGTTCCGGGGTCGACCCGCTCAGAATGACAGGCTGGGTGCGGGTCAACGAGACGCTGATCCCGGCACTGACGCCCGGGTCGACGCAGGGGAACGCGTACACCTGGACCGATGCGGCTGCGCCAACGGGGACGACCTGGTACATGCTGGAGGACGTGGACCTGAACGGGGCCGCGACGCGGCATGAGCCGGTGAGCGTGACGGTGGCGGAGCCGAACGCGGTCGGGATGGCGGGGTTCGGCGCGGCCGGGACGGCACTGCCGGCACTGGGCGGGCTGGGTGCGCTGGCGCTGGCGGCCCTCGCGGGGGCGGCGGCGCGAAAGCGGCGGTAAAAGGTTCAAGGTCGAAGGTTCAAGGTTGAAGGTCAGACCTTCAACCTTGAACCTTGAACCTGCCACCTTCAACGGGGAGAATCGGCCGGTCAGGTGCGATAGGCGCGTGAGGCAAGAGACCGGCTGAAGCCTCGAGTCCGGGATATGTGACGCAGAGACCAGGTTTTGACGCCAGCAGGCTGGCGAGCAGAAACCTGGTCTCTTTTTTGCGGCTATCGCATGCCCCGGACCGATGCGTTGGATCCAATGGATTCCTTGTTCTATCACCCACCCCACGCCGACCTTAACGCCGAGGACCCAACCGCTCCCCGCCACTGCCGTTTGTGCATTTTCTCATCATGCTGCTATAATCACGCCGCCATTTTTTAAACGCGATATCCCGGATACAACGAGGCGCCCGGCGTCTTTTTTGCGTCAGGCGCCTCGCCGTATGTCATCGCCGGAATTGTCACCGGTCCGGTCTGCGCCCGAACCTGCGACGAAGCCGAGCACTGCATCCATAAAAGGAGCCTGTCATGAAATCGACCCTTCCGTTCCTACTGCGTGTACTCCTGTTGGCCGTGTTGGCGCTGGGGCTGGCCCTGCCCGGCGCGGCCGCGCCGGTTGCGCCAGACGGCGGCCGGCTGGTGCTCCTGAGCAAGCTCGACGGGCCGGTCCTGCCGGAGGGCCTGAACGTCCTGGAGGACTACGGCGCGTTCGTGCTGGTCCAAATGCCCGAGGCGCAGCTTGCGGCGCTGCCGGCGGCGAACGTGATGGATCAGATGGCCGACCGGACGGTGATTTCGCTCACTTCAACGCAGTGGGACACCCAGGCTGGGGAGCCGGCCATTCGGGAGGATCTGCGCGCCGCGACGGACGACCCCTACTTCATCGTTCAGTTCTATGGGCCGATCAAGGAAGAGTGGAAGAGCGGCCTGGCGAAGCTGGGCGTGACCATCCTGGACTACCTCCCCAACTACGCTTACTTCGTGCGTATGGCCCCGGCGCTGGCCGACAAGGTGCTGGCTGCCCACGCGGTGCAGTGGGTGGGGCATTACCACCCGGCGTACCGGCTGGCATCCGACGAAGAGCTGGCGCAGGCCGAGACGGACGGGGACAGGCTGGCGGTCGAGGTCTCGACCTTCCCCGGCGCGGACGCGGCGGCATTCCGGTCGGGCGCGGAAGCAGTCGGCGCGACCATCGAGCTGTTCGAGACGCGGGATGACGGCGCGCTCATGGCTCGCGCCTGGGCGACGCGCGCTCAGTTGCCGGCGTTGGCGGCCTTGCGCGGGGTCTTCCGCGTCGAGCCGTACTCGCAGCCGCAGCTTCACAACGACGGTGCGACCCAGACGATGCACACCCGGGACCTCTGGAAGGCGAGCCGCAACGGCCTGCAGCAGGACCTGATGGGCGCGGGCCAGACCGGCGGGCTGCTGGATTCGGGCCTGGATACCAACAGCACCAGCCCGAATATCCTGGACTTCTATGATTACACCGGCGGAACGACAACCAGCCGCGTCATCTATAACGCAGCGGGCGCCGGCTGCGGCGGTTCCTGCACCAGCACGGACAGCGCCAGCGGACATGGCACGCATGTGGCGGGCACGATGGTGGGCAACGGCTACGCCTCGCTGGCGCAGCGCGGGCTAACGAGCCACGCCACGGCGGCCGACCCCTATTTCGACTACGCCTGGGCGGTCGGCCAGGCGCCGGAGGCGAAAATCGCCGTCGTGCACGTGGGGGGCAGCGGCAGCGCAGTCTATCCCTCTGTGCCGACCGACTGGACCACGCTGTACAACCAGGGCGCCCGCGCCACGAACAACTCCTGGGGCGGCGCAGCCTACACCTACGGCGGCAACTCCCGCACCGCCGACTACGTCATGTGGACCTACCAGGACTACCTGCTGGTGAACTCGGCCGGGAACGCTGGCCCTGGCGCTTACACCGTCAGCCAGCCCGCCAACGCCAAGAACATCCTTACCGTGGGCGCATCCGACAACCATCGCTCGGTCTGGGCGGGTGACGGCCAGACCTCCAGCATGCTGACCGTCTTCTCCAGCCGCGGGCCGGCCAGCACCACGAGCGGCGACACCCGGTTCAAACCCGACATCGTCGCGCCGGGGGCAAACGTGCTCTCGACGCGCAGCACCGCTATCGCCGACGGCACGATCGGGCTGTGGGCGAACGAACCGGGCGACGGCGGCGGCAACGGCACCGGCACCCTGGACTATGCCTGGAGCGGCGGCACCTCGATGTCCAGCCCGCAGATCACCGGCGCGGCGCTGATCGTGCGCGACTACTACCAGGACATCAAGGGGCTGGGCAACACCACCCCGCCCAGCGCGGCGCTGATCAAGGCGACGCTGGTGAACGGCGCGGTGGACATGGGCTACGGCTACGAGGCAAATACCACGACCTATCCCTACGGCGGCCGCAACATGCAGGGCTGGGGGATGGCTAACCTGGAGCAGGCGCTCACCCCGCGTGCGCCGCGCTCCTTCTTCTACGACGACTTCACCAACATCAGCAACACGGCCAAGCAGTCCACCATCGGCCCGGACGGCTCGGGCGACTACGTCGAATACACCGTGAACGTGACCGACAGCAGCGAGCCGCTCAAGGTCACGCTGAGCTGGACCGACTACGCGACCACGTCCAACAGCGCCGCCTACGTGAATAACCTGAACCTGCTGGTGACCCCACCCAGCGGGCCGGCCTACTACGGCAACAACTTCACCGGCGCCTGGTCGAACACGACCGCCACCTATGACGCCCAGAACAACACCGAGGCGGTCTATGTCCAGAATCCGGCCGCCGGCACCTGGACGATCCGCGTGGCGCTGGCCAATGCGCCCACCGGCACCTACCAGCCCTTCGCGCTCATAGCCTCCGGCGGTTTCGGGGTCACGCCAGCAACCACCCGGACCTGCTCCGGGATCACAAGCTGCACCGGCCGCATGGGCGCCTCGGCGCAGGCCTACTATCCTTCCATCGTGCCGTTGACCGGGGTCAACGAGCAGGTGCAGGCCGGCGACTACCGCACCACCACCCTCCGGGTGACGAACTGGGGCACTAACGCGGATACGATCAGCCTGTCGGCTGCGGCCACGGACATGACCGGCGCCAGCGCGTCCGGCTTCACCGTCACCTTCACCCCGGCCGGGCCCTTCAGCCTGGCCTCGGGCGCATCCCAGGACGTGACGGCCACAGTGGATGTGGGGAGCGGGGTGGCGAACGGGTCCTACGATGTGTCGCTGACCGCGACCTCGGGGGGCACGGGCGGCCGCAAGGACGTGCGGGTGCTGGCCTTCAACGTGATACCCAACAGCAGCATCTCCAACACCGCGCCCATCGACGCGGCGCAGAGCGTCGTCTCGGTGGCCGGCCCCCAGGTTTCGCCCAGCTTCTGGGCCTGCCCGAACACCCCGTCCACGCTGTGGGTGGCTTACGTCGACGGGAACAGCCACCTGGGCAGCCCGGCCAAGATCTATGCGGCGCGCTCCACCGACAACGGCGTGACCTGGACCAAGTGGCAGGTGGACGGCAACGACAACTACTACTACGCTGCGCCGGCCATTGGCGGCAGCGCCGATTGCAGCAGCGTCACCGTGGCCTGGGTGAGGGAGTCCAGCACAGCAACGACTTCCAGCTACTGGCTCTACTCACGGACCTATTCTGCCGGCGCATGGGGTGCGGTCGGCACGCGGGATTCACTGCTCAACAACGCGAATTACTACATGGAAGGCGGGGCCGTCGCGTACGATAACGACGGCCATATCCTGCTGGCCTGGCTGCACTCCACCGGTGTTGCCGGCACGAGCGGCGTCTACTCTTCCCAATCAACAAACAACGGAAGCACCTGGACAACCGCGGCGGCCGTGGTGACGGGCGGCACGCACCGCTACCCGGCCTTTGCGCTGGACACGGCCAACAACCACCTCTGGATGGCCATGAGCTACGTGGGGGCGACGACCGGCCGCGACATCTACGTGAAGTACTGGGACGGCAGCACGAACGCCTGGAACGCCACCAACACCATCGTGGCGGACACCAGCAACCGCGAGAACCACCCGGCGATCGGTTATGCGAACGGCAAGCTGTGGGTGGCCTGGAACCGCTACGCGGACTACAGCGCGGCCACGCCGGTGTTGTACTATACCTACAGCACCTCGACCCTGCCCACCATCGCCTGGGGCACGACCTACGGTCCCTACGGCGCCCGGCTGGCCGAACACACGCCGCCGTCAATCACCGGCGATGCGACTTACACCTACATTGCCTACTTGACCTACGATCACACGTTCGCGGCAGCGTCGCCTGCCACCTTCTTCCGGGGAGGCAACATCTTCGCGCTGCGGGCGCCGGCGGCCGGCGGCGCGCCCACCCAAACCTACCAGCTCACGGCCACGGCCGACGACCCGCCCCTCTTCGCGCGCGGCAACGCGGGCTCGCCTCGGCTGCAGTGGGCGACCACGACCGTGAACGGCGTGACCGCCACCGGGCCTGCACTGCTCTACAGCAAGAACGCGTCGGTCTACAACAATCCTGCCTACGGCAACCTGGGGGTCAGCCAGGGCCTCTTCAACGCAGAGGAGGACTTCGATCTGTTCCTGTCCCAGGTGGACACGACGTCCCCACTGGCCGTGGATCTGGCTTCCTTCACTGCCGCAGCGACGTCTGACGGTGTGACGCTGGCGTGGGAGACGGTCAGCGAGGTCGAGAACGCAGGGTTCAACGTGTATCGCGCGGCGGGTGGCTCGGTCGGAGACCGGCCACAGCAAGAGGAGGTCGGTCAGGATGACGGGAGTTCCGGGATCGACCCGCTCAGAATGACAGGCTGGGTGCGCCTCAACGAGACGCTGATCCCTGCCGCGACGCCCGGGGCGGCGCAGGGGAACGTGTACACCTGGACCGATGCGGCTGCGACCACTGGGACGACCTGGTACATGCTGGAGGACGTGGACCTGAACGGGGCCGCGACGCGGCATGAGCCGGTGAGCGTGACGGTGGCGGAGCCGAACGCGGTCGGGATGGCGGGGTTCGGCGCGGCCGGGACGGCACTGCCGGCACTGGGCGGGCTGGGTGCGCTGGCGCTGGCGGCCCTCGCGGGGGCGGCGGCGCGAAAGCGGCGGTAAAAGGTTCAAGGTCGAAGGTTCAAGGTTGAAGGTCTGACCTTTAACCTTGAACTTTCCACCTGCAACCCAAGAGACCAGGTTTCTGCGCAGAAATGCGGCGCGAAACCTGGTCTCTTTTTTGCTTCGGTGGCTTGGGACTTCGCCGATTGTGCGCTATACTGGCGCTGCCGGCAGCACGTGAACCCTCGCCGGCGAGCACGTCGGGCCTCTGCGCACCAGTGCGCGCATCATTTCGAAAGGATCTGCCATGAAATCTGCAAGGGGAGCCGTTGTGATTGTCATCCTGGTGTTGTCGCTGCTGCTGCCGGCGGCGGCGGGGAGCGCGGCGGGCGCGCTGGCCGCTGGGCCGGGGCAACAGGGGGGCGTGGCATTGGTGGCCGTGTGGCTCGATGAGCCGGCACGGTTGGCCCAGGCACAGGAGGCCGGCCTGGTGCTGTACAGTCGCCAGTCGTCCAGCCAGGGGGAATATCTTCTGGCCGGCGCGACCCTGGACGCCGGGGGGCGCGTGCCGGAGCTCGGCTTCCCCGTCAGCGTCCTGGATGCCGCGCCGGGTGACACCGGCTATTATGTCGCGTTCGGCCCCCCTCCGGGCCACAAGACCTTCGGGCCGATCCGGTGGTCGGACTACGGCGACGTATTGCTCGACCTGGGCGACCAGGCGCTGCTGCGCACAACCCCCGCCCGGGCTGAGCAACTCCCCGAAGCGGGAGCCGAGATCGCCAGAATCACGCTGGACCCGAAGCCCTGGCCGGCTGCGGCCGCCGAGCCGGAAGCGCGCCTGGCGATCACGCCGAGCGCAGATGTGCAGGCGATGCTGAGCCAGGTCTCGACGGACACCATCGCGCGCACCACGCGCCAGCTCACCGGCGAAGAGAGCGTGACCGTGGATGGCGCGACCACCACCCTTTACCGGCGCTCCTACAACAGCGGCACGCCGATCCAGCAGGCCAGCCATTTCCTGGGCGAGCACCTGGCGGCGTTGGGCATGACCCCCGAGTATCACGTGTGGAATGCGGCCACCAACCCCAACGTGATCGGCCAGATCACCGGCCGCACGACCCCGGGCAACATCTATATCATCGGCGCGCACTTCGATGACACGGCGAATTCTACAACGAACCAGGCGCCCGGCGCGGACGATAATGCCAGCGGCACGGTGGGAGCGCTGATCGCCGCGGACATCCTGTCGCAGTACAAGTGGAACTGCACGCTGCGGTTTGGTTTCTGGAACGGGGAGGAGGCTGGGCTGCTGGGCAGCAAGGCATATGCCGCGCGCGCCAAGGCCGCCGGCGAGAACATCCTGGGTTATCTCAACATGGATATGATCAGCTTCAACGGCGACACATCCAATGCGATCAACCTCTTTGCAAACAGCAGTGTGGCCGGCTCCGTCGCCATGATGGACCTTTTCGCCGATGCGGTCAGCGCTTACGGGCTGGGTTTGGTGCCCGTGAAGTACCTGGTCTCCCAACAACCTGTTGGCAACCAGAGCGACAACAAGTCGTTCTGGGACCAGGGGTACGCCTCGATCCTGGCAATCGAGGATTACATTGGAGGCGATGAGACGCCGTACTATCACACCTACAATGACCGGCTGATGTATTCGAACATGGCCTACTACACCGATTTCGTCAAGGCCGGATTGGCCACCTTCGTGCACCTGAGCGGCTGCCTGACCTCCGACTTCCGCATGAGCGCGGCGCCCGCGACCCAGGACGTCTGCGCACCGGCAAATGCGACCTACACCATCGGCACGAGCAGCATCAACGGGTTCAACCTGCCGGTCACCCTGAGCGCGAGCGGCCTGCCCAGCGGCGCTACGGCGACCTTCAGCCCGAATCCCGTGACGCCGGGGGGCAGCAGCACGCTCACCATCGGTCCCATCAATCCGGCCGCGGCAGGCAGCACCAGCGTCACCGTGACCGGCGCATCAAAAGGCCTGAGCCAGTCGAAGAGCGTGATGCTGCACGTCGCGTCCGGTCTGCCGGCCGCGCCCGCGCTGACTGCGCCGGCCGACGGCAGCATGGGCATCGGCAGCAGGCCCACCTTTGACTGGGACCCGGCGGCCGGTGCGGCCAGCTACACCCTGCAGGTGGCGACCGATCCGGCGTTCGGCAGCCTGGTCATCGACCAGGGCGGCCTGACCGACACGAGCTACACGCCCGGCAGCGCGCTGGCGTTCGATACGGTCTACTACTGGCGCGTGCGCGCGAGCAACGGCTGCGGCAGCATCTTTTCAACCGTCCGCGCGTTCCGCACGGCGGCGACCGGCTGCATCACCTACACCGGCGCCGACGTGCCGAAGGCCATTCTCAACAATAACACCACCACGCCAACAGACAGCACGCTGACCGTGCCCAACACGTTCACCCTGACGGACGTGAACGTCACCATCGGCCGGATCAACCACACATATGACGGCGATCTCGATATCACCATCCTGCACCCGGACGGCACTTCGATTCGGCTCTCTGACGATAATGGCTTGGATGGCGATAACTATGTTCGCACGGTGTTCGATGACGAGGCGGCCACGGCGATCACAGCCGGCAGCGTGCCGTACACCGGCAGCTACCGGCCCGAGGTCGCGCTGAGCGGGCTGGACAACAAAGGCGCCAACGGCGCCTGGCGGCTGCGCCTGTACGACGACGCCACTAACTACGGCACAGGCTCGCTGGAGTCGTGGAGCCTGACCCTCTGCGGCGGTGTGACCGCGACCGCGGGGGACTACAGCGATCTGGCCGCCGGCTACGGCGTCGCGTGGCACACGGGGACGGGCGCGTGGCGGCTGGGGAATGCGTGGGACGCGGACAGCTATTTCTATGCGGGGTACGATGACGCGCGCAGCGATGACGGCGTGATACGCGGGGCCACGACCTGGAACGACGCGCGCGGCGAGGTGGACGTCACGGTGACGGGGAGCGCCGGCCAGTATGCCTGCCTGAACGCGTGGCTGGACTACAGCGACGGCTCGGCAGTGGCGGGCACGGTGGAGACGCCGAACGGCCTGTTCGATAGCAACGAGCACGTCGTGGTCAACCGGGTGATGTCGCCCGGTGCGAGCCAGGTCACCTGGCCGCTGGAGCCGGGGGTGATCAATGGCTCGGCGTCATACAACATGCGCTTCCGCCTGGTCCCTGCGCCGGTCCCAACCGTGGCGGATTGCAGCGGCGTGACGCTGGCGCCGGACGGCGGCGCGGCCAGCACCGGCGCCGCGACCGGCGGCGAGGTGGAGGACTACAGTTTTCCCGCCGGCACACTGGCGGTGACGCTGGCAAGCTTCAGCGCGGCGGCGACCGCGGACGGGGTAACGCTGGCGTGGGAGACGGTGAGCGAGGTCGACAACGCGGGTTTCAACGTGTACCGCGCAGCGGGTGGCTCGGTCGGAGACCGGCCACAGCAAGAATGGACGCGGGTCAACGAGACGCTGATTCCGGCGCTGGCGCCCGGTTCGGCGCAGGGGAACGCGTACACCTGGACCGACACCGCCGCGCGGGCGGGGACGACCTGGTACATGCTGGAGGACGTGGACCTGAACGGGACCGCAACGCAGCATGAGCCGGTGAGCGTGACGGTGGCGGCGCCGAACGCGGTCGGGATGGCGGGGTTCGCGGGGTATGACGGCGGATTGGCAGGATTGTACGGATTGATGGCGTTGGCCGCAACGGCCCTCGCGGGGGTAGCGGCGCGGAAGCGGCGGTAAACGGGTTCAAGGTAGAAGGTGCAAGGGTGAAGATCAGACCTTGAACCTTGAACTTTCAACAGGAAAGGTGCGCGTGAGGCAGGGGACCGGCTGAAGCCTCGAGTCCGGGATTATATGACGAAGAGACCGGGTTTCGACGCAACTGCGTCGAGACCCGGTCTCTTTTTTTGGTGCATGGCTTCCCCTGGCGCACGGCAGACGCCGCTCCAACTCCTATCATAATAAGCCTTAGATTATTCCAGAATTGTTGCCGTAATACCATATGTAATGCCTTTGGCATATCGTTAGCTCTTGCCAGAGTGGAATGTGATTTGTCGCCGCGCTGGCGTGACAATCGATCCAGTATAGCGAGTTCGGGCGATGTCACAAGTCATCGGAGTCAAAGGGGAAAAAATGTCAAACAGTTTCTTGGTTCAAGGCGTACAGGAACGTGCATCCCAGCCGAGGCGCGTGCGCGCTTTCGCTGCCGTACTTATGTTGGTGCTCGCGGTGAGCGGCCTGGGCGCCGCGGGGCCGCTGGAGGCGTCTCCGGCGAACAGCCCGGCCGCGCCGACCGCGGTCTTCAGCATCACACCGACCGCTCAGAGCACGATGTGGCTGGATGCCAACAAGTGCAATGCCCAGGGCCCGCGGGGCGCCTGGCTGTCGTTTGTCGTGACGAACACCAGCGGCGTGACGCAGACGGACGTCAAGATCACCTTTGCCGGGTTCACCGGCGCCAACGCGACCTACTTCAAGGCGACGCAGGACCCGCTGCGCACCGTGGGTGCGCTGGAAGCCGGCCAGTCCACGGTCGCCTATTTCTACGTGGACTACGCGGAGGTGTGCAACCATCCCCATGGCGGAGGGACTATCTACGATGGATACACCGCCAACTACACCGTCACGGCTGCCAGCAGCAGCGCCAGCATTGTGTACAGCGGGACCGTTACGACCGCCGAACTGCTGAGCGCGGAGGCGGCCGGCGTGGTGGCGTCCAACGTGCTCGGCCCGGGCGCGTACGTGGGGCAGATCCTGCCCCAGGCCGTGACCTACAGCTTCGGGGTGAACAATGACCTGTTCTTCCAGCCCGCGATCGAGGCCAATTTCAACGACCTATGCTGGCGGCTGGTCGATTCGGCCATCACCGCGACCACCGGGCAGGTGACGGGCGTCACCGTGCCGCAAGGCAACCGGCTCTGGTTCCCCGACGCGGCGACCAAGAGCAATGGCACCATCACGGTGACCTACTATTGGGAATCGCTCTGCTCTGCCGGCGCGCAGACCGTGACGCCCTGGGCCGCGGCCAAGAGCGGCCAAAAATACAAGTACTCGGGCGCCAGCGGTACGAATCCGATTCCGCCGGCAAGTGCAGCCCCGGTCACCGCAATCAAGACCGGTCCCGCGTGCGTGGATGAGGCGAACAAGGCGCTGCCGGTGACCTACACGGTCGTCTTCTCCAACAGTTGGAGCGGCGGCGCGATCATTTTGAAGTCCATCACCGACCAACTGCCGGCCTGCATGAAGATCATGTCGAGTTCTATCGGTTTGAGCGATGTGAAGGCTGCCAACTCCAGCAGCATGCCGCTGCCGGGCGCGGGCGGGACGGTCTCCTGGGTGGGCAAGTACCTGGGGGCATCAAGCAGCACGACCTATAAGATCCCGGCCGCAGGAACGTTGACCCTGCAATTCACCGTGGATATCAGCGCGTGCGAATTCGGCACGAACGAGCCCGGCGCGGGTGGAAAGTATTACAGCAACGTCGCTACGGGCCTCATCGGGAATACGACCATCTCGATGCCTGCCACAACCGTCCGGCTGCCTTGCTCGCCGCTGGCGGTCACCCTGGCCTCGTTCACTGCATCCGCCGCGGCGGACGACGTGACGCTGGCGTGGGAGACGGTGAGCGAAGTCGAGAACGCGGGGTTCAACGTGTATCGCGCAGATTCTTCGCTGGTCGGTCAGAATGGCGGGAGTTCCGCGGTCGACCCGCTCAGAATGACAGGCTGGACGCGGGTCAACGAGATGCTGATCCCGGCGCTGACGCCTGGGTCGGCGCAGGGCAACGCCTACGCCTGGACCGATGCCGCGGCGCCGGCGGGGACAACCTGGTACATGCTGGAGGACGTGAACCTGAACGGGACCGCGACGCAGCATGAGCCGGTGAGCGTGACCGTGGCGGAGCCGAACGCGGTGAGCCTGACTAACTTCGGCGCGGCCGGAACGGCTGCTGCCGCGGCATTGCCGGCGCTGGGCGGGCTGGGTGCGCTGGCGTTGGCGGCGATCGCGGGGATGGCGGCGCGGAAACGACGGCAGTAGGTTCAAGGTTCAAGGTTCAAGGTTGAAGGTCTCCCTTCAACCTTGAACCTTTCACATTCAACCGAGAGAATCGGCCGGTCAGATGAGCCAGGTGCGTGAGGCAGGAGACCGGCTAAAGCCTCGAGTCCGGGATAGGTGACGAAGAGACCGGGTTTCGACGCAATGGCGCCGAAACCCGGTCTCTTTTTGGGGCACCTTAACAGCAGACAACGGAACTCACCCCCTCGTTCCTGTTTTCACGATCGGTCGCCACGTTGTATAATGAAGCATCCAATATTTCCCATCCCAGAAAGGCGAACGCTCATGAAGACAAGTTGGAAAGTGCTAACCGGGGTACTGGCCTTGTTGCTCGTTCTCACAGGCGCCGTGTGGACGGCGCCCACTGGGCCGCTCTCCGGCGCGGACGCTGCTGATCCTGCGGCCAGCCGCTCGGCTAGCGGCAAGACAGCCGGCCGCTCAGCCGGCAGCAGCGCTGCAAGCCGTGGGGTGCAGGCGGACCCCGTCGACCCCGAGAAGCTCCTGCTGGAGGTGACTGTCGGCGAGCCATCTACGCCGACCATCAGCCCGGCGGTGCGCGACCTGCCGGAGATCGTGGTCGATCCGCTCTTGCAGCGCGAGATGATGCGGCGCGAATATCGCGGCCTGGTGATCGGTGAGGGGAT
>CAZELR010000058.1:0-27064 GCA_964513075.1 uncultured Anaerolineales bacterium
CACATCGCTGGTACAGTGTCGGGCGACTCTTGACAGCGAGCCGGTATGAACATCTACAGCCTGCAGATGATGATGGGGCACTCCGATCTTGAAATGCTGCGCCGGTATCTCGCGCTCGTGGAGGCCGATCTGGAGAAACAGCACCGGGAACATGGGGCGGTTGACTGTATGCTTTGAGGGGCGTCGTGCGGCGCGTGGGTGGGTAATTGCTTCTCCAGAACGCACCTACGTGTGATCTCTAATCTGGGAGAAGCCCAGAGTGCTGAAAGGAATCCAGCAGCAAGGAGGATAAGCATGAAAAGAGTTATTGCAAGGAACCTGGCCCGTTGGGAATTTGCATTCGTGAGCGATGAGGATGCGTCAGTGTGGCACCGGCTGACGTCCTTGGGCATGGCGTTTTGTGGTGCAGGCTTCAGGAATCGAGAGCATCTGCGAATTGCCGATGACTTTTGCACGCCTCCGGATGGAGAGCTCTGCCCGCGCTGCGCCGAACTGTTTGAGCAAGAACGCCGCCGCGTCATGGGTGAGGTCTATAGCCTGATTATCGATCTGGCCAGGCGCCACCGGACAAAGTAGCAGGCAGAAGGAGGGGAGAAGAGCGCGGACTGAATGCTGCCTCGCCCAGAGAGGAGTACAGAACGTGTGTTCGTGAGAAATCTGAGGTATAATGGAGGTGTGGGGTGGCTACGGCAACGAAGCGATCGGTTGCCAAGGACGACCGCATGGGCTGCAATGGGCTGTAGCGGCTGTAGGGGCGGCACAGAGGCCGTGTAAGCTGTAATGTGCATAAATGGACATTAGGGGCTACGGCGCGCGCTACAGAGGCTGTATGGGCACGATGGCTGTTGCGGGCTGTGAAAGGGTCGTAGCGGGCAGTCTGCCTCACAAATCATCCGGGAGCAAATACATGTTACCCAAACCCATCCCCGCAAAACTCTGTGGATCGGTCCAGCCGCAGTACGTGCGCTGCGGCAAGCCGAAGTGCCACTGCGCGCAGGGTGCGCTGCACGGTCCGTACTGGTACTTCTTTTCCCGCCCGGATGGGTACACGCAGCGGAAGGAGTACGTACACAAGGCAGACCTGGAACTCGTCCGTGCTGCCTGTGAGCGAGGGCGGGAAGAGAGCCGCGATGAGTGGCGCACGCTGCGGGAGAGCGCTCAACTGCTTGAGGCAAAGGTCGATGACGATGAGAGCTCCGCTGATCCGGCGCAGATCATCGAACGCACGGAGGCCCTTGTGCCCGCCGCGCAGGTTCTTCTTGGTTATGCGGATGGGACGAAGGGCAACTTCAGGTCGCAACTCTACGCCCTGGATGCGTTGGTGCACTATCTAGCCGGGCAGTCGCAGCCCGCTCAACCCAATGACGCGACGGATCTGTTACGACGAACGGGTCAGCTTGGCTGATCGATTTTTCCATCGATGGAAAATCGCGCGGGTTGGGGGCCGGGGCTCCACGGGAGAAGTGGTGGGTCCCGGTCCCGGCTCTAAGCATTTGAGGTGGGGTTGCATTTTTGTACCCGCTTCAGTTCCCAGACTTCTGCCATCGTGCGCGTCAGGCCCCGTCTTTCCAGCAGCTGGTGGACCCACTGGCGGGGCAATCCCAGTTCCCTGGCGACGGCGCGTGCCGACATGCCGCCTCAAACGGTGCGGATGGAGGAAGAAAGTCCGGCCGGCGAACCGGGCGGCGCGCCGAGCTCGCGCCTGTTCCTGCTGCGGCTCTGGCAGGAGGGCGGCGGCTGGGAGGGTCGGCTGCAGGACCTGCGGAGCGGCGAGGCCTGGAGCTTAGCCGGCTGGGAGGAGTTGAGCGCGGTGCTGTTGGGCGGGGAGGCCGGCGCGCAAGCCCTGCTTCGCGTGCCGGAAAATGCAGATGTTCACCCCAGAGAGGAAGTCAAAGAAACGCTAAGGCGGACCCGATTCTGAACCCGAGCCGGGTCCTGGGGCTATTGTTCCGCTATGGTTCCGATCTCTCCCAGGGGTTACGCAAGGAGCCGCCCATGACTTGCGCTATGCCCCCGGCGATGCCTGCCACCGCAGCCAGACCAGCCAAGAAGCGTGCCATGAAGCCTTCGGAATCAACTCTTCCCATCATCCAAGCAATAACCGTGGCAATCAATAACAACACGAAAGCAGCCGTCAGCCAAAAACCGATCGCCTTTACCCGACGCCGCCGTTTCAGGCGCCAGCGCAAGGGAACCCAGTGGTAGCCGTGCACTTGCCTGCCGTCAAGCAGTATCTGTCCTGATTCTAGCGCGGCCCTGCGCACGTCTTCATCCGGATCATAAAGAAGGCGACTCAAGAGAGAGAGCATGCGCCAACGGAGCGATTCTTCCTCAACAGATGCGTAAGCAAGACTGCTAGTCGCTGCCTCCCTGACACGCCAGTCACGATCGTGAAGACAATCAGCGAGCGCTTCTACTGTGGCTGTCCCTACAGGCCGCAATTGCCCAAGACTTTTCGCTGCTGCCGCACGCACTTCCGGGTCACGGTCGTGCAGGGCCAATCGTAAGGCGTCAAGCGCCTCTGGCTTCCCGTGGCCAACACTTCCCAATCCCTTGGCCGCCTCCCTGCGGACATAGGACACACCGTCGCCCAGGGCACCCACCAACGCTACAACAATCTCTCGCGCAGGCTCGCGCAACTCCGCTAAGCCACTTATTGAAGCTCCGCGTATGACATAATTATCATCACGCGCGGCGCCCAGTAGAATTGTCAACGCCTTAGGATACCCCCGACCCTGCGTTCCCAGTGTGACCAGTGCTGGCGCTCGCACGCGGCGTTCTCCTTTCTGAGCGCATGTGAGCAGGGCCGCAATCGTGTCGGGACTGGTCTGCTTCAGTGAGGCCAGCCCAACAGCAGCCGCTGATTGCACTTCTGTGCGGCGGTCACGCAAAGCACGCGCCAGAATCATGATTGCCTGTGGCTCTGTGGATCCCAGTTCGGCCAAACTTGTCGCCGCGCTCATATGTACACTCCACTCCTGATCGTGAAGAGCCACACGCAACCCTTCCAACACCTCGGTAGTGGCCTGGCCCAAAGCGCCGAGCGCCAGTGCTGCATAGCGGCGCACTGAAGGCTCCTGGCTGTCTAGCCTGCTCAGCACGGCTGCGATGACCGTGGCTCCAGATGCATGCAAGTCGCGCAAGGCCATGATCGCAGCCCCTTGGAGGACCGCGTCCTCACTCTTGACGGCCGCAACAAGCGTATAGACGACCTCTGGTTGCTGTGATTTGGACGCCCCCAGGCTAGCCACGGCTTGGTAGCAACTGAGCGGTCCGTCGCTGTTCGCGTCCTTCACTGCCGTAATCAACGATTCGCTTATGGCCGGGCATCCTTGGGCTAGCTCTCCAATACTCTCGATTAAGGCCGAATAAATCTCCTGTTTGATTGCTCTAACTGACTCGGCAGTACTTTCACCGAGGCGGTGTGCTACTCGTTCCAGGATGTCAAAGCCGGCATGAGCAGCATCGTACGCCTGCAACAGTGGATCAATCAGCTCGGGACTAACTATGCCTAGTCGGCGCAGGCTGTTGGCAGCGGCAGGCCAAGTCCACCAGTCGTATGACAGGTAAGATCGGATGGAGAAGCCCAATACTCGTTGAAAGGCGCTCGTCACCTTGGGAACCGGCCGCGTCCGCAATAGGGCGTGGGACGCCTCCACGACCTTGGGCTGGCTAGTCCGACGGTGGGGGTCACGTGTAACATCCAGAAGATACTTGCCGGCTTCACGAGCAAGGTGATCGGCCGCCTCTGCCGATACGCCGGTCGGGCTACAAGCGAAGTAACTGCAAATGGCCAACTCCAGATTTCGTCCCATAGTCCATTCTAGGCGAGTCAGACGACTTCTAGTCGGCAAGAGACTGCCGACAGCCAAGCCCAAGGCAAAGCTAACGACTCGTATGCCTTGGCTGGGGCTCTTGAAAATCGGACCGAACCAGGGCCTGCGAGCGGCATGAAGAACGGTGAGCAATAGCCGTGACGCCCGTTCTGCACCCTCACTGCCTGAGCCAAGGTGGCCCACTACCAGAAGATGAACCTCTCGCCACCAAACTTCGTGCAGATGCCTCATCACCAAGTCGATATAATCCGGAAAAGGCTGGGCCGCGATGTAACGAGCAGCCAGATACTCTTGGAAGGTGCGGTGAGCAAACTCAAGAGTCCCGTCGCCGCGTTCTTGCAGTAGTCCACTGCGGTCCCGGATGGCGGCAATAAAACGGCGCGCTTCCTGCATGGCTTTCTCGCGGGGTTGCACAAGCCCTTTCTGATCAAGCACCTCGGCCAGTTGATTCGCTAGTTCGTTTTCGGGTGCTGAAAGTCGCTCTGTTTCAGAGTGCAACCAGTAAGCCAACGGCGCGAGCAGCTCCAGTTTGGTCTGCCAGTCATAACCCCCGATAAGTCCCGAATCACGGATTTGCTTATTGCGTTCCCACGTGTCAAGCAGCGCTTCGCAGCACTTAAGATACAGATCGACCCGTCGGTTCGGCAATACTCGGTTATTGCGATAAACGATCGCAATGATTGTGCATAGCAAAGGATTGCTGGCTAGTTCTGTGATGCGATCGCTGCCGCGAATGGCGGCGATCAATTCTTGGGCTTCTTCTGGCGCCCCATCTTGATAGGCGACGGCGTACCAACGCCTAATGAAAGAGTCCACATCCTCTGGAGCAAAAGGTCGGATCCGGCAGGTGTGAAACCTACTGATGAGTGTCGCCTCCGGGTAGTCATGCGGTCGAGAGGTGATAATGCACAGGTTCTGAGCGTATCCCTCTGCGGACTGAGCCAGGAAGGCATGGATAGCATCAACCAGTGCGGTCCGAGCTATCGGATCAGCAATCTCGTCTAGCCCATCCATGAGCAACAGGCAGCGCCCTTTTGCCAGCGCATCGGCGATGAACGCAGCCGGAATGCCGGAATAATAAGCGTGGCCCGACACAAAAGCTGCGATCTCCGCAGCCAAGTCGGACACTCCCGGTTGTTGGCTAAGCTCCAAAAAGCGCAACGAAAAGCGTCGTAGTTCCAGCAAGATTGGCAGTCTAGGCTGGGAAAAGGATGCGCCCAAACGATCAGACCGGCCCTGATAATCTTGGGCGAAGGTTAGGGCCAGCCACCGGCTTAGCATAGTTTTGCCGCTACCAGGACCACCCAACAGGGCCAGGTGCGAATGCTTGCTGAGCGCGTCAGCTATAGAAATGATGGTGCCCCCATCATGGCGTTCAAACGTCTCGCGCTCCTCTCGAAGCCGTTGTTTCCACTTGTGCTCAGCCTTTTTGCTGCCTGCCTCCTGTTCCTGCAAGTCATCCCCCGATCTAACGCTCTCTCGGCGCGGAGCCTTCGCCACCGATACCTCCGCACTCATACCTATGAAAACATCTTCCAGCGGGACACTGTGTAGGTTAGGTCCACGCTCAGGAAGACCCGTGAGCAACAGGTGATTGTAGTGTTTCACTACTTGCTGGCGATAGATCTGCTCGGTGTGGCTCATCCCGTTAATGGGAGTTTGGGGCATGATAGACGCTCCTGGTATCGGAGATCACCTTGGAAACAATGAGAAGTATAGCACAAGAAAATCCGAGCATCCAACCTGTAGCCTTACCCCCGCGCTTGAGCGTGCTTGCCGTGCTTTTCGCAGTGTGTTATACTCGGCACGATCGCAACCCCAGTTGCCAAAGAAAAACTCGGTGGCTCCGAGCAGCCCACACCTGGCTGAAGGGCTCGGCATTCTTGCGGGGTTTGCGCATTTAACACGAAAGCCGACCAGGCTCTAGCTGGCCGGCTTCCAACCCGAGTCCTGTTGCCCTAGGAACCGAGCGTTGCAGCCCTCATTGTAGAAAGGTTGTTTTGGACGTCAAGTGAGGCCGCAGCCCTTTTCTGGGGGTTGCGGTTTTTCTTTTGCTGCCCAATCTGGTCAAAGGCACAAGTATCTTGATGCTCGACGAGGTTGCCTCATGAATGTTTTTTCCCTGCGTGAACGGCTTATCGGTGATTATGCCGAGTATATCCAGAGCTTCATCCGGATCAAGGACCAGCGCATTTCCGAGCACGTAGATCAGGAGTTGCGCGACGGTTTGCTATGGCCCGATCCCTTGATTCAGCTCAACCCCAACTTCGAACCCGGCGCCTGGATCGATGAGCTGGTGGCCAGCGGCGTGCTCCATCCCGATTGCAGTCGGGTCTTCCGCCTCAAGGAACTCGACGGCACGAACAAGCCGCTGCGCCTGCACCGTCATCAGTCCGATGCAGTCGCGGCCGCGCGGTCCGGCACCAACTATGTGCTCACCACCGGCACCGGCTCGGGCAAGAGCCTGGCGTACATCGTGCCGATCGTGGATTTCGTGTTGCAGCAGGGAACCGGGAAGGGGATCCGCGCCATCGTCGTGTATCCCATGAATGCCCTGGCCAACAGCCAGTACAACGAGTTGGAGAAGTTCCTTTGTCGAGGCTACCCCCAGGGCCAACCGCCGGTGACCTTCCGCCGCTACACCGGCCAGGAGACGGACGAGGAACGCGATGAGATCCTTGCGAATCCACCGGATATCCTGCTGACCAACTACGTCATGTTGGAGCTGATGCTCACCCGGCCAAGAGAGCGGAAGATCGTGTCTTCAGCCCATCACGCCCTGCGCTTCCTGGTGTTAGACGAACTGCACACCTATCGCGGGCGGCAGGGGGCGGACGTGTCGCTGCTGGTGCGGCGCGTGCGAGAAGTTACGGAAAGCAGCCACCTCCAGTGCGTCGGCACATCGGCCACATTGGCGGAAGAGGGCACGCTGGCCAATCAGCAGGCCAAGATCGCGGCCATCGCGGGACGTATCTTCGGCGCACCGGTCGCGCCGGCGCATGTTATCGGTGAGACGTTGCGCCGGGCCACGCGAAATCAGCCGCCGGATGATTTGGCTTTCAAGGCCGAGCTGACGAACCGCGTCAGTGACCCGACACAACAGCCACCAGATACCTTCGAGGCTTTCCTGGATGATCCGCTGAATATCTGGATCGAGTCAACCTTCGGCTTGACGTTGGAACCGCAGACCGGCCGCCTGCGCCGCGCCAAGCCGATCAGCGTCACCGGGGCGGATGGCGCCGCCGGCAAATTGGCGGCGGCGACCGGCGTTCCTGAGCCGCAGTGCCGGAGCGCCATCCAGGCGGCGTTGCTGGCAGGGTATCGGGTCCAGCACCCTGAGACCGGCTTCCCGGTGTTCGCCTTCCGGCTGCACCAATTCATCAGCCGGGGCGATACTGTCTACGCATCGCTGGAGGCGCCCGAAGGACGCTATATCACCACCCACGGCCAGCAGTACGTGCCGGGCGACCGAGGCCGGATCCTTTTGCCTGTGGCGTTCTGCCGCGAGTGCGGACAGGAATATTACACAGTGTACCGGCACGTGGACGCCAAGACCGGGCGCATCACCTATCAACCGCGCGAGGTGTACGACCAATCCGGGGAGGAGTCGGCCATCACGGGCTTCCTCTACCCCGACTTCGACAACCCTTGGCCGGAAGATACGCAAGAGATCATCGAGCGGCTGCCCGAGGACTGGCTGGAAGTATACAAAGGGGCGCGGCGCGTCAAGTCGAGTTATCGGACCAAACAACCGTTGCGTGTCCAGGTTGACGCGCTGGGACATGAAGCAGAGGCCGGCGATGTCTACCACTTTCTGAGATCGCCCTTTCCCCTTTGCTTGAACTGCGGCGTGTCTTATGGGGGGCGCGTCCGGTCGGACTACGGTAAGTTGTCCTCGCTCACCTCCGAAGGCCGAAGCACGGCCACGACCGTATTGAGCCTCTCGCTGATCCGCGCCCTGCGGTCCGACACCGAACTGGCTCCGGAAGCGCGCAAGCTCCTCAGCTTCACCGACAACCGGCAGGATGCCTCGCTGCAGGCCGGCCATTTCAACGACTTTGTGGAGGTCGCGCTATTGCGCGGCGGTCTTTCCCGGGCCGTGCAGGCCGCCGGCGAGCAGGGGGTGACCCACGAGGTGCTGGCGCAGCGTTTGTTCGACGCCTTGAACCTGCCGATGGAATTGTATGCCGGCGACCCAACCGTCGAATTCCAGGCTAAGCGGGAGACGCAACGCGCCTTGCGCGAGGTGCTGGCCTATCGTGTCTATCATGACCTACGCCGCGGCTGGCGCGTCACGTCACCCAACCTGGAACAGTGCGGCCTCCTCGCCATCGAGTATGGAGCGCTAGACGAGTTGTGCGCCGCAGAGAAGTATTGGGCCGATCTGCACCCGGCGTTAGTTGACGCCACACCTGAGACACGGTACACCATCGCCAAAGTGCTGCTGGACCACCTGCGGCGTGAACTGGCCGTCCGGGTCAACTACCTCGATCCCGTGTACCAGGAAAGCCTCCAACAGTTGAGCAGCCAACGGCTGTGCGACCCGTGGGCGATTGATGACGGCGAGATCATGGTGCACGCGTTCACCGCTTTTCCGCGCGCCAAGCAGCCGGCTGACAGCGAGGAGAGCATCTACATATCGGGCCGCGGGGGTTACGGACTGTACCTCCGACGCGCGGGGACCTTGCCGCACTGTGCGGAGAAGCTCTCGATTGAGGAATCGGAACTCGTGATCCGCCAGCTCTTCGAGACGCTGCGCAAAGCCGGACTGGTTGAGATCGTGTACGAACCGCGTGACAAGGAAGATGTCCCCGGGTACCAGGTGCCCGCGTCCGCGCTCATCTGGCATGCCGGCGACGGTAAGACTTCCTTTCATGATCCGATCCGCGTGCCGCGGCAGTCCAGCGCCGAGACGCGCATCAATCCGTTCTTTGTGCACTTTTACCGCGACGTGGCCGCGACTCTGTACGGTTTCGAGGCGCGCGAACATACCGCCCAGGTCAAGAACGAGGACCGGATCGAGCGGGAGAAGCGGTTCCGTAACGCCACCCTGCCCATTCTTTTCTGCTCACCGACCATGGAACTGGGCGTCGACATCGCCCAACTTAATGCCGTCAACCTGCGCAACGTGCCGCCCACCCCGGCCAACTATGCCCAACGCAGCGGCCGGGCGGGACGTAGCGGCCAGCCAGCCCTCGTTTTCGCATACTGCACGACCGGTAGCTCGCACGACCAATACTTCTTCAAGCGGCCAGAGCAGATGGTGGCGGGGGCGGTGGCCCAGCCTCGCATCGATCTGGCCAATGAGGATTTGGTGCGCGCACATGTCCAGGCCGTCTGGCTGGCAGAGACGGGCCAATCGTTAGGCTCGTCGTTGAGCGACGTGCTGGACCTGGCAGGTGAGAAACCCACCCTGGATCTCCTGGCTTCGGTGAAGGCAGCGATCGGTTCGCCGTGGGCCAAGAAGCACGCCAGCCAGCGGCTGGCACACATCTTCGCCGGCCTGACTGGTGAGTTGGGGAAGATCGGCTGGTACGATGATGGGTGGCTCGAACGCGAGCTCAGCCAGGTGGAGGCGCGCTTCGATCGTGCCTGCGACCGCTGGCGCAGCCTGTATCGGTCCGCGCTCGCACAACGCGTCATCCAGAACCGCGTCATCGGTGACGCTTCGCGCAGCGCGTGGGACAAACAGCAGGCCAAGCGCCTGCGAGCCGAGGCTGAGTCTCAGATGGATTTGCTCACCGAGAGCCAGCAAGGCAGCCAGTCCGACTTCTACTCCTACCGTTACTTCGCCAGCGAGGGCTTTCTGCCGGGCTACAGCTTCCCGCGTCTGCCTCTGTCGGCTTATCTGCCCGGCCGGCGCCGGCGGAAGACCGAGGCGGACGAGTACCTCAGCCGGCCGCGCTTCCTGGCCATCTCCGAGTTCGGTCCGCGCAGCATCATCTACCACGAGGGCTCGCGCTACATCGTCAACAAGGTCATCCTGCCGGTTGAAGAGCGCCTGGAAGAGGGTCTCCTCACGACGACTGCCAAACTGTGCCCGAAGTGTGGCTATCTCCACCCAGTGGTCGAGAACCAGGCTGATCCAAACTGCTGCGAGCACTGCAAGGCGGAACTCACGACCGAGGCCACCTTGCGCCAGCTCTTCAAGATGCAGAATGTGGCCACCAAGCGTCGCGACCGCATCAACTCAGACGAAGAAGAGCGCATGCGCATGGGCTACGAGCTGCGCACCACGGTGCGCTTCGAGGGCAACAACCCGCTGACCAGCTCACGACAGGCCGCGGTGGTCGGGGCCGGCGGCGCGGCGCTGCTGCGGCTGACCTACGGCCACGCCGCAACGTTATGGCGGATCAACCTGGGATGGCGCCGTCGCACGGAGCGCGAGATCTACGGCTTTCTGCTGGACACCGAGCGTGGCTATTGGGCCGCGAACAAGGAGGCGGTCGAGGCGGATCCCGACGACCCCATGAGCCCGTTGATCCAGCGCGTGGTGCCTTACGTCGAAGACCGGCGTAATTGTCTGCTGATCGAGCCTGCTCAGCCCTTATCTGCCGAGGTCATGGCATCGCTGCAGCCCGCGCTCAAGAACGCTATTCAGGTGCTCTACCAGGTGGAAGAGAACGAGCTGGCTGCCGAACCGCTGCCGAACGAAGACGAGCGCCATCTGATCCTGCTCTATGAGTCGGCGGAGGGTGGGGCAGGGGTGCTGCGGCAGTTACTGGAAGCGCCGGATGCGCTGGCGCAGGTGGCGGCCAAGGCGCTGGAGCTGTGTCACTTCGACGCGGCCGGCAACGATCTGGGCCACGCGCCCGGCGCGAAGGAAGACTGCGAGGCGTCCTGCTACGATTGCCTGATGAGCTACACCAACCAGCGGGACCACGAACTGCTGGACCGCCAACTCATTCGGGAGATCCTCCTGGCCCTGGCCGCGAGCCGCGTCGTCGCCAGCCCTGGCGCGCTGAGCCGCGGGGAGCACCTTGCCCGTCTGAAAGCGCTGTGCGACAGCGACCTGGAGCGGAGATGGCTGGACTTCCTGGAGGCGCTCCAGCTACACCTGCCGGACGAAGCTCAGAAGCTGATCGAGGCTTGTCATACCCGGCCTGATTTCTTCTATGACAGCGCTAAAGCGGCCATCTACATCGATGGTCCCGTGCACGACCAGCCGGACGTTGCAGCCGAAGACCACGCGATCAACGAATGCCTGGAATGGGAAGCGGGTCTGACCGTGATCCGGTTCCGGTACGATGCCGACTGGCGCGTCGTTTGTGCTGAGCACACGGGTGTCTTCGGCAAGATCGAGGCGCAGCCATGAGCTATGTCGCCGGTTCTCTCGTCAAGGCGCGCGGCCGCGAATGGGTTGTGCTGCCCGATTCCACCGCCGACTTCCTGGTGCTCCGTCCCCTGGGCGGCACCGACCAGGAACTGGCCGGCATCTATCTGCCGTTGGAAGGTGCGGACGTGCGGCCGGCGGCATTCGAACCGCCCGATCCGACGCGGCCAGGAGACTTTAACTCGTGCCGCCTGCTGCGCGATGCCGCACGGCTGAGCTTCCGATCCAGTGCGGGGCCGTTTCGCTCCTTCGCCCGTATCAACGTGGAGCCGCGGCCCTTCCAACTGGCGCCGCTGCTGATGGCGCTGAAGCTGGACCCAATTCGCCTGCTGATCGCCGACGACGTCGGGATTGGCAAAACGATCGAGGCGGCCCTGGTCGCGCGCGAGCTGCTCGACCGCGGTGAGGTTCGCCGGCTGGCCGTGCTGTGCCCGCCGCACCTGGCCGAGCAGTGGCAAGCAGAGCTGGCCGACAAGTTCCACATCCAGGCCGAGTTGGTGCTGGCGGGCACGGTGGCGCGGCTGGAACGCACGACGGCCATGGGGCAATCGCTCTTCGATCTCTACCCCTTCGTCATCGTCTCAACGGACTACATCAAATCGGCCCGCCGCCGCGATGAGTTCGTGCGCACTTGCCCGAAGCTGGTGATCGTGGACGAGGCGCACACCTGCGCTTTCTCTGCGGAGATGCGCGGCGGCCGCCATTTGCGCTACCAACTGCTCAAGACCCTGGCCGAGGATGCACGCCGCCACATCATCCTGGTCACTGCGACTCCGCACAGCGGGAACGAAGGCGCGTTCCGCTCCTTGTTGGCGCTGCTGCGGCCGGACTTTGCAGATCTGCCCGGGGACCTGTCGGGCCGGACCAATGAGAAATGGCGCCGAGAGGTCGCAGGCCATCTGGTGCAACGCCGCCGAGCCGATGTGCGGAGTTACATGGGCGCGGACACCATCTTTCCCGAGCGCGAAGAAGCGGAGGAGACGTACGGCCTGACGCCGGAGTACAGGAAGCTCTTCAAGAGCGTCCTGGAGTACGCCCGCGAGCGCGTACGGGATACCAGCGGCGGCGGGCAGCACCAGCGCGTGCGCTGGTGGTCGGCGCTCGCATTGCTGCGCAGTTTGGCCAGCAGCCCCGCGGCCGCGGCTGCCACCCTGCGCACGCGCTCGATCACTGCGGACGCGGAGGACGCGGAAGAGGCGGATGCCCTGGGCGAACGCGCGGTGCTGGATCTGGACGATCTTGAGGGCGCCGACACGCTGGATGTCGCGCCCGGCGCACTGGACGAGGCTGCGGCTCCGGATGAAGGCGAGGACGGGTCTCCAAGCCCAGCCTTAACTTCGACCTCGACGCGCGAGCGCCTGCTCCGATTTGCGCGGCGCGCCGATGCACTATGCAGTCCGGAGCAGGACGCCAAACTGGCGAAGGCCGCCGAACTCGTCCGCAAGCTGCTCAACGACGGCTTCAACCCCATCGTTTTCTGCCGCTTCATCCCCACGGCCGAGTACGTCGCCGCGCAGTTGCGCGCGGTGCTGCCCAAGGAGGTCGCGATCGAAGCCGTGACCGGGACGCTGCCCCCGGCCGATCGGGAGGCGCGGGTGGCAAAGCTGGGCGAGCAGCCGCGGCGGGTGCTGGTGGCCACCGATTGCCTCAGCGAAGGCATCAACCTGCAGGACCACTTCGACGCGGTGCTGCACTACGACCTGAGCTGGAACCCCACGCGGCACGAGCAGCGGGAAGGCCGAGTGGATCGCTACGGTCAGGGAAAGCGCGTGGTGCGCGCGGTGACCTACTACGGCATCGATAACCAGATTGACGGGATCGTGCTGGATGTGCTGTTGCGCAAGCACAAAGCCATCCGTCACTCGTTGGGCATCTCCGTGCCGCTGCCGGCCAACAGCAGCGATGTGGTGCAGGCGCTGATGAACGGCCTGCTGCTGCGCGGGGAGAACGAGCCGGCCGGCCAGATGGCGTTCGGTTTCGTGGATGACATCGCCGCGGATCTGGCCCTGAAGTGGGACGCCGTCTCAGAGCGCGAGAAGCGCTCGCGCACCCTGTTCGCCCAACACGCCCTGGACGTGACCGAGGTTGCCAAGGAATGGCAGGCCGTGCGCCAGGCCATCGGCGCCGGAGTGGACGTTGAGCGGTTTGTGGGAGACGCGGTGCGTCTCTACGGCGGCGTCGCCACCCGCAAGAACGGAACCCTTGACGTGCACCTGCCCAACCGGGCGGGCCTGCGCCAGGCGTGCGGAGATGTCGAGGCCTTCACCGCGTGCTTCGAGCTTCCCGCGGTTGATGGGGCAATCTACCTGACCCGCACGCATCCCCTGGTGGAAGGGCTGGCGACCTATACGCTGGACAGCGCGCTGGATCCGCTGTTGGACGGCCCGACCCGCCGCTGCGGCGCCATCCGTACGGGCGCGGTCTCGCAGGTCACCACGCTGCTCCTGCTGCGCACCCGGCACCACATCGCGATCCAGCGCCGCGATGGCGAGGGCGAGGCGACCTCGCCCCTACTGGCGGAATCGTGCCAGGCCGTGGGGTTCCGCGGCCGGCCCGCGAGCCCGATTTGGCTGGCCGCGGCGGAGGTGGAGGCGCTGCTGGAAGCGCACCCGGAAGCCGAGGTCACGCCCCAACAGGCCACCCAGTTCGTCTCACGGGTCCTGGAGGCAAAAAGTGACCTTGCGGAGCCGCTGAACGAGATTGCCCGCCGCCAGGCCGGCGAGCTCCTGGCCGCACACCAGCGCGTACGGTCGGCGGCGCAATTGACCAGCGTGCGCTATGATGAGGTGCAGCCGCAACTGCCGGTGGACGTGCTGGGGGTCTTCGTCTTGCTTCCCATTCAAAACTAACGCTTTCGAAAGGATTCTCATGCAAATCGAGCAAATGGATAATTTCCGATTCTACCTGGAGGGGACCCTCACTGGTCTTGAGAAACAGGGATTTCGTTCAGTTATTGCAGAATGTCACCGCGTGTCGCTGGAGTATTTGCGCGGCAAGAAGCTCAACTACAGTGGCTCAGACTACATATTCCAACTCGAAAAGAACGTGGTCTACCTGTGCGAAGCGAGTCGGCACATTGCGAGGGAGACCGCTACGTATGTGTGCTATGGGACCCCCCAGCTTGCCGCATCGATGGTTCCACAGTATGTGGACGGCCTACGTGCGGGTGCAATTGCGGCAACGCGGGCGCACCAGGCATTCTTGCAGACGGGCTGCACTGGTTGCGAGTATCACGCTGGGCATGCTCGCTGGAGCAACTTGAAAGCGAAGCGAGATCGAGGGACTCTCGCCGAGTACATCGATGAGCTGGAGTTCTGCCTCGTGTGGTACCAGGACCTCTTCCAAGTGACTCAGAACTTCGCGGTTGGCATCCTGCAGCAGCCCAGCTGGGCTGCTGCAGGCCCGCGCCTGCCCGTGGATGAGGTCGCCCACGAGATCGAACAGCGGGTGAACTTCAGGATCCAGAACGCGATCGGCAATGTAACGACGGTTCCCGCGGCATGAGCAGTGATCCTGGGGTCCGCTCCGGCAGGGGCGGCTCGCAATCCGTCGAGAGGTCGAACTCCTCGGAAGCACCAGAATCGGCTAACGGCAGGTCGCGGGCGACGACAGCTTTGAACTCCTCCACATCTCAGGGACCCGTCACGCAGCAGGAAACGAAAGAGAAGATGGCGCGAAGCAGCTCGTTCTTGCGCCGCATATTCGGTGCTGGTGACTCAATGAGGTAATCGAAGGCGCGGAACGGCATGCAAACACTCACCCGCACCACCTACACCACTGTCAAAACCGAGGGCGCGATCCTGCCGGCGGACCTGCTGCAGCGCGTCGCGGACGGCCGTTCGCTGGACGGCCTGACCCCGGCCGACTATCACCTGGCGCCGAGCGAGCGGCTCAACGAGGCGATCAACCGCTCGTGGAACCGCTGCCTGGCCGTGTGGCGGAGCTTCGACGAGCAGCGGAGCCGCTTGCCCGCGGGCGACACCGGCATCACGCTGACGCGGGAGCGCTGGCTGCTGATCCTGTTCCAGGAGCTGGGCTATGGCCGGCTGTCGTTCCAGGGCAAGCTGGCCGCGGGCGGCGCGGACTACCCCATCAGCCACCGTTGGGAGCACGTGCCGGTCCACCTGGTCAGCTTCCGGCAGGACCTGGACCGCCGCGACCCCCTTGCGAAGCGTAGTCCTCACAGCCTGCTGCAGGAGTACCTCAACCACACGCCGGAGACCTTGTGGGGGTTCGCCAGCAACGGCCTGCGGCTGCGGATCCTGCGCGACAACGCCAGCCTGACCCGCGCCGCGTACGTCGAGTTCGACCTGGAAGCCATGCTGACCGGCGAGCTCTATGCGGACTTCAGCCTGCTGTGGCTGGTCTGCCATCAGAGCCGCGTGGAGGCGGGGGCGGAGACGAGGGCGGGGGCGGAGACGAGGGCGGGGGCGAGCCCCGCCCCTACCGCGACGGAATGCTGGCTGGAGCGCTGGTCGCAGGCCGCGGCCGAGCAGGGCACGCGCGCGCTAGACGCGCTGCGCCAGGGCGTGCAGGATGCGATCGCCGCGCTGGGGCGCGGCTTCCTGCGCCATCCGGCCAACGGCGCCTTGCGGGCCGGCCTCAAGTCGGGCGAGCTGAGCACGCAGGACTATTACCGCCAACTGCTGCGCCTGGTCTATCGGCTGATCTTCCTGTTCGTGGCCGAGGACCGCGACCTGCTGCTGGCGCCCGACGCCGATCCCCTGGCGCGCGGCCGCTACCGCGACTTCTACTCGGCCGGCCGCCTGCGGAGCCTGGCGGGAGCGCGCCGCGGCGGCCCGCACCCCGACCTGTACCGGACCGTGCGGCTGGTCGCCGAGCAGCTGCGGGGCGGCTGCGCGGCGCTGGGGCTGCCCGCGCTGGGCGGCTTCCTCTTCTCGCCGGACGCCACCCCCGGCCTGGATGCGGCCGAGCTGGCCAACCACGACCTGCTGAACGCGCTGCGCGAGCTGGCTTTCACCGAGGAAGGGCGGGCGCGGCGGCCCGTAGACTACCGGAACCTCGGCTCCGAGGAGCTGGGCAGCGTCTACGAGAGCCTGCTGGAGCTGCACCCCCAGCTCAACGCGGATGCCGGGGTCTTCGAGCTGGCGTTCGCGGCAGGATCGGAGCGCAAGACCACCGGCAGCTATTACACACCCACCGCGCTGATCAACTGCCTGCTCGACAGCGCTCTGGAGCCGGTTGTCGCGGCACGGCTGGAGGGGAAGCGCACCGGCGCCGAACAGGAGCAGGCGCTTCTCTCGATCAAGGTTGTTGACCCGGCGTCGGGTTCCGGCCATTTCCTGATTCTGGCCGCCCACCGGCTGGCGCGGCATTTGGCGCGCATCCGCACCGGCGACGAAGAACCCAGCCCCGCGGCGCTGCGGGCGGCCCTGCGCGACGTCGTCCGCCACTGCATCCACGGCGTGGACATCAACCCCATGGCTGTGGAGCTGTGCAAGGTGGCGCTGTGGATGGAGACGCTCGACCCGGGCAAGCCCCTCGGTTTCCTGGACCGCAACATCCAGTGCGGCAACAGCCTGATCGGCGCGACGCCGCGGGGGTTGGAGGACGGCATCCCCGACGACGCGTTCACCCCTGTCACGGGCGACGACAAGGCGTACTGCAGCGAGTTCAAGCGGCAGAACAAGAAAGAGCGCGAGGGCCAGAACGCCTTGATGCGCGGAGATCGCCCCGCCTGGGAGCGCCTGGGCGACCTGGCCGCGGGCATGATGCAGTTGGACGCGGCGGACGACGACACCCTGGCCGGTGTGCAGCGCCAGCAGGCGTTGTACGAGGATCTGGTCCGCTCGTCCGGCTACCGCTACGGCCGGCTGCTGGCCGACGCCTGGTGCGCGGCGTTCGTCTGGCAGAAGACGCGGGCGTTCGCCTACCCGATCACCGAGCAGGTTCTGCGCGCCGTCGAGCGCAACCCCTTCAACCTGCCGAAAGGGATGGAGGAGGAGATCGCGCGGCTGGCCGGACAGTACCAGTTCTTCCACTGGCACCTGGCGTTTCCTCACATCTTTACGTTGCCAAGACTTGGGGAAACGGCTGACAGCGAGACGGCCGGTTGGTGCGGCGGGTTCGACGTGGTCTGCGGCAACCCGCCGTGGGATCAGCTGCAGTTTCGCGAACAGGAATTTTTCGGGGGGCACGAGGCGAACATTGCCAGGGCTCAGACAGGAGCCATCAGGAAACGGCTGATCGAGCATTTGAGCGCCGACGACCAAGCCGCGTATTCTTCATACCAAACAGCCAAAACGGCAGTGGACCGAATTCGCGCATTTGTTCAGCACTCGGGCCGATATCCCCTTACGGGCGTAGGTCGGATGAACACATTCGCGCTGTTCGCCGAGTGCAGCCGCCAAATACAAAGCAGTATTGGTCGCGTTGGTATCATAATTCCTTCGGGCATCGCCACAGATGACACAACAAAGCACTTCTTTCAGGACTTGATGTCTGAACGTTCTCTGGTCAGTCTTTATGATTTCGAGAACAAGAAGGGTCTTTTCCCGGCAGTCGATAGCAGAATGAAGTTCTGCTTGCTGACTCTTGCAGGTTCTGATCTTCCGGTAACGAAGGGCGCTCAGTTCATGTTCTACCTATATGACGTCGCTGACCTACCGGATCAGGACCGACGTTTTGTGGTTGACGTGAACGACATGCGTCTGCTTAATCCGAACACTCTGACCTGTCCGCTCTTCCGCACACGGCGTGACGCGCAAATAACGAAGGCGATCTACCAGAGGATTCCAGTACTGAAGGTTGAGGGCGAGCCAGAATTGGATCTGTGGAGGCTAGCGACCAAGCCGGGACTCTTCAACATGACCCATGATTCCGATCTGTTTCGCGGAACGGAAGACCTCCTCGCACAAGGTGCTGACCTTGATGGACTTCAAGTATTGGCAAATGGAGAAACGTTGTTGCCCCTTATGGAAGCCAAGATGGTGGATTTTTTTGATCATCGAGCTGCCGGAGTGATTATCAGTCAAACCGCAGCGATTAGGCTAGGGCAACCTGACCAGTTTACCGAGCAGGAACACGAATCACCAGGCAAAACACCTCGGCCGCGGCATTGGGTTCTCAAGGACGACGTTGAGTCTAGCCTGAGGGGCCAGTGGCAGGCAGGATGGCTGACTGGTTGGAAGCAAGTCACAAGCCCCACGAACGCTCGCACACTTGTGCCATTCCTGGCTCCCAGAGTTGGTATTGGGCATAGTCTCTATGTTGCTCTGCTGAATCCCCGAGAACCCCAATCCCTAGCGTCCCTGGCGGCGGACCTCCTAGCATGCCTTTCCACCTACATCTGTGACTACTTAGTTCGGCAGAAATTGGGTGGCGTCAATCTCACACCATTCACGATGTTGCAGATCCCAGTGATTCCTCCAGCATCATTTGGACAGGAATGTCAATGGGATCGAGGCATGAGCTTGACAACTTGGATCAGCCATCGCGTGATCGAGCTGGTGTTTACGTCATGGGATATAGAGCCTTTTGCCAGAGACTGTGAGTATTTCGATCCACCGCTGCAATGGAATTCAGAACGTCGTGCTCTCTTGCGCTGCGAGATCGACGCCGCCTTCTTCCACCTCTACGGCATTGCCCGTCCGGAAGTGGACTACATCATGGACACCTTCCCCATTATCCGCCGCAAAGATGAAACGGCGTACGGAGAATACCGCACAAAACGGGTGATACTGGAGATCTATGACGCGATGGCTGAGGCCATGCGCACCAACCAGGCCTACCGCACCCGTCTCGACCCGCCCCCGGCCGATCCGCGGGTCGCGCATCCGCCCCGAGAGGGGTCGGGCTGGCCGGATGCCCCGATGGGTCTCCGAAACCCTTCGCGCCTGGCAAAGGTCGTCGAAAACAGCCCATCATACCGGCCAACCGTACAACCTACAGCGACTGCTCCTGCTGTACCCGTGCCGGACGGCGGCCAGCGCGACCTGTTCGGCGAGCCCGTTGCGCCGGTCCCACAGCCCGCCAAAGCCAAGCCCGCCCTGCCCAGGCCGGAGCCCGCGGCCCAGCCGGTCCTGATCTTTGCGCCGCCCCAGGGCGCCTATACGGAGCGCCTCAGCCGGGTGATGGCGCTGCGCAATAAAGCCACGCCCGAGGCCGTCAGCGAAGTCGTCGCCGCCCTGGGGGACGAGGACGAACGCATCCGCTGGCTGGCTGGCTCGGTGCTGCAGAGCATCGGCGGGGAGGGGGTGATCGCGACGCTGGCCGCGTTCGTCAAGCAGGCGTCGTCGGAGGTTGCGCGGGAAGAGGCGGAGAAGGTGTTGGGGAAACTGGAAGCATCCTAAGGAGAGGACCGGTCGCCATGGAGGATTTCGTCGTACCCGACCCGAGGGTCGACTACCTTGAATCGTCCTTTCGAGAAAAGATGCTCGAGCACGTCTTTGTCGCCGAGCTCCTCCAGGAGGCGTGGTTCCGCTATGGTCGGACCATCGAGGTGCTTCGCTCCGAGGTGGACAGCTCTGGCTACGATCTGGTGCTCGAGTTCAACGGAGTCATCCGTCATGTTCAGCTCAAGGGTTCGAGAGAGGGTGCAGCGACGGCAAGGATGCCTATCAACACCGCCTTGGCAGCGAAACCGAGTGGCTGCGTGGTCTGGATGATCTACAGCCGGCAGCCTGGCGAGTACCGAGCCAGATTGTCCTACCGATTCTTCGGAGGGAGGCCCGGCGATCAGTTACCATCGCTCGGCGACCGGGTAGCTAAGCATACGAAGGCAAATGCGCAGGGCGTGAAACTGCCACGCCCGGAAATGCGGGTTGTTGGTAAGGCAAGCTTCGGCCCCAACCTGGATTTGCCGGCTCTGATGGACGCGCTCTTCGGTCCGGTCACAACCACCACGGCAGGACCGCGAGGCGCCGAACAAAGCGAGGAAGGGGCGGTCGAGAAATGACCATTGCTGCTCCAGTTGTGCCGCAGTGGATTGTGGAAATGTACCCAGGCAAGGTGGGACGCGATCACTTGGGTCTCGGCAGTGTGTCCTCGGATCAGATCCTGCCGCTGCTGTCGCCCGCAATCAACGTACTCACGATCCATCCACGCTACCACGGCTTTTACACTTTCCTCCTCGACGAGTTCTGGCGACGCCAGCGACCTGGGAGCCGGGATGCCTGGATTCAGTTCTACCGCCCACGCGAATTCATCTTCTCGCTCGGCGCATACTTTTGCGATCAGCCCGAGCACAGTGACATGCGAAACATCGTCGGCGGCGCCAAGACACAACCACTGGCAGCGCGCCGCGCTGCCATGTACAGCACTGGAACGGACTACATTGATAGCGAGCTGGGAGGATACGGCCTCTACTACCGATCTGTTCTCATCACTCTCGGCTTGATTCTGCCCGGTGGGCCGGGCTTCCCGATCCCGGTCGATGTGCCAACCGAGAAGGGCAAAGAGGTTGCCGGGGCATTCCGCCGCGCCGTGCAGGACACTGAGTACTACCGACGCTATTTCGAGCAGGACACTGTTGACATTCCCACGGATGTCATTGAAGCCTATATCAGGCGCGCCTGCCTCTGTCAGCTGCAACGGACCGATGCGCCCGACCGCAAGCTGATTCTGGACGTGTTCCTTCACGCTGGCGGCAGCGAACAGCCGGCAGCCAGGCGCCTGACGCTTCGCCTGCTCCTCGACATTGCCGACCAAACTGACGGCTATGTTCTGGACCAGGATGCCTTCCGCCAATTGCTCTACTTTGGAAGCACCCTCGCCGGCGCCGCCTATGCCCCGCTAGACAGTTTGATGGACGCCCACCGACGCTGGCGACTTTACCAGGCCCGGGAGTACTACAGCTTTGCGCTTAACGCATTATGGTACTACCTGTGCGACTGGGGGCTAGCGCAGCACGGCGATGTCCGGCCGGTGGCATTGGGACAGTTGTGGTCGCATCTGGATGCGGCGCTGGACTTCAGCAAGCTGGCTGCGCGTTTGTCGCTGCCGGCGCCAGAGCTGCGTGGCGCCTCTGACCTGCAGGCGTTGTTGGATTGGCTGCTGCGAGTGAACGGAAGCGACGAGACGAACTTCGATGCTAACTGCGGGCTGAACAGCCCTGTAAACGAGCACCGGCTCTACTCGTTGGCGCAGGCCCATCGAACGGAGCCCGCTGCAATGATTGCCGGGATGATTGCTCTGCTAGGCCTGATCTATCTGCGCTTCGGACACCCCAGCCTTTGGATCAAACCTGAGTGGGACATATCTCGCATGGGAGCCGACGGTCGACTGAGTCTCGACGGCTTCCTCAAGACGCTGCGGCAGCGCATGCGCGCCGGTTCGTTCACCATAGCCGATTGCACGCGCTGGCTCTTCGAGGACTATATCATCCTTCAGCACCATCTGGTCGCTGCGAGCAAGCTGCCCGACAACACCTATCGTTTCCAGAGGGAGGGTGACAGGCTGCGCTTCTATCCCAGAGAGAACGCTCTGGCGCTCATGGACTCGCGCTACACGGCTTTGAGCACCACGGTGCACGAGCTGGGACTGTGCGGAAACCCCTCAACGCCGGCTCATCCGCTGACGCCGGAAGGCCGTCGGCTGCTGCGCGAGGGCGATCTGCCATGAACGAACTCCGCCTGCCCGAACAGCTCACGGGCGCCTGGGACCACGTCCTGATTCTCACGTACGGCGCCGATCTGCCGTTCTTCGAAAATGCCTTGTGGAGCCAGCTGGCCTCGTGCAGGAACAAGATCATCCTGTTGGATGGCGCGCAGTATCTGACCCACTGCCTGGACTGGGCCGGAACCGGCGCCCTGCGGTTCCTGAATCAGCGCTATGTGGCTGAAGGCGTCTTCGCGCCACGCGCCGCTCATGGGAAGATGATCCTACTCACAAGTCAAAAGGCAGGGCGGCTGCTGGTCGGAAGCGGCAATCTGGGTCTCAACGGCTACGCGTCCGGTGGTGAGTTGTTTACCCAATACGACTACACAGCTGAATCTCCCGGCCAGCTGGGGGCCTTCCTGAGTGCGTGGCAGCTGGTCGAGGGCCTGCTGGCAAGGGAGTACGTCACGGGCGCGCAGGCGCGGCGCAGGATCGACTATCTCCTGGAGCACACGCCATGGCTGCTTGGTTCCGCCCCCGACGCTCCACGCCCCGTGCGGCACAATCTCGCCGAGAACTTTCTCGCCCAGTTGAGCGCCGTCGTTGGGGACCGAGAAGTCGAAGAGTTGTGGATCCTCTCGCCGTTCTTTGACAGTGATGCAGTGGCTCTTGATCGCATGCTGACTGCACTACAGCCCAAGCGTGCCACCATCCTTGTGCAGCCCGGGGCAACATCAGTGGAACCGGCAAGCCTTCAGCGGGTGCTTGAAAAGCACAAAGGCAGGTGCGAGGTGCGGCCTGTCTCCAGAGGGGACGGGACTCCATACATCCATGCCAAGCTGTACCTGGCGAAACTCCGGGACTCGGCAGTCTGCCTGCAAGGCTCACCGAATCTATCCCAGGCGGCCATGCTGCTGATCGTTCCGCAGGGAAATATCGAGTTGGCCAACCTCTTGGAGGCGCCGCGCGACGCGTTTGACCACCTCTTTGCCGCGATGCATATCGGTCCACCCGCAGGTCACCTGAGCGAACTCGACCTCTCGCTAGAGCCGTTCAGCAGCCTGCCGGTGCAACTCAGGGCGGACTGGCAGTTACTGGGCGGTGAATGGAAGGATGACCGGCTGCGCTTGCAGTTCCGGGGCAGTCCTCCGGACCTGCTGGACGCAGAGCTTATAATCGGAGGCAATGCTCTTATTCTCGATGTCATCAGCTGGCAAGACGATCTGCTCCAGACGCGCCTGTCCAACGAAGCGGTGGGGCTTCTCGGGCGAGCCTTGCCCGTTGCCCTCCGCTGGCGACAGGGCGGCCAGGCGTACGACACCAATCCGGTGTTTGTCTGCAACCAGGCAACGCTGGAGCAAGAACTGGCGGAACGCGCTACGGGCGAGGCACTTCCTCGGATTGGCAGCCTGGAACTCGATGACACCGAAATCGAAGGACTGCTGGCCGAGCTTGATTCTGCGCTGGTGATTGATCGCCGGAGCATGTGGCAAGTCGCCGGTCAGCGGCTTCCCGCTTCAACCGGGAGTGACGACGATGCTCCCCCACTCAATTATCTGGACGTTGATTACGAGCTGCTGCGCCGGCATCCCAGGATTCAGCAGTACATCGCCATACGCACCGGCGCATCATACCGGCCCACACGGCTGCAGATCATCCTGAATGCCATTGTCGATCACTTCCGCGTAATGCTGGCAACACCTGCCAATACTTCGGCGCTACCGATTGGTGCCGGGCTCGATGAGATCGGTGGAGAGACCGAGGAAGAGAGCGAGCAGAACGCGAAGGAGCGCCAGCGCCGCCGGCAAAGTGTCGCTCAGCGCACCGAGCGGATCCTGAAGAGCTTCATCCGGCGGTATTTGCGGGGCCTGCGCAGCCCTGACTTTCAGAAGGCAGCAGGCTACGAAGTGATGGTTCATAACTACAGCATCTTCAGCTACCTGCTGTGGAGGTTGTTTGCCAAGACCTGGGTCGCGCCTGAATTCCTGGTCGAATCGTTGTTGGAGACCTGGTCCTTCTTCTGGGGGAATCTGGAGCAGACCGGCTATTACTGGAAACTCAACGAGGAGGAACAGGCTCTGGCGAAGGAGTGGTTGTGCGAGCAGTATGGAGATGGGCACCTGCTGGCAGCAATGATGTGGAGCGCATCAATCGTGGCAGTCGATGGTCAGCAGGAGCGTCGCCTTGCGTTGCGCGATTTCTTGCGGGCGTTTCTGGGCCATGCGCCCTTTCAGCCCACGGTCAAAGCTCTGGAGGTCGCATGGCGCAGCCTGGCGGTCCTCCAGCCATACGCGTCGCCACTGCCGACGCAGATCGTCGGCGATATGGCGCGCTTGGCAGATTTCGAAACCAGGGATTCCTTCTTGAGAACCATGGAGAGGCGCTATCGATGCCCGGTTCGCTCCTGGCGATTCGCGAAGGCCAGCGTGGCGCGTGAGTCCTTCGTCGGTGGGGTCAGCGTCGATTGCGTGGTCCTTCCGCTGAATGGCGCACTGGCGCGCCAAAGCCATGCCATGAAGGTCCTGCAGGCGTGGATGCGTTGGGATAGCCGGGACTACTATCGACTTGCTTCGCCGGACTGCAACAACGTGCAAGAGCTCATCTTCTTTGACAGAACGTCCGGGTATGGGATCTACAGTGTCGTTGGCTCGTCCAGCGGGCCGGTTGAGTTCGAGAGCATCCCCGCAACAGCCGAGCCTTGGGATGCCACCCTCGCGCAGTTACACGCAGCAGCGGCCGAACTCGAATCCCAGATCGTTTTACCGATTGAGCGGGAACATGCGCGGGTAGCTCAGACGAGCGTTCCGGTGTCGCTTATGAGAAAGTGACGGCCATCCACGTGAAAGCCGGAGGTCGCCGCTCAGTCGGGCAGCGAGCGAATACTGGCCGGGTCAGCTCGGGGACGCGATGATGACCAAAATCAGGGCTGGTTTGGCTCGCGGTGGCTCGGTTTCACAACTTCGTCCGACTCACGCCGCCGCTGCCGCTGAGTTCGACCGCTGTGCCGCAAGAGACATTCCGTCCCACGAAGCCGTCGGCAGGCTAGCTGGGCTTTGCTTTAGAGAAGGAGAGGGAACGATGCCACTGGAAAGCGCTACGAATCCCATCATGACGTTCATAGAGAGCATGGATGCAGCCCTCCGCGCTGATGAGGCTCGAGGTGTGAAGCCGCCGATCGAACGGCGCAAGCTGCGGACAGTGACTGGTGAGTGCCGGCACAAAGGATCACCCCGTTTTCTCGAGGAACTCGAGAGTCGTCTCAAAGAAGCAGGTATCTACACTGAGCCCCGGTTGGTCGATTCTGGTCTCCGCTTGGACGATTGGGTGCTTTTCTCGACAGGGCCGTTGCCCCCAGACTCCATCTTCTTTCCGAGGGAGAAGGATATGGTGCGCTTTGTGGAAGCGTCCCTTGGGAGCGGTGTTTTCCGGAATCTTGAAGTCTTCAGACCCGATGGCCACAAGTCGGGACGAGAGTTTCCCCTACCGGATGGACGCAAGATCGACCTGCTGTGCCAGGAACGCGCAAAATCAGGCGCCGGCGCGCTTATAGCGATCGAGTTGAAACGTGAGCATGAGCGTGGCGCCCTCGAACAGCTGATGAGCTACATCGACGCGCTGAAGCAGCGATACCCTTCGCGCGTCGTGAAAGGCATCATCATATCGGGGCGAGAGGATCAGGTAGCCTCCTCAGTTCTGAGGGACGTGACGGGGTACGACATTCAGTGGTTCTGTTACCAGGTCAAGTTCAACCGATTGTGCGGGTCATCATAACTGGATGGGGGTACGACTCACTAGGTCGCAACACTCGGCATGGCAGTGCTGTATCAACTGCCGCTTCTCTAGACTGCCCTTCTCTTCGCATCGCGTCTGCATCTGCGCTCGATCCGGCAAATATTGCAGAAGCGTCGCTGTGGTCCGCTGTCGGTCAGCAGAGCGCCACACTGTTCGCATACGCGCCGGGAGCCGTCAGATGCTGGGCTGCGGGTCCGTCACGCGGATTGGCTTGCGGTTTTCCATCGATGGAAAAACGCATTGGTATGCCGACAAATGCTGAGTATGGGTTCACCCCCCGTCCGATGAGGATAGCAACCGGACGGGGGCACGCACACCGATGAGTGCTCATGACTCGCAGGACTACCGTGATGACAGCACTGACCGCGCACTCAGCACCATCCCCGTTTGTTGATTGTGTCTTGTACCATGAGGCTGGGTGGAGTGATTGGCCAGCCAGCGCCGATTGGCCCGCGGTCGCTTGACCATCAGTATGAGCCGGCAGGTGAGAACGATAGGACTCACTGCGTCTGGGATTCCCACGACGGTTCTTGACTCAATGTCACCAGTTGCGCAGTTCTCCTCGTCACTGTACAATGTGTGCAGAACGGCACGAAGTTGGCATTGACCGTTGCCGGTCTGCTCCAGATGGTTTCCCTGCGCCAGGAGGTACTGCGATGAAGCGTTCGGTTCTGAAGTGGATTGCCCTCGTAACAGTGTTCGCCATGCTCCTGCCGGTCGGTGGTTTAGCAGCCAGCCAGGGCCCGGTCGGTCCCAATCCAGGCAGAACTCAGGATGAGTATGGCCATTGGGTCTACCTGCCACTGATCGGCAAGAACACCTCATTCCTGCCGCCGATCGTCCCACCGACGACCAACCCGCTGCCACCGGAGACCACAGCCGAGCTACTGTCGGTTTCGCCTGACGGGGTCACTTATACGTTCGACACGATGACCGCAGCGCTGGCTGCCGTTGCGCCAGGCGAGATCATCGTGGCGGCGCCCTCGGCGGCTGCCCCGAATGGCTTTCTGCGCCGCGTGACCGCGATCAACGCAGCAGGGGGTGATGTCGTCGTGCAGACCCAGCCTGCTACGCTGGAAGATGCGATCCAGCAGGGTGAGATCGTCTTCAGCCGTCGTTTGTCGTCGGAGGGGCTTGCGGAGCAACATTTGGCGCCGGGCGTGACGTTACGCCCGTCATCGGTCGTGTCGCCAGAGGCTGCCTTCTACCTGGAGATCAGGGACGTCGTGATTTATGATGATGATGGCAACCCGGGCACCACGAACGACCAGGTGCTGGCCAACGGCAGCATCGAGTTCGAGCCAACGCTGAACTTCAACCTCCTCATCCAGCAGGGCGTGATCGAGCACATGCAGTTCACGGTTGATGCCAAGGAGACAGCAGACCTGGAAATCGAAGCGAAGCTGGCCGTGGCGGAGTTGCAGAAGGAGAAGCTGCTCGGCAATCCCATTCATCTCCAGACGTTTGTGGTGTGGGTCGGCCCGGTGCCGATCGTGTTTGCGCCGGTGCTGACCTTTCAGATCGGCATTGATGGCAGCGTGCATGT
>CAZELR010000059.1:0-26939 GCA_964513075.1 uncultured Anaerolineales bacterium
GGAGACTCAGACCCATGCGCTACCTATCCATCCTTCCGCGCACCCTGCTTGTGCTAGTGCTGCTGGCCACTACCCTGCTGGCCTGTGGCAGCCCAACCCTTGCGCCGACCCCTATAGCGGGCAAAGAACCTGCTGTTGTCGAGAAGATCGTCACTGCGACAGCGCCGCCAACCCGGCAAGTGCTGACCGTGGCGCTGCCCAGCGCTCCCACATCGATAGATCCTGCCGACCATCGCAGCCGCGAGTCGGAGACGGTCATTCGCAACATGTTCGATGGACTGGTCACGCGCGATACGGCGAGCGGCGTCCACATGGAGCTGGCCACATCCACGACCTGGCTCGATGATCAGACGCTGGAGATCAAGCTGCGCGAGGGCGTGAAGTTCCACGACGGCAGTGCGCTGACTGCCGACGATGTCGTTTTTACTTTCGAGCGGATCATCAACGAAAACGCGATCGAGTATCCTGATCCTCATACTTCGCCCCGCAAGGGCCTGATCGCACCGTTGGTGTCCGTGGAGAAGAAAGATGACTACACGGTGGTCATGCACTTCACGGGCGCCTGGCCGCCCGCGCTCCAGATGCTGGTGCATCAGCAAATCCTGCCCAAGGCCTACCTGGAAAAGGTGGGCACCGAGGGCTTCCTGAAGAACCCGATCGGCGCAGGGCCGTTCAAGTTCGTCTCGTCCAAGGGCATGGACCAATTCGTGATGGCGCGCTTCGACGATTACTACGGCGGCGCGCCGGACCTGGCGCCCGTTGGGCCGGCGTGTGTCGCTGAGGTCGTGTTCCGCGTCATCCCCGAGGCGTCCACGCGGGTCGCGGCGCTGCTGGCAGGCGAGGTGGACATCATCCAGAGCGTGCCGGCGGAACTGGCTGATACGCTGGACAAGACGCCCGGCATCCAACTCAAGACCGGCCCCGGCACGCGGCCGCTGTGGATGGAACTCAACGTCAACATGGCGCCCTTCGACGACGTCAAGGTGCGCCAGGCGCTCAACCACGCGGTGGACAAGGACCTGCTGGTCGAGGCGCTCTATGGCGGACGAGCTGTAGTGCTGCCCGGCGTGCTCTCTCCGTACAACAACTATGCCGACCCGGACCTCAAGCCGTATCCATATGACAAGGATCAGGCGCTGGCGCTGCTCAAGGAAGCCGGCTGGACAGACAGCGACAACAACGGTGTGCTGGACAAGGCTGGCCAACCGTTCACCTTCGTGATTGACACCCAAGAGTCGACGCGACAGATCGCCGAAGCCGTGGCCGCGCAACTGCGCGATGTCGGCATCGAAGCCAACGTGCGCATCTGGGAGTACAGCGTGATTCAGCCTAAACTGCTGGCGGGTGAGCGGCAGGCGTACGTGGGCGACTGGGGTGACTCGGCGTTCGATCCCGTGGGGCACATGGAGGCGAAGTGGCACGGGTATGTCAAGGGCCAAAGCTACGGCCGCGGCAACTTCTCCACCTATAGCAACCCGCGCGTCAACGAGTTGATCCTGGCGGGCGAGACGACGGCCGATCCGGAAGCGCGCAAGCAGGTCTACTATGAGGCGCAAGGCATCCTGTACGAGGAAGCGCCCGCCGTTTTCCTCGTACTGCCTGAGGTGATCGAGGCCGCTCGCGACCGGGTGGAGGGCTGGACGCCCGCCGCCGATGGGCGGGTGAATTTACACGATGTGTGTGTGAAATAGGAGCTATCGCGTACTGCGTACTGCGTATTGTCGCCGGCAGACTGTGCCCAAATGATACGCAGTGCGTAGGACGCAGTGAGCCACGGGAGTCCCAATGCGCGCAACTAAAATCCTGGAGCGCCTGCTGGCGGCCATCCCGATCATGCTGGGGGTGGCCATCCTGGTGTTTCTCTTCATGCGGCTGACACCCGGCGATCCGGTGGATATCATGATGGGACAGGGCGGCGCGGTCTCGCCGGGCGAGATGGAGCAGCTCCGCAGCGAATTTCACCTGGATAAACCGCTGCATGTCCAGCTCGGCTACTTCCTGGGCGACCTTCTGCGCGGCGATCTGGGCTACTCCTACGTGCAAAAGCGTTCGGTGACGGAGCTGATCGGGGATCGGCTGCCGGCGACTATCGAAATGGCGCTGGGCGCACTGATCTTTGCCCTGCTCATCTCGTTTCCCATCGGGATCATCTCCGCCGTGCGCCAGAATTCCGCAGTCGACCGGCTGAGCATGGCTGGCGCGTTTCTCGGCATCTCGATGCCGGAGTTCTGGTTCGGCGTCCTGCTGATCCTGCTCTTCGCCGTGCGGCTGGGCTGGCTGCCCGTTTCAGGGCGCATCGACCATGGCACGGGACTGGTGGAGCGTACGGGGTTCTACGTGCTGGACAGCCTGCTGGCGGGCAACCGCGCCGCGCTGATCAGCAGCTTGAAGCATCTGGTCCTGCCGTCTGTCACACTGGGCGCCGGCGCGGCGGCGGTCGTCGCGCGCGTCCTGCGCTCTTCGATGATCGAAACGCTGCGCACCGATTACGTGACCCTGGCGCGCGCAAAAGGGGCGCCTGAAGGCCGGGTGGTGCTCAAGCATGCCTTGCGCAACGCCCTGATCCCGACCGTCACGGTGGTTGGGCTTCAGATAGGCAGTCTGCTGGGCGGCAACATGATTGTTGAGACGGTCTTCAGTTGGCCGGGCCTGGGACGACTGGTGGTCAGCGCCATCTTCGCGCGCGACTTTCCGCTGATCCAGGGCGCAGTGATGATCTACGCACTGACATTCGTGGTCGCCAACCTGATCGTTGACGTGTTGTACACCTATCTGAACCCGAGGATCACTCTCTAGAACGATCACCGTCATTCTGAGCGCCACAGCGCGAAGAATCTGGAGTTGAGCGTGGAAACAATCGGCGAGACAACCCTGAATGCCGGAACATGGCACTTCCTGGGCGTCCGGCTGCGTCTGTGGCGCCGCGGCGCGTCGGGCTTCCTGCGCGAGCTGTGGCATCACCCGCTGCCGCTAATCGCAGGGCTGGTCATCCTCGCGTACATCCTGGCGGCGGTGTTTGCCCCGCAGATCACACCGCAGGATCCCACGCGCGGCAACCTGCGCGCCCGGTTCACCCCGCCCTCCTGGCAAGCAAAAGGCATCACGGAAATGCCGCTGGGCGCGGACGAACAGGGCCGCGATCTGTTGACGCGCATCATCTATGGGGCACGCGTGTCGTTGGCGGTCGGTCTGTGGGCAGTGGGGATCTCGGTCGTGGTTGGCACGGCGCTCGGCGCACTCGCAGGCTACTACAGGGGGCGTCTGGATCAGATTCTCTCCCGGTTTGCGGACCTGTTGTTGGCCTTCCCGTTCCTGATCTTTGCGATCGGGGTGATGGCGTTTCTCGGGCCGGGCTTCACTAACCTGATCCTGGCGCTAACTTTCAAGGGGTGGGTGGAATTCTTCCGGCTGGTGCGCGGCCAGATGTTGGCTGAAAAGAACAAGGAATATGTGGAGGCGGCGCGTGTCAGCGGCCGCGGCAATCTGGCCATCATCATCTCGGAGATCTTGCCCAACATCATCCAGGCGGTGTTCGTGTTGGCTACGCTGCGCATGGGCTTCTTCATGGTTACCGAGGCGAGCCTGAGCTTCCTGGGCCTGGGCATCCAGCCACCCACCCCGGCCTGGGGCTCGATGGTGGCTTCGGGTCGCGATTATCTGCTCACGGCCTGGTGGGTGAGCACCTTCCCGGGCGTGGCCATCCTGGTCCTCGTCCTGGCGATCAACGTCTTCGGTGAAGGATTGCGGGACATCCTGGATCCTCGAATGAAGATCGAGTGAGAAAGAGAAATGTCGGAGCTGTTACTGCAACTGCGTGAGCTGAAGACTACGTTCCCGACCCGGCGCGGACTGGTCACTGCGGTCAACGGGGTCAATCTCACCGTACGCCGGAGTGAGATCGTCGGCGTCGTGGGGGAATCAGGGTGCGGAAAGAGCGTGACCTTACTGTCGATCCTGCGGCTGGTGGCGCGCCCCGGCCGTATCGCCGGGGGCGACATCGTCTTTCAAGGGCGCAGTCTATTGGGGCTTTCGCCTGCGGTGATGCGTGCGGTGCGCGGGAGGGAGATTGCGATGATCTTCCAGGACCCGCTGAGCACGTTGAACCCTGCGTTTCCGGTGGGCGAACAGATCCGTGAGTCGCTCAGGCTGCATGGCATCGTGGAAGCCGGCCGACCGCCCTTCTATTGGGGGAGAGCCGGGGCCGAGAGGCAGCGCGTGCTCCAGGTGATGGAGGAGGTAGGGATCCCGTCACCCATGGACCGCTACGCGGCCTATCCGCACCAGTTCAGCGGCGGCATGCAGCAGCGCGCGCTGATTGCGATTGGACTCTCCTGTGAACCGAAACTGCTGCTGGCCGATGAGCCAACGACGGCCCTGGACGTGACCATCCAGGCCCAGATCCTGGATCTGATGCGGCGCATCAACCGCGATCACGGCACGGCCGTCATCATGGTAACGCACGACCTGGGCGTGGCCGCCGAGTTCTGCAGCACCATCGCCGTGATGTACGCCGGACAGGTGGTGGAGCGCGGCACGACCGACCAGGTGATCGGCGCGCCCCAACACCCTTACACGCAGGGGCTGCTCGCCTGCCGTCCGGGCTTATCTGAGCGCAAGGCGATCGTGCCGATTCAGGGCGAAGTGCCGGACCTGGTGAACCTGCCGAGCGGGTGCGCCTTCCAGCCGCGGTGTGCGTACGCGCACCCCGCGTGCGAGGGAGAGCCGATTCTGATGAGTACAGTCGGCCACGGCCACTACGTCAGGTGCATCCGGCCGAGCGGCTACGAGCGTCGCCCCGTCGACGGCGCCCGCTTGGGCTTGAATGCGTGATGTCCTGGGAGGCTGCAATGTACAGCAAGATTCTGGTCCCGCTGGACGGGTCGCCGCGCGCAGAGGCGATCCTGCCTTATGTCGGCGAGCTGGCCCGGTCCTTGTCTGCCGAAGTCGTGCTGGTGCAGGTGATCGAAACGCTGCCACAGGTAACGACTCCCGGCGAGTTGGCGCCGTCTCGACCGGTTGCCGAGATAGACGAACTGACCGCTGCCGCTGAGACCTATCTGACAGGGATCAAAGATCCGCTTCGCCTGCAGGGCCTGAGCGTGCGACACCTGGTCCCGTATGGGCGAGTAGTCGACCAGATTATCGCTGCGGCGGACCAGGAAGCAGTCGACCTGATCGCTATTGCCAGCCACGGTCGGGGCGGGCTGGCACAACTCTTCTATGGCAGCGTCGCCTCGGCGCTCCTGCAGCGCGTCGATCAACCGCTGCTCATGGTGCGCTCGCGCGAGGAGGGATAGCCGCTCATGACGGAAACAGTCTTGGGTGGGCTGCTGATCTTCGTCCTCCGCCTCACCGATGTCTCGCTGGGCACGCTGCGCATCCTGATGACTGTGCGGGGACGCAAGCTGTGGGCTGCCTTCATTGGGTTCGTGGAAGTCACCATCTTCGTGGTGGCCATCAGCCAGGTCGTGCGCAACGCCACCAACGTCTGGAGCGTGCTGGGCTACTCGGGCGGCTTCGCCTGCGGCACATTGGTGGGCATGACCATCGAGGAGCGGCTGGCGTTGGGCTTCACGGTGGTGCGCATCATTTCCGCCGACATTCAGAACAAGATCGCCGAAGCCTTACGCGCGCGCGGCTTCGGCGTGACGGAAATGAGCGGGCAGGGTCTGCATGGTGCGGTGGAGATCCTGGAAGTGGTGGTGCAATGTCACGATCTGCCCACGGTCTTACAAACCATTGACCATGTGGACAGCAAGGCATTCGTAACCGTGGAAGAGACCAGGCGGGTCTACCGCGGGTACCGATTAGGCAAGGGACGATGAACGATATTCAGACAACACAGCCGCTCATCGAGGCGCGCGGAGTGGTCAAGCACTTCCACCGGACACCCGGCATCCTGGCACGGATTCTGGCTCGCCAGCGACCGACTGTCGTGCATGCCGTGGACGGCATCGATCTGGCCGTGTGGCCTGGGGAAACCGTTGGGTTGGTGGGCGAGTCCGGATGCGGCAAGACGACGCTGGGCCGGGTGCTGGTGCAGCTATACGAACCCACCGCGGGCGAAGTGCTGTATGAAGGTCGTCCCGTGCGGGAAAAGGCGGATTTCCACCGCGCGGCCCAGATCATCTTCCAGAACCCGTATGCGTCACTCAACCCGCGCAAGACCGTGCGCGAGATCCTGGACGTGCCCCTGCGGCATCGCGGCCTGCGCCATCCAGCCGAACGCGAGGGGGAAGCACTGCGGCTGCTGAAACGCGTGGGCCTGCGTGAGCGGCACATCGACAGCTATCCGCACCAGTTCAGCGGCGGCCAGCGCCAGCGCATCGGGGTCGCGCGGGCCATCGCCATGGGCCCCCGTTTCGTGGTGGCGGATGAGCCCGTCTCCTCACTCGATGTCAGCATCCAGGCGCAGGTGCTCAATCTGCTCGAAGAGCTGCAGGCCGAGTACCATCTGACCTACCTGTTCATCTCGCACGACCTGAGCGTGGTGCGCCACATCAGCGACCAGATGGCGGTGATGTACCTGGGCCAAATCGTCGAGCACGGGCCGACCGACGCGCTGTACGAAGCGCCGCTGCACCCATACACCCAGGCGTTGCTGGCGGCCATCCCGCAAGTGGAGCGCGTGCAACGGCGCGAGCGCATCCTGTTGAGCGGAGGCGTGCCCAGCCCTATTGATCCGCCGTCCGGCTGCCGGTTCCACCCGCGCTGCTTCGCCAAGGTCGGCCGGATCTGCGAACAGGAGCAGCCTCCGGCCTTTACCGTCGGCGACCGGCAGGTAGCGTGCTGGATTCACCGCAGTGAAGGCGGCGTAGACACCAAGTAGGGATCAGCAGGTCAATCTCTTAAGGAGAACAGCGATGATCGGCTCCTGTATGAAGCGCAACGCGATCGCGGTGTCGCCAGAAACTACAGCACAAGAGGCCGCGCAGCTCGTCGTGGCCCATCATGTTGGCACGCTGCCCGTCGTGGACAGCCTGGATGTGCTTGTCGGCGTGGTGCGCCTGGAAGATCTGCTTCGGGTATTCATGCCGGACTTCGTGGCGCTCATCGAAAACATCGACTTCGTACACGACTTCGGCGCGCTGGAGACCCTGCGGCCTGAGGATGTGGCCGCGGCCGCACAACTGACAATGCGTGACCTGATGCAGCCGCCGGTCGCCGTCGAACAGACATGCGGGCTGCTGCGCGCCGCTGCGACGATGACCAAACACGGGATCCGAGATCTGCCCGTCGTGAATCGAACCGGCGCGCTGGTCGGCATCGCGTCACGCGTCGACATCGCCGTCGCGTTTCTCGCGCCCTGGGCGTCGACGGAGCCGCCCACATGACCCTGTCCCAGATCATCGCGGCCGGCATCTTCGTGACAACTTTCATCGTAATCCTCTCGGAACGCCTCCACCGCACCATTGCGGCGCTGACCGGCGCCGCCGTGATGCTGATCGCGGGCATGAGCCTGGGCTTCTACACCCAGGAGCAGGCACTGGCTGCTATCGACTTCAATACGCTGGGCCTGCTGCTGGGCATGATGATCCTGGTGCGCATGCTCCAGCAGACCGGCTTCTTCCAGTACCTGGCCGTCCGAGTCGCCAAGCGCTCGCGGGGCAATCCCCTGGTGCTGTTCATCGCCCTGGGCACCCTCACCACCGTGCTCTCGATGTTCCTGGACAACGTGACCACGGTGGTGCTCATCGCGCCGGTGACGATCCTGATCGCGGAGATCCTGGGAATCAGTCCCATCCCCATGCTGATGGCGGAGGCGCTGCTCTCGGACACCGGCGGCGTGGCGACCCTGGTGGGCGATCCGCCCAACGTGATCATCGGCTCGGCCGCGGGCTTCAGCTTCGTCTCGTTCCTGACCCACCTGGCGCCGCTCGTCATCGTGGCCTGGCTGGTGGCGCTGCTTGTGCTGTGGCTCGTGTTCCGCCGCGAGCTCGGGATGCGGCCCGCCAATGTCGGCGCCCTGCTGCAACTGGATGCCAATGCAGGGTTGCACGACCGTGTCGCCCTGCGCAAGATCCTGGTGATATTGGGCGGCGTCATCGTCCTCTTCTTCTTCCAGGGCGCTCTCCACGTGGCGCCGGGGGTCATAGCGCTGGGGGGCGCGACGGCCGCACTGCTGTGGGTGCGCCCTGATGTGGACGAAACGCTGCGCCGCGTCGAATGGAGCGTCCTGCTGTTTTTCAGCGCCCTGTTCGTGACGGCCGGCGGGCTGGAGGCCTCCGGCGTGTTGGGCTTGATCGCCGATCGGGTCGCGGGACTGGCGAATGCCAGCCTCTTGGGCGCCAGCCTGCTCATGCTCTGGGTCGCCGCTGTCCTTTCGGCCGTGGTCGACAACATCCCGTTCACCATCGCTATGGTCCCGGTGATCGAACGGCTGGCGCACCTGGGCATCAACCCCACCCCCCTTTGGTGGGCGTTGGCGCTCGGCGCCGGGTTCGGGGGCAATGGCACGCCCATCGGCTCTACAGCCAATGTGGTCACGGTGGCGCTCAGCGAGAAGACCCGCACCCCGATCACGACGCGCGTGTGGCTGCGCTCCGGACTCCCGGTGATGCTGGTGACGTGCGTGGTGGCCAGTCTGCTGTTCATCTTGTTCTTCGGTTGGATGCAGACACACTGAGCCGACGATACGTGGCAGGTTGGCGAAACCTGCCACGTCTTACTGCTGCGGACGGGAGGATGTATCTGATGAGAAGACGACAGACGATCGAGACTGTGCTCAACCTGGCCGCGGGTGTCGTGCTTCTCATCCTGGCGGCGCACTTCATACAGCGTGACGATCTGGCCATGGCCCTGCTTACCACGGTCGCCGGGGTCGCCGCGTTACTGCTGGCCGTCCAGGATTTTGCCAGGCTGCGCCGGTCGTAGGTGACCGGCACCGCCCGATCGGGATAGCGGCGATACTTAGCAGAGACCGGTTTTGCCCGCGCAGCACCCGCAGCGGGCTGCAGCTATTCGGCAATGGTGCAGAGAATTCTCATGTTCGCGACAGGATATGGGGATCTGAACAGCGTCTTACCCTTAGCGGGTCTCTGCGGGAGGACGAAGATGGGAGTTGACTCCGTTGTAGCTGACTACCTGACTCTGCTGGACGTGCAGCGCGAAGCGATCTTCGCTGAGCTGGCGCCGGTTGCGGACGCGCGGCTGTGGCAGCGGCCCGGGCCGAAGGAGTGGTCTGCAGGAGAGAATCTGGCGCACGCGACAGCCGTGTTGCGTTCCTTCCGGCAGATGTTCCAGGCCTTCTGGGTCGTGCTGGCGCCGCTTGGCTATCTGCGGCGCGGCCGACCCTATGAGACAGAAATCGATGATGTCTACGCGCGGCCGGACTTTCCCTTGAACGTCGGCTGGATGTGGCCGCCAAAGTACACGCCCGAGCGGCCGGCTGCGCTGGCGGCTCTGCATGAGATGATGGCCGCCGAACACGGCCGTGTGCGCCGCTTCTACGCGGGCAAGGACGAGCACGTCCTGGGCAACACACCGCTGTACGATCCCGCGATCGGCCGCCTGAACATGATCCAGGCGCTGCAGGTGGGCGCGCATCATGACGAGCATCACTTCGCAACGATCCGGCGCATCCTGCGGTGACAGATGTGTGCGCTCCTTGCGCAGCGAAGTCAGCCAGCGGATTCTGGCCCAATCGAGTTGACAGGACGGACACGTGGAATACACGCCTTCATACATCCCATTACTGATCGTGTTGGCGCTGGCCTTCAGCGTGCCCGTGCTGCTGCTGCGCTTCCGGCGTTTGGGTATTCCCATCGTCGTCGGCGAAATCCTGGCCGGCATGATCGTGGGGCGCAGCGGCCTGCGCCTGGTGCCCGCGAACGATCCGATTCTCGATCTGCTGGCCGAGTTGGGCTTCGTTTTCCTGATGTTCCTCGCCGGCCTGGAGGTGGATTTCTCCAACCTGGGCGGTGACGGCGGGGGCCGATCGCGCATCGAGCGGCGGACATGGGGGCCGGTGCGGTTGGGTGGCATCTCCTTCGCGCTCACACTGGCCGCATCGTCGGTGGTTGGACTGGTGCTCGTCTCGCTGGGGCTGGCGCGTAACCCCTGGATGGTGGCTCTGATTCTTTCAACAACATCGCTCGGCGTCGTCATGCCGGTGTTGAAGGAAAGGGGACTGAGCACCGGCCGTTTTGGACAAGCCATCCTGGTGGCCGCATTGATCGCCGATTTCGGCACGATGCTGCTCATTACGGTGCTTGTGGCAGTGCTGTCGCGCGGTGTCACATTCGATATCCTGTTGATCGGGATCCTGTTTGTGGCCTTCTTTATGCTCTACCAACTTGGGGTCTTTTCCGTTCGGGTCAAGGCCGTCCGTCGCACCATCGAGGAGCTGAGCCACGCCACCGCACAGATCAAAGTGCGCCTGGCGTTCACGATCATGCTGGTGTTTGTAGCATTGTCGCAGGCGCTCGGCACTGAGATCATCCTCGGTGCATTCCTGGCCGGCGCCGTTCTTTCCCTGTTGCGCACGCCCGACGACGCGCAGTTAGGGCATCAACTGGAGGCCATCGGCTTCGGTTTCTTCATCCCCCTCTTCTTCATCCAGGTGGGGTTGCGCTTCAATCTGGCCGCGCTGCTGGCTTCGCCGTCCGCCATGCTGCTGGTGCCGATCCTCTTGACGGCCGCCATCGTGGTGAAGTTCATCCCGGCGCTGCTGTTTCGGCTGGCATTCGGCTGGCGCGAGGCGTTTTCGGCCGGCGCACTGCTCTCAGCCCGCCTCTCACTGATCATCGCGGCCTCAGCCATCGGCCTAAGGCTGGGCATCATTAGCGAGTCTATGGACGCAGCCATCATCCTGGTGGCGGTCATCACCGTGACGGCCGCGCCATTGATCTTCGTGCGGCTCGCCGGCGAACCGACCCGCAAAACGCACGGCCCGACGGTGGTGTTCGGACTTGGCCCGTTGGGCCTGCGCATCGCCCGCCAACTGCGCGACCACCAAGAGGTGGTTATCGCGCTGGATCCCAACCCCGAAACGATCGCCCGCGCCCAACAACACGGCCTGGAGGCGTTCACCGTGGCGCTGGATTCGGAAAGCAGCAGTCCGGAGGCTGCGCCATGGCTGGAGAAAGCCGACGCGCTGGTGTGTGCTCATGCGGACACCGAGCTGAATTACCGCTTCTGCGAGCTGGCCCGGACGACCTACGGCATCGACAACGTGATAGCAAATGTCAATGATCCGGCTGAAATCCCGCGCTTCGAACGCCTGGGCGTCAAGGCATTCAATGCTGCGCTGAATCAAGCTGCGCTGCTGGCCCTGATCGTGCGCAACCCGACCATTTACGCGCTGCTGACCCGGACGGATGATGACAAGGAAGTATGGGAAGTAGTCGTACGGGACGGACCATGCGTGGGCCGGACATTGCGTCAGTTGCCGCTGCCCGGCGATGTGCTGGTTCTGGCCTTGCGTCGAAACGGCGATCTGCTGGTGCCCCACGGCAATACGCAGATCGCTTACGATGACCGGCTGACGCTCGTTGGCTCGTTGGAGTGGGTGGAATCTGCCCTGGCGATGTTTGCTGCGGAGGGAGCCGGGCCGGGCGATGGTCCGGCACTCCAAACTCGTCGCAAGGTGGAATCTACATTCGACGGCGGTCACAGACCGCCTGGAAGCGCGAATCTGAGAGAAGGTTGAGGCGTGTCACATGATCGCTTGGCTCACTTTTGTCGTTTTGATCCTGGCTGCGCTGCTGTTCCTGTACTACTACGTGCGCAGCGCCAGCCCGGCCGGCCGCGCGCGGGTCATTGGACCACGCGCCTATGCCGCTGCCGGCCGCGACCGCATCATCGCCGGGATCTTCGAGGGCGTTGCCTCGGCCGGCTACGCGGTCTACTTCTTCTATCCGCTGCCGACGCCCCTACCCAGGACGTTCCCCTGGCCGTGGCCGGTTTCGCTCTTGATCGCCGTGCTCATCGCCGTGCCTGCCGGCAGCCTGATGGCCATCGGCATCCGCGACGCGGGCGCGGAGACGATGCAGCCAAAACCGGAGCACCGGATGTACGGCGGCATCTATCGCTGCATCCGTCACCCGCAGGCTGCCGGCGAGGTGTGGCTGTGGTGGGTCTTTGCGTTCCTGCTGAACTCGCCGTTCCTGGCCCTTTTCTCGTTCATCTACATTCCCATCTTCCTGGTGATGTGCTGGGCGGAGGAGCAGGACCTGCTGCTACGTTACGGGGAGGCCTACGCTGAGTATTGCCGAACCACTCCTGCTTTCTGGCCGCGCAGACAGGCCCCAATCAGATAAGCAGCACCATAAGTAGTTAGCCCGCTCGGCCGATCAGGAGGGCCAAATGAATGCTGAAGCAAACGACTTCCCAACCGGGGTATTCGTACACGAAACCCGACCGATTTGGACATTGCAGTTCAACGACGACGGGAGTTATGTCTTTCGGGTAAACGACGCAGTGGATGCTACCGGAACCTACACCATCCATGGCGACCAGTACACCGAGGATACGGACTATCTCCCCTGCAGACAAGCACGAAATGCGACCTACAGGTATTGCTACGATCACGGACGGCTGCTTTTCCACCTTGTGGGTGAGGACAACTGCGCTGAGAGACGGGCAAGTTTGGCTGGTGTGACATGGCTCAGGCGGGAGTGAGTTTCATCTCAATGCCCGGAGTGCGGCTGCTACTACTTCTACTGCACTGAAGTCCCAGGGCACATTGTCTCACACATTGTCAGAACGGAGAAAGCACTATGGCTCGCGTTTCTCGCAAGCTCAGTAACGCGCTCGAAGGCGCACTGGCGGGCGGAGGGGATGCCGCAACTTCCCCCCTGTATGTATTTGGCCCCTTCCTAAGCCTTGTTGTGGCATCCGGCGCGGCCCGGGTCGTCTTTGGTGGGTCGGTTTGGCTGGCCGTCCTGACGATCGCGGTGGTCTCGGCCATGTACCGGCTGGTCATGCAGTGGGTCACCGACGGCTCCGGCGGAAGCGGCCTGAGCGAAGAGGAGTTTGGTGGGTGGGCCGTCAAGGTCAACGCGGCCATTACTTTCGTCGAGTACACCCTGACCTTCCTCGTCAGCATGGCCGCGCTGGTCACTTTCATCGCCGACCGCTTACCGGTCCTCAATAGCCAAATCCTGGGGCTACCCTATCGCACCCTGGTAGCGGTCGGGCTTAGCCTCTTGACCGGCTGGCTGGTCAACCGGGGGCCCAGGATGGCCGCCCGCACCTTTGGGCCAGCCACCGCCGGTGTGCTGATCCTCCTGTGGCTCATGATCCTGTCGACCCTGATCCGGACCGGCCTGCATCTGCCTGTGCTGTCCTTCAGAGCCTTTGCGCCCCCTAACCTGCACCTCACTCTCGCCGGCTACGTTCGCATCCTGGCGGTGATGACCGGTGTCGAGGTGTTTGCCAACCTGGTGGCTGCCTTCGACGGCACTCCGGAACACAAGAGCGGCAAGGCCTTCCGGAGCCTGCTCATCATTATGAGCACGACAGCGGCGACCATGCTGATCGTGGGGCCGGCCATCTTCTCTCTATCCGATCCCAACAATACCCATGTGTCGGTCTTCACCCAGACGATGGACCGACTCCTGCCGGCGCCTCTCGCTTACCTTGGCTCGCTGGTGGGCATCTTCGTCCTCATGTCGGCCTGCGCTGCCAGCGCCCAAGGCCTGCAGAACCTGGCGCTGGGACTCAAAGAGCGCCACTACATTCCGCGCGCCCTTGGCGCGCGGAACCAATTCGATGTTGCTGACAAGCCGGTCTGGTTAGAAGTTGGGATCGTCGGCGTGTGCTTCGTGCTGTTTGGCACCCACGAGGCAACCTACCTGGCCCTGTACGCGGCCGGCGTCTTCATCTTGCTGAGCATGACTGGCTGGGCTGTCACCCAACGCCTGGTGCGCGAGCTGTCGGGCCAGTTCTCGATCCGCCAGGCGGCCGCGATCGCCGGCACGGCGACCGCGGCCCTGCTGACGACCGGCGCCACGCTGATCATCTTCGAAGAGCGCTTCCTGGAAGGCGCCTGGGCTTACTTCGTTCTGATCCCCATCCTCTACGTCGCATTCACCTACTTCCGCCGGCGCATCGGCGCGCCCTCGCCCGAAATGGAATATCTCGGGCAAATCGATGCCAGCCTGCTGGCCGGCTTCGGCTTTGGCCAGGCGCCGGCCCAGGTCCAGGGTGCTGCGAATGGGGAGCAGGTCCCGTTCAAGCTGGGCTGGGCGCCCGAGCTGGTTCGCACTCAGCAACGGCTGAATCGGGTCGTCAAGATTCACCATGTTCTCACCTTGTTGGATGGCTCCAGCAATGCGGCGCAGGCGCTGCCCATGACCCACTTCATCTGCGAGGCTGCCGGCGCCCGTTTGACACTCCTTTCTGCTGCCCGGAATTACCAGGCGGGCAGCGCGGAACGGGAAGAAGCTGAAGCCTACCTTGGTTCGGTGGCGGAACAAATCCATGCAGCCGGAATCAAGGTCAACGCCACCGTGCGTGCGGACTCGCCCGCCAAAGCCGCGCAAGAAGTGGTAGCCGAAAAGGGGGTCGATCTGGTCATCGTCACGACGCGCGGGCGCTCTGGTGAGAAAACCTGGCTGAGCGGGGGGTTGTCCAGCAAGCTGGTCTATCGGCTGGATATCCCCGTGTTGCTGGTGCAGGTGTTTGAGAGCGGCGCGGCTGAAGCACCCCATCTTGGCCGGATCCTGGTCGCTCTGGATGGCTCGGCCTTTGCCGAGCAGCTTCTGCCTTACGCCCGCCTGCTCGGGAAGCAGTACGACTGCGAGCTGATGCTGATTTGCGTGCCGGCTGTGCCGGAGAGCGAGAAATACCGCGCCCCGGCCAGCGTCATCAATGCCATCCGCAAACAGGCCGAAGCCAACATGCGCAAGTATCTTGATGCGGTTGCCGAAAGTCTGCGTGCAGAGGATTTGACCGTTCGCACGGTTGTGACCGGATCCTACCCAGCGCGCGCGATCGTCGATGTGGGCAAGCGCGAGGGCGTGGACCTGATCATGATCACCTCTCAAGGGCGCGGGGGCCTGGACCTGATCTTCATGGGCAGCGTGGCTCAACAGGTGGTCCAACTGAGCGACAGCCCGGTCTTCATCCTCCCCATCCAGAGAGAGCTCACCGACTGACGACTCAACCAGTGGCCGAAACACTTCCAGGCATGCCTTAATCTACCTTCTGTGCAATGACGATGGCCACGGGCAGCCCCCCCATGGAGCCCCGGATCACTTCCATGGGGCGGAAGCCGCGGCCGGATAGCGTGTCCGCGACGGGAATCGGATGGCAGTCAACCCACTCGGGAAAGCGTTGCCCCGCCCAGTCGTACAATCGCGTGACGACGGTGTCGCGCTCCCGTCGATCCAGCGAGACCACACCCAATCGTCCATCTGCAGCGAGCACCCGACGACACTCGCCAAGCACGAAGGCGGCCGCCTCACTGCTGAACAACTCCAGAGTAAAGCTCATAAAAGCCGCCCCAAACGAGCCTGTTGCGAACGGCAGTGTAGTAACATCGCCCTGGATCACGTATGTCCAAGGCCGACCGGACCGCTCGACGCGTTCACGAGCCACGTCGCACATACCGGCCGACAGGTCAACGCCGTAGACTCTGCCGGTACTCCCGGTTGCTTCGGCCAGCCTGACCAGGCCGTGCCCGGTGCCGCAGCCGATCTCCAGGATGGCCTGGCCGGGGGCGATGTTCAGCCGGCGCAGGGCGAGATCTCGCCAGCGGGACTCGAACGGCCCGCTCAGAAGGTCGTACCATCGGCTGAGCTTGTCGTAACTGCTGGAGGCGTGGGATTTACCCTCGAAGTGCCTCGGCAGGGAGGTCATAGCGCGGGTCATGGCGAGACTATACCATAACCACGATCAGTTCACGAAATGACGTTCGGCATAGTATAATGCCATCCGCGCGCAGCACCCGATGTGACAGACATCGACGGCGCGCCGAAGATCAAACCCAGTTTGGAAACGTGTACATGTCATGGCTCTCAAGGATCAGCCGGGGCAGCCGCGAATCCTCATCGGGAGGAACGGTGATCGCCTTCGATCTGCCCCCCGGCATGCGGCGGCCGGTAGTCCTCACCCTGGCGAATCCGGCGCGCGCGGCAGCCCTGGCCGAAGTGGCTGTGCGCATCGCTGCCGCACGGCAGACCGGGGTGGTGCTCTTGCATATCGTGCCCACTCGCGAAACTGAGCAGCCGCTGCCGATCAAGGAGCCGACGGCTTGGCCTGCGCTGGCAGCGGCGTTGGCTGTGGTGCGCGAGGCAGGTGCGTTGGCCGGCTGGATCGTCCGCGCGGCCGAGGATGTGGGCCAGGCCATCCGGCAGACGACCGCTGAACTGAATGCCAGTTTGGTCGTTATGGGGTGGCGTGGATCGAACCTACAACAGAGCGCGTCCCTGGCTGCCGTCCTGGAAGATCCGCTCTCCGATGTCGCGGTGGTGGGCGGACACGCGCCGGGCCCGCTGCGACGGATTCTAGTGTCGGTTGGCGCCGGGTCGCATGCCGCGCTCGCGGCGCGTATGGCTGCCGAACTGGCTGCGAGTACTGAAAAAGCTGCCATCACCGCCCTGCATGTCGAGGCAACCGGTCGCTCCCCAAGCCGGATCTTCGCCGCGGCGGAGCGCCAGTTCCGCCAGACTTTAGGCCGAAGTTTCCTGGCGACCGACCTGACACGCAAGACGGTGGTGGGTGACGACACGGCGCAGGTCATCCTGGATGAACTGGCTGCCGGTTACGATGTCGTGCTGATGGGCACTTCACGCGAAGCGCTGATCGACCGCCTGTCCTTCGGCGAAGTGCCCCAGCGCGTCGCCGAGGAGAGCCAGGCAACGGTGATCGTTGCGCGCCGCCAAATGCCGGTGGTGACACGCATGGTGCGCGAGACCTGGCAGGCGCTCACCGACGCGCTGCCCACCCTCTCCGCGGACGAGCGCACTGAAGTGCAGACCACCATCCGGCAGGGCGCTCGCGGTCGCGCCGACTTCTTTGTCATGATCGGCCTGGCGGCCGTGCTGGCAGCCTTGGGATTGCTGCTGAACAGCCCCGCGGTGATCATCGGCGCGATGCTCGTGGCGCCGCTCATGTCGGCGATTGTGGGGCTGGGATTGGGCCTGGTCGAGGGTGACACCGACCTGCTCGGCGTCGCCTCTTGGGCTTCGTTTCGCGGCATGTTCCTGGCGATCGCGGTGGGGGTGCTGTTGGGCCTGGTGATTCCCGACGCATCGGCGACGGCTGAGATCATGAGTCGCGCCCGGCCGAGCTTGCTCGACCTCGGCGTAGCGCTGGCATCGGGCGCGGCGGGCGCTTACGCTTTGTGCCGTAAGGACGTCTCGGCCAGTCTCGCGGGGGTCGCTATTGCGGCGGCCCTGGTGCCGCCGTTGGCCACCGTCGGGATCGGGTTGGCCCTGGGCCGCGGCGACATCGCGGGTGGCGCGCTCTTGCTCTTCCTCACGAACCTGATCGCCATTGCAGCGGCCGGCGGCCTGGTTTTCCTCATGCTTGGCTTCGCACCGATGGCCAGTCAGAAGGAACGGCGCAACGTGCTGCGCCGCGGGCTGGCCGGCGCGGTCGCGTTGCTGGCGGTGGTCACGATAATCCTGGGCATCCTCACCGCCCAGGCGGTGAGGTCCGTACGCCTGGATCGCACGGTGCAGGCTGCCGTCAGAGACGAGGTCGCAGTGTTGCTGCCCGGCAGCGAGTTTGTGGAACTGAAACAGACGTCGCGCGAGGACGGCACCCTGCAACTGGCGGTAACCGTTCGTTCATCCGAGCAGTATCCCTACGCGACGGTGCTGGCGTTTCAGCGCGAGGTCGCCACCCGGATTCAGCGGCCCGTGGCGCTGCTGCTCAACGTCATACCGGCCACCCGGCTGGACTCACTGGTGCCGCCCACCTTCACGCCCATGCCCACCCCAACACAAACGACCACGCCGGGGCCGACTGCGGCGGCGACTGCGACAGCCACAGCCACGTCATCGCCCACTCCAACCGCCTCGGCGACAGCTACGCATACGCCTACCGCCACACTCACGGCAACGGCCACTGCCACGGCAACCCCGTCACCGACGGCTACCGCGACAGTCACGCCGCGGCCGACGCCCGGATTTGCCGTGGTTGCCAGCCCCAACGGCCAGGGGGTCTATCTGCGCAGCACGCCCGGTGGGACACTGATCGGCGCAGTTGGGGAAGGCACGCCGGTGATCCTGCTGGGAGAACGCGCCGAATCCGGCGGCCGCGTGTGGGCGCGTGTCCAAGTCCCCGGCAAGCCCAGCGGCTGGATCGCCCTGGACTATCTGGAGCTGGTATCGATGGACGCCCCATATACTCCCACTCCAGGAGGCTGAATCGAGATGACAGATCAGAGAATACATTCACGAGTGATGGCTGCTATCTCTGCACTGATCCAAAGATTCGGGTCATCGGAAACAGCGGTGATGATGACCCTGGCGATCGTGGTCGGCATCGGCGCCGGGCTGGGCACGATTGTCTTTATCGAGATGATCAAGTTCTTCAGTGGCGTATTCTTCGGCAGCGGCGCGCACGTTCTGGGCTTCTTGGGGACGGCTTACGTCATCCTTCTGCCAGCGCTGGGCGGCCTGCTGGTCGGCCCCCTGGTGCACTTTGTCGCGCCAGAGGCGAAAGGCCACGGTGTCCCCGAGGTTCTGGCCGCCATCGCAATCAGGGGCGGCCGCATTCGCCCCGTAGTCGTGATCGCAAAGGCGCTTGGCTCGGCAATCACGATTGGCGCCGGCGGGTCAGTGGGCCGCGAAGGTCCGATCGTGCAGATCGGCTCGGCGCTCGGTTCCACCATCGGGCAGGCCCTCAAGCTGAACGAGCGCCGCGTCGTCAACCTGGTTGCCTCGGGTGCGGCCGGCGGCATCGCGGCAACCTTCAATGCGCCGATTGCCGGCGTCATGTTCGCGCTCGAGGTGATCCTGGGCGAGTTCGGCATCCAAACATTTAGCACGATCGTGATTTCGGCGGTTACGGCGAGTGTGGTGGGCCGCATCGCGCTCGGTGATTCGCCCGCGTTCGCCGTGCCGGCCTACGCCCTCAAGAGCCCATGGGAGCTTCTGTTGTATCTCGGCCTGGGGGTTGCGTCGGCCGTTGGCGCACTCGCCTTCATGAAGGTCCTGCACTTCTCCGAAGATACGTTCAATCGCTGGAAATTTCCCCCGTATCTCAAGCCAGCGGTGGGCGGGCTGGCGCTGGGCCTGTTGGGCTTCGTACTCCCCCAGGTTTTCGGCACCGGGTTCGGCACGATCGAGGGCGCCTTGAACGGGCAGGTGGGGCTGGGATTGCTCCTGGTGCTGGTGCTCGGCAAGATCCTGGCGACGTCGCTCACGCTCGGCTCTGGGTCGTCGGGCGGCGTGTTCGCGCCGGCGCTCTTCATCGGCGCGGTACTGGGCGGCGCCTATGGTCAGTTGGCCCAGCTCGCGTTTCCGGGGATCGTGGCCGCGAGCGGCGCGTATGCGATGGTGGGCATGGCCGCGGTTTTCGCCGGCGCGGCGCGGGCGCCGATCACGGCGATTGTGATTCTCTTTGAGATGACGCAGGACTACCGGATCATCCTGCCGCTGATGTTCGCCACCGTCATCAGCACCGTGCTTGCGCAATGGCTGGAGAAGGAAAGCATCTACACGTTCAAGCTGAAACGGCGCGGCATTGACGTGCGCGCAAAGCGAGATACGAACCTGATGCGGGGGATTCTGGTCCAAGAGGCAATGACGCCGATCACCGAATTCTCGACGGTGACCCCGGATACCCCGCTCGCGGAACTTGCCCGCCTCTTCCAGGAGACTGGACACCATGGCATGCTGGTGCTTGATGCCAAGCGCGAGCTCTACGGTGTTGTAACGCTGGCGGATTTGGAGCGCGTTCTGACGTCGGGTGGGGCGGCAACCGTCGCCGACATCTGCACGACGGCCGTCTTGACGGCGTTTGCTGACGAAACGCTCGATGATGCGCTGCGGCATTTCGGCGCGCTGGACGTGGGGCGCATCCCCGTGGTGGACCGGCGACATCCCCGCCGGGTGCTGGGGGTGCTGCGGCGCAGCGATATCGTGCAGGCGTATTCCCATGCGCTGGTGGACAAAAACAAAGCCGAGCATCACATCGAACGGCTGCGGATGGAATCCCGGATCGGCGCGACGCTGGTACAGATCGGTTTGCACTCCGGCGATGCGGCCGTCGGCAAACATTTGCGGGAGCTTGGGCTGCCGTCCGATTGTGTGATCGTTGCGATCCATCGCGGTGGCCAGGTGGTTGTGCCGCGTGGTGATTCCGAGTTGCTCCCGGGCGACCGCTTGACCGTGCTCACCGGCGCGAGCACGGTGGATAGCCTTAGTAAAGCTCTTCAGGAAGGGACCACGGTGCAGGATAGCGGCAGTGAAAGCCATGAGGCGCCGACCGTAGACACCTTCGAAGCGTTGGAGGAGATCAAGGTCAGCGAAGTCATGGAGACCAATACGGTGACGCTCCATGAGTCGAACTCGCTGGCGGCAGCGGCCGACCTCTTTGCGCGCACACGCCACCACGGGCTGCCGGTTGTCGATGGCTCGGGCGGGTTGGCCGGTATCCTCACACTACAGGATCTGGAGCAAGCGCAGGCCGAGGGCGTGGGATCGCTGCGTTTGGTGGGCGATGTCTGCACACGCGATCTCTTGGTGACCTATCCCGACGAGAGCGTCGGCGACGCACTGCGACGAATAAGCGGCCGTGACGTGGGCCGGCTGCCGGTGGTGGCGCGCGACGATCCCCGCCGCCTGCTGGGCGTGCTGCGCCGGGTGGACCTGGTGCGCGCCTACGATATCGCGCTCACCCGCCGCGCGACGTTACGCCACCGCGCCCACCAGGCCCGCCTGGATGCCTCCACGGCCGCGCTCAGCGTGGCGGAAATCGTCATCCAGCCCGGTGCGGCGTGCGACCGGCGGCGCGTGCAGGAAATTGCCTGGCCGCGGGATGCCGTGATCGCCAGCGTGCGCCGCGGCGAGCAGATGCTCATACCGCACGGCAGCACGCTGCTGGAGGCCGGCGACGTGCTGGTGGTCGTAGCCGAAGGCGAGGCGGCAGCGGAGATGCGCCGGCTGTGTGACTCGATCCAATAGATGCAGAAATTGGGCTTCTTTGCTTTTTGACCAAACGTAGCCCGCCGCAAGCCACCGGCTTTCAAGCCGAGTGGATAGGCGGGCTTCTCGCTGCTTCTAGCCGCGCTCTTGACTATAGTCAACAAGTACGCTATATTCCTGCCATGCACAAGGTTTTTGAGTACCGCTTGCGGCCCAATCGCCAACAGGAACAGACACTTATGTCTGTTCTCATTGGTTCGCGGCGCATGTATAACGCGGCGCTTGCCGAGTGGAAGGAACACCTGGACGCCACTGGCAAATACTTGTCGCTGTATACGCAAGACAAGCGGTACAACAAAGACACCTACCCCGATCTGCCCGCCGTGGTCGTGGATACGACATTGAAGCGTCTGCATCGGGCGCTCGACCGCTTCTTCAAGTACCGGCAGCGCGGCGAGGCGTGCGGGTTCCCGCGCTTCAAGTCGGCGGAACGCTGGCATTCGATTGAGTTCCGCGATTGCCATAACGCCCTGCATGGCCGCTACTTCCAGGCGGGTAAGCTGTGTGGCGGCAAGCTTCGCACCGTGGTGCATCGGCCCCTCACAGGCAACTTTCGCTTTGCCCGGATCATCAAGCGGCCTTCGGGCTGGTATCTGCAATGCGTGTGCGAAGTTGAGCCGCAGCCGTTGCCGCCCACCGGAAAAGTGGTCGGACTGGACATGGGCATCACGTCCCTGGTCGCAGACAGCGAGGGGCGCACGGTTCCGCACCCCAAGCATCTGAAAGCCGAGTTGAAAAACCTTGCTCATTCGCAACGTCTGCTGGCCCGCAAGCAGACGGGCAGCAAGCGACGCAGGAAACAGGCGCATGTCGTGGCTCGTCGGCACGAACGCATTGCCAACCGGCGCAAGGACACACTGCATAAGCTGGCGCGCGAGTACGTCAACGGTTTCGATATGATCGCCGTTGAGGACTTGAATGTGTCCGGCCTGGTGCAGAATCATCACTTAGCACGCTCGATCTCAGATGCGGCGTGGAGTGCTTTTCGACAAATCCTCACGAACAAGGCTGCAAGTGCTGGTCGGAGGGTGATTGCCGTGGCACCACACTTCACGTCGCAAAAGTGTTCCGGTTGCGGCGACTACGTTTCCAAGTCACTCTCGGTGCGGACGCACGTCTGTCCGTACTGCGGTCTAGTGGACGATAGGGACGTGAACGCCGCCAAGAATATCCTCCGAAAAGGCTTGGACGAAGCCATCGCAGACTGTCCCACAGGGACGGGTTGAAGCGAGAAGCCGCGGCGCTTTAGCGCCTGCGGAGTGTCACCTTCTGTAGATTACAGCCAGGTCGCTGAAATGTCGGGGCCCACACGTACCAAGGAGCGCTAAGCCGATCTGCCTGCGCTGCTTCGAGGCCATGAATCACGAAGCCAGGGGCTGATGAAACGCGTGGGTTGTGGTCCGAGACCGGGCCATCTGCTGCGATGACGGCAGGTGATCCGCTCTCGGACCACAACTCATCCCCAATCCAGGAGGCAGACCATGTTCAGCAGCCCCATCGTGTACGCGTGGATCGCGTGGCTTCTCATCGTCGGCGTGATCGCGGTCCTGCGCTTCGCAGCACACCAGCGCGAAGAACGCGGGCGAGCCGAGCGTCGCCAGCAGCGACGAACCGGACATGTTGCAGGGACGACGCCAGACAAGGCGACGACCATGAGTCCGTTGAGGAAGATAGAGCGGCGATCAATTCCTGCCGACTACCGCGCTCAGCTCGTCGCCACCGGCATCATCCGACCAGCGACCGCGCCGGAGTCCACGCCCGATCTACAGATCGGGTCCGACCCGGCCAGCACCATGTGACGCGCACACCCGCGGTCACACCCACGGCGAGCATACCCGCTCGCCACCTGACGCCCGACATACCCGTCGGGCGTTTCTTTTTCCCACGCGCTGTCGACAAACAGCCCAGCCAGGTTGAGACCTCGCCGAAGCATACAAAAAAGCCCGACCGGGTGTGGTCGGGCTTTGGCATATCCAGAGGGCGGGTAGCCCTCAGCGGTTGCGTGGCGTCAGCAAGGCCATGATGTTGGCCAGGCTGCGCAGATCAGTGAGCGTCACGACCCGATCCGCCAACTGGCGCATCAGGTCGAGATCGCAGTCGGGCGGGATGACGATCGCCGCGGTGCGGGCCTTGTCGCCCGGCAGCGCGGTCGGGATGCTGCCGTCGCCGTCGGTGACCAGCAGCACCTGGTGCGCGGGCCACCGGCGCCAGACCTGCAGCAGGAACTCGAAGTCGGTCCCGCCGTAGCTCAGGCCGGCCGGATCGGCGTACAACGGCCGGTCAAGGATGGGGCCGGCGGCGATGTAGCCGGCGTCGTCGAACAGCACGCCGACCACCTCGCCCTGCACCTCCTTAGCGGCCAGCGCGACGGCCTGCGCCGCGCGGCTGGCCAGGGCGAACTTGGCGCCCTTCATCGAGCCGGACTTGTCCAGACAGATGACCAGGCGGGGCGCGGGGATCTCCCGGCCCGGCAAGGCCATCCGGAAGGGCGCCGGCTCGTCCAGCGCCGCGGCCCGGCGGTCCAGCCGCTGCGGCGCGACGATCTCAGTCGCGCCGCGCGCGGCCTGGAAGTGCAGGCGCAAGCCACGCGCCGCGCGCTGCGCATCGGGGTGGGCCGCCAGCGCCACTGCCTGGATGGTCTGCAGCGGCTGCACCGGCCCGGGGGTGTGGTTGCCCACGTTGCCCTGGGCCTCGCCCTGCAGGGCCGCACCCAGGCAGCCGACGTCCAGTCCCCCGCCGGGCACGGCGAACGCGGCCGGCGCCTGCCGGAGCTCCGGGAAGCGATCCATGATCGCCTCGATCAGCTCCCCCAGGCCGTCCGGCGCGGTGGTCAGCGCCTCAGCCAAGCCACCCAGGAACTCCTCGGCCCGCAGGCCAAGCTCGGTAGGCAGGCCGCGGATCACGCGCCAGACCGGCCCGGACGACCCGCGGTGCGCAGGCTCGTCGAATGCCGTGTCCGGCCGGCCGTAGCGGCCCAGCAGCGCCAGCGCGTTGGCGCCGGCTCGAAAGTCGGGCGCCGCCACGATGGCGGCTTCGTACTCCCTGGCGCGCGCCGCTTTCACCGCGGTCCGCACCGCGACCAGCGTGCCGGCCAGGGGCGGGAACAGGCTGGCCATCATGGCTTCGAGCTGGATGTCCATGATGATGTTCGCCAGCCAGTGCGGGCAGCCGGTGCGCTCTGCCACTTCGTCCAGCAGCTTGAGCGGCTGCAGGAAGTGACCCAGCTCGTGCACCAGCAGCCCGACCGCGATCGGTATCTCGTGCGTCACGTCCACGCCTTCGAAGTGCGGCGGGACCCAGATTCTGACGCCGTCGGTCGCGGCCGTTTCGGCGGTCTCGTCCAGCGTCACCGTGGCCCGCACCAGCCGTGCGGCGTGCGGCGCGACGACGGCCAGGATCTGGTTGGCCGTGGCCTCCAGGATGCTGCGGGCGTCGGGGGCGTTCATAGCGGCACCCCCATGCCGGCCAGCAGCGTCCGGAACCCTTCGGCGGCCGGCCGATCCACGGCGCGCAGGCGAGCCAGGTACGGCCCGACGAACGCCGTGTCGGTCGGGGCCTCGATGCGGCCCAGCGCCTGGTACTCGACCGGCAGGGGCAGCTGCCCCTCGGTGACAAGCTTCCAGGAGGTCTCGACGATGGTGCGCGTCGCGCCCTGGCACAGCGCCGCCACGGCCGGATCGAAGCCGACTTCGACCGGCGTCGCGCGGCGCACCAGGGCGCTGTCCAGCACGCTGCCCCACGGGTTGGCGGCCAGCACCAGCGGCGTACGCCGGGCCGGCGCCCACTCCACGCCCCAGACCGGGGCTTCGACCAGGCGCACAGGCTCCCCATCCTCGGCGGGGATGCGCAGCGCCCAGGCCACGTCGTGGGCCAACGGCAGCAGCGGCCGCATCAGCAGGTCCGGCACGCGCACGTTGAAGCGGGTGAGCTCGTCCAGGAAGACGAGCACGGTCTCCCCGCCGCGCGCCCGCCGGAAGGCCCGGGCCAGCACGCCGGTGTGCTCCATCTGGTTCGTATGGATGCCGACCAGGTCAGCGTCGGCAAAACTTGCCGCGCCCGCGACCTCTTCCAGGCCCCAGGCGTTGCGGGTGGCCACCAGCCGGACCGCGGAGGTCTTGCCGCAGCCGGTGGGGCCGATCAGGAAGGGGGTCTCGCCGGCCCGGAGCAGGCCTTCCACCTGGTCGGCCAGCCGGGCGATGGCCTGGCCGATGGCCTGCCGCACACGCTGGTTGAAGGTCAGCGCGTCGGGATCGGGATCGGCCGGCGCAGCCGGGGGCGGCGCCGAGAGCGGCGCGGCCGCGGGCGCGACCGGCGTCTGAACGAGCGTCGGCGCGTCCACGGCGGTGCCGAGGATGTGCTTGCAGGGGCGGCGAAACGCCTTGCCGCCGGCCTGCAGCCAGTCCTTGCAGCCGCAGTCGCAGTCGATGACCTGGCCGGTCGCCGGGTCCAGCACGATCCTGGTGTGGTAGCAATTGCGCACCAGGCCTTCGATCAGGCCCGCGGACGCGTCCACGGTCACGAGGACGTCGCCCGTGATCGGGCCGCGCGCGTCATGAAACACGCGGTCCAAGCGCCGCGCGTCGATGGTGTAACCTGCCGCTTCCAGCAGGTCTACGAGTGGGTAACCTGTGCTCATGGTGGTGTCCTCTCTGTCGGGGCGGCCGCGAGTGTCGCGCCGACACCTGTGCCGAGAGGACGCGCTGCCCCGGACGGGGACAGGCGCGTCCCCCCGGGGCGATGTGGTGTCGTGTGGCAGGTTACTTGCCGGCTTTCTCCTGGCGGAACGGGCACTGGCCGGCAAAAGCGCAGTAACCGCATTCCCAGATTTCCTGGGGATCGCCGAGCGGGCCGGCCGCATCGGCCTCGGTGATGAGCCGGGCCTTCTCGACCAGCCGCGCCTCGACCGCGGCCTGCATCTCAGCGTCCGGCAGGGGCACGTCCACCGTGCGGACGGCACCCATGTCCATGTACACGATCCTGCTGGACAGCGGGGCCGGATGGCCGCTCTTAGCCAGCAGCCAGGCGTAGAGCCACAACTGGGCTACATGGTGCTGTTTCGGCAGGGCCATCGTCGCCATGCGCCGGCCGAAGGTGTTGACGCTCTTATAGTCGGTGAGAAGCCGGGTAGTCGGATCGTAGTGATCCACCTTGCCGGCGACCCAGACCCGCGCGCCCAGCTCCTCCAGGGAGACGATCAGGCGGGTCTCAGCGACGACATCTTCGCCGGCTAGCGCCTCCAGCGCGGCGTGGAAGATGGCGCCGCGGAAGCGGGCCCAGTGGGCGTGGGGCTTCTCCAGCAGCGGCCGGCCGTGCAGGCCGTACCAGGCTTGCCGGGTGCACCCCAGCAGGCTGGTTACACGCAGCAGGCTCACGCCCTTGGCCCGGGCCAGCTGCCTGGCCTCAACCAGCGTGTCGTCCCCCTGCATGCTGTTGGCCAGCGCCTGCAAGATGGTCGGCGGAAACGGGCAGGCCGGCAGGCGGCGCTGCCGGGCGCACTCCAGACAATCGTGGAGCGGGACCGGACGGCCGGTCTCTTCGCAAAGCCAGAGGCTGTCCATCACCACCCCTCCGTCTCCACGAACGCGTCGTCGGCTGAATCAGCCAGCAGGCTGAGTTCGCGGGCGTACTGCGTGCGCAGCTCTTCCAACCGCCACGCCAGGTCCTGTTCCAGTGCGATCAGGACCGCGGCCTTGCGGCCGGCGTAGCTGTGCCACGCCCCCTCGTCATCGTCGTCGGACGAGCGCGTGGCGATGTGCACCGCCTCGCCATCGCCGAAGTCACGGATCAGCCGGACCAGGCCGGTGCGCAGGTCGTCGGCGGTGGTGCGACACATGT
>CAZELR010000060.1:0-18746 GCA_964513075.1 uncultured Anaerolineales bacterium
GTACCGGGGCGCTTTGACAATCTATTCCCGGCATGCTAGTATCTATAGGTCCCAACTCTCCCAATAAACAAATTGCATTTTTCACACATCTCGCGGAAGCAAGGAGGAGCTATGCACAAAAAGAGGTGGCTTAGGTTGGCAAGTGGCGCCGTAGCGATTGTTTTGGTTGCGGTGGCAGTAGTCTGGGTTGCAGCTCCGGATGGAGCCGTTCCAGGAACAGCAGGTCGCTCTGCCAAGGCAGTGAGCGCCTCATTGGGCCCCACCCCCAGCGGTGCGGCAGACGACCAGGCGGCTCCTGATCTGGGAACCAATGGCAACCGGGTCATAACGATCGTGCCTGATAAGGTCGATGTGTCGCCGGCCCTGCGCGATATTCCGGCGGTTGAGCCGGTGATGGCCGAAGAGACCCTGCTTCGGTGGAATGAGACCTCCTTGCACCCTGGTGAAGGCAGCTTTGACGGGGTGGATGTGGGCCTGCAGCCGGAGAGATCTGACATTGGGGTCGAGCCGTTAGCCATGCCGACCGCCAGCGTCAACTTCGCAGGAACCAGCAACATCAACGGCGTGCTGCCACCCGATACCCAGGGTGATGTCGGCCCCAATCACTATGTCCAGTGGGTCAACCTGGCCTTCACGATCTACAGCAAGACGGGCACGGTGCTCTATGGTCCGGCCAACGGCAACACCATTTGGTCCGGCTTTGATACGAACTGCGCGAATAACAATGACGGCGACCCGATCACGATCTACGATCACTTGGCGGATCGCTGGATGATGAGCCAGTTCCAGGTTAACTCCGGTGCTGCCAGCTACCAGTGCATCGCCGTGTCGACAACGGGTGATCCGACCGGTTCATGGTACCGCTATAAGTATACCTGGCCCAGCTACTCCGGGTCCTATCTGATGAACGACTATCCCCATTTTGGGTTGTGGCCCAACGCCTACTACTTGACCGCCAATCAATTCGTATACTCGAGCGGCACGTGGATGGGCGCCGGCGTGGCGGCCTTCGAACGTGAGAAGATGCTCACCGGCGCGGCCGCGCAAATGGTCTATTTTAATCTGTACCCCGTCAACTCGAATTACAGCGGGCAGCTGCCAGCCGACTGGGAGGGACCGACCCCGCCGGCCGGTGGTGCACCGGGGCTGATCCTCGAGTGGGACGATTCCACCTGGGGTGTCGGCTCGAGTGACTCGCTGAAAATCTGGAAGTTCTACGTCGATTGGACGAACACTGCCAATTCCTACCTGGGGACAGGCTCGGCAGGTACGGCGGGCGGCCCCAACTGGACCATCAACACAAACAACGTCGATCCCACGATCTGCACGACCTCCGCATGTATCGACCAGCCGGGGACCTCCGTAAACCTGGATGCGATCTCTGATCGGCTGATGTATCGCGTGCAATATCGCAACTTTGGCGCCTACCAGACCTTGGTCGGCAACCACACGGTGGATGCCAACAATCCGGCTGGCATCGCCGGCATCCACTGGTTTGAGCTGCGCAACACCGGTACGGATTGGGCCATGTACCAACAGGGCACTTATGGCCTGGGCGACAGCATCAACCGCTGGATGGGCTCGGTCGCCATGGACGGCAGCGGCAACATCGCGCTGGGCTACAGTGTTTCGAGCAGCAGCGTTTACCCCGGCATCCGTTACACCGGCCGGCTGGCAAGCGATCCGCTGGGCACCATGGGTCAGGGCGAGACAACCCTTATCTCCGGCGGCGGGTATCAGTCGAGCAGCTACAGCCGGTGGGGCGACTACAGCGCCATGCAGGTGGACCCCTCCGACGACGCCACCTTCTGGTTCACGACGGAGTACATGGCATCGAGCAGTGCTTCCGGCTGGGTGACGCGCATCGGCGCATTCAAGATGTCGACGTCCCCCTTACCGACATCCACGCCGACCACTCTGCCCACGGCCACCAAGACGCCGACGCCGGTGCCGCCCACTAATACGCCCACAACCGGGCCGACGCCGACCAACACGCCCGTGATACCGACCAATACGCCCACGTCGGTGCCGCCCACCAGCACGCCGGCGCCCGCCCAGGGAATCTTGCTGGTTGACGACGATGCAGGCTCCTCCTATCATACCTACTATGCCAGCGCTCTGGCCGCCTTGGGCCGCAGCTACGACACCTGGACCGTCTCAACCTCGGGCTCACCCTCCGCGGCTGCGCTGCAAACCTACCCAATCGTCATCTGGCTGACTGGCGATGACTATTCCACCACCTTGACCAGCACCGACATTGCCAACCTGACGACCTATCTGAACGGTGGCGGCAAGCTGTTCCTCAGCGGGCAGGATATCGGCTATGACATCAGTGCCGATGCCTTCTTCGGAAGTTACCTGCACGCCACCTATGTTGCTGACGACACCAACGTGACGACGCTTACCGGCGCCGACATCATGGCCGGCGTCGATATCACCATCACCGGCGGCGATGGGGCTAGCAACCAGAATTATCCGTCCGCCATCGGCCTGGGCGCCGGTGCCGTTGGTCTGTACGACTACACCGGCACGACTTACACCTGGGGCGGGCTGCGCTATGACGGCGCCTATCGCGTGGTCTACTTCTCCTTCGGTTTCGAGGGCATCAGCGCATCGGCCACCCGCGCGACCGTGATGGGCAATGTGCTGAGCTGGCTGGCGGGCGGTGCCACGCCAACCTCCACACCCACCGCCGCACCCACCGCCGCACCGACGGCCACGCTGACTCCGGGATCTACTACCAGTACGGGTTTCCTGGCGCCCGTATCCAACGCCGCCGTGACCGCGAGCAGCGGCGACAACAACGGGTTCCAGACCAACCCGACCTATGCCTATACGAGCAACAATGCCTATGCCGTGGACACCAACAGCGGCACGGGTACCAGCTCGTCGTACACGAGCACGACCAAGGACCGGCACCTGTTCTACACGTACGGCTTCGGCCTGCCGACAGGCGCGACGATCCTGGGGATCCAGGTGCGGTTGGAGGCCAAGGTCGACAGCACGACCGGATCGCCGAAGATGTATGTGCAGCTCTCGGGTGACGGCGGCGCGACCTGGACCACGGGCAAGGGCACGGCCACCCTGTCGACGGCGGACACCGTCTACACCCTGGGCGGCGTCGCCGATCTGTGGAGCACGACCTGGACGGCCTCCCAGCTCAGCGACACGAACTTCCGCGTGCGCATCATCAACGTGGCCACCAATACCAGCCGCGACTTCTCGCTCGATCAGATCGCGGTGCAGGTGACGTATCGGTAAGCACCTTTAGGGCCTTCCTCCTTGCGGGGGTTCTCCTCTCCCGTCCCGCGGGACGGGAGAGGAGAACTGTCGATTCATGGCACTGTCGGATGCAGCAGTCAAAGGGAGTTTGGCAGGCAAGGACGTCTGTGTTATAATTACATAAATTATCGAACGCTTGGCGCGTCTGAGACCCAAGCAGGAAAACAGATGGTTCCAGAGCCAGTCACAACACCCTCAAGCGAGGCATAGAGGCACGCTGTGAAGAAACGAACCATGCGGCTGCCTAGCCTCTACCACCGGCAGAACGCGCTATTTCTGGCCCCCTACCTGATCGGCACACTGTTCTTGGTTGTCGTGCCTGCCCTGATGACGTTGGGCGTCTCTTTCACCGACTATCAGGGCATCAAGCCGCCCACCTGGACCGCGTTGGACAACTTCCGGCGGTTGGGCACGACGCCGCTGGTGCGGCAGGGGTTGTACAACACGCTGATCTTCGCTGCCGCGGCCGTCCCTCTGCGCCTGCTGGGCGCGCTCGGGCTGGCGTTGCTCCTTGGTGGGCGGCGGGGGGGCGGGCTGGCCCGTGCCGCGGCTTTCTTGCCGACGGTCCTGCCCGAGACGGCATACGCTTTGATCTGGCTTTGGATCCTAAACCCGGTCTCCGGACCGTTGAACCTGGTGTTGGGGGCGCTAGGACTGCCGGCACCGGCCTGGCTGGCCGGTGCCGGCACGGCACGGCTGGCTGTCGTGTTGATGGCGCTGCTGCAGGTGGGCGAGGGATTTGTGGTGCTGCTGGTTGCACGGCAGATGGTGCCGGCAGTGGTGTACGAGGCGGCCGAAGTGGACGGCGCCAGCCGCTGGCAGGGTTTTTGGCACATCACCCTGCCCCTGATCATGCCGTGGATCCTCCTTCTGCTGTGCCGTGATCTGATCGTATCGGTGCAGAATACCTTTACACCCTCCTTCGTTTTAGCCTACGGCGGGCCCTACTATGCAACCACGTTCCTGCCGCTTCTGATTTACGAGCTGTCGTTTGATTTCCTGGATTGGGGGCTCGCTTCGGCGGTGCTGGTCGTAGTCTACGCCTGGATTTTGCTCCTGATCTGGGGCGCGCGCAATTTGATCCAGGGATTGCGGCACCGAGAGGTGGCGGATGAGGGGTAAGGTTGCGACCGTCCTGATTCACCTGGCGCGTCTGGCCATCGCGCTGCTCTTTTTGCTGCCTCTGTACTGGGGAGTCGTCGTTTCGCTGCGCCAGTCGGGGCTGCCCCCTTCGTCGACGCTTGAGTGGTGGCCACAGTCGTTCCACTGGGAAACCTACGCTGAGGTGTTTCGCACCGTGCCGATGGCGCGCTACGCGCGGAACTCGATCTTTGTGGTCAGCCTGGCCGTGCCGCTGACGCTGTTGACGGCATCTCTGGCTGGCTTTGCCATGACGCAATTGCCCAGTGCGTGGCGGCAGCGGCTGGTGACGACCAGTGTGGCCCTGCTGCTGGTGCCGGGCATGGCGGTGTGGACGTTTCGCTTTCACATTCTGAATTTGCTGGGGCTGGTCGATACGCTGTGGGCGCTGATTGTGCCGGCGCTGGCCGGCGGCAGCCCGCTCTTCGTCCTGCTCTTCTATTGGGCCTACTGGCGCATCCCACACGAACTGTACGAATCGGCCCGGCTGGATGGGGCTGAGGCCTGGACGGTGTGGCGGCTGGTAGCTTGGCCGCTGGCTCGACCGACGACGATGGCGGCCGCGCTGCTAGCGTTCGTGCTCTATTGGGGCGACTTTACGACATCGGTGCTGTACATCTACAGCACCAAGTTGTACACGCTGCCGATTGGGCTGCAACTGTTGCGACAGATGGACGAGACGAATACCCCACTACTCATGGCCGCGTCAGTATTGATGGCAGCCCCGGTCGTGATTTTCGTTCTGCTTGTGCAGGTCTTGTTCCTGCGCGATCGATCGCTCGCAAGTCTAGTCGACGATGTGTGAGCAGAGAAAGGAAGGAAACCATGAGGACAGTCGGAAAAGCACTGTTGGTCGGGCTGGTCGTGACCTTGTTCCTGAGCGGCTGCGTTGGCGTGCCGGCAAAGGAGACGCAGGTATCATTCATGATCTCGGGAGAACCCGCAGAGGTGGCCGCTTATCAGACGCTGGTCGACGCATTCCAGGCCAAGTATCCTCAGATCCACATTGACCTGCGCAGCGTAGCGGGCTCGGGCGCCTATCAGAAGCAACTGGTGACGGCGTTTTCGGCCAGGGCTGAACCGGACGTGATGCTGTTGAATCACCGGCGCCTGGCGCAGTTCGCGGCACAGGGTGGCCTGGAGGTGCTGGGCGCCTATCTGGAAAAGAGCCAGGTGCTCCACGCCGCCGATCTGTACCCTCAGGCACTCGAGGCGTATGCCTGGGACGGCAAGACTTGGTGCGTCCCGCAGAACGTTTCCAGCCTGGTCGTCTACTACAACCGCGCACTTTTTGACGCAGCCGGCGTGGCCTATCCTGCTGCAGACTGGACCTGGCAGGATTTCCTGACGGCAGCCCGGGCGCTGACCGTGGATCTGGACGGCGATGGCAAAACCGATCAGTACGGCGTGGGCGTGTCGGCCGAGCTGATGCGGCTCGCACCTTTCATCTGGCAGAACGGCGGCGAGCTGCTCGATGACGCGGCCAACCCCACCAGGCTGGCTCTGGACACCCCGGAGGCGCTGGCGGCGTTCCAGTGGTTCGTCGATCTCCAAGTGAAGGAACACGTAGTGCCCGATGCGACTGCTGAGCAGGCCCTGGGCAGCGAGGCCCGCTTCCAGAACGGCAGCCTGGGCATGTACCTCAACAGCCGCCGCACCGTGACAACCTTCCGTACGATCGCGGCGCTGGATTGGGATGTGGCGCTGCTGCCGCAAGGCGTGGAAGCCGCCTCCATCCTGCACAGCGACGGTTACTGCATGGCGGCCAGGTCGAAGGTCAAGGAAGCGGCCTGGACGTTCATCGAGTTTGCCAACGGTGTCGAAGGCCAGAAGATCATGGCCGGCACGGGTCGCACTGTCCCGTCGCTGCGTGCGGTGGCCGAGTCCGCAGCCTTCCTGGACCCGAACCAGAAGCCTGCGCACAGCCAGGTCTTCCTGGACGTGATCCCCACGCTGCGGCACTTGCCCAACCTGCCGAAGTGGCCGAGCATCGAAGAGGCGGCCAGCAACGAGATCGAGCGCGCCTTTTACGGGCAGGCGACGGTCGATGAAGCTGCCGCGACGGCGATCGAACAGACACTGACCTTCTTCCAGAAGTAAGGCTGAAGTCGAAGCGCCGGCTGGACCGGTCGACCAACCCGGTCCAGCCCCCTGAATTTGCTGATTGAATAGAAAGTGAGTAAAATAGCTTCAGTATCCAGTATCCAGTATCCAGTATCCAGTATCCAGTATCCAGTATCCAACCCGGGCCCGTGGCCTAGCGGGAAGGCGTCTCCCTTGCACGGAGAAGATCGCCGGTTCGAATCCGGCCGGGTCCACTTTGACCGATAACGTTGCAGCCCCCTAATTTTGACAGGACGGCGAATGTCGGTATAATTCACAAGCAGTTTTGACAGCATAATAGCTTTTGCGGGTGTAGTTCAGTGGTAGAACGTCTCCTTGCCAAGGAGAAGGTCATGGGTTCGAATCCCACCACCCGCTTGCAAATGTCGATGGCTGTTGGCTGATGGCCGATAGCAGATCGCTGGTAGTGGCAGCTGGTGTTGCTAACAGTCTTCTGCGATAAGCCATGTGCTATCAGCCATTTGCTTTTCTTGCCGAGGTAGCTCAGTTGGTAGAGCACGCGACTGAAAATTGCGGTGTCCCCAGTTCAAGTCTGGGCCTCGGCACCTCCCTCTGAGTGAGCATTCGGGGGTCGTTCAACGGCAGGACAGCAGCCTTTGGAGCTGCGTATCGGGGTTCGAATCCCTGCCCCCGAGCCAAGAGGGGGCAGGTGAGAGTTTTACTTGGAAAGCCCGGTGTCAGGATTAACGATATGGTGGCCATGGCTCAATTGGCGGAGCATCTGGTTGTGGCCCAGAAGGTTGTGGGTTCAAGCCCCACTGGCCACCCCTCGTACGAGAAAACCCGGCTAGCCGTTTGAGGCAGCCGGGTTTTTTTGTGCCCGGCGAAGAAAGAGTAAAAACAAAAGCAGGAACGGGGTTACCCTCGTTCCTGCTTCTGTTTGGGCGCCGTAGCACCTACCCATTCAACCGAGGTGATGCTACAGCGCCACTTTTGGTACTACGTTCGTCCATTAGCATCACCTCCTCGGCTGTAGGATGGCGAGAAAGGTGCTCTCACGAGCAACTGGATTATCGCAGATCAGCCGCGGGTTGTCAAGTTACCGAAACTGGCAAGCGGGCCGCGGTCCACGGGCCGGATCAGGCTTGGCCTGTGGTTTCCAACTTAAGCACCACGATCGCCAGCGGCGGCAGAGTGATCTGGATGGAATACGGCTGGCTCTGCCAGTTGACTTCCTCAGCGCGCAGTTCGCCTTCGTTTCGGATGTTGCCGCCGAAGTAGGCCTCCGCGTCGCTGTTCAGCACCTCGCGATAGGTTCCCAGGTTGGGCACGCCTATGCGGTAGCCCTGGCGCACCACCGGCGTGAAGTTGCATGCTACCACCAGGAAGTCCTTGGGATCGGCCGCCTTGCGCATGTAGGTCAGGGCGCTGTTTTCCCAGTCGTTGGCATCGATCCACTCGAACCCTTTCCAGTCGTAGTCTAGCTCATAGAGCGCAGGGTCACTCTTATAGAGCCGGTTCAGGTCGGCCATCCAGTTCAGCAGCTTGCGGTGCGGCTCGAAGCTGGTCAGATGCCAATCCAGGCTCTTATCCTCGTTCCACTCGGCCCATTGGCCGAAGTCTTGGCCCTGGAACAGCAACTTCTTGCCCGGATGCGTCCACATGAAGCCGTAATAGAGGCGCAGGTTGGCGAACTTTTGCCACAGGTCGCCGGGCATCTTGTCGGCCATGGAATGCTTAAGGTGGACCACCTCATCGTGCGAGATCGGCAGGATGAAGTTCTCGCTGAACGCATACATCAGGCCGAAGGTCGTTTTGTTGTGATGATACTTGCGGTAGATCGGATCCTTTTGGATGTAGTCCAGCGTATCATGCATCCAGCCCATGTTCCACTTGAAGGTGAAGCCTAAGCCTCCCAGGTAGGTGGGCCGGCTGACCGCGGGAAACGCGGTGGATTCTTCGGCGCAGGTGAAGGTGCCGGGATGTTCGCCGTGGGTCTTCAGGTTCATTGCGCGCAAGAACTCGATGGCCTCCAGGTTCTCGCGACCGCCGTACTCATTCGGAATCCATTCGGTGCGCGCGTAGTCGCGGTAGAGCATAGCCGCAACGGCATCTACACGGATGCCGTCGATATGATACTTGTCGAGCCAGAACAGCGCACTGTTGATCAGGAACTCCTTGACCTCATTGCGGGCCCAGTTGAATACCTTGGTGCCCCACTCTTTGTGTTCGCCGATCCGGCTATCCTCATACTCATAGAGCGACGTGCCGTCGAAGGCCGTCAACCCATAATCGTTTTTCGGGAAGTGTGCCGGCACCCAATCCAAGATCACGCCGATGCCGCTCTGGTGCAAGCGGTCCACGAAATACTGGAACTCGTCGGGGGTGCCGAAGCGGCTGGTGGGCGCGAAATAGCCGGTGACCTGGTAGCCCCATGAAGCGTCCAGCGGATGCTCGGTGACCGGCAGCAACTCAACGTGCGTGTAACCCTGCTGGACCACGTAGTCGGCCATCTTGTCGACCAGGTCCCGGTAGGTGAGGTAGGTGTTGGTTTCCGGCACACGCATCCATGAGCCCAGGTGCACCTCGTAGATGGCCATGGGCGACTTGAGCGGGTCGCGTTTCGCCCGATCGGCCATCCACTCGCCGTCTCCCCACTGATACTTGTTGATATCCCAGACAACGGAGGCCGTCTTGGGGCGCATTTCGGCCCAGAAACCCTGCGGATCAGTCTTTTGCAGCAGGGTGTCGTGCTTGGTTTTGATCTCGTACTTATAGATCACACCCTCGCCCAGGCCGGGCAAGAATAGCTCCCAGATGCCGGAGTTGCCCCGCTGGCGCATCTGGTGCCGCCGGCCATCCCAGCCGTTGAAGTCGCCGGTCACGCTGACCCGCGCAGCATTGGGCGCCCATACGGCAAAGCATACACCTTTCACCCCGCCGTGTGTTATCACCTGTGCGCCCAGCTTTTCATAGGTGCGGTAATGATTCCCCTCGTTAAACAATTGCAGATCCAGGTCGCCCAACACCGGCCAAAAGCTGTAAGGGTCTGGTGTCTGTCGTTCCTGGCCGTCTTTGTCCAGGGTGCGAATTTCGTAGGGGAAAACGGTCGTGCCGGGGAACTGGGCCTCGAAGAAGTCGGTGCCTTCCATCCGCTCGAACGGCTTGGGCTTCCCATCGACTGGCACAACCCAGGCCTGTTCGGCGAAGGGCAGTAGAGCGCGGATCGAGACCAGCGCCTTGCCTTTTACCTCGACGAGGTGCGCGCCAAGCACAAGAAAGGGATCATAGTGATAGGCGTAAAGGATCTTATTGAGATCGTCCTGCGGCACAGTGAATTGCATAGTTCGGCTCCTTGAATGGTGGAGGAGTATATGGACGCATGTAAGCCGATTATAGCATTCTTTGTGCAGCGTTACAATTGCGGACAACTCGCTTAGCGACCGTTCATTGTCGTGAGGGCTGGCGTTGCATTCGAATCACGTTGGCAAGTTTATCGGTATTGCGCCACGTATCTTAACAGTTTGCGCGGCTGGTCAGCCCTATTTTCGCATTTTGACATTCAAATAAATCCTCTTATAATTCCGCCTGTTGCCGGGGCAAGACATGAACAACGGCGTGCATGGATTAGCCGGCCTCCAATGTTTTTGGAATCTGCCAGAGACATCCCACCATCATCCCCAAGAGGAGGTTTCGAAATGGAACGCAGGCAAGTTTTGTTCATCGGTGTTGTCTTGCTCATGGTGCTGGCCCTAGCCAGCCCGGCCTTTGCCGTTGGCGAAACGCCCATGGCGCCCTTGCTCGGGAAGGATGCGCCGGAGGCCCTGACGGGACGCTACATCGTAGTATTCAAGGATGCGGTTGCCCCGGACGTGGTTGATGCAGCGATGGAGGGCGCGTTGCAAGAGACCGCGGCCGATGTCGAATCGATTGCACCGGAAGTATCTCGTCTGGAAGGGGCCGCAGTGACCTACCGCTACGATACGGTATTCAACGGCTTTGCCGCGCCCTTGTCGGCGCGTGCGGTCGATGCGCTGCGCCGCAACCCGAACGTTGACTACATCGAGGTCGATTCCCTCATTACGATCGAGACCACGCAGACGGGCGCTACCTGGGGCATCGACCGGATCGATCAGGCCGCGCTGCCGCTGAGCACCACCTACACCTACAACAACACCGGTGCAGGTGTCACCGCGTACATCATCGATACCGGTATCCTCACCACTCATGCCCAGTTTGGCTCTCGTGCGACCTCAGGCTACGACGCGGTTGACGGCGCATTGCCGGCCACTGACTGCAATGGCCACGGCACGCACGTGGCGGGTACAGTGGGTGGCAGCACCTACGGCGTGGCCAAGGGTGTCAGCCTGGTGGCTGTGCGCGTGCTGAACTGCTCCGGCTCCGGGACTAACTCGGGCGTGATCGCGGGCATCAACTGGGTGACGTCCAATCATACGGGCACGAACCCGGCAGTGGCGAACATGAGCCTGGGCGGCAGTGTTTCGACCGCGCTCGACACCGCAGTGAAGAACTCCATCGCCGATGGTGTCACCTACGCGATCGCAGCAGGTAATAGCAACGCGAAAGCCTGCAACTACTCGCCGGCGCGCGTGAGCACCGCCATCACTGTGGGCGCGACGACCAGTACTGATGCGCGTGCCTCCTACTCTAACTACGGTACGTGCCTCGACATCTTTGCGCCGGGCTCGTCCATCACGTCGGCCTGGTATTCCAGCACTACCGCCACCAACACCATCAGCGGCACCAGCATGGCGACCCCGCACGTAGCGGGAGTAGCCGCGCTGTACCTGCAATCGCATGCTTCTGCCACGCCGGCGACGGTGGCCAGCGCCCTGGTGGCTGCGGCCACTTCAGGCAAGGTGACCGGTGCTGGCACGGGTTCGCCGAACAAGCTGCTCTTCACGAACTACTAAGCGCTGACCCTTCCCCCTTCCTCGACTGGCCCTGATGCACGGCGTCGGGGCCAGTTCGCGTTTCGGATGTTTCCGATGTGAAATGTGTCAAATGTAAATTTGGGTCTTGACAAACCAAGGTCTATCAGGCCAATGCGGCGCGTTTGTTGCGTGTTTATCAACCCAAGGCGGTCTCACCGGATGAGACAAGAGGAGCTTAACCCTATGCCCCCAGTGACCCTGATCGTCATCGGCGCCGGCTCGCGCGGCGCGACTTACGCCGGCTACGCCGCGCAGCACCCGGAGCAGGTTCGCATCGTCGGCGTGGCCGACCCGCGAGAGTTCTACCGCCGGCAGGTGGCTGTCCAACACACCATCCCCCCTGAGTACATCTTCGCTGATTGGCGCGAGGCGGCGGCGCAGCCCAAGTTTGCTGACGGCGTGATCATCGCCACGCCCGATCAGGTGCACGTCGAGCCGGCGATTGCCTTTGCCGGCCTCGGCTATCACCTGCTGCTGGAAAAGCCGATGGCACTCAACGCAGCCGATTGCTGCCGGATTGTTGACGCGGCCCGTGCCAACGATGTGATGGTTGCCGTCTGTCACGTCTTGCGCTACACTGCGTACACGCAGCAGGTCAAGGCGATCATCGCCTCGGGCCGCCTCGGCGAGATCGTCAGCCTCCAGCATCTGGAACCGGTGGGCTTCTGGCACCAGGCGCATTCGTTCGTGCGCGGCAACTGGCGCAACGAGACGGAGTCTTCCAGCATGCTGCTGGCGAAGTCCTGCCACGACCTGGATTGGATCCGCTACATCATGGATCGCCGCTGCACCCAGGTCTCTTCCTTCGGCAGCCTGAAGCACTTCCGGCGAGCCGAACAGCCGCAGGGCGCGGCCGACCGCTGTCTGGAGTGCAGCGTTGAAGCGACGTGCCCCTATTCGGCCGCCCGGATCTACCTCGAGCGCGTCCGCCGCGGGGAGACCGATTGGCCTGTTGCCATCCTGACCCCCAACGTGACGATGGAAGGCGTGACGGAGGCGCTGCGCACTGGTCACTATGGCCGCTGCGTCTATGCCTGCGACAATGACGTGGTGGATCATCAGGTGGTGGCCATGCAGTTCGAGGGCGGTGCAGCGGCCACGTTCACCATGACGGCGTTCACCCGCGCCCGCCCCCGCGAAACGCGCATCTTCGGCACGCGTGGCGAGCTCTACGGGGACGGCCAGAAGATCGCGGTTTACGATTTTCTGACCGGGCAAACGGAAGCGCTCGATACCCAACTTAGCGATGGGTTGATCCTCAGCGGGCACGGCGGCGGCGATGAGGGACTGATGCGCCGCTTTGTTGCGGCGCTCAGCCGTAACGACCCGCGCGAGATCCTTTCCGGACCGGACGCCACATTGGAGTCGCACATGATGGTCTTTGCCGCCGAGCAGGCGCGGCGTGAGCAGCGGGTCGTGGACGTTGTGGTCTGAAAGGATCATTCATCAGATGCTGGATTCTCGTCCTGGATTAGAGGCTTCAGCCGGTTTCTCTGGGCAGCCGGCATGACCGGCTGAAGCCTCGAGTCCGAAAGTTTATCTAGAAATCCAAACAACGCTTATGAATGTGCTCGATCTTAATCCGGTTGTCGCTCAGTTTCGATTCGAGGGCCGGTTCGTCGGCGCGACGCCTTACGGCGGCGGCCACATCAACCGCACCTTCGTGCTGCGTTTTGCTGATCCCCACGGCGGCGTGCGGCGCTATCTCCTGCAGCAGATCAACCAGGCCATCTTTTGGGATCCGGCCGCATTGATGGAGAACATCGAGCGGATCACCCGGCATCTGCAGGAGAAGATCCGCGCGGCCGGCGGTGATCCGCTGCGTGAAACGATGTGCCTGGTTTCCACCGCCGATGGCGCTACCTTCCACCGGGATGCGGCCGGCGTTTGTTGGCGCGCCTACCTGTTCATCGAGGGCGCACAGGCGCACGAGATGGCTCAGAGCCGGCAGCACGTCCACAGTGCTGCCAAGGCATTCGGCAGATTCCAACGCATGCTGGCTGATTTCCCCGCGGACGCGCTGCACGAGGTGCTGCCCGATTTTCACAACACGCCGAAGCGCTTCGCCACCTTTGCCGAGACGGTGGCGCGTGACCCTGTGGGGCGTGCGGCCGGCGTGCGGGAGGAGATCCGCTTCATGGAACAGCGCGCCGCGGAAACCGCGGTGTTGGTGAATCTTCTCAACCGGGGCCGGCTGCCGCTGCGGGTGACGCACAACGACGCCAAGTTCAGCAACGTGCTGATAGACGACGTCACCGGCGAAGGGTTGTGCGTGATCGACCTCGACACGGTGATGCCCGGTACGGCGCTCTATGACTTCGGAGATGCCGTGCGCGCCGGCGCCGCGTTGGCGGCCGAGGATGAGCCGGATGCCGAGCGGGCCGGCCTCTCGTTGGAGACCTTCGAGGCGCTCACGCGCGGCTACCTCGACGCGGCTCGTGACTTTCTCACTCCAACCGAGATGGACTATCTCCCGTTTGCTGCGCGCTTGATCACGCTGGAGCAAGCCATCCGTTTCTTGAACGACTACCTGAACGGCGACACCTACTACCAGGTGCGCCGGGAGGGACAAAACCTGGATCGCACGCGCACGCAGATTCGCATGATTCAGGACATGGAAGACCGATTTGCAGAGATGGAAGCGATCGTCGCACGATACCGGTGAAGAAGGCTGAAGCAACTGTGCCGGAGGCGACGCGCAGGCGGCCTGGGATCGCGTGCTGAAGGCTTACCTCGATGGCGATATCAGCCTGGGACGGTCGGCGTAACTCCTGGACTTGTCCCGGTTCGATCTGCCGGAGTGCATGAATCGTCTGGACCTTCTCCTATCCGACGGCATCCCGTTTTTCGATTGGCATCCGCGCGGAGGTGCGCTATAATCGTAACAACTCAGACCGCTTAGGATACAAACCATGACCTTCAGCCTGCCGGCGTCACTGCGCCGTTTCCGTAACCGCATCTTGCTGCGCACCCGTTGGGGCAATCTCACCGGCCGCCTTTTTTTCGATCTGGCGCTGATCATCGCCGGCTGTGTCTGCATAGCGCTCTCGGTGGATATCTTTCTGGATCCCAATAACGTCGTTCCGGGCGGTTTCACTGCCTTGGCCATGTTTGCCAATCGGCTATGGGGCTGGCCGGTGGGCGCAACGCTGTTCGGCATGAACCTGCCGTTTCTGATCCTGGGCATGCGCGTTCTGGGTATGCAGTTCGGCCCCAAGACGCTTTTTACCTCTGCGCTTGTCTCTCTCCTTATCGACGCCCTGCGGCCCTACCTGCCGACCGTCACTGGTGAGCCGCTGCTCTATATCCTTTACGGCGGGTTGCTGTACGGGCTGGGTATGGGGTTGGTGTTCAGGGCGAATGCGACTTCGGGCGGCACCGAGATTCCGGCCAAGCTTCTGGAGCATTTCCGCGGCATGCGCATGGCCAGCTCGCTGCTGGCAATGGACGTCGTTATCTTGACCCTGGCCGCGTTCTTTTTTGGTCTGGCCCCAGCGCTCTATGCGCTGATTTCCGTCTGGGTAATGGCGCGCGTCATCGACGCTTTGGAGACCGGCTTTAACGCTGGCAACGTTGCTTACGTCATTACCACGCAGCCCAATCTGGTGCGTGATGGCATCCTGGAGCAGCTCGATCGCGGGGTAACGATCCTGCGCGGAGAGGGAGGCTACACTGGCGCCGAACGCGCCCTGCTTTTCACCGCCATCCATTCGCGTCAGGTACCCGCGCTTCAGGAAATCGTCCGCCAGGCTGACCCGGATGCGTTCCTGGTCGTTACGCCCAGTCATGAGGTGCTGGGCGAGGGGTTCAAGCCGCTGACCCGCACGCGACCAGCTAGGTAGCACGCTGGGTTGATTTTGATCCCGTCTTCCATTGTGCTATACTTTTCAAGCCGTCGACTCGCAAGGGCGGCGAGCACTTTGATCTCAGACACCAATTGATGTCGCTTGGATCGCAGCAGCGACCGAGACGGCAACAGAGCGACCAGCGGCGGGCGCGCTCGTCCCTATGGTTTCATGTTGCCCCCCGGCATGCCGGGGGGCTTTTCTTTTCAGGAGGCCAATGTGACTCGTAAAAAGATGACGGTTCTGGCGTTGCAAGATAAGAAGGCGCGCGGCGAGCCGATCAGCATGGTGACCGCCTACGACTACTCTGGCGCACTTGCCGCCGATCGCGCCGGCATCGACGCTATTCTGGTTGGCGACTCGCTCGGCATGGTGGTCCTTGGCTATGACAATACCGTGCCGGTGACCATGGATGAGATGATCCATCACAGCAAGGCTGTGCGCCGCGGCTCACAGTATGCGTATCTCATCGGTGATATGCCTTTCCTTTCGTACCAGGCCGACCGGGCCGAGGCGGTGCGCAACGCGGGTCGATTTTTGAAGGAAGCGGGGATGGACGCGGTCAAGCTGGAGGGTGGCCAGGCTGTGGCCGGCACGATTCGGGCCATCACCGACGCCGGCATCATGGTGGTCGGCCACATCGGGCTGACGCCTCAATCCGCGGCCCAGTTGGGCGGCTATCGCGTGCAGGGCAAGACCGCAGCCGACGCGCAACGGCTCCTGAATGATGCGCTGGCGGTGCAAGAGGCCGGCGCAGTGATGATCGTCCTTGAGATGGTGCCCGATCGGGTCGCCGCGGCCATCTCCAAAGCGCTGCACATCCCTACCATCGGCATCGGCGCTGGCGCCGATTGTGATGGCCAGGTGCTGGTGATGCATGACATGTTGGGTATCTTCGATCGCTTCACGCCCAAGTTCGTCAAGAAGTACGCGGAACTGTTCCCGCAGATGGAGGCCGCGCTGGCCGCCTATCGTGAGGACGTGACTGCACGGCGCTTTCCCGATGCCGGGCATTCATTTGCGATGGATGATGCTGAGTGGGAGAAGTGGATGAGCGAGGCGTGAAACGTAGTGCGTATTGCGTACTGCGTATTCCCTGATTCGCTCATTCGCCGAATCGCCCATTCGCCGAATCGCTGATTCGCCGAATCACTGATTCGCCGAATCACTGATTCGCCTTGTCCCGGCCCGACCATGGAGGTGGGTATGCGCGTGGTGATCCTTGGCACCGGCGCCCTCGGGTGCGTATTTGCAGCCCGGCTGGCCGATCACGCTGAGGTCTGGATGCTCGGCACCTGGGGTGAGGCGCTCTTGGCTGTGCAGCGCAATGGCGTGCGCGTGGAAGAACCGGATGGCGCGATCCGGCAGGCCTTCATCCATGCGACCTCTGACCCCGCCGCGGTGCGGTCCGCGGATATAGCGTTGGTGCTGGTGAAGAGCTATCAGACGCCGCGCGCGGCGGCTTGGGCCAGCCAGGTGCTCGCGCCTGATGGGCTGGCCGTGACCCTCCAGAACGGATTGGACAACGCCGCGGTGCTGGCGGCCGCAGTCGGCGAAGATCGGACAGCCATAGGCGTGACCTACAATGGCGCGACCCTGTTGGGACCGGGCGAGGCGCGCCATGCAGCCCTTCAGCCGACCTACATTGGAGTGCGGCCGGCTTCAGCCGAGCGCGTGTCCGCATTCGTCACGCTCTTGAACCGGATTGGCTTGGAGGCGCATGCCACGCCCAATATCGAGGGCCGTTTGTGGGGGAAGGCGGTGGCTAACGCAGCCATCAACCCGCTGACCGCGCTCTGGCGCGTGCCCAATGGCCAGGTATGCACTACCGAAGCTCGGTGCGCCTTGCTGACTGCGTTAGCCGGCGAGGCGGCGGCGGTAGCCCAGGCGAAGGGGGTGATACTGCCTTTTGCAGATCCGATCGCCTATGTGAACGAAGTGTGCCAGCGCACCGCCGCCAATCGCTCTTCCATGCTGCAAGACGTGGAGCGCGGCCGGCAAACCGAGATCGATAGCATCAACGGCGTTATCGTGACCGAGGGTCAGCGCCTCGGCGTCCCGGTTTCGGTCAACGAAGTCGTTTGGCGCTTGGTGCGCGGAATGGATGAATGAGCGCATCAGCGCATGACGAACGACGCACCACGCACCACGCACCACGCAATACGCAATACGCTGTACGCAATACGTAGTACGCACCACGCACCACGCAATACGCAGTACGCACCACGCACCACACCATCAGGAGTCAGACCATGCAAGTTGTAGAAACCATCGCTGAAGTCCGGCACATCCGCCGGGAAGCGGGAGGAAGTTGGGGGTTGGTGCCGACGATGGGGTTTCTCCACGCCGGGCACATCTCGCTCGTCGAGCGGGCGCGACGCGAGAACGATCACGTTGGGGTCTCGATCTTTGTTAACCCGACGCAATTTGGACCGACCGAAGATCTCGCGGCTTACCCGCGTGACCTGGAACGCGATCTTGCGCTGTTGGAAGCTGCCGGCGCCGACCTCGTGTGGGTGCCGCCGGTTGAGGAGGTCTATCCGGCCGGATTTCAGACTTACGTCACCGTCGAAGAAGTGACGCAGGTGCTGGAGGGGGCAGCTAGACCGACGCACTTCCGCGGGGTAGCGACGGTGGTCGCCAAGCTGTTCAATGTCTTTCAGCCCGATCGGGCTTACTTCGGCCAGAAGGATGCACAGCAGGCGGTGGTGATCAGGCAGATGGCCCGCGACCTGGCTTTTCCGTTGGAGGTGGTGATCTGCCCTATCGTGCGAGAGTCCGATGGCCTGGCGTTGTCATCGCGCAACATCTACCTCACCCCTAGCCAGCGTGCAGCTGCGCCGGTCCTCAACCGCGCACTGCGCGCAGCGGGCGAGGCCTGGCACACAGGCGAGCATGATGGCGAGCGGCTCCGGGCAATCATGCGGCGGGTGTTGGATGCCGAGCCGCTGGCCCGTCTCGATTACGTCAGCGCCGCCGATCCGCTCACACTGCAGGAGTTGGGCGATGCCAGCCGTGGCGTGCTGCTCTCGATGGCCGTCCGCATCGGCAAAGCGCGCCTGATCGACAACCTGTTGCTTTGACAACCGCCTGGCGCTATGCTACACTGATCTCTGCAAAAGCGGTGATGGAAACGAGTAGGCGGTTTGTCTGCGCCTCAGCGAGTCCGGGACGGTGCAAGCCGGATGCATAGGCCCTGCCGAAAATCCTTCCGGAGTTGCGACCCGAACAACCCGCACGAGGTTCAGTAGACGTCGCCGGGTGCGCCCGTTAGCGTGCAGAGGCGTGTTGGCGCCTCATGAGTGAGCCATTGCGAATTGCGAATTGCGAATTGCGAGTTTGAGCTTGGGGCCTCGCAAATCTGCAATCCGAAATCGAAAATCCGCAATCGGTTAAGCGGGGTGGTATCGCGGGAGCAACGCTCTCGTCCCCAGTGTGGGATGAGGGCGTTTTTGTTTGG
>CAZELR010000060.1:18846-26879 GCA_964513075.1 uncultured Anaerolineales bacterium
TATCGCGGGAGCAACGCTCTCGTCCCCAGTGTGGGATGAGGGCGTTTTTGTTTGGCGCGTATTTCGTGGTTTCGTCATTCGTCCTTCGTCATTCGTCGACTTACTGCTTTGAGGTTGCCATGACAGAGCTTCTTTATCAAACTGATAGTTACCTGCGCGAGTTCAGCGCTGCGGTCGTTGGGGTAGACGCCGAGGGCGGCCGCGTGGCATTCGATCGCACGGCGTTTTACCCGGGTGGTGGTGGGCAGCCGAATGACACAGGCACGTTGGCTTTTGGCGGCGCGATCGTCCAGGTGACGCAGGTCAAGAAGGAGGGGGACCTGGTGTGGCACTGGCTCAGCGGCGGATTGCCCGCCGAAGGCCAGTCTGTCACCGGGACCATCGAGTGGTCTCGTCGCTATGCACTGATGCGGACGCATTCCGCACTGCACGTGCTGTGCGGGGTGGTATGGCGCGACTACGGCGCACAGGTCACCGGCGGCAACATGGATCCGCTGCAGGGGCGCATGGACTTCGAGTTCGCCACCCTGCGCGGCGAGCTGGTGGGCGAGATCGAGGCCAAGTGCAATGCCGAGATCGCGGCCGCGCGTGACGTGCGCGTGCGCATCCTGCCGCGCGAAGAGGCGTTTCAGATTCCCGATTTGATTCGTACCAAGATCAACCTACTGCCCGAGGGAATCAAAGAGGTCCGCATCGTGGAGCTTGTTGGTCTCGACCTCCAGGCGGACGGCGGCACGCACGTGGCCAATACGCGTGAGATTGGATGTATCAAGGTGGTCGACTATAAGTCGAAGGGTGCTATCAACAAGCGGATCTACATCGAAGTGGTGGACAAGTAGACAAGGAAATTACGCAATTATCCCGTGAGGTGATCTCATGCCTAAGTTTAAAGAAGTCTCTCCTCAAGTAAACCTGCCCGAGATGGAACAGGAGGTCTTGCGCTTCTGGCAAGAGGCCGACGTGTTCGCCAGAGTCCAGGCGCAGACCGCGGATGGCCCGCGCTACGTCTTCTACGAGGGTCCGCCTACGGCCAACGGTCGGCCTGGCATCCACCACGTGTTGGCGCGTGCGTTCAAGGATATCTTCCCGCGCTACAAGACCATGCGCGGCTACTTTGTCTCCCGTAAGGGCGGTTGGGACACTCACGGCCTGCCGGTCGAGCTGGAGGTAGAGAGGAAGCTGGGATTCTCCGGCAAGAAGGCTATCGAGGATTACGGGGTCGCGCCCTTCATTCAGAAGTGCCGCCAGAGCGTGTACGACTATGTGGAAGATTGGGAGAAGCTCACCGCTCGCATGGGTTTCTGGGTGGATCTGCCCACCGCTTACTGGACGTTGACCAACGACTACGTCGAATCGCTGTGGTGGATTCTCAAGCAGTACTGGGAGCGCGGCCTGATCTACCAGGGCTATAAGGTGGTGCCCTATTGCCCGCGCTGCGGCACGCCCCTCAGCAGCCATGAGCTGGCGCAGGGCTATAAGGAAGGCACCGTCGACCCCAGCGTCTACGTCCGTTTCCCGCTGCGTGACCGTCCCGGCGAATACCTGTTGGTGTGGACCACCACGCCCTGGACGCTGCCCGGCAACGTGGCGGTGGCGGTCGGCGAGAATATCGACTACGTCCTGGTCGAGATCGGCGAGGACAAGTTGTGGCTGGCAGAGGCGTTGCTCGGTGCAGTCTTTGCCGAGCATGTCACGCACGTCGAAATTCTGCGTCGTGTTAAGGGGCGTGACCTGTTGGGATGGCATTACAAACCGCTGTATACGTTCTTGGCCGTATTGCAGGATTACTGTTACGTCATCCCTGGCGACTTTGTCAGCACCGAAGATGGCACAGGGCTGGTGCACATCGCGCCGGCCTTCGGCGCCGACGACATGGCCGTAGGCCAGAAGTACGGTCTGCCCACGCTGATGACCGTGGACGCGCAAGGCCGCTTTATCGATGCGGTGACACCATGGCGCGGCATCTTCGTCAAGGACGCCGACCCGCTCATCCAGCGTGAGCTGACCGACCGCGGGCTGATGTTCAAGCAGGGCGGCTACGAGCACACCTATCCGTTCTGCTGGCGCTGCGACACGCCGCTGCTCTACTACGCGCGCAGCACCTGGTTTATCAAGACCACGGCGCTCAAGGAGCAGTTGGTCGCCAACAATCAGATGATCAACTGGGTGCCCGAGCACATCCGGGATGGCCGGTTCGGCGAATGGTTGGAGAACAATATTGACTGGGGCCTGGCGCGCGAACGCTACTGGGGCACGCCGCTGCCATTCTGGGTATGCGATAACCCGGACTGCGACCACAAGGAGTGCATCGGTTCGGTGAGTGAATTGAATGCCAAGACCGGACGCCGCTTCATGCAGCCGAAGTACCTGGCGCAGCAGCGCGGTCAGTGGCCTGATCCTGCGCAGCCTGATGCCGAGCCGCTGGATCTGCACCGCCCGGCCGTGGACGATTTGACGTGGCCCTGCTCGAAGTGCGGCGGAACGATGCACCGCGTGAACGAGGTGGCGGACGCCTGGTTTGACTCTGGTTCGATGCCCGTGGCTCAGTGGCACTATCCTTTTGAGAATCGCGAGGTCTTTGCTGAGCAGTTTCCAGCTGACTTCATCTGCGAGGCTATCGACCAGACACGCGGCTGGTTCTATACGCTGCATGCGGTCAGCACCCTGCTGTTCGATCAATCGTGCTTCAGGAATGTCATCTGCCTGGGGCACATCATGGCCGAGGATGGCAACAAGATGTCGAAGAGCCGCGGCAATATCGTGGATCCCTGGACAGTGTTCAACCAGCACGGTACAGACGCCACGCGCTGGTACATGTACACGGCCAGCCCGCCTGGTAACGCGCGCCGTTTCTCGGGCAACTTGGTGCGCGAGGCCGCGGGCAAATTCCTGCTGACGCTGTGGAACAGCTATAGCTTCTTCGTCACCTATGCCAATCTGAACGACTTTGACCCGGCTGCAACGGCCGTGCCGCTGGCCGAACGCTCGGTGCTCGATCGTTGGGTGTTGGCCCGCTTGAACGCGCTGGTCGGCGAGGTCACGGCCGCGCTTGAAACGTACGACGTCACTGGCGCCACCCGGCCCATCTCCGACTTCGTCGATGAGTTGAGCAATTGGTACGTACGCTTATCGCGACGGCAATTCTGGAACGTCGACAGCGGTGCTGACAGCCAGCGCCTCAGCCTGGCCGCGCATCAGACGATGTACGAGGTGCTGGTGACGCTGAGCCAGCTCCTGGCGCCGTTTACCCCGTTCATAGCAGACGCGATTTATCGCAACCTGGTCGGTTGTGGCACAGAAAGCGCTCCGCAGGCGGAAAATCGAAATTTGCAGTCTGCAAATCTGCAATCCGTTCATCTTTCCCAGTGGCCCGGTGCCCAGTCCGCGTACGCAGACGATCAGCTTGTGGCCGATATGGCGCTGGCCCAGAGAGTGGTCAGCCTGGGTCGTGCCGCGCGGGAGGGCGCCAGCCTGAAGCTGCGTCAGCCGTTGGCCGAGGCAATCGTCGGCTTGCCCACCGCCCGCGAAGCCGGCGCAGTGCTGCGCCTGGCCGATGCGGTGATTAAGGAGGAGTTGAACGTCAAAACGCTGCGGACGGTGACAGCCAACAGTGACCTGGTCGATGTCGCGATCCATCCACTGCCCAAGCAGCTCGGCCAAAAGTACGGTCGCCGGTTCCCGGCCATCAAGGTGGCCCTACAGGCGTTGGACCCGCTGGTCGTTGCCGCGGCGGTCGAGCACGGTCAGCCGGTCACCGTGACCCTGGACGGTGAGGATGTCGTGGTGCTGCCGGATGAGGTGCAAGTGCGCAAGAGCCCCAAAGCAGGCCTCGCCGTGGCCGAAGATGCCGGCTACCTGGTGGCCATCACCACTGAACTGACCGACATGCTGCGCTGGGAGGGCTGGGCCCGCGAGATCACGCGTAACATCCAGGAACTGCGCAAGAAGAGCGGATTCGAAATCAGCGATCGCATCCGTACGACAGTCCAGGCCAGTCCGGCATTGGACCTCATGTGGCAGAACTTTGGCGCCGAGATTGCCGGCGATACACTCTCGGTCTCTTTTGTCCAGGCCGCGCCGGAGTCGGGCGCGTTTACTGCGGAACTCAAGTTGGATGCGGAGGATGTGCTGCTGGGTGTGCGCAAGGCGTAATGGAGGCTAGCAGATGGAGAACGGAGGTTGGAAGTTCGAGCTCTCTCGGGCATCCGGCATCCAACCTCCAACTTCCAGCATCTAGCTTCCAGCTTCCAGTTTTTCGCTTCTTGCAGTACAATGATGCGGACGATGCTCAGAGGCATCGCGTCGATGACGTGGAGCAAGGGCGCTTCTGAAGGATGTTGTATGTTATCACCGGAGAGAATCGAACGCCTGCGCGGCTATCTGCTGGAGCAGCAGGCCAGCTTGCGGCAAGAACTCATCAGCCTGTCTGATGCGGCTCAGGAGTCTAACCTTGGCCTGGGCAATCATATGGCCGATGATGGCACCGCGGCTTTCGATCAGGCGGCCACCGTATCGTTGCACCGAGGGCACCAACTTTCCCTGGAGCTTGTCGACCGCGCCCTTCAGCGTATTGCTGCCGGGACTTACGGCCATTGTGAACGTTGCGGCGTCGAGATCGATTTCGCTCGTTTGAAAGCTATGCCTCAGGCGATGCTGTGCATGTCGTGTCAGCGCCAGGCTGAGATGTGAGTGTACGGAATGAATCTGCGTCGAAATTCAGGCTCGGCCTTTGGACGTTGGTTTGTGATCGTGCTGCTTGCGGCCTTCGTAGTCGTAATCGATCAATGGACCAAGGGCCTGGTTGAGGCCAACGTGCCGTTGAACGGCGGTTTTGCCCCATTTCCGGCGTTGGCGAAATACTTCAACATCGTGCATTACACCAACACTGGGGCCGCATTTGGCCTGCTGCGTGATCAGCGGGCGATTTTTATCGCTATCCCCATCATTGTGATTGTGGCGGTTTTGGCTTATGCGCGCACTTTGCCCCCCGGGCACTGGGCAATCCGTGTTTGTCTGGGGTTTCAGCTCGGCGGTGCGGCCGGCAACTTAATTGATCGTTTGCAGCACAGTGGGCGCGTGACCGACTTCCTCCTCTTCACGCTGCCGGTCGGTGATCGCCTGTACCAATGGCCGGCCTGGAATGTGGCGGACGGCAGCATCGTAGTCGGGACCATTGTGCTGGCCCTTCTGTTGCTGCGCATGGAGAACGTGGAGCCTGATCCGGAGACAGCACATTGAGGTGCGCGGGATGGCAGTGGTGAGATCGGATGATTCAGCTTCGGAAGCCGGTCCGGCTTCCGAAGCTGTGTTTGATGAGCCTGGCGATGAGCTGCCGGGGGACGAAGCTGCAATGCTGGTCGTGCTCGCCGAGCAGGCAGGCGAACGGCTGGACAAGTGGTTGGCAGGTCAACTGACGGAGCGCTCGCGCGCCGAGGTGCAGCGCTGGATTGAGGCCGGGCTGGTGACGCGGGCGGGGCGGCCGCTGCGGGCCAGCACCAGGGTCGCGCCGGGCGATACGATCACTTTTGAGGTGCCGCCAGTCGAAGACCTCGATGTCGAGCCTGAACCGATCCCCCTGGACGTGCTCTACGAAGATGACGACCTGTTGGTGATCGACAAGCCGGCCGGCATGGTGGTGCATCCTGCCGCCGGCAACTGGCACGGCACACTGCTGAACGCCGTCCTCTATCATTGTCCCAATCTGGAAGTAGGCGGCGCACATCGGCCTGGCATCGTGCACCGGCTGGACAAGGATACCTCGGGCGTCATCGTGGTGGCCAAGAACGACGCGGCGCAGCGCAGCCTGCAAGGGCAGTTCAAGGCGCGGCAAGTGCACAAGACCTATCTCGCGCTGGTATTTGGTCAGATCGTGCCGCCGCAAGGGGAGATCGACGCGGCCATCAGTAGGGATGTGCGCGACCGCAAGCGGATGGCTGTGGTACCGCTGACCCAGGGACGCCGCGCGGTCACGCGCTATGAAACGCTCGAGGTGTTCAAGTCCGGTGTCACCGGCGAGCGCTTGGCGTTGCTGGCCTGCCGGCCGCTCACCGGTCGCACGCACCAGATTCGCGTCCATCTGGCGCATGTCCGGCACCCGATCGTGGGCGATGAAATCTATGGCGCCCGTCGTAAACTGCCGGTGCCGTGTCCCCGCCAGTTCCTGCATGCGCAACGACTCGCCTTCCTGCTGCCTGGGACGGGGCGGGAAGTTGAGTTTGTCGCGCCGCTGCCGGCGGACCTCCAAGCGGTGCTTGACAGGCTGAGGCTGGGGGATTGACCTACGCTTGCAGCGCTTCCGGCCGCCCCGGCACCGAGTGGCACTCCCGGCAGCGCGCCTCGTACACCTCGCTCGCGCCCACCAGGATCACCGGATCGTCGTAGTTCGCTGGCTGCCCGTTGATCAGCCGTTGGGTCCGGCTGGCCGACGCGCCGCACTGCACGCAGATGGCGTGCAGCTTGTCCACCATCTCCGCTTCAGCCATCAACAGCGGCATCGGGCCGAACGGCTCCCCCCGGAAGTCCAGATCCAGCCCGGTGATGATCACGCGCAGGCCCCGGTCGGCCAGCAGACGTGCAACGTCTGCCACCTGCCAGTCAAAGAACTGCGCTTCATCGATGGCCACCACGGTGGTCGTGGGGCTTAGTTTCTCGATGATTTCGCGGGCCCGCTCGATGACCTCGGCTTCCTTCTGGCCCCCATCATGTGACGCTACCTGCGAAAGCGCGTAGCGGTTATCCAGTTTGGGTTTGAATACCTGTACGCGCTGACGTGCAATCTCAGCGCGGCGTACGCGCCGGATCAACTCTTCGGTTTTGCCGCTGAACATGCTGCCGCAGATGATCTCGATCCATCCGCCCTGGGGTTGAAAGTGGGGCATGAACACCTCGGATTGGACACTGGATGCTGGATACTCGATATTAAAAGTGGGAAATGAAAAAGCTGGATACCGGCGAGTTGTCAGTATCCAGCTTCTAGTATCTAGCTTCCTGCCTATGCGTCGCCGCGACGTTTGGCCAGGCGCTGCTCTTTCTGCGCGCGCCGCAAGGTCTCTTGCTGCGCTTTGATCGTTTCGACGGTGTCGGCGGTGCGTTCCAGACGCTTCATAAAGCGGTCAACCTGCCCGGCAGTGTCGACGATGCGCTGCTCACCCGTGTAGAAGGGGTGACATTGCGAGCAGATGTCGATTTTGAGCTCGGGGACGGTAGCGCCGACCGTGAAAGTGTTGCCGCAGGCGCAGATGATGCGCGCATCAGGATAGTATTTTGGATGGATTTTGGCTTTCATCGTTATGCCTCAGGGTACACGCTGATCACTCGGCGTCCGTTCTTGATCTCAAATTTGACATAGCCTTCGGCCGTTGCGAACAGGGTGTAATCACTGCCCAGGTCAGTATTTACACCAGGATGGAACCTGCTGCCGTGCTGTCGGATAATGATGTTGCCCGACAAGACATGCTCGCCGCCGAACTTCTTCACGCCCAGGCGTTGACCTACGCTGTCACGACCGTTGCGGCTCGAGCCGCCACCTTTTTTGTGAGCCATTGTAATCTCTCCTCACTTACGCCTGGATCGTCTCGATCCGCAATTGGGTGAAAGGCTGTCGATGCCCGCGACGCACGCGCTGGCGCTTCTTTTGGGCATAGCGGAAGTTGAGCACCTTGCGATGCTTCGCTTGCAGCACGACCGTCGCCGTGACCGACGCACCTGCGATCGTGGGCCGTCCAACGGTGACGGTCTCTCCGTCAGCCACCAACAGCACCCGATCCAACGTCACCTGCTGGCCGACTTCCACCACCAGCTTCTCAACCTCGATGAACTCGCCCGGCGTCGCACGATACTGCTTGCCGCCGGTCTCTACCACTGCATACATCTACCTTACTCCTCGCGTCCCGCGCCTATCATGGCGGATAGGACTTCGTCTTGGCGGGTCGCCTGCTCAAAGGGCCAATAACGCGGTGGCACGGCCTTGGCGGCCGCACCGAACTCACATTATACGCATACGAGGGATGCCTGTCAAAATGGGCCCTGGCTGT
>CAZELR010000061.1:0-790 GCA_964513075.1 uncultured Anaerolineales bacterium
CCTGTCATTCTGAACGCAGTGAAGAATCTCGTCCTCGTCTTCCTGTCATTCTGAATGCAGTGAAGAATCTCGTCCTCGTCTTCCTGTCATTCTGAACGCAGTGAAGAATCTCGTCCCCCTCTCCCTTCAACCTTCAACCTTGAACCTTGAACCACCGAAGGAGATGACGCCATGAAAACGACCGGCCAGCTTGCGCTATTCCGGGAAGAGGCCGACCCAACGGCGGGCGCCGCGGCGGTGGGGGGCGCGGCGGCAAGCGCCGCGCCGGCCCGCGGGCGCCTCATCCTGTGCCGCACGGCCAACGATCGCCTGCTCCTGCTCTTCGCCACCGGCGATGAGAACCCGCCCGTGGTGGAGCTGACGCAGGCGGACGCGGCGTGGCTGGCGGGGTTGTTGGTGCAGGGACAAAAGGAGGAAACGCGGTGAACGAGAAAATGAAGGGTTCCCGTCATCCTGAGCGGAGGCCCGCAGGCCGCAGTCGAAGGATCCCCGCGCCCAACAAAAAAGCCCGCGTCCCCCAGGACGCGGGCCCGCGGGCCCTCCCTGTCATTCTGAACGCAGTGAAGAATCTCGCGCCTGACCCCGCTCCGCCACTCGCGCCAACTTGCGTTCCGTCACATCGGCATACGAAGCGCCGATAGCCCGATAAATGCTCAACGCCTGCGCAAACCACCGCTGCGCGTCCGGCCATTTCGCCTGCGCTTCAGCGATCTCACCCAGGCTGTCCAGCACGTTCGCCTCGCCCACGCGGCTGCCCACATCGCGGTACAGCCCCAACGCCTGCTCGTAG